>NZ_JBHSQB010000007.1:0-655587 GCF_042658345.1 Flavobacterium qiangtangense
GAATTGCGTGTGCTGGCAAAAGAAAGGCCTTTCGCTGCCGGGAAAAATTACATATATATAAGGAAGGGGTTTTGTTTTCTGTTTTGGGGAATTGGCCTGGGGTTGCCGCGCAAATAAAAAGACAGCCTAGTGGGCTGTCTCTACGATAAAATCCATACACATATATAATGTATGAATTTATAGTGTACATATATATTGTATGTGTTTTCAGAATCGTTTATATTTGCGCTCATAAATTTTATAACATGATAAAGATTACGTTACCCGATGGGTCGGTTAAAGAGTTTGCGCAGGGCGTGACTCCGATGGATGTTGCAAAAAGCATTAGTGAAGGATTGGCAAGAAATGTTATTTCTGCTTCTTTTAATGGAACTACTGTGGAAACCGCGACGGAACTGACGACGGATGGGTCACTCATATTATATACTTGGAATGACAAAGACGGGAAGAAGGCTTTTTGGCATTCGACTTCTCACGTTATGGCGCAAGCCTTGGAGGAATTGTTTCCTGGAATCAAACTAACATTAGGACCTGCGATTGACAACGGATTTTATTATGACGTAGATTTTGGCGACCAAAAGATCACCGATGCCGATTTCAAGAAAGTGGAAGATCGCGTTCTTGAAATTTCAAGAGGAAAATATGAATTTACAATGCGTTCGGTTTCAAAGGCGGAAGCTCTAGAAGTATATAAGGACAATGAATATAAGACAGAATTGATTTCAAATCTGGAAGACGGAACGATTACTTTTTGTGATCATGCTGACTTTTTTGATTTATGCCGCGGTGGGCATATTCCGAATACCGGAATTATCAAGGCTTTTAAAATCATGAGCGTTGCTGGTGCGTATTGGAGAGGTGATGAAAAGAACAAGCAATTGACTCGTGTTTATGGAATTTCATTTCCTAAGCAAAAAGATCTGACGGATTACCTTGAATTGCTTGAAGAAGCAAAACGTCGTGATCATAGAAAACTTGGAAAGGAATTGGAATTGTTTGCTTTCTCTCAGAAAGTAGGTCAAGGGTTGCCATTGTGGTTACCAAAAGGTGCTGCTTTGAGAGATCGTTTGGAACAATTTTTGAAAAAAGCACAAAAGAAAGCGGGTTACGAACAAGTGGTTACGCCACACATCGGGCAGAAAGAACTTTATGTAACTTCTGGACATTATGAAAAATATGGGGCAGACAGCTTCCAGCCTATTCATACTCCGGCGGAAGGCGAGGAATTTTTATTGAAACCGATGAACTGTCCGCATCACTGTGAAATTTATAATGTGAGACCTTGGTCGTATAAAGATTTACCTAAGCGTTATGCTGAATTTGGAACTGTTTATAGATATGAGCAATCTGGAGAATTACACGGTTTGACTCGTGTTCGTGGGTTTACTCAGGATGATGCGCATATTTTTTGTACTCCGGAACAATTGGATGAAGAATTCAAAAAAGTGATCGACCTTGTATTATACGTATTTGGATCTTTAGGCTTTGAAAACTTTACGGCTCAAATTTCTTTGAGAGATCAAGAAGACAGAGCAAAATATATTGGTTCTGATGAAAACTGGGAAAAAGCCGAGAATGCGATTATAAACGCTGCAAAAGATAAAGGACTAAATACTGTTGTTGAATATGGCGAAGCGGCTTTCTATGGTCCGAAATTGGATTTCATGGTAAAGGATGCTTTGGGAAGACAATGGCAATTAGGGACGATTCAGGTGGATTATAACTTGCCAGAACGTTTTGACCTGACTTACAAGGGTTCAGATAATGAATTGCACCGTCCGGTGATGATTCACAGAGCACCTTTTGGTTCGATGGAACGATTTATAGCGATTTTATTAGAACATACAGCAGGAAATTTCCCAATTTGGTTGATGCCTGAGCAGGCTATTATATTGTCTTTGAGCGAGAAATATGAAAATTATGCTAAAAAAGTTTTAGATTTGCTAGAAAATCACGAAATTCGCGCCCTAATTGACAACAGAAACGAGACCATCGGTAAGAAAATTAGAGAAGCCGAAGTACAAAAATACCCGTTTATGCTGATTGTAGGCGAGGAAGAAGAGAAAAACGGTACGATTTCAGTTCGTCGTCACGGACAGGAAGGAAAAGGAAATATCACTGTTTCTATCGATGAATTTGCTTCAATTATCAATGAAGAAATAAAAAAGACATTAAAAACATTTACAGTTTAACTTAAATTTTAAGGCCATAGCAATAAGAAACAACAGAGGTTACCAGCCTCGAGTAGAAAAAAAAGACGCACATAGGATTAACAATTTAATTCGTGTTCCAGAAGTGCGCCTTGTTGGAGACAACGTAGAGCCAAAAGTTTATAAAACTTCAGAGGCTTTGAGAATGGCAGAAGAGCAAGAACTTGACTTGGTTGAGATCTCTCCAAATGCTGAACCTCCGGTATGTAAAATTATGGATTATAAAAAGTTCGTTTACATGCAGAAAAAGCGTGATAAAGAACTTAAGGCAAAATCTACTCAAATTACAGTAAAAGAGATTCGTTTTGGTCCTCAAACTGATGAGCACGATTATGAATTCAAGAGAAAAAATGCTGAGAAATTCTTAAAGGAAGGTTCGAAGTTGAAAGCTTTTGTATTCTTCAAAGGTCGTTCAATTATCTATAAAGATCAAGGACAGATTCTTTTGCTTCGTTTGGCTCAAGATTTAGAAGAATATGGTAAGGTGGAAGCATTGCCTGTTTTGGAAGGAAAAAGAATGATTATGTTCTTAGCTCCAAAGAAGAAAAAATAAATTATTTGCTGTAAGCAATAAGCAATAAGCAATAAGCAAAATGTTTTCAAGACAACTTTGCTTAAAGCCTAAAGCCTAAGGCCTAAAGCTTTTGAAAATAAGTAAGTAAGACAAATTAAATACACTAGGAAAAAATGCCTAAAATGAAAACCAAATCTAGCGCTAAGAAACGTTTTAAAGTTACTGGCTCTGGAAAGATTAAAAGAAAGCACGCTTTTAAAAGTCACATCTTGACTAAAAAATCTAAAAAGCGTAAGTTAGCTTTGACTCACTCTGCTCTTGTTCACAAGACAGATATGAAAAGCATCAAACAACAATTAAGAATTATCTAATAAAGGCTTAAGGTAAAAGGTTCAAGGCACAGGGAAATCCCTAAACCATAAATCCAATACCATAAACCCAAGATATCTTTAGGTTAAAAAACAATTTCATAACCTTGGAGTATGGCCAATAAGTTCCTTTGATTAAATTCAGGACGCCTGCTACAAAAACACATTAAAATTATGCCAAGATCAGTAAATTCAGTTGCTAAAAGAGCAAGAAGAAAAAAGATAATGAAGCAAGCCAAAGGTTTCTTTGGTAGACGTAAAAACGTTTGGACAGTTGCTAAAAACGCGGTGGAGAAAGCCATGGTTTATGCTTACCGCGATAGAAAGCAGAACAAAAGAAATTTCCGTGCATTATGGATTCAACGTATCAACGCTGGAGCTAGATTGGAAGGAATGTCTTATTCTCAATTCATGGGGAAAGTAAAAGCTAACGGAATCGAATTGAACAGAAAAGTTCTTGCAGATTTAGCAATGAACCACCCAGAAGCTTTCAAAGCAGTACTTAATAAAGTAAAATAAACGTTTTATAAATCTATTTGTCTTACTTACTTATAGAAAAACCATCTCAAAAGAGGTGGTTTTTTTGTTTTCATTATATTTGTTTTATGAATCTGCTAATCCAACATATAGAAAAATTCTTTTCCTTGACTTCAGAAGAAGCCGAGATTACGCTTTCTTATTTTAAGCCAGAAAACTTCAAGAAGAAAGAAATCCTTTTAAGCGAAGGACAGATTTGCAACAAGCAATATTTTATAACCAAAGGATGCATTAGGTTTTATATCAACAATTCAAAAGGCGTGGAACAGACAATGCAATTTGGAATTGAAAATTGGTGGATTACCGATTACTTAAGCTTTCAATATCAAACTCCGACTCGCTTCAATATTCAAGCCATTGAAAATATCGAAGTACTTTCTATCGACAGGAAATCATTTGATGAATTATTAGAACAAGTTCCAAAGCTGGAAAAATACTTTAGATTAGTTATCCAAAAATCATTTGGAGCTTCGCAAGTTCGCATTGCTTATCTTTTTACAATGTCTGCCGAAGAACGTTTTCATCACATGAACAAGATGTTTCCGGAGTTTATCCAACGCGTACCGCAATACATGGTTGCCTCCTATTTGGATTTTTCTCCTGAATTTATGAGTAAGATTCGTGCTGGAAAAGTATAAATTCATTTCTTGAAGTACTTCAAGTTTTTTGAAAAACCTTTGGCGGAAATTTGTAATGAACTTAAAAACACATTCAAAATGGAAACCAGAGTAAACATTTTACAGACACAACCGGAAGCTTACAAAGCAATGATTGGATTAGAAAAATACATTGCATCAACTTCCTTAAATCCAATTCACAAAGAGCTGATCAAGATTAGAGCTTCACAAATTAACGGCTGTGCTTTTTGTATCGATATGCATACAAAAGATGCCAGAAAACTAGGATTTACAGAACAGCGAATCTATCTTTTAAACGCTTGGAACGAAACAAATCTTTATACCGATGAAGAAAAAGCAATCCTTGCAATGACCGAAGAAGTGACTTTGATTCAAAAAAATCATTTGACTCAAGCCACTTATGACAATGCCAAAAAGTATTTCGATGAAAATTATATCGGTGCGATAATCATGATGATTACCATTATTAATGCTTGGAATCGTATTGCAATTACAACAGAATTACAGCCCGCAAACTAATCAACGTTGATTTACAGTCAAAAAAAATCCTGATGAAAAATGAATCATCAGGATTTTTTTATTTATTTCTATAATTTCTTACTGAAAAACTTCTTCTTTTTCTCCGTCGAAACTAGCAAAAACCATACTTGGATGTGAATCTTGATGAAAGATATTTCCATCTTTGTCAATTGCAATTGCTCCTGCAAATCCGTCAAAAGGTTTTAATTCTGCGAAAGTTTTTGCAAAAGCTTCCTTCAAAGAAAATCCGTCGGTTACGCGAGTTACAATTTTTGCAGCAACGGCTCCGCTGACAATATCTTCTCCCACTCCTGTTAAACTTACGCCACAAAATTCATTGGCATAATTTCCTGCAACGGTTGCAGAATCTGAAATTCGCCCTGGAATTTCAAAACCTTTTCCACCAGTGGAAGTTGCCACAGCAATTTTTCCGTCTTTGTCTAAAGCTACACAACCCACAGTTCCGGTTCCGGCGGAAGCTAATTTGGCTTCATATTCAGAACGCCGTTGCGGAATTTCCGTAGAAAAAACTTCAAAACCATGTTTTCTGGCAAAGTTGGTAGCACCGCTGCCACCTAAAACTTTATCATCAAAATCAAGCAAAACCTGAGCAACTTGCACCGGATTTTTCACTTCTTCGATATTAATAACACCGCTCATTTTTTGCGTAAAGCCATCCATTAAAGAAGCACTCATTCTGATTTTTCCGTCGCTTTGAATTTGAGAACCAATTCCGGCGTTGAACAATTCATCATCCTCCAATTGAGAAACTGCGTAAACTACCGTTTCTAAAGCCGAATGTGTTTTCAAAAACTCATAAGAATCTTTCGCAATTCGCACCAAAGCATTTTGCTTTGCTACTTTTGTCTCGTGATTTGTGGACGATTCTGAGAAAAATCCGCCGTGAATTATTATTTTCATTTTACTGATTCTGGATTTTTATGAAGAAGGTCCACTTCATATTGCGACGATTGGATGTGCATTTTATTCGTTTTCAAGTCATAAGTATCATATTTACTCATCACATGAACCACCAAATTGTTGATAGAAACAGGTTGCCCCAGTTCCACTTGTGTCAAATTTGTATCTTTAATTTGCCTTCCATCAACTAAAATTACCAGTCCAGAACCAATTGCTTCCATCTTATTTTCGATTATCAGCAAACCTGTATCTTCTCCCAAACCAATTCCAAGAACCCTTGGATTTCCAACAACAGCTTGAAATAATCTGCCAATTCTGCCCCTTTGAACAAAATGCGTATCAATAGTTACATCGTCAATTAAGCCTAAACCGCTTGTGATCTTCACTTCGCCTTTCAGCAAAGCTTCTGAACTGCTTCCTTGATAAATCATATTATTTGAAGCTGCAGCAGCTCCAGCCGAAGTTCCTGCGTACACAAAATCTTCGTTTCTATATTTGTCTAAAATAATATCGTGAAGTTCAGTTCCTCCTAAAATTGAAGTCAGTCGAAGTTGGTCTCCGCCAGTAAACATTACAACATCAGCTGCTTTAATTCTAGCCAAAACCTCAGAATCAGTCGCCTGTTCGCGTTTTTCGATGTGCAAAACATCCACATTGTTGGCATTTAAAAACTGAAACGCTTTTACATATTCTGGCCCAACTTCTCTTGGTATTTTTGAAGCGGTTGTAATCACTTCAATTCTTGAATTTTCTTTGTGTTTTGATTCTAATATTAGTCGTTTTAAAATTCCCGTTTCGAAGAAATTTAAATTGTTAGCAACATTTGCGTCAAAACTGGCTTCTGTAAAACTTCCTTTATCTACAGCACCTCCGATAATCATTAATTTTCCTTGTATATTCATTCTATATTGGTATGTCAATTCGGTAAAAATAACCAAAAAGTTAAAAAAACTACTGAAAACATCGAAATTTTATAATAATTTTTTAAAACTAATTTCATATAGAAATTAATTTCAAATTAATTAAAGAAATATTTTGATTGATATTTAAAAAAAATTATTTTAGTACATTAATATTATAATTTTTTTAACTAATTTTCTAAAAATTACTTATATATTTTTGAAAGAGTTTAGAAAAACTATCAAAGTTCTTAGAGTCAAACGATTACCTTAATAATACCAAAGCAAACACATCAATTTATGAAAATATTAAAAATACAAGCCTTACGTGGTCCCAACATTTGGAGCGTACAGAGAAAAAAATTAATCCAAATGCGTTTGGATCTGGAAGAAATGGAGCAATTTCCAACCAATAAAATTGATGGCTTTGGAGAAAGGATTCAGGCGATGTTTCCAACAATGTATGATCACCGCTGTTCTGAAGGAGTTCCCGGAGGATTTTTCTCGAGGATTGAAAGAGGAACTTGGATGGGTCACGTCATTGAACATATTGCTTTAGAAATTCAGACTTTGGCCGGAATGGAAACCGGTTTTGGAAGAACTCGCGAGACAAAAACTTCGGGTATATATAATGTAGTATTCAGTTATACGGAAGAAAATGTTGGGCTTTTTGCTGCAGAATCTGCTGTTGCGATTGCAGAAGCTTTGATTGCCGGAACAGATTATGACTTGGAAGCTGACATTCAAAAAATGCGTGAAATTAGAGAACGCGTTCGACTCGGACCAAGTACGGGAAGTATTGTGGAAGAAGCCGTTGCGAGAGATATTCCTTGGATTCGATTGGGAACAAATTCCCTCGTACAGTTAGGTTACGGAATTAATCAAGTTCGTTTTCAAGCCACAATGACTGCAAAAACAAGTAGCATCGCCGTTGATATTGCCTGTAATAAAGAGGAAACAAAACGAATGTTGAGCAATGCTTCGATTCCCGTTGCTGGCGGAGATATTTGTGTGGATAACGAAGGTTTAGAAAAAACAATTGCTAAAATCGGTTATCCAATCGTGATAAAACCTTTAGACGGAAATCACGGAAAAGGCGCTTCTATTAATGTGATGAATTTGGAAGATGCGAAAGAAGGATTGATTTATGCCCAACAATATAGTCGTCGCGTAATCGTTGAAAAATTTATTACCGGATTCGACTTTAGAGTTTTGGTGATAGATAATAAAATTGTTGCAGCCGCACAAAGAGTTCCGGCGCACGTTAAGGGAAATGGAACGAGCACGATTCAAGAATTAATTGACACTGAAAATCTAGATCCAAGACGTGGTTATGGTCACGAAAATGTTTTGACTGAAATCACAGTTGATCGTGATACCACAGATTTATTGGCAAAAATGAATTATACTTTGGAAACAATTCCAAGGAAAGGTGAAATTGTATATTTAAAATCGACGGCAAATTTAAGCACCGGCGGAACTTCTGTTGATGTGACGGATATGATGCATCCAGAAAACATCTTTTTATCCGAAAGAATTTCGCGTGTAATTGGTCTTGATATTTGCGGAATTGATATTATGGCCGAAAATTTGACGCAACCTTTGAACGAAAATGGAGGTGTTATTTTAGAAGTAAATGCTGCGCCAGGTTTTAGAATGCACTTGGCTCCGTCAGAAGGTTTGCCTAGAAACGTTGCCGCACCAGTAATTGACATGCTTTATCCACCAGGAAAACCGAGCAGAATTCCGATTATTGCGGTTACCGGAACTAATGGAAAAACTACTACTACCCGACTTTTAGCTCATATTGTAAAAAATAACGGGTATAAAGTTGGCTTCACAACTTCGGATGGAATTTATATCCAAAATCACATGTTGGAAAAAGGTGATACAACCGGACCAGTTAGTACCGAATATATTTTAAAAGATCCAACCGTGGAATTTGCCGTTTTAGAGACAGCTCGCGGTGGAATTCTTCGTTCTGGATTAGGCTTTAGTCGTTGTGATATTGGAATTATTACCAATATTTCTGCAGATCATTTAGGCTTAAACGACATCGATACATTGTCAGATTTGGCAAAAGTTAAAAAGACGGTTGTCAGAAGTGTGAAGAAAGATGGTTGGGCAGTTTTAAATGCTGACGATGCTGAATGTGTGAAAATTGCTGGCGAATTAGATTGCAACGTAGCTTTTTTCAGCATGGATGAAGAAAATCCGTTGATTAAAAAATTAGGAAAAGAAGGAAAAATTGTAGCAGTTTATGAAAACGGATATGTTACAATCAAAAAAGGCGACTGGAAAATCAGGGTTGAAAGAGCGACTCACGTTCCATTGACTTTAGGCGGAAAAGCGAAATTCATGATTGCGAATGTTTTGGCAGCGACTTTGGCTTCGTATTTATATGGTTTCAAAACCGAAGATATTAGCTTGTCACTTCAAACTTTTATTCCGAGTGTGGCACAAACTCCTGGAAGAATGAACATTTTTGACTTCAAGAAATTTAAAGTTTTGATTGATTTTGCTCATAATCCTGCTGGCTATATGGCAGTCGAAGATTATTTGAACAACGTGGAAGCCACTAAAAAAATCGGAATTATTGCCGGAGTTGGTGACAGACGCGATGAAGATATCAAAGAATGTGGCTTGATTGCAGGAAGAATGTTTGACCATATTATCATCCGTCAGGAGAAATATCTAAGAGGAAGAACTGAAGAAGAAATCATCAATTTGATTTTGGAAGGAATCGAATCTTCGGGAAGAGATATCACTTATGAAATTATTCCAAAGGAAACTGAAGCTATTAAACATGCCATAAATAGCGCTGAAGAAGGTTCTTTTATCACAGCTTTAAGCGATGTCGTCACAAATGCTATCGATATAGTTCAGAGATACTTAGATAAAGAAAACGAAGAAAATATTTCATAATACAACTAAAGCCGTCAATTTTGTGACGGCTTTTTTTATTTCGTATTTTGTAACTTTTTATTTATAAATTTGAAAATACTTCACTTCAAATACTTTATAAATAATTAATAACTACAATTTTATGAAAAAAATTACACTGCTTATTTTATTTATCTCAACTTATGCAAACATGTCTGGACAAGAATGGGTTTGGGCAAAAAGTTTTCAAAGCAATGATTACTCGGCCTTTTACAACACGTTTATTGACTCAAACAAAAACATTTACACGCTTGGCACTTTTAACACCAGCACTGCAACAATAGGAAATGTGACACTCACAAATTCCAGCGAACCTCCAACTGTTCCCACAATTCAATATTCAGACGCGTTTATTACAAAGCATGATTCTGACGGAAATTTGGTATTTGCAAAACATTTTACTGGTTCAAAGTTTGAATCTTTTTCATCGATAACATTTGATGGCGCTAATAATTTTTACGTAACCGGATATTTCAACGGAAATATTGTTTTAGGTACAAATACTTATGAATCGCAAAATAATGAGACAAAGTCATTTATCGGAAAATTTGATCTTGACGGAAACTTGATCTGGACAAAACAAATAAATTATCACGGAAATTCGATTCTAAAAACCAAAAATGGATTTTTATATTTAGCGGGAACGCATTCCGGAAACACTTATACTTACGATAATTTAGTTACGCCATCGGCAAATTATACTGCGGTTGTAGACTTTATGGACAAAACTTTTGTAGCAAAATTAGATCTTTCTGGAAATGCAATTTGGCTAAAATCTTCCACTTATAATGGAACTGCAAGCATTCAAAATCCGCACAGAGTTGGAACGCAACCAAAAGGCTTGACAGTTGATACTAACGGAAACGTATTTGTAGCAGGACATTTTTTCAGCAATTCCACAACTTTCGGAACCCAAACTTTAACTAGAAATGCATCATCCGGAAACGCAAATTTATTTATAGCAAAATTCGACAGCTCCGGAAATTTTGGCTGGGCATCAACTGCGGTTACTTCGTCGAGCTCTCACAGCCAAGTTAATGATATTCAAGCCGACAACTCAAATAATATTTTCCTTATTGGAACGGTTTATAATTCGACAGCAAATTTTGGCGGAAGTACCATAAGTTTCTTCGGAAATTCAGGCTCATACCTTACAAAATATAACACAAACGGCGTGGTTTCGTGGGTAAAAGGCGGAAGAATTGCAACCGATGCGCTACCAAACGCCAACTTGGGCAACAATTCTTTCGATAAAATTTATTTTGATGCTTCCAATAATATTTATGTTTCTGGAGTATTTTCAGGATATATAAATTTCGGAAACAATTATTTTGTGCAAAACCAAAATTTTGCAACGAATTTATTTTCGGTAAAATTTGACCAAAGCGGTCTTGCTTCTGATTTTTATAAAATAGCCGATGTTGCACAATCGCGAGAAGTGAAAATTTTAGATATACAAGGAAGTACCTATTATTATTCAGGAAGATTAAATGATCCCACGCTGACATTGGGAACAATAAATTTGCAAAACGCCACAAGTGGCCAAACGTTTTTAGCGAAAAGAGATGCCAGCTTAGCAACAAAAGAATTCTCTCTTTCCAATTCAATTTATCCAAATCCAGCGAATTCATTTGTAACAATTTCAAATTTTCAGGAAAATATGCAATACAAAATTTTCGACATCACCGGAAAACTAGTGAAAGAAAACAAATTAGATTCTGCAAACTTGTCTGTTGAAGAACTTTCAAGTGGCAATTATATTCTTCAAATTGAAAACGGAAAATCAAAAGAAAGTTTTAAATTGGTCAAGAATTAAATCAAACAAAAAAGTCCTAACATTTAAGTTAGGACTTTTTTTATGTTTTCAATTTCTTTTTTCTCGCTGCAGGAAATAAAACGTTATTTAAAATCAATCGATAACCTGGAGAATTTGGATGCAAATCTAAAACCGTCGGCGCATCGCCCACTCGATGTTGATAATCTTCGGGGTCGTGGCCTCCAAAATAAGTGAACATTCCTTTTCCTTTTGTTCCGTGAATGTATCTCGCTTCGTTATTCACTTTATTTTCGCCCATCACCAATACATTTGATTTGATTCGTTGGCCATCAAAAGAAGTCGTTTGGCCCATAAAACCTTTAACCAATTGCGTATGATTTTGGCACAACATACTCGGAATTGGATCCCATTTTGCAGAATAATCCATCAAAGTAAAATAATCTTTGTCGGGCATTATGCTTCTTTTCATCGTCATGTCAATATCCGAAAATTCATAAACAACAGGATTTCTTTCTAAAATATAATCTTTGAAAGCAAAACTATTATTGTAATCGATTTTCGATTGGTAATTTCCTTCGCTTTCGTCTCCGTCAAACATCGGTTCGCAAATATCAACACCCTCTGCCGCCAAAGCAATGTCAAAACTATCGGTCGCCGAACACATTGCAAACATAAAACCGCCACCGATTACAAAATCGCGAATCTTTTTTGCTACCGCTAATTTTTCTTCAGAAACTTTACTATAACCTAATTTTTGAGCCAAAGCTTCTGCATCATTTTTTTGTTCGATATACCAAGGCGCATTTTTGTAAGCTCCAAAGAATTTTCCGTATTGGCCGGTAAAATCTTCGTGGTGAAGATGCAACCATTCATATAAAAGTAATCCGTCAGATAAAACCTCTTCGTCATAAATTGGTGTAAACGGAATTTCCGCATACGTTAAAACCAAAGTCACCGCATCGTCCCAAGGCTGTTTTCCTTTTGGAGTATAAACCGCAATTTTCGGCGCTTTTTCCAAGACCACAGTTTCCATATTTTGTGACGGACTGCTGATTTCATCCAAAATAGAATTGGCTTGACCATCCGATAAAAGTTCAAAACTCACGCCTCGAATTTGGCATTCTTTTCTAATTTCTGGAGCATCAGGCAAAAGAAAAGAACCTCCGCGATAATTTAAAAGCCAACTGACTTTGTAATGTTTATCAAGAGACCAATACGTGATTCCATAAGCTTTCAAGTGATTTTGCTGTGAACTTTCATCCATCGGAAGCAAAATAAAAGATGCCCAAGACGAGATTGAAATCAGGAAAAATAAAAATATAAAAGATAACTTTTTATGCATTCTAAAAATTTTTAAGCTTCGGAAGATTGCGAGGCTTTTGTCAAAGATAACGGTTTTTGACAATGTAAATTATAAAATTTGCTCTCTCAAAACACATAATTTGATATAATAAAAAAAAAAAATAGATTATTTTTAAGATTAAAAACAATATCGTAATATTGCAATATTAAAATTAATCTTATGGGAGCTTCTAAAACAGAACACTTTACAGCACATCAAAACCAAATTGCAACAATCGCTAAAGCGTTAGGACATCCTGCTAGAATTGCCATAATTGAATATTTATTAAGTGTGGATACTTGCATTTGTGGTGATATTGTGAACGAGCTTCCTTTGGCGCAACCCACAGTTTCACAGCACTTAAAAGAATTGAAAAATGCTGGACTCATAAAAGGAAGCATCGATGGAAATGCTATTTGTTACTGTATCGATGAAAATACTTTCGATATTCTCAAAAATTATTTCTCAATGATTGTCACAACGGCTACGAAACAAAAATGTTGTTAGCCTTTTTTTAAAAACAAACATCGCAATATTGCAATAAACAAATTTATACGATTATGAAACTATCCCAAATTAAAGAGATTTTGCCAAATTTAGAAAATGTTGCATTTCAGTTAGAAAATGGAAAATTTGTACCCGAACATTTTCACGTAACCGAAATAGGTCAAATTACTAAAAACTTCATTGACTGCGGTGGCGTAATTCGTAAGGAAACTGTGGTGAATTTCCAATTGTGGAACGCAGACGATTTTGAACACCGCTTAAAACCTAAAAAACTTTTAAATATTATCCAACTTTCTGAAAGAAAATTAGGCATTGAAGATTCAGAAATTGAGGTCGAATACCAATCTGAAACTATCGGAAAATATGATTTAGAATTCAACGGGGAAAATTTTATTCTGAAAAACAAAACGACAGCTTGTTTGGCACAAGATGCTTGCGGTATTTCTGAAAATCAAATTACTATAAAGTCAAGTGAATGCAGTCCAAATTCTGGATGCTGTTAAAATTTAATCGAATTATTATGTATCCAAAATTATCAGAAACTGTCAAAGATTTGTTGAAAGATCAGGAAATTGAAAAAGACCGTAAAAATATCCTACAACCTTTAATTGATTATATTCGACAAAAGTCAGATACAAAGTCGCCAATAAACATCAATTTTATTTGCACCCACAATTCTCGCAGAAGTCATTTGTGTCAAATTTGGGCACAAGTCGCTGCTTATTTTTACAGCGTCAATAACTTGCATTGTTTTTCTGGCGGAACAGAAGAAACAGCATTATTTGCAAAAGTTGCCGAAATTTTACAAGAACAAGGCTTTAAAATTGAAAAAATTTTTACAGAAAAAAATCCTGTTTATGCTATCAAATTCAATGAAAATTCGCAACCAATCATTGGATTTTCTAAAAAATACGATCATTTTTTTAATCCAGTTTCAGAATTTGCAGCAATCATGACTTGCTCGCAAGCTGACGGTGGCTGCCCATTTATTACTGGCGCTGAAAAACGCATTTCCATTACATTTGAAGATCCAAAAATTTCAGATGGATTACCAAATCAAAGCGAGGTTTATGCTAGCCGAAGCTTAGAAATTGCTTCTGAAATGTTTTATGTTTTTTCACAAATTAAAAAATAAAGAATGCAACCAAAATTAAAATTTTTAGACCGATACCTTACGCTTTGGATATTTTTAGCTATGGGAATTGGCATTGGCTTAGGTTATTTATTTCCAGGAATTTCGAATATTACTGACAAATTATCTGCTGGAACTACAAACATTCCTCTGGCAATTGGATTGATCTTAATGATGTATCCGCCTTTGGCAAAAGTGGATTATTCTTTACTCTCGAATGCTTTTAAAGACAGAAAAGTGATCAGCATTTCATTATTATTGAACTGGATTATAGGTCCGATTTTAATGTTTTCGTTGGCCATTTTATTTTTAAGAGACGAGCCTGATTATATGATCGGCTTAATTTTAATTGGTTTGGCAAGATGCATTGCAATGGTTATTGTTTGGAATGACTTGGCCAAAGGAAATAGAGAATATGCGGCAGTTTTAATCGCTTTAAATAGCATTTTTCAAGTACTAAGCTATAGCTTTTTTGTATGGCTTTTTATTAATTTTCTTCCAAAAAAGCTAGGTTTGGCAAATTTCGATGTAAACGTATCCATGCAAGATGTGACTGAAAGCGTTTTAATTTATTTAGGCATTCCTTTCATCATGGGATTTTTAACACGATATATTTTAGTAAAAACTAAAGGAATTGAATGGTACAATCGAAAATTCATTCCGAAAATTTCACCGATTACCTTGTACGCATTGTTGTTTACAATTGTTCTGATGTTTAGCTTAAAAGGTGAAAAGATCCTTGAATTGCCAATGGATGTAATAAAAGTCGCTATACCGCTAATCATCTATTTTGTCATAATGTTTTTGATAAGTTTTTTTATAAACAAGTCAATGAAAATACCTTATGACAAAAATGCATCGATAGCATTTACGGCAACTGGAAATAATTTTGAATTGGCAATTGCGGTTTCGATTGCGGTTTTTGGCATCCATTCTCCACAAGCATTTGTTGGCGTAATTGGTCCTTTGGTCGAAGTACCTGTACTAATTTTACTAGTAAAAATTAGTTTGTGGTTTAAGAGAAAATATTATTCTGGCATTCAAAACTGAATTAAAAAAATCCGCACAAAGCGGATTTTTTATTTTGAATCTTAAATTTTTAATTAAAACGGAACATCGCTGTCATCGTCAATACTATTCATATTGCTTCCGAAAGCATCATTTGCCGAAGGAAGATTTTTTGTCAAGAAAGGCGCGTCCATATTCATTTTTGAAGGAAGATCGTCAAAAGATGTTCCGTATTCGTCAAGGTTGTCGAACTTACCGAGATTTCCGATGAACTTTAAACGAACGTTTTCCAAACTACCATTTCTGTGTTTTGCAATGATAAATTCGGCTTGACCTTCAGTTGGCGAATGCTCATCATCATCCCATTCATCAATTTTATAATATTCTGGACGGTAAATAAACGAAACAATATCGGCATCCTGCTCAATCGCTCCAGATTCACGAAGGTCAGAAAGCAAAGGTCTTTTGCTCGATCCACGCGTTTCAACCGCACGAGAAAGTTGCGAAAGTGCAATTACGGGAACGTTCAATTCTTTTGCTAAAGCTTTTAAGTTTCGGGAAATTGTAGAGATTTCCTGCTCACGGTTTCCGCCACCTTTTCCATTTCCACCGGCTGTCATCAACTGAAGATAATCGACAATAATAAGACGAATACCGTATTGTGAAGCCAAACGTCTTGCCTTCGCACGCAAATCGAAAATCGAAAGCGAAGGCGTATCGTCAATATATAAAGGTGCTTTTTCTAAGTTTTTAACTTTGATACTCAATTGCTCCCACTCGTGTTTCTCTAATTTTCCGGTACGCAATTTTTCAGAAGAAAGTCCGGTTTCCGAAGAAATTAAACGTGTAATCAACTGAACAGAAGACATCTCCAAAGAAAAAAGTGCAACTGCGTGTCCAAAATCGATAGAAATATTTCGAGCCATCGAAAGTACGAAAGCCGTTTTACCCATACCCGGACGTGCCGCGATAATAATCAAATCTGAAGGTTGCCATCCTGAAGTAATTTTATCTAATTTTTCAAAACCTGTGGCAACACCGCTCAAACCTTCTTTTCCTGCAATTTCTTCAATTCGCTTTTTTGCTTGGATTACCAAACTTTGTGCTGTTTCAGAACTACGCTTGATATTTCCTTGCGTAACTTCGTATAATTTAGATTCGGCTTTATCTAGCAAATCAAATACATCAGTTGATTCATCATACGATTCTTCGATGATTTCTGAAGAAATTTTAATCAAACTTCTTTGGATAAACTTTTGAAGAATAATCCTTGAGTGAAATTCAATGTGTGCCGAAGACGAAATCTTTTGCGTCAGCTGAATCAAGTAAAAATCACCACCAGCTAAATCAAGTTTTGCCGTTTTTCTCAACTGCGCCGAAACTGTTAATAAGTCAACAGGTTGCGAATCGTTGAAAAGTGTGACGATTGCTTCAAAAATGTGCTTGTGCGCTTCTTTATAAAATGCTTCGGGCTGGAGAATATCGATCACCTCGTCCACCCCTTTTTTATCAATCATCATCGCACCTAAAACTGCCTCCTCCAAATCGAGCGCTTGTGGCGGGAGTTTTCCTTTTTCGAGATTGATTATTGTAGTTTTATCTACTCTAACCGGGTTTATATTCTTGAGATTTTCCATAGTGCGAAAGTAGCTAAAAAATAAAAAAAATAACTCTTGACTTGTTAGCTAGTTTTGTTTATAAGTAATGATTTTTTGTTGATAACCAAAAAAAAATCCGAAACCACGGGGCTTCGGATTTTATATCTGTTTGTAAAGAATTACTCTTTAAACTCGCCCATCTTGCTGTATTTGTCCATTCTTTTGGCTACTAAATCAGCTGTTGATAAGTCTTTCAATTCGTTGAATCCTTTCAAAATATATTTTTCAACCGCCGCAAAAGCAGTTTCTCTGTCATAATGCGCTCCACCAAGTGGTTCTGGAATAATATCGTCAACCAACTTTTGTTTTTTCATATCAAAAGAAGTCAATTTTAAAGCTTCTGCTGCTTGCTCTTTATATTCCCAGCTTCTCCATAAAATTGAAGAACAAGATTCTGGAGAAATTACAGAATACCAAGTGTTTTCCATCATATATACTTTATCTCCAACACCAATTCCGAGTGCGCCACCTGAAGCTCCTTCACCCACAATTACTGTGATGATTGGCACTTTTAAGCACATCATTTCAAAGATATTTCTTGCAATTGCTTCTCCTTGTCCTCTTTCTTCAGCTTCTAAACCTGGATAAGCTCCGGGAGTATCAACTAAAGTTACCACAGGAATCCCGAATTTCTCTGCCATTTTCATCAAACGCAACGCTTTTCGGTACCCTTCTGGATTTGCCATACCAAAATTGCGATACTGACGTGTTTTTGTATTAAAACCTTTTTGCTGACCAACAATCATAAAAGACTGACCGCCAATTTTTCCTAAACCACCGATCATAGCTTTGTCATCTTTAAAACTTCTGTCTCCAAAAAGTTCTAAGAAAGTATCGCCACATAAAGCGCGAACGTGATCCATCGTGTAAGGACGGCTTGGGTGTCTTGATAATTGAACACGTTGCCAAGCGGTTAAGTTTTTGTATATATTTTTCTTAGTTTCTTCTAATTTTTTCTCGATTTGCTTACAAGTATTAGACACATCAACATCAGATTCTGCTCCAATAATTTGGCATTTGTCTAACTGGTCTTCAAGTTCTTTTATAGGGAGTTCAAAATCTAAATATTCCATAGGACTTGTGCGTTATAGTTTTTTGTTCGAACTGCAAAGATAGAATTTTCATTTTTAAACTTTAGCAAAATTTCAAGATTTATGATTTATACAAAATTTTATATTTAGTTTTTTTTAAGAAAAATATTTTGTACTATATTTGTAAATGGTTTCTTCTAAATTCATACTCCCCCCAGTATTTTTAGGATTGCTTTTATGTCTAAATGTAAGAGCTCAGAGCTATTCTACGCGAGAAATTGACGCTATGCTTTTTTCAGCTAGATCAACATTGACTACGTACCCAGAACAAACAATTGAACTTTCTGAAAAAATTCACAAACTAAGCGTCGAAAATAATTATGCTCAAGGGGAAGATGATAGTTTATTGTTACTTTATACTGGTTGCTTAAATTCTTACAAATATGATTTTGTTATTAAGAATCTATACGAGCTGGAAGAGTCTGCTAAAAAACATGGAAACTACCAAGTTTTGGCAAACACAAAACTCATTAAAGCCTGCGTATTGAGTAAAATTCAATACTATAAGAGAAGCGTGGAAGAAGCACAAAATACACTTCCACTTGTTCAAAAAATTGATTCTAAAAATTCAAAAAACATTTATAACGGATTGACTTACCAAACGTTAGGATGTCTAAAACAGACCCAAGTGGAGAGTCGCGACAGTGTTCTTCACTACCTTTTGCTAGCGAAAAATGAGTTTGAAAAAGTGCAAAATTTCGAAACAGACGGTTTTACAATGTATACTCGAGATGACCTTTTATATAACAATTATGCAAGCTTAGCCAATGAGTTTATGGCGCAGAATATTGGGTTTGATTCTGTTGACTATTACCTGAACAAAGCCTTAAAATTAAATCCAAAATACGAAAACAGTACCAGCAAAGCGGTAATACTCAACAATATTGGTTGCAGCCTTTTGCATAAAAAAAATTTTAACGGAGCCATACAAAATTATAATGTGAGCGTTAATATCTCTAAAAAATATAATAACACAGAAACTCTTATTGCGGCTTATGATGGATTATCAATAGTGTACCAAGAGATGAAGGATTATAAAAACGCATCCAAATATGGCAATCTTATGAAATTGCTACAGGCTGAATTTATCGATTCAAATAAAAATATGATAAGCTCTTCTGTAGATAATGTTTTTTCTCAAAACGAGAGTGCTTTTAAAAAAACCAATAACAATCTTTCCCGGATCATTATTTTGATAGCAATATTGACATTTCTTTGCCTCTACGCTGCTTTTTTATTTCACAAAAAATTTAAAGATGAAAAACTTACGAAAAAAGAAATCGAATCACTGCTAGAAGAAAAGATCGCGCAACTTTCAAATTCGATAGAGGAAAATGAAGTGATATTAAAAAAAGTAGACGTCGAACAAATTGTTAACCTCGCGATGTGTGACGAAGCCACATTTTATGTGAAGTTTCAAGAAGCTTTTCCTACTTTTAAAAAAAAATTGACAGATATTGCCCCTACACTTGTGGCATCTGAATTAAAATTTGCAGCTTATTTAAAACTTGATTTTTCTGCTAAAGAAATTGCTATATATACCAATTCTTCGGTTAGAGCAATTGAAGCTAAAAAATATAGACTTAGAAAAAAATTAAATATTCCTTCGGAAATTGATACCAATGTTTGGTTTTCACGAATCTAAATTTCTTCAATTTCAATGATTTCTTTTGGCTTTTTATAGTTTTTCAAAACTCCGTTTAAGATAACTGTTGCCAATATTATCAACGCACCGATATAAAAACCCGGACTCATTTGTTCTTTGTCTCCGAGTATGAAAAAGGCAAGAATAATTCCATAGACGGGTTCCATATTTGTGGTCAACATTACAGTGTAAGGCGACAATTTTTTCATGACATTTACTGAAGCGGTAAAAGCATACGCCGTACAAACCGAAGAAAGAATCAGCAGCAAAACCCAGTCTCTAGTTGAAACGTCAAAGAATTCAGATGTGAATTTTTGTCCAAATAAAAGATATAATGAAACAAACGAAACTCCGGCAAAAAACTCATATAAAGTGATTACAGAAGGATCATATTTTTGGATTAATTTTCCGTTGAATAACGTAAACATTACGCCTAAAAATACCGAAAGCAAAGCGTAAGCCATTCCTAAGATATACTTGGTTTCCACTTGCATAATCATCAGTAATCCGCCGATAATTATCAATCCGAAGAAAACTTCATACCAAAGCATTTTTCTGTTAAAAAAGATTGGTTCCAAGATAGATGCAAAGAAGGCTCCGGTTGAAAAAACAGCCAAAGTAATCGACACATTCGAAACATTTATGGCCTTAAAAAAGAAAATCCAATGCAATGCAATCAGCAACCCAACGCCAATTAAATGAGCAAATGATTTAAACGGAAGTCGCCACGGTTTCTTTGTTACCAAGACATAAATCAACATAAAAATTCCGGCCAAGAGCATTCTGTACCAAACTACAGCTTCTTCCTTTACAGAAATTAATTCGCCTAAAATGGCGGTAAATCCCCAAATAAAAACGATTAGGTGAAGATTTAGGTAACTTTTTAAATTGGGATTATCTTTTTGCATTTCGAAGTAAATAAACAGCTAAAATTCCAAACACAAAATTTGGCAACCAAACTGCAACAAATGGTGGAATACTCGACTTTTCGGCAAGCGTTCCAAAGATTTTATCGAAGAAAATAAAGGTAAACGCCAAACCAATTCCAATGGCAAGATTCATCCCCATTCCTCCTCTTCTTTTCATTGAAGAAACCGCCACAGCAATGATTGTCAGGATAAATGCTGAAACCGGCAAGCTATATTTTCGATATAAAACAACCAAATAGGTGTCAATATTTGACGAACCTCTATCGCGTTCTTTGTCAATAAATTCATTTAATTCTCCAACGGTAAGCGTTTCTGCAATGTAAATTACCGGCGTTAAATCTTCTAAATCAAATTTAAAAACGGTGTCTTTTTTCTTTTCAGAAATCAGCTTATCATCCAAATCACCAACTTTTCTTTTCGTGTAATTGTATAACGTGTAAGTCGTATCTTTTTCGTTAAATTTTATGCGGCTGGCGCCAATGATAAAATCTAAATTTTCGCCTTTAAATTTCTTCAGTGAAAAGTCAAATGCGGTCTTTGAATCTGGATTAAAATTACTCACATAAATAAATTCACCCGGACTAATTTCTCTATAAACATTCGCGGTTTCACGAGTCTGCTTATTACTTTTCAAGAATTTATACCTAAAATCATTGAATCCCTGGCTCGCTTTTGGAACAATAAAAAATCCCATCAACAGGGCAAAAACAGAAATAATTGTAGCTCCAATGATATAAGGACGCAAAAATCTGGTAAATGAAATTCCAGAACTTAAAATCGCGATAATCTCTGTGTTATTGGCCAGTTTTGAAGTAAACCAAATTACGGACAAAAACAAAAAAATCGGAAAAAGTAAATTGGCAAAATAGATAGTAAAGTGCAAATAATACAAAGCCACATCAGGAAACGGCACTTTATTGGCCAGAATCTTGTTGATTTTTTCAGATACGTCAATGACAATCCCAATTGGAATGAACAAAAAAAGCATCACAAAAAACGTCGCTAAATACCTCTTTAATAAATACTTGTCAATTATTTTCATTTAATCTTAAAGTCTGTTATCCATTTGTTTTACCATCATTTCTTTCCAAACTCGGAAATCTCCGGCTAAGATATGTTTTCTCGCTTCACGAACCAACCACATATAAAATCCAAGATTGTGAATTGTGGCAATTTGTTTTCCAAGATATTCGTTCGCTGCAAAAAGGTGTCTTAAATAAGCTTTTGAATATTCTGTATCGACAAAAGTATGCGCCATTTCATCAATTGGAGAAAAATCATCTTCCCACTTTTTATTCTTGATATTGATGGTTCCATAAGCCGTGAAAAGCATTCCGTTTCTGGCGTTTCTCGTCGGCATCACGCAATCGAACATATCGATTCCCAACGCTATATTTTCTAAAATATTGATAGGTGTCCCCACTCCCATCAAATATCTTGGCTTATCTTCTGGCAAAATTGCAGTCACAACTTCTGTCATTGCGTACATTTCTTCAGCTGGTTCTCCTACTGAAAGTCCGCCGATAGCGTTTCCTTGAGCGCCTGCATTTGCAATATATTCCGCTGATTGCTGACGTAAATCTTTATATGTACTTCCCTGCACGATTGGGAAAAAAGTCTGCTCATAACCATATTTAAACGGCTGTGTTTCCAAATGTTTTATACATCGGTCTAACCATCTGTGCGTCATGTGCATCGAACGTTGCGCATAACGATAATCACACGGATAAGGCGTACATTCGTCAAAAGCCATAATGATATCGGCCCCAATGGTGCGCTGAATTTCCATTACATTTTCTGGCGTAAAAACGTGGTAAGAACCGTCAATATGCGACTTGAACTTCACTCCTTCTTCCTTAATTTTTCTATTTGAAGAAAGCGAATACACTTGATAACCTCCAGAATCGGTCAAAATATTTCGGTCCCAATTCATAAATTTATGCAAACCGCCGGCTTTTTCCAAGATTTGAGTCTGTGGACGAAGGTATAAATGGTAGGTATTTCCTAAGATAATATCCGGATTTATTTCCTCTTTCAGCTCTCTTTGGTGCACTCCTTTTACCGAAGCAACCGTCCCAACAGGCATAAAAATAGGCGTTTCAATAACTCCGTGATCTGTGGTAATCTTTCCAGCTCTTGCCTTTGACGCAGGATCTGTGTGTAATAAGTCAAATTTCATTCTTCTCTTTTTATCGCAATCCCGAAATTTCGGAACGGTGGCAAAGATAATTTATTTGTGATTTATTCTTGAAACTTCGTGATGCGATTTATGATTTAATTTAACATCCTTTTGAAATTGTGGAAGTTGATACAAAAAAGTGGCGCAATTGCCCATAGAAATTGTCCGTTTCGCACAGCTAATTTTGCTATAAAAAAAAATAACTTTGATAGAAACAAAACTAAAAATCAATTTTATGGCAACAATGCAAAAAATAACGCCGAACTTGTGGTTTGACAACGTGGCTGAGGAAGCAGTAAATTATTACGTTTCCATTTTTAAAAATTCCAGCATCGGAAGGAAATCATTTTACACAAAGGAAGGTTTTGAATTTCACCAAAAACCCGTTGGAACACCGATGACAATTGAATTTCAAATCGAAGGACAAGAATTTGTAGCACTAAACGCAGGGCCAGAATTTCAATTTACTGAAGCCGTTTCATTCATCGTAAGTTGTGAATCTCAGGAAGAAATCGATTATTATTGGAATAAACTTTCTGAAGGAGGTCCGGTTGAATCGCAACAATGTGGCTGGCTGAAAGATAAATTCGGAGTTTCTTGGCAAATTATTCCAACGATTTTAACCGAAATTATGTCGGGAAATGATTCTGAACAAATGTCAAAAACAATGAACGCGATGTTTCAGATGAAGAAATTAGACATTGAAAAATTAAAAAACGGATAAATTTAAACCGAAGCCTTTCTAACCCGAAAGGCTTTTTATTTGGAAATAAATCTGATAAATCATTACTTTTAGCCTAGAAACAAAAAATAAATCTATGAAAAATCTAGTTTTTATTGCCTTAGTTTTTCTCACCTCAAAAATTTACAGCCAAGAAATGAAAACAGATTGGGCAAATATTTTAAAATATTCGAATGAAAATCAAAACCTGCAGGTACCTTCTAAAAACGAAAAGCGAGTAGTTTTTATGGGAAATTCAATTACCGAAGGTTGGAAAATGAGCAGTCCAGAATTTTTCTCTCAAAATAAATATATCAATCGAGGAATCAGCGGTCAAACGACATCGCAAATGCTTGTTCGATTTCGCCCAGATGTGATTGCGTTGAAGCCAAAATTGGTTGTTATCCTTGCCGGAATCAACGACATCGCACAAAATAATGGCCCAATTGAGTTGAAAGATGTTTTTGGAAATATAGTTTCAATGGCAGAATTGGCAAAAATTAATAACATCAAAGTAATTCTTTCTTCGGTTTTGCCAGCAAATGATTTTTCTTGGAAAAAAGGAATGGAACCCGCAGAAAAAGTGATTCAGCTAAATTCGATGCTTGAAAAATATGCTTCAGAAAATAAAATTCCTTTTGTAAATTATTATCTAAAAATGGTTGATTCTGAAAAAGGCTTGGACAAAAAATACACAAATGATGGCGTTCACCCAACGCTTGCTGGTTATAAAGTGATGGAACCAATTTTGCAAGAAGCGATTCTGAAAGCTTTAAAATAATATAAGATTTTGCCAATTTTATAATGAGTTTAAGGAAATTAGGATTTTGATTTCTTAACTTTAATTAAACCTAAAAACAAAAAATATGGCAACTCCAGAAAATACTAGAGCAAAATCAAAGTTGAAAAGAAACATCGGACTTTCAATCTTATTTATCCTCCTCGGGATTTATTTGACCACGAAGAAAGCAAATGATAGCACAGATTTTAATCCGACGATTGTCGTTGGTCTTGGCGTTTTATTGATTGTCGTGTTTTTATTAGTGATTATTTTAAGCGTGAAAAAGCTGAATAACTACAAAGACAAAATCTAAGCGATGAGCAAACGTGTCAAAAAAGCAAAAAAGCGAAGTAAGAAAAATAAGCTTGGAGTAAAAAACTCTTTAGTAAACAATATCAATGCCAGAAAGAAAAAAGGCAAATCACGAAGCAAAAGAAAATCCACAATTTCAAAGAAATCTTACAAAGAAATGAAGGACAATTGGGGAAAAAAGAAAGATTGAGTTTCACTTCAGAATAAAAAATTAAAAGGCCTTTTATAAGGCCTTTTTTTATTGATAACCTTTTGACAACTTTATGAAAATCTAAAATTCCAATTCTTTATTAATCCAAATATCTGATTATCTTTGCGCCAGTTTAACTTTATCACATAAAATGAAACCTAACACACAACAATTAAACAACTTAACTATTCAAGTACGAAGAGATATTCTTCGAATGGTTCACGCTGTAAACTCTGGGCATCCGGGTGGTTCGCTGGGCTGTACTGAATTTCTTGTAGCCCTTTACCAAAACATCATGGACAGAAAGCCAGGATTTGATATGGACGGAAAAGATGAAGATTTATTCTTCCTTTCAAACGGACATATTTCTCCACTTTTTTATAGCGTTTTGGCAAGAAGCGGTTACTTTCCGGTAGCTGAATTGGCAACTTTTCGTTTATTAAATTCTAGGCTTCAAGGACATCCAACAACTCACGAAGGTTTACCAGGAATTCGTATGGCTTCTGGATCTTTGGGTCAAGGAATGTCTGTGGCAATTGGTGCTGCATTGACAAAAAAATTAAACAATGACACTCACTTGGTTTACAGTCTTCACGGAGACGGTGAATTGCAAGAAGGTCAAAACTGGGAAGCGATGATGTATGCTTCTGCTTATAAAGTGGACAATTATATCGCAACAATCGACTTGAACGGAAAACAAATCGACGGACCAACAGACGAAGTGTTGCACATGGGAAGCATCAGAGCAAAATTTGAAGCTTTTGGTTGGGATGTTTTAGAAATTGAAAAAGGAAACGACATCGAGGCAGTAATCGCGGGAATGACTGACGCCAAGTCAAGAACAGGAAAAGGAAAACCAGTTTGCGTTTTGCTTCACACTGAGATGGGTAACGGCGTTGATTATATGATGTTCAGCCACGCTTGGCACGGAAAAGCGCCAAATGACGATCAATTGGCAACAGCTTTAACTCAAAACTATTGCGAAGGCGAAAGCGACTATTAATTAGGAGTTATGAATTATGAGTTATGAGTTTTTCTCGTAATTTTTAAATTCTTAAATCTTTCAATTTTTAAATTCATTATGAAGAAATACACAAATACAGGAAATAAAGATACTCGTTCTGGTTTTGGAGCGGGATTGACTGAATTAGGTCAAAAGAATGAAAACGTAGTAGCACTTTGCGCTGACTTGATCGGATCTCTTAAAATGGACGATTTTAAAAAGAATCATCCAGAGCGTTTTTTCCAAATCGGGATTGCGGAAGCAAACATGATTGGAATTGCTGCAGGAATGACCATTGGTGGAAAAATTCCTTTCACAGGAACTTTCGCTAACTTTTCTACAGGAAGAGTTTACGACCAAATTCGTCAATCTGTTGCTTATTCAGATAAAAACGTAAAAATCTGTGCTTCTCACGCTGGTTTAACTTTGGGTGAAGACGGTGCAACTCACCAAATTCTTGAAGACATCGGTTTGATGAAAATGTTGCCTGGAATGACTGTAATCAATACTTGTGATTACAATCAAACTAAAGCGGCTACAATGGCAATTGCAGATCACCACGGACCAGTTTACTTGCGTTTTGGCCGTCCATCTGTTCCAAATTTCACTCCAGAAAACGGAACTTTTGAAATCGGAAAAGCAATTCTTTTAAACGAAGGAACTGACGTAACAATCGTTGCAACCGGACATTTGGTTTGGGAAGCTTTGGTTGCTGCAGAAGCTTTAGAAGCAAAAGGAATTTCTGCCGAAGTAATCAATATTCATACGATTAAACCTTTAGACGAAGAAGCAATTTTGAAATCTTTGGCTAAAACAAAATGTATCGTTACAGCTGAAGAACACAATATTTTAGGAGGTTTAGGAGAAAGCGTTGCCAGAGTTTTGGCTTTGAACAATCCTGCTCCACAAGAATTTGTAGCAGTAAATGATAGCTTTGGAGAATCAGGAACTCCAGCACAATTGATGGAAAAATACAAGCTAAACAATCAAGCGATCGTTGAAGCCGTTGAAAAAGTAATCAAGAGAAAATAATTTCTTCTTACTATAAATAAAAAATCCCGTTCAAATTAATGAACGGGATTTTTTTATACTTATTGGTTAATTATTGACAACTTGGATCTAAGTGTTTCTTCAAACCACCCGTTGTGCCTTGACAATTCGGAATCAAATCAAAAGGATATTTATTTCCAAATGAATCTGAAATCTCATACAAGGTCAACATTCCATCGCCATCATCATCGTTATCTAAGAAATTTGGAAAACCATCACCGTCAGTGTCATCATCAAAAAGATCGCCATTACCGTTCACATCCTCATAAATAGAATAAATTCCGTCGCCATCATTATCGCTATATTTTAGAGCAATCAAATTAAACGTAAAAACCATTGGAGAATAGGCAGGCAAATTCGTTCTCGGAACAGCAAAATAACCAAGACCAGAAGGAATAAACATTACTCCAATTCCGTGATCCGCAAAAATTACATTTCCAGGATTTTCAGGATCTTCAGTAGCACTTCCTGTTTTAAATTTTTGCATCATTTTTCTCCAACCAGAAACAACAGATGACTGGTTTATCCAAACTGGATTTTCTCTATAATCAAAGTCAACATCACTCAAGTTCGTTCCTCTATATGAAATAAAAGTAGAGTCAACCTGAGATGGCGAATTACCATTTCCTTCTCTTAATTTAATATAATAAAATTTATATTCCACTGATTCATCAACCAATTCTCCGACATAAGGATTAGCTTCAGTAGCAATACGTTCATCACTCTTAAGCATTTCAAATTGCAATGGATATTCTGTTTGATCCCAAATTGAAGTTTGCGGCGTTCCTTCTCCAATGGCAAATATCCTTGGTATTGGATTTCCGTGAGCATCTGTAGTAACTTCCAAATAGTGCGTATGCAAATAGTCTTCGATAGAAATTAAATCTGCTGCATATTGTGTAGCACGGTCTCTTGGAGGCGCAACATAAACACCGTCATCATCCTTTTTACACGAGAAAAGCGACGCACTCGCAACAATTGTTAGTATAAGAAACTTAATTCTGTTCATTATTCATAGATTTTAGAGGCGCAAGATACAATTTTGATTTATTTTTGTAAACTAATTAACGTAGATTTTCAGTTTTAGTATGAGAGTAGACAAATACTTATGGTGCGTTCGATATTATAAAACCAGAAATATGGTGACCGAAGCTTGCAAGAAAAATCATATCACCGTAAATGGTCAGGTGGCAAAGCCGTCCAAAGAAGTTTTTGCAACCGATAAAATCACTTTTAGAAAAGACCAGATTACTTATAAAATTTCGGTTTTAGACATTCCTGCCAATCGCGTGGGAGCAAAATTGGTTGATATATATAGGAAGGATGAAACGCCGGCAGAATCTTTTGAGCATTTAGAATTATTAAAACTTTCAAAAGAACATTACAGAAAACATGGTGAAGGTCGCCCAACGAAAAAAGACCGCCGTGATTTAGATGATTTTGGTTCTGATTTTAATGAGGAAGAAGATTCAGAATAAATTCTTATAAAATAAAACAGTTTTTTATCTTTGGTAAAAATTAGCACAATGAGCAAAAATATCATTCTTAACAATCAAGAAATAGCCCACAAAACAAAGAGAATCGCTTACCAAATCTATGAAACTTTTGTAGAGGAAGAAGAAGTGGTTATCGCCGGAATCTCAAAAAGCGGTTATGTTTTTGCCGAAAAAATTGCTCAAGAACTCACTGCTATTTCAGAATTGAAAGTGTCTTTGTGCGAAGTTCATATCGATAAAAATAATCCAGCCAACGAAATTACGACGTCGTTAGATAAAAGCGAATATGAAAACAAAGGATTGGTTTTGGTCGATGATGTTTTAAACTCAGGAACTGTTTTAGCATACGGAATTCGATTTTTCCTAGACGTTCCGCTAAAGAAATTCAAGACAGCGGTTTTGGTGGACAGAAATCATAAAAAATACCCGGTAAAAGCTGATTTCAAAGGAATTTCATTGTCAACTTCACTTCAAGAACACGTGCAAGTGGTTTTCGAAAAAGACGACAATCACGCTTATTTAAGCTAATTTTTCTAAAATAGCATTTACGACATCTTCTATTGATTTCTCGTCAATAGAAATTTTATGTGTCGCTTGATTGTAGTAAAAACTGCGGTCAAATAAGTGCTTCGCGATATATTCTTTCATTTCTTCCTCGCTTTGGTCAGCAATCAACGGACGATTTTCTTTTATGGAAATTAATCGTTTATAAAGCGTTTCAATTGAACCTTTCAAATAAAACGAAGCGATCCCGTCGCCGTTCAACATTTCGTGATTATTTGCGTAGCAAGGTGTTCCTCCGCCCAAACTAATAATTGATTTTTCATCGGAAGCAATTAATTCTTTAAAAATTTCGTGTTCTAATTTCCTAAAATAGACTTCGCCTTTGGTTTCAAAAATAGATTTTATCGACAAATTTGTTCTGTCTTCAATAATTTTATCCAAATCAAAAAGCTTGATTTGCGTTTTTTCAGACAACGATTTTGCAATTGTTGACTTTCCGGAACCCATATATCCTAATAAAATAATTTTTGCCATTGAAATAAATCCTTATAAATTAAGGCGTTAAGAGATAATTAAAAAAAAAGACAAATTTAAAGCAATTTTACTTGGAAAAATAAATAATAACGCCTTATATTTGCACCCGCATTCAAGGAAATAAAATGACTCGATAGCTCAGTCGGTAGAGCACATCACTTTTAATGATGGGGTCCTGGGTTCGAGCCCCAGTCGGGTCACAAATGACCAGTCATTTAAAACATTTTCTTGAAAGCAATGACTCGATAGCTCAGTTGGTAGAGCACATCACTTTTAATGATGGGGTCCTGGGTTCGAGCCCCAGTCGGGTCACAAAAAGAAAGTTATTTGCCTTGGTAAATAACTTTTTTTGCTTTAAGGCCACGTGGAGAAACGGTAGACTTGCCATCTTGAGGGGGTGGTGCTCGAAAGGGCGTGTGGGTTCAAATCCCACCGTGGTCACGAATTAATTTTTTAAAATAAAAAGCGCCAAGTTTACTTGAGCGCTTTTTATTTTAAAAAAAATTTTCAAAGCGGAGCTTTGTGGGAAAGACAGAGTCAATCCCACCGTGGTCACTTTTTAAAATGCAAACATCTTATTTTTAGGCGTTTGCGTTTTTTATACCCTTACTTGCCCGACATCTTCCCTATTAACACTTTCTTTAAAATTAAAAAAATCGAATAGTTGAGTAAAGAGATTTCTCTAATCTCTCTAATTTTTAAATTCCGTGTTGCAAACAACAAGTAATTTAAACAAACACAGATTTGAGAAATTTTTAAATAAAATTCGTTATTTTTGTTTAGGAAACTTACAAAAACAATGAACAGTATCAAGAGCGTATTTAGCATAAAAGACCTGGAAAACCTTTCGGGAGTCAAAGCCCACACCATTAGAATCTGGGAAAAGCGGTACAATATTCTTGAACCGATGCGAACAGATACAAACATCAGGCTTTATGATATTGAAAATTTGCAACGCCTTTTGAACATTACGCTACTTCACAGTCACGGCTACAAAATTTCTAAAATATCTAAGTTTCCACCAGAAAAAATTCCGCAATTAGTCAAAGACATTATTTCTGAAAAAAGCGCCAAGAATCATGCTTTAAATGCGTTCAAAGTCGCGATGATGAACTTTGACCAAAGCCTTTTCTTGAATACTTACAATAATTTGCTCGCTGAAAAATCGTTTAGCCTGGTTTTTAACGAAGTTTTTATCCCGCTGTTGAACGAAATGGGCTTGTTGTGGCAAATTGGAACCATCACGCCTGCGCACGAGCATTTCATTACCTATTTGATTCGCCAAAAATTATTGAGCAATATTGAATCACTGCAACTCCAGGAACCCACGAACAACGAAAAAGTATTCGTGCTTTATTTACCGCACAACGAAATCCACGAATTAGCGCTGATTTACCTCAACTTTGAGATTTTATCAAAAGGTTATAAAACGATTTATTTGGGCCAATCCATTCCTATGGAAAACTTGAAGGAATTTTCGGCTTATTTTGAAAAAACCGTTTTTGTAACCTATTGGTCGGTTTATCCAGAGACGGATCAAGTCGATGCTTACGTGCAAAAATTCCAAAATGAAATTGTATCTAATTCAGAATCTGAGATTTGGATTTTAGGGAAGATAGCGAAACACATCGACAAGAAAAACCTCAACAAGACGACGTCAGTTTATTTCAATTTGCAAGACGTAATAAACAAACTTTAAATGTTTCTTAAAACCGAAGTTTTGTTTATCTTTTTGCTATATTTGTTAAACAGATGAATAAAGATATTAAAATAATAGGTTCCGGATTTTCAGCCTTGGCAGCTTCTTGCTACCTGGCGCAACAGGGACACACCGTAACGATTTACGAAAAAAATGCCACGATTGGCGGAAGAGCGCGTCAACTAAAACGAGATGGTTTTACCTTTGACATCGGCCCAACTTGGTATTGGATGCCTGATGTTTTTGAAAGATTCTTCGCCGATTTTGGTAAGAAACCTTCAGATTATTATGAGTTGACCAAACTTTCTCCTGCGTATCAAGTATATTTTGGGATCAACGAATTTGTAACTATTTCAGATAATTTGGAAGAAATTGCAAACACCTTCGAAAGCATCGAAAAAGGAAGTTCTGTTGCCTTGAAAGAATTTATGGCCAATGCCAAAAGCAATTATGACATCGCCATAAAAGATTTGGTTTACAGACCCGGAGTTTCTCCCTTGGAACTAATTACTTTGGAAACCGCGAAAAAAGTCAGTCAATTTTTCGGAACTATTTCAAAAGATGTTAGAATCAAATTCAAGAATAAAAAGCTCATTCAAATATTAGAATTTCCGGTTTTATTTCTCGGAGCAAAACCTTCTGATACGCCATCGTTTTATAGTTTTATGAACTACGCTGATTTTGGGATGGGAACTTGGCATCCAAAAAACGGAATGTATTCGGTGATTTTAGCGTTGGAAAAATTAGCAAAAGAACTTGACGTTGAAATAATTACAAATGCAAACGTCGAGAAAATTATTGTAATAAACGGGAAAGCCGACAGCCTTGTTGTAAATGGTGAAGTTATCGAAGCCGACATCATTTTAAGCGGCGCCGATTATCACCACACCGAAACATTGCTCGACGAACGCGATCGGGTTTATTCTGAAAAATATTGGGAAAGCAAAACTTTTGCGCCTTCTTCACTCCTATTTTATGTCGGTTTTGATAAAAAAATAGAAAATGTAGAACATCATTCATTGTTTTTTGATGTGGATTTTGACATCCACGCCGAAGCAATTTATGATAATCCAAAATGGCCTGACGAACCATTATTTTATGCCAGCTTTCCGTCAAAAACAGATTTGAATGCGGCGCCTGAAGGACAAGAAGCTGGAATTTTCTTGATTCCGATCGCTCCAGGAATTGAAGATCTTCCCGAAATTAGAGAGATATATTTTGAAAAAATTATGACTCGTTTTGAGAAATTGACACAGCAAAATTTAAAAAATAATGTTATATTTAAGGAATCGTTCTGTGTGAAAGATTTTATAAAAGACTATAATTCTTATAAAGGAAATGCTTATGGAATGGCTAATACGCTCTTTCAAACAGCATTTTTAAGACCGAAACTGAAAAGTAAAAAAGTCAAGAATTTATATTTTACCGGACAATTAACGGTTCCCGGACCTGGTGTTCCCCCCGCTTTGATTTCTGGAAAATTAGTATCAGAATTGATTCGCAAGGATAGATCATAATAATATTGCCATTTCAAACTACCACCAATGAAAGCTATTTTTGACACAATTTCTTTTGAATGCAGCCAGAATGTGACGAAGTCATACAGCACATCTTTCGCCTCGGCTGTAAAAATGTTAGCGCCGAGCATTCGCCAAGACATTTATAATATCTATGGATTTGTGCGTTTTGCTGACGAAATTGTGGACAGTTTTCACGATTATAACAAAGAAAATTTGTTTGAACTTTTTGAGCAAGATTTTTATCGCGCTTTAGAAAATAAAATTAGCTTGAATCCCATTTTAAATTCGTTTCAGCATACGGTTAGAAAATACGATATTTCATTAGAATTGATTGACGCTTTCTTAAAAAGTATGAAACTTGATTTGGTTAAAACAGAATATAAAACGACTGAAGAATACCAAGAATATATTTATGGTTCGGCCGATGTTGTGGGCTTGATGTGTCTGAAAGTTTTTGTAAAAGGTGACGAAGCAAAATATGAAGAATTAAAGAATGGCGCGATGAAACTGGGTTCTGCGTTTCAGAAAGTAAATTTCTTAAGAGATTTGAAAGCCGATTTTGAAGGATTAAGTCGCACTTATTTTCCGAATACGAATTTGAATCAATTAGACGAAATTTCAAAACAGCAAATTATTGCTGAAATCGAAGCTGATTTTGCTTTAGGTTACGAGGGAATTTTGGGTCTTCCGCTGGAAGCTAAATTTGGCGTTTACACGGCTTATGTTTACTATAAAAAATTATTGTCTAAATTAAAAAAGACACCTTCCGCTGAAATTAAAAACGCAAGAATCAGGGTTCCAGATTATGAAAAGTTTGGTCTTTTTGCCAAGTGTTATTTCAGTTATAAATTAAATATTATCTAAGTTATGTGGATTCATATATTGGTATTTTTCCTGACGTTTATTTTTATGGAATTTATGGCTTGGTTCAGCCACAAATACATCATGCACGGATTTATGTGGCATTTTCACGCCGACCATCACAAGAAAGACCACGATTCTTGGTTTGAAAGAAACGACGCTTTTTTCATCATTTATGCCGTAATCAGCATTGGTTTTTTTCTGCTTTGGCGATATGATATTTTTGAAATTGGTTTGGCAATTGGCCTTGGAATTTTTGCTTACGGATGCGCTTATTTTATGGTTCACGATATTTTCATCCACCAAAGATTTAAAATGTTCAGAAATGCTGATAATCCTTACGCGAAAGCGGTCAGACGTGCGCACAAGATGCACCACAAACACACGGGAAAAGAAGATGGAGAATGTTTTGGGATGCTCGTTGTTCCTTATAAATATTTTAGAGAAAGTTTCAAAAGCAAAAAGCCAATTGCTAAAAAAAATACCGCAGATTCACAGATTTAATCAACTTGGAATAATTAAGAAAACAAAAAAGCGTCTCGAGAAATCAAGACGCTTTTTTCATAACCAAACCAACCTAAATTTTATTGCGGAACCATTGCTTGCAACGGTTTCAATTGTTCTAAATCAATATTTGATTTTTTTAAAATGGATAGCATTGTCATAATCGACGCGGGATTCATATCGTCTCCCAAAACTCTTACGACTGCAAAACCAGCTTCTTTTTTATTTGCAAAAAGAACAAATTCGTCAATGGCATTGTCTTCGCCCACGAAGTAAATGGCGCCACCTTCTTTACCAGAACTCACTTTCATCAATTCTTGATACTTTGGGTCTTTTAGAATTGTTTGCACTTTTGCTCTTTCAGTTTCAAATTGTTTCAAATTCGTGCTATCTGATTTGAAAGCCAGAATATTCATTTTCTCTAAAGTTTCTAACGCTTTATTTTCTTCTGGAGACAATTCTGTTTTTTTCAATTGTAAAATTCGGGTTGACAAATCAACAGCAATAAAATCTTTTGATTCTGTGCTTTCCACGAAATACTTTTGAAGCGTTGGTTCTGAATTGCAACTCATTAGCGTCAAGCTCAATCCAATTGCAAGTAATGCTACTTTTTTCATCTCTAAATTATTTTGGACCTTTTGAGCCTTTTGTTCCTTTTTTCAACGCATCGCCACCCGGAAGATTCATTTTTTCTGTCAACATCGAAAGCTCATTCAAGTCAAAATTTCCTGTCAATGACATCAAAACCGTTTCGTCTTTTCCGCCACCTTCGATGAACATTAAAAGTTCTTTTACTTTCGTGGAAGTTGCACCAGATTTGACATAAATCTTGATGTTTTTTCCTCCGTCGTTTACGCGCATCAATTCTTCGAGCGCGGCAGTTTTTAAATATTTTGTGGATGTGGCTTTCATGTCAGCGGTTAACTTTGGGCTTGAAGTCACAAACACTTTCAGGCTTTCCAGTTTTTTGACCAAGTTCATATATTGCTGGGCATCCTTGTCATTTGATTTGACATTCCCCATCATTTCGAACATTTTTTTGCCAATTACCACTGCTGTTACACCATCTTGGCCGTCGTACTTATCAAAAGCACTTTGCCCAAAAAACAACGATGGCATAAAAGTCAAGACGAGTGTTACTAAATACTTTTTCATTTTCTTTTTATTTTAAATTGTCTGCTTATTTTGTAAAGTCACCAAGACTCGCCAAATCAATATCTCCTAATAATGAGATCATTACTGTTTCTTCTCCTTTTTCATCGCCACCTTCAATAAACATTAAAAGTTCTTTCACTTTTGAAGCGCCGTTTCCTGATTTCACATAAATCTGAACATTCTTACCTTTGTCATTCACTCGCATTAATTGCTCTAAATTTTCTTTTTTGCGATATGCTTCAAAAGTAGATTTCATGTCAGCCGCAGCTTTGATGCTTGAAGTGGAAAACATCTTGAAATTCTCGATGTTGTTTGCCAAATCCATGTATTTCGCCACAGCTTTATCTTTAATGTCAGCTTTAATTCCGCCAAGCATTTCAAAGGTTTTCTTGTTTACAACCACCGAAGTGATGTTTTCTTGTCCGTCAAATTTATCAAAAGCCGCTTGTCCAAAAAATAATGTTGGAACTAAAGCTAAAACCATGGTAACTATAAATTTTGTCATTTTTTCTAATTTTTAAATATTAATTCTTTTGATTCTTGGTACTCATTAACGTATTCCATACTCTGAACGCCTACATTCACATTTTTTGACAACAGATTCAAGGCTTTTTGGGTTTCCTCAAAAGCTTTTTGAGGATCATCATACGTTCCTAAATCTTGATTCTGGTTCATATTATAATTGTAAAAAGTAAACATCCCAAGCAAAACAACAATCGAAGCTGCAATTGATAACCACGCCACATTTCGTTTCGTAGTTTGTAGTGGAATCTTTCGCTCAAACTTTTGCTCTTTTGCCGATGAGAAATAGCCAAACATTGCTTTATACTGGTCTAGATGCTGCGCAACATCATTAGACGAAAAATAAACTTTTAGTTCTTTTTCTTCAGCAATCGTTGTTTCTCCCTCAAAGTATTTTTCTAATAAATTTTCTATTCTATCTAATTCCATAGCTGTGTGTTTTTGTCATAAATTCTCTAATTGTCTTCCTTGCTCTTGAAAGCGCGACGCGAACCGCGGTTTCATTCATGTCCATCATTTTGGCAATTTCTTCAAATTCATATTGTTCGATATCCCTGAATTGAACAATCATTCGTTGTTGTTCTGGGAGTTCATTTATTATTTTTTCGACCCAAGTCAAACTGTCAGAATCTTCAAGTTGCTGTTGCATCAAAGGCGTTCGGTCAGTAAAATGATTGTGGACGATTTGCAGATTGCTGGCTCGTTTTGATTTTAATTGGTCCAGACAATAATTTTTAGTCATTGTCATCGCAAAAGCTTCCACACTATTGTATTTATCCAAACCTTGTTTTTTGTCCCAAAGTTTTACCAAAACTTCCTGAGTGGCATCTTCCGCTTCCTCCGTACTCACCAGCAAACGCTTGGCAAGTCTAAAGACTTTATCCTTAAAAGGAGTGATGAGATTGACAAACTCAAGTTGGTTCATTTGACGGTTATTGGTCGGTTATATTAGAAAGACGAGGCACAATACTTTTTGTTACAAGAAAAAATATTTTTTTGAAACTAAATGCCATAAATTTACGTTAATATTTATTCTGACCAATAAGAACACCAAGAATGAAAAAGACTTTTATAATCACAATCGCACTATTTATAGGGATTTCCACATTTTTTTCGTGCCAAGATGACCTTGACGATATTGAAGTTCCTGCGAGTCTTCAAGTACGAGATTTTATTTGGAAAGGATTAAATCTTTACTATTATTGGCAAGAAGATGTTCCAAATTTGTCAGACGACCGTTTTTCTGGTCAAGCCGAATTGAATACTTTTCTGCAAGGATACGCTTCTCCAGAAACATTGTTCCAAGAATTAAGATTTGAACCAGGACAAACCGATAGATTCAGTGTAATGTATAGCGATTATACTGCGCTGGAAGGAGTTTTGAGTGGCGTAACCACAAATAACGGCGTCGATTATCAATTAATCAGAAAATCAGAGGGTTCCAATGATGTTGTGGGCTGGGTTCGATATATTATTCCAAATTCTGATGCTTCGACCAAAAACATTCAGCGTGGCGATATATTTTATGCTGTTGATGGTACCGCTTTGACCGTTGACAATTATCGAACTTTATTAGGAAGTCAGACTTACACTTTAAATCTAGCCAATTATGACAACGGAAACTTTACGCCAAACGGCGAATCGGTTTCTTTGACCAAAACGCAGTTGTCTGAAAATCCAATTTTATTGAGCCAAGTTTATGATTATGCGCCAAAAAAGATTGGTTATTTGATGTACAACGGATTTTACAACGAATATGACGGACAATTAAATGCTGTTTTTGGGCAATTTCGTTCACAAGGAATAACTGACTTGGTTTTAGATTTGAGATATAACGGAGGCGGTTCGGTTCAAACTGCAACATATTTGGCAAGTATGATTACCGGCCAATTTGACGGTCAGGTTTTTGCAAAACAGCAATGGAATTCTAAAGTAGAAGCGCATTTTTCTCAAAATAATCCGGAGAATTTAATCAATAGATTTACAAGTTCTATTTCTGGAGTTGGCGCCATCAACAGCTTAAATTTAACGAAAGTCTATGTCTTGACCACCGGAAGCACGGCTTCTGCAAGCGAATTAGTCATAAACGGATTGGCTCCTCACATTCAAGTTATCAAAATTGGAGAAAAAACAATCGGGAAAAATGTGGGCTCGATTACCTTATATGATTCGCCTACTTTTCAAAAATCGGGAAGAAGTTCTCGACATAAATATGCGATGCAACCCATTTGTTTTAAAGTCATAAATTCTGATGGTTTCGGGGAATATCAAGATGGAATTGACCCAACAGGAACTCCTTTGGAAGAAGATTTAGGAAATTTGGGACAATTAGGCGATGTAAATGAACCTTATTTGAGCAATGCAATTAGTCAAATTACAGGAAACGGCAGAATTAAATCGCCAGCTCCGTTAAAATCCTTTGCACGACTGAAAGACAGAAAAGCATTGCAACCTTTTGGGAATGAAATGTATCTGAACGAGATTCCGTTTGAATCTTTAAATATCAAGTTTTACGAAAATCAATAAAAAAAGGCTTCCGAATTGGAAGCCTTTTTTCTGATTGAAAATTGAAACTAAAAACTAATCGTTGAAATAAAATCCAGCCGGAGTTACACCAACAGTGTATTCTTTTTCAAGGCTTCCTGTCAATGAATAAATGTAAACTTTTCCGTTTGAACTGTAATCTCCCGCGTCTCCAACAAAGATTTTATTGTTTTCAACTGCAAAGCTGTACACGCCGTAAACACCTTGAGAAGTCGTGCTGAACAATGGTTGGGTTGGTAAAGTTGCATTTGTCGTTTTCACGAAAATATCAGAATCTACCGTATAATACATTTTATTGTCTTCAATTACCAAGTTTGAAGGATGTTGTCCTGCTGGAAAAGCGTAGCTAGTATTTTGGTTTCCGTTTAAGTTAATTTGGTGCAAAGCTCCAGGTGTTTCGTCGTTTGTCCAAGATGCTTTTCCTGCACATAAAACGTAAAGAACGCCATTTTCAATTTCCAAAGAATTTGGAACATCGCCTACAGCAATCGTTGAAGTCACGGTGTTTGTTGAAGCAGAAATCACAGAGACAGAATTACCGTAACCATAACCGCCTTGGTGCGCCACATACAGTTTATTATCTTCTTCAATGATTCTTTCTGGACCTTCAACAACCGGAATTGTTGCTGTAACCGCATAAGAATTTAAGTCTAAAACAGCTACATAATCATCGGTTGCAACACCGCCGTCGCCCCAGTTTGTCACGTATCCTTTTCCGTTTGCAAACGCAATATATCTTGGATTGCTCAATCCTGTGGTAATTGTAGCAAGCGTTTCAAAAGTATAACGATTTACCACTTGAATGCTGTTTGAACCGTTTAAAACGATAAACGCTTTCTCATCGTTAAAACCAATATCTTGACCTGTATCGCCCAAAGTCGTTGGATTTACCGTAGAAAAAATTTCGTTTTGTTGTGTTGCAAAATCATTTGAAATATAAGTAACTTCAGAATTTCCTGCTAAAAAATTTCCTTGGTTTAAAACCAAAAACCCATTGTCATAAGCGCCTAAAGGCAATTGTGGTGCTTTGTCATCGTCAGAATTACACGAAACAAAAAATACGGCACCTGTTAAAGCAACTAAAAATAATTTGCTGAACTTCATTGTATTAAAAATTAAAGGTTAGATTCACAGAATAATTTCGCCCTGGCAACGGACGATTTAAGGTACTTTGGTAATTTTCATTCCAAAGATTTAAAACTTCAAAACCAAGGTTGGCAGTTTTGAAAAAAGTATAATTCACACCCACATTTGAAACCGAATATCCATCAAGAGTATACGCATTATCCGATGAAGTAAACACTTCTCCGTTAAATAAATATTGATAATAAGCGGTAAAATTTCCAAAAGAATACGAAGCCGAAGACGTCAATTTATGATACGGAACGTAAATCAATTGCTTGTCTAATTTCTCGTCTTTTGAAATCGTGTACGCATACGAAGCATTAAAATCGAAAGTGTTTTTGCCAAAATTTTTGTTCCAATTTAAATAGCCTTCAGCGCCATAAGTTTCCACTTTTGCAACATTATTTGGTGTCCAAATTCCACCAGTTCCTGGTGACCAACGAAGCATATCGTCGATTTTAATGTAATATCCAGTTGCCGAAAAAGTGAATTCTCTATATCTAAATTCATTTCCAATTTCTGCCTGATACGAACTTTCTGGATTCAAATCTGCGTTCCCGCTTCCTTGCCAGTACAAATCGTTAAACGTTGGAATCCTAAAATTTCGTGACGCATTTAATTTAACCGTATAAAATGAAGCTATTTTGTAATTTGTTCCAAGAGAAAACAAAACCGGACTTTCATAAGTATTGGTCAGCTCTTTTCTCACCGATATTTCATATAAAAATTTATCTGAAACGGAATGTTTGAAAAGCAATGTTCCTGCGCCAATTTCTCGCGTAGTTTCTTGAATATCCGAACCAAAACCTTTGGTTTGATTGTATTCAAAAATAGAATTAATAGAAATATTTTCGCTCAGATTAAACGCCAAATCATACTTTGCGATGGCAGTTTCGGCTTTTCCGTGCGTGAAAAAATCAGCCTGCGCATTTTCAAAGTACTTATAGTTTTCACTGATAAATGCGACTTTCAGCTTAGACGTAAATTTGCTGTAAAGTCCAATCCATTCCAGCATATTTCGAGTATTCAAATCTTGATATTTACTTTTTGAAACTGCATTTATGGTTCCTGAAAAGTGTCTTTCGCTATCAAAAACTTGGCTATAAAGCTTGAAAATATTGGAGTCATTTAATTTATAACCTGCAACAACATTGACGCTCGTATTATAAAATTGCCCATTTTCGTTTTTCTTATTGGTGTCTAAAAACTCATAATCATTATCAGAAGAATTTCTGGAAACGCTCGCTTGAACCGAAAATTTTCCATCAGAAACATCTACTTTATAATTTCCACCAAAAGTGTTGAAACTGCCATAATTCAAACGAAGTTCGTTATCAAAATGATTGCTGAAACTTATATTATTATTTAGGTGAATGCTTCCGCCAATGGCGCTGCTTCCATAAATCGAGCTTCCTCCACCCGCTCTGACTGTGATATTGTTAAAATTCCGAGTAGTCAAAGTGTTGAAATCCGTCTGTCCGTTTAACTGCGAATTGATGTTGATTCCGTTCCAAATCACTGCAGTTTGTTGTGCCGTCGTTCCTCTAAAAGACGGCGAAGAAACCATCCCAAATCCGTTTTCTTTGAAATAAATTACGGTGTTGTAATTCAGCAAAGAAGTCAGCGATGATTGATTTTTGTTGATGATGGAATCGTTCAGTTTTTGAACCGACTGAGAATTAGAGTAATTTTTTAATTGCAAATCAGAAATTTCGACAACCTCCAAAGTGCGGATGCTGTCATTCTGTGCCAAAGCGAATTGGCATGCAAAGAAAATAGAAACTAAAAACAGCTTTTTAAAAGTCATAATTTCCGAAACCTTTTTCCCGAAGGTTTGATAATTGTTAGAAAAAAGGCAGGTCTCCTGGCTTGCGTCTTGCTGTTTACCTTCCCATTCGATTTTAGAATTTTGATTTTAGATTTTAGATTGAATCTAAAATCTAAAATCTACAGTCTAAAATTAGAACAGTGGTTTTGTAGATAACAGCGAGCTTTGTAGCTTACAGTTGCGGGAACAGCTTTGGTTTTAAACCAAATTCCCTTTTAATGTGATTTCTAAAAATGTAAATCACAACCTTAATTCGGGTGCAAATATAGCAGATTAGATTGAATTTTTATCGAAAATGTATTTATTACAACCAAATCATTTAAAAAATTATCAATAATTAATTCTGACATTTGTTCTTTGTAAAGCATAACTTTTATCTTTGCGCACTCCACAAATACCTTTTTATGAAATTATTTCTCTCAAAATATTCGGTTTTCCTGTTTTTAATCTTTGCCGTAAGCTGTAAAAAAAACGAGGGAAATCAAGCGGTTTCCAATCAAAAAATTGAAAATTCAATTCAATATGCAAAAGGTTTGGAAATCTATAAATATGATGGATATTCAGTTGTAAAAGTTTCACATCCGTGGCCGGAAGCGGAGAAAGGATTTTCGTATGTCTTGCACAAAAAGGATGTTACAGTGCCAGATAGCTTAAAAAATTATACCCAAATTCAAGTTCCGATAAAGTCGATTGTAGTCACTTCAACAACGCACATTCCTTCGTTGGAAACGCTGGGCGTTGAAAACACACTTTTAGGTTTTCCAAATACCAATTATGTTTCTTCCGAAAAAACGCGAGCTTTAATCGATGCTAAAAAAGTCAAGGAAATCGGTACAAATCAAAGCTTAAACACAGAAGTTTTGATTGATTTAGCACCCGATGTCATCGTTGGTTTTAGCATCGACAATAACAATAAAACCTATTCCAACTTAGAACAAAACGGTCAAAAAATAATTTATAACGGAGATTGGACGGAACAAACGCCACTTGGAAAAGCAGAATGGATTAAGTTTTTTGGCGCTTTGTATGGCTTGGAAGAAAAAGCCGACGCTGAATTTAAAACCATTGAAAAAGAATATAATGATGCTTTGGCTTTGGCCGAGAAAACGACTTCAAAACCAACCGTGTTCAGCGGCGCGATTTATCAAGACAAATGGTATTTGCCAGGCGGAAAAAGCTGGGCTTCGTTGTTCATAAAAGACGCCAATGCAACGTATCTTTGGGCGACAACTCCAGAAACCGGAAGCCTTTCTTTATCATTTGAAACGGTTTTGGAAAGAGCTGAAAACGCTGATTTTTGGATTGGTCCAGCACAATTTACAACTTTGAAAGAAATGACAGATACCAACCCAAATTACAAGTTTTTTAAAGCTTATAAAAACGGAAATGTGTATTCTTTCAGCAGTAAAAAGGGAAAAACAGGCGGTGTTTTATATTATGAGTTGGCACCAAATAGACCAGATTTGATATTGAAAGATTTGATAAAAATTATGCATCCGGAGATTTTGCCTGATTATGAATTATTCTTTTTTGAAAAATTAAAATAGAAGTGACCGCAGATTCGCAGATTATTAAAAATTATAATTATTTCGAAAATCTAAAATAAAATCTGCGGTAGAAAAAAATGAGCACAAAAAAAAACAATATTATTTTCATCGGATTGCTGGTTTTTCTGGCAGTTTGTTTCTTGCTGAACATCAGTTTGGGTTCGGTAAAAATTCCGGTGGATGATATTGTCAGTTCCCTTTCTGGCGGTCAGGCGACTAAAAATTCTTGGGAAATAATCATCTGGAATTACCGACTTCCAAAGGCGATTACTGCAATTTTAGTGGGAATGGGATTGTCAATCAGCGGATTATTAATGCAAACTTTATTCAGAAATCCGCTTGCTGGGCCAGATGTTTTGGGACTAAGTTCTGGAGCAAGTTTGGGCGTGGCTTTTGTCATTCTTGGCGCAGGATTTATGCCTTCGTTTTTGAGTGAATTTTTTCTTTCTGCTTATGGAATGGTTTTGGCATCCATCTTGGGAAGTTCCTTGGTTTTACTGGCCGTTTTAGTGGTTTCGCAAAAGCTTCGGGATACAATGGCAATTTTGATTGTCGGCTTGATGTTTGGCAGTTTTGCAAACGCAATAATTGGCGTCCTCACCTATTTTAGTTCTGCCGAAGAATTGCAAAAATTCACTTTTTGGTCACTCGGAAGCCTAGGAAATCAATCCTGGAACAACATTTTGATTTTAGGAATCACTTGTTTCATCGGATTATTTTTGAGCGCGATTTGTATAAAACCCTTAAATGCGTTGCTTTTGGGGGAACGTTATGCCAAAAGTTTAGGAATAAATTTCAATAAAACACGATTGTTAATCATCATCGCAACCAGCATCTTAGCCGGAAGCATTACCGCTTTTGCAGGACCGATTGCCTTCATTGGTTTGGCCGTTCCGCACATTGCAAAAATGATTTTCCAAACCAGCAGTCATTACATTTTATTTTGGAGTACGTTGCTCTTGGGCGCAATTGTTTTGCTGATTTGCGATACGATTGCTCAAATGCCTGGAAGCGATTTCACGTTGCCAATCAACGCAATTACGTCAATTATCGGAGCTCCGATTGTCGTGTATTTATTAGTCAGAAAACGTAAATTTATGGTCTGATGAAAAACAAAATTATACTTTCGGCAGTAAAATTAAGCACAGGATATTCTTCCAAAAAAGGCAAGAATGTAATTGGTTCAGAAATTAATTTGGAACTAAAATCCAAAACTTTAATCTCGTTAATTGGCGCCAACGGAATCGGGAAATCGACGTTGCTCAGAACCTTGACTGGTATTCAGAAACCGCTTTCAGGCGAAGTTATTTTGAACCAAAAAAATATAGACAGCTATAATCAGAAAGAATTGGCGCAACAATTGAGCATTGTTTTGACCGAAAATCTTCCGCCGAGCAATTTGACTGTTTTTGAATTAGTCGCACTCGGCAGACAACCTTACACCGATTGGATTGGGAAATTGACTCCAGAAGATATTTCAAAAGTAAACGAAGCCCTTTCTTTGACGCAAGTCAGTCATTTGGCGACCAAAAAACACTTTGAAATCAGCGACGGACAATTACAAAAAGTGCTGGTAGCGAGAGCTTTGGCACAAGACACGCCTTTAATAATTTTAGATGAACCAACAACGCATTTAGATTTGGTTCACAAAGTATCACTGTTGAAATTATTAAAAAAATTAGCTTCCGAAACCAACAAATGTATCTTGTTTTCAACGCACGATTTAGATTTGGCCTTGCAGTTAAGCGATGAAATGATTGTCATGAATTCCGAAAAAACGGTGATGGATTCTCCGGAGAATTTGATTGAAAATGGCATTTTAAATTCTTTGTTTGCAGACGAAATGATTTATTTTGACAAAGAAAAAGCCAAATTTATTCTTAAAAACCTTTAGAATAAAAATCGCTTCCGCTATCTTTATGAACATAAACGACTTTGCGATGAAACGAATTTTACAATTATTTTTGATATTTTCTGCTTTTGCAGGTTTTGGCCAAATTAATGTTGAAGTGACTTCAAACGGAATTAATCCAAATCCCGTTACCGGAACGCTTCCCGCTATGACCGACGAGCGATTTATTGAGTTGACGCAAATGTGGGCTCCAGAATTTTCGCGCGGTGAATTTGACATAACTGAAGTCACAGAAAATTCAATTACAATCGATGCTTTTCGCGACAACGCTTTTTTGTACAGAAATAAAGGCGAAACATTTTTTCACAAAATAAAGTACCAATTAAAGGTTTCAAAAAATGGAAACTCTTACACTTCTTCGTTTAAAATCTTAGAAATTTATGCCAATAAAGTACTTTTAAAATCCACAATTTCTGATTATTTTTTATCAAACGAAAATTTAAAAGAAGGTTTTGAAGAAGTAAAACCAACGCTGGAAAGGTCGGTGAATATCATCTTAAATTCGTTTGACAGCTATTTAAAAAACACCAAATCTTAAAGCTCAATCTGTCTTTTTGCTTCACCAATTGCAAAAGCTACCGAGTTTGCCAAGTTATAACTTCTGACCAAAGGCGAGATTGGAATGCTGAGATGATTTTCGAACAGAGCCAAAACTTCTTTACTTAAACCAACTGATTCTTTTCCAAAAACCAACCAATCTCCATTTTGAAAATTCTCTTTCAAATATGATTTTTCGGCATGTGAACTAAACAGAAAAACACGCGATTTATCCGGAATTTGTTGCATCCATTCGCCAACATTTTGGTACTCTTTCCAATCTAAATGTACCCAATAATCCAAACCAGAACGTTTTAAATTTTTGTCAGTAATTTGAAATCCGAATGGATGAATTAAGTGGAGACGATTCTCTGTTCCCACACAAAGACGGCCGATGTTCCCTGTGTTATTTGGTATTTCTGGTTCAACTAAAACGATATTGAGCATTGATTTTGGTTTTATTTTTTGGATAAAATTTTTATTATTTTTTGTCTAAATCTCTAAAGTTTCAACTTCCTGAACTTCTCCCGATTTTAAGTCGTTTAAATGTATGTTTCCTATTCTCACACGAACCAATCTTAAAGTTGGAAAACCAACTGCGGAAGTCATTTTGCGCACTTGCCGAAACTTCCCTTCATTTAAAGTAACCGAAAGCCAGCTTGTTGGGCCGTGTCGTTCGTCTCTAATTTTCTTGGAACGTTCTGCGAAATTTGGATTATCAATTTTAAAAGCGTCACATTTTCTTGTGATATATTTTTTTCCGTCGAAGCCGATTTCCACACCTTTTTTTAAACTTTCAATCGCTTCGTCAGTAACAATTCCGTCTACTTGCACATAATATTCCTTGCTTACTTTTTTGCCTCTGACGATTTCGCTCATCATTCCGTCGGTCGTTAAAAGCAACAAACCTTCCGAATCTTCGTCGAGTCTTCCGATGGCCATCGTGCCTTCTGGAAAATTGTGAAGTTCTCCCAAAAGTTTTTTCTTGCGTTTCAATTCATAAATAAATTGGCTCAGATAGCCATAAGGTTTATGAATTAAAAAATGCTGGTGCGACATAAATTGTTTTTTGCAAATTTACTATTATCCTTTTAAAACACGACACAATTTAAAGCAATGTTAAACCAGTAGCATTTAAGTTTTTATAGCTGTAACTTAACAATATCAACTAAAAAATAACCAATTATGTCATCAGAAAAAGATCAAGATTTAAACGACAAAAAGTGGAACGGACAGCAAACGGAAGCAAATAAAGACGTGAACGAAGGATTTAGCGGAAAAAATATTCCGGATGATTATGATCCATCGAAAGGGAAATTGAAGCCAGAAACTGAAAAAGATGAATCTGGAGAAAAGGAAACCGTTAAGCGCGCCCGCGACGTGGACGATTATGACGCTGAAGCAGAAACTTCTGGCGAAGGAATTAAGTCGCAGAAAAACCCAGAAAACCGAGATAAAAACTCAGATTCTGATCCAAATCGATATCCTTCTGGTCATCCTGAAAATGAAAAAGACCGCGGAAATATGGATTTAGATGATGAATAAATAAAAAAAACAGGCTCGATTGAAGCCTGTTTTTTTTTGTTTTTATGTGTAGATTAAAATTAATCTTCCTCTTTGTCAAATTCAATATTTGCATGAATTTTTATTTCATCCCCGACGATTAAGTTTCCTGTTTCTGTTCTATCATTGGTCAAAATTCCGAAATCGTTTCTGTCTATTTTTCCCGAAATCTCAAAACCAGCTTTCATCTTCCCGAAACCATCTTTGGCCTGACCGCCAAATTCTACGTCAAGAATAACTTCTCTAGAAACACCTTTTATCGTCAAATTTCCATACAATTTATAATCGTCTCCTTCTATTTTTTCTAATTTTGAAGAAGTAAAATTAATTTCCGGAAATTGATCGGCATCTAAAAAATCCTTTGACTTGATATGTTCGTCGCGCTCAATATTATTGGTATCAAAACTATAAACATCGATGGACAGCGAGATTTCTGCGGTCTCAAAATTATCTGTGTCGGTCGTCATTTTTCCGTTAAAAATCTTGAAAGCGCCAGAAATTTGAGAGATAAGCAAATGCCTAATCTTAAATTCAATACTGGAGTGATCTGGGTCAATTGACCATTGAGTAGTAAAATTCATAACTTTTTTTGATTGGTTTTCTTCAACTTAAAGTTACACTTTCATAATCTCAAATGGTTAACAATCAGCGTGAATTGTTTGTTAAAGTTTAAACGCGGTTATAATCGCCTTTCCAGTTTTTAATGCTTTTTTTGATTTGAGTTCCCGATAAATTTTCTGAAATAGTTCTTTGAATCAAATCGACAAGTTCTTCATCAGGCGCAAAACGAAGCGCAAATATCTGCGAATCATTCAAGTTGTTTTCTAACAATTCTAATCTTTGACTGGTCAATGTAAAATAACGGTAACGCAGTTCTAATCGCACGATTCTGTTTTGCAAAATCAACGAATAATGCTGGCGTAACATAAATGCAACCCAAATAATCAAAGCGATTAATGTGGCAATAAATATCCAGATTGCTCGCTGATCTTCGCAAGTTGAAGCAAAATAAATACTTATTCCGAGTAAAATTAGCGTGATCGGATAAAACACAAAATGGTGCGGTGGATAAAACCGAATATGATTTTCTAAGTTTTGCTTTTTCATACTGTTTAAGAATTTTATTACCTAAATATATGGAAAAAAGCGCAATTATTAATTTAAAGCGAATATTGACTTTCTACTTTATCAAATTTTTCAAAAACTTTTTCTTCTGAAAGTGATTTTGCCAAATTCATTTTGAATGATTTTTTTCTAAAAAATCCATAAACAATAATTTCGATGTTTTCTGGAGATTCGTTTTCAGAGAAAATAAATTGTCTTTTCTCAGTGCGCTGATTATTTATTTTGTACCAAATCGCATTTCTGAATCGAAAGTTAAGGACATAAAAATTGTTTCCGAGGGAATGTTTGTTTGAATAATCTGAGTAAATCATTTTGATTTTTTTATCAGACCGAAGCATAATTTTAAAAAATCTGACAAAGACTTGAGAGACGAATTCATAGTCAATAGACGAATTGGTCACCTGTTGAGGAGATAATTGTGGTAGCATTTTGGTAGTTTTTTGATAGTTTTTAGCAACGCAATGATAACTAATCTGAATTCTTTTACACAAAATTTCCGATGAACGGCAGAAATAAACTTTGAAATGCTGTTGTAAAAAACTTAAGATTATGGAAAGTGAATATTCTATAAATAAAGTACTACAAGAATTATTTTCTTAAATAATGTGGAGTTTATGCAACGTTGGGAAGTGATAACAAATATTCGAAAATGACTCTCAAATAGCCCTGATGATGGCGAGTATCCTTTTATTTTTTTCTTTAAAAAATAAAAGATACTGCCAATCAGCAGGAATTGCCTTTGCTGAAAATGCCTGACGATTCGCTTCAAAAAAAAACAATCGATTGCTATTTAATTTTTTACTTTTACTAATTGAACTACAAACGAAATCTGATGAACGAAACCGTCTTGACCGCCATAACTTTTTGCATCGCCTTATTTATTGGAATCTTCATTGGAAAATTACTGTTTTCTTCAAAATCTAATTCGGAAAAAGCGGGTTTGGAAGAGCGAATTAACGGACTGATTTATCAGTTGGAACAGTTTAAATTGCAACAACAGCAAGAGCGCTTGTCGTTTGAAAAGCAGTTGCAACAGGTTTCTTCAGACCGCGAAAACATTAGGATTGAAAAGGAATCTTTGGCGATTCAATTGTCGAAAAAAGAAACCGATTTTGAAAATCTTTGGGAGCGAAATAAGGAGCAAAAACAGGAAGTGGAACAGCTTCAGGAGAAATTTACGAAGGAATTTGAGAATTTGGCCAACAAGATTTTAGAGGAAAAATCGAATAAATTTACCGAGCAAAATAAGGAGAATTTGAAAAGTATTCTTTCGCCATTGCAAGACAAAATTCATCTTTTTGAGAAAAAAGTGGAAGACACGCACAAGGAAAGTATTGATTATCACGCTGCGCTTCGTCAGCAAATACTGGGACTTCAGGTGATGAACGAGCAAATGAGCAAGGAGACGATTAACCTGACCAAGGCGCTGAAAGGCGACAGCAAAATGCAGGGAAACTGGGGCGAACTGGTACTGGAGCGCGTTTTAGAAAAATCTGGTTTGGAAAAAGGGCGTGAATATGAAGTGCAACAAAGCTTCACAAATGATGAAGGTTCGCGCGTTTTTCCGGATGTGGTTATCAATCTTCCTGACGGAAAAAAGATGGTTGTGGATTCAAAAGTCTCGCTGGTTTCGTATGAAAGATATGTAAATGAGGAAGATAATCCGTTGCGATTGGTTCATTTAAAAGAGCACGTTAATTCGATAAAAAGGCACGTGGAACAGCTTGGCGACAAGAATTACCATGATTTGTACCAAATTGAAAGTCCGGATTTTGTGTTGTTATTTATTCCAATCGAGCCGGCGTTTGCGATTGCTTTGAACGAAGATGCGTTTTTGTATAATAAAGCGTTTGAGAAAAACATTGTGATTGTAACTCCGTCCACGTTACTGGCGACTTTGCGAACAATTGACAGCATGTGGGCCAATCAAAAACAGCAAGAAAACGCGTATGAGATTGCGCGACAAGCGGGCGCTTTGTATGATAAATTTGAAGGTTTTGTGAATGATTTGGTGAAAATCGGGAAGAAAATGGACGAAGCCAAATCAGAATATGGAAATGCGATGAACAAGCTTTTTGACGGAAAAGGAAATCTGATAAACAGCGTTGAAAAATTGAAAAAAATGGGCGCAAAAGCTAAAAAGGCATTGCCGGAAAATATATTAAAAAGAGCGGATTCTGAAGAATCTGACGATTAAAAAAAACTACAAATGGAAAAGAAATACAAAACGATTAAAAGTTCAAAAGTCACAATTTCAGAATTGATGCTTCCGTCAAATACCAATTTTAGCGGAAAAATTCACGGTGGTTACATCTTGTCATTGATGGACCAGATTGCATTTGCTTGTGCGTCAAAATTTTCGGGTTCTTATTGCGTGACAGCTTCTGTGGACACGGTTGACTTTTTAAATCCGATTGAAATTGGCGAATTGGTGACTATGAAAGCTTCGGTGAATCATGTGGGAAACAGTTCGATGGTGATTGGGATTCGAGTGGTTTCTGAAAATATCCAAACAGGAAAAGTGAAACATTGCAATTCGTCTTATTTTACGATGGTGGCAAAAGATAGCGAAGGAAAAAATGCTATAGTTCCTCGATTAATTCTTACAAATCATGAAGAAGTCAGACGATTTTGTGAAGCTTTACATAGAAAAGAAGCGAAACAGGACAATAAAAACATCAAGAAAACCTTTGACTACACGTCTCCAGAATCGTTGAGAGATATTGAATCTATGGATATAAAAATTGAGCTGTAATTATTTTATTTACAGTCAAGTAACTTTTTCTTCATTTTAATTTTTTGAATTAACTTTTATAATATATTTGCTAAATATTTCCCAATATTTTCAAATATACCTATGAAACAAAACTACTTTTTAAGAAATTACTTATTATTATCTTTATTCTTTATCATTCTCTCTTGCGGAACGGATGATAGCCAATATGTTGCTGTGCCCGAACCAACGTCGCCAGTGACGGTTGATTTGACACAAGTTCCTTATCAAAAACTTTCTGATTATCATTTTTTTGACGGAGAAATAAAAAACCAAAGTCCGTCGCTGAATGTGCTTCCTTATGAACCCGCAAGTTCACTTTTCACAGATTATGCACACAAAAAGAGATTTGTTTGGATGCCAGACGGAACCTCAGCTACTTTTAATGGCGATGAAAAAGTTTTAGAATTGCCAGTTGGCGCAGCGCTAATCAAGACGTTTTATTATACAAATGTTCAGAATACAACTCCTGTTGGTGGCACTAGAATCATTGAAACCAGAATTATGATTCGAAAAGCATCAGGATGGATTTTTGCGAATTATGTTTGGAATACTGAACAAACCGAAGCATTTCTTGATTTAGAAGGAAGTTACACCGACATTTCTTGGAAAGACGAAAACAATGTCATTAAAAGCACAAGCTACAGAATCCCAAACGAAGTTCAGTGCATTGTTTGTCATAAAACGAATCAAGTTGTGAATGGAATTACGACTTCTGTAAACATCCCGATTGGTATCAAACCTCAGAATTTAAATTTCGCAAAAACGTATGGAACTTCAAGCGCCAATCAATTGACAAAATGGATTCAGGAAGGCTATTTGGAAAGCAATTTTAGCTTGCCGACTACCGCAAATACTGTGATCGATTATAATGATGTTTCAAAATCAATTTCACTTCGCGCCAGATCTTATGTGGACATCAATTGTGCACATTGTCACCAAACCAATCAACATTGTGATTACCGCCCGATGCGATTTGCGTTTAATGAAACTGGTGCGCAAAATGGTTTGACAAATATGGGCGTTTGCGTGGAAACACAAGATATGCAAGATTTTGACGAAGCGCTTTCGCAAATCGTAAATCCAGGAAATATCAACCGATCGATGATGCATTTTAGGCTAAATACAACGAACGAAGCTTACAGAATGCCACTTCACGGACGAACAATCATTCACGAAGAAGGCGTGCAACTTGTGGAAGCTTGGATCAACTCGCTTTCTTCTTGCCCATAAACTGATTACAAACAACCAACAAAACTACCAAATATGAAAAAAATTACATTATTATTAATTTTACTGTTAGGCGCAAAATTATCATTTGCCCAAAATTCGTGCGCCGGCGCAACTCCCATCACGGCAGGAACTTATGTTATTGACGCAGTTAATGGAGCGCAGATTACAACATCTTGTTTTGGAACCGGACTTGGAACTGCGGCAGAATGGTATGCCTACACTCCTACTCAAAATTATTCGGTGACGGTGACTACTGATTTGCAAGTTAACATTTGTAAAGACACGCGCCTTCACGTTTACACAGGAACTTGCGGTAACTTAACTTGTTTTGCTGGAGACGATGACAGCGGCGTAATTTCTTGCAATTCAGGAAATACAAATTCTTATTTGTCAACTGTAACTTTCAGCGCTGTGGCCGGAACCACTTATTATATTGCCTTTGACAACAAATATCAATCGACAGGATTTTCATTTCAGTTGATTCAGGGTGCTGTGGTTGTGCCGGTTCCAACGCCAATTTCTTATACAACTCAAACCATTTCCACTGTCAACAGCGCCTACAATTACTGTGTTGTCGATATGAATAATGACAAAAAAGACGATATCGTTGGCGTAAGTCCAAATAATTTGAGAATTCATTTTCAATCTACGCCAGGAAATTTCACGATTTCTGATTTTGCAATTACTGGCGTTAGCAAAATGCCTTATTGGAGTATTGCTGCGGGAGATTGCAACAAAGATGGTTTTAACGATTTGGTTTTAGGGGCAAACGACGGACTTTCTGTCTGGAGGTCAAATAACACCGGAACCGCTTACAGTAATTTCACTCCCGGAAACTATATTTTCTGCCAAAGAACAAATTTTGCCGACTTGAATAATGACGGAAATTTAGATGTTTTTTCTTGTCACGATATCGCTCCAAACGTATATTATTTGAACAACGGCGCGGGAACTTTGACGTATTATCAATCAACAGTTACCCCGGGTGCGATGAGTATCGGAGCAATTGGAGGAAATTATGCAACGCTTTGGACCGATTTTGATAACGACGGAGATTCTGATGTTTTTATCTCAAAATGTTCCGGCCCAGCTTGTGAATTGCATAGAAATGATGGAAACGGAATTTTTACGGATATTTCTGCAGCGGCGCAAATCAACATCACGCCAATTCAAACGTGGTCTTCTGCAATTGCAGATTTTGACAACGACGGCGATATGGATATCATCATTACAGCAAGTTCTGGAACGCACAAATATTTTAGAAATAATTTATCAAACGGAACTTTGGGCGCTTTCACGAATATCACCGCAGGTTCTGGCTGGGACACAAATACTTCAGTAAATATTGACAATGTGGCGTATGATTTTGACAATAACGGCTATGTTGATGTTCTTGGCGGTGGCGGAAAAATTATGTTCAACCAAGGAAACGGAACATTCTCACCGGCAAATTACAGCGGAATCAGTGTTGGTGCGGTTGGAGATTTAAATAACGACGGTTTTCTTGATATTTTAAACGGATCAACTGTTCGCTACGCAGTTCCAAATACTAACAAATGGCTAAAAGTTGCATTAAACGGAATTCAAAGCAATAGCAATGGAATTGGCGCTAGAGTTGAAATTTATGGCACTTGGGGAAAACAAATTCGTGACATCAGAAGTGGCGAAGGTTTTAAATATATGAGTTCTTTAAACGCACATTTTGGCCTTGGCCAAGCGACAGCAATTCAGCAAGTAATTATCAGATGGCCGTCGGGGATCGTTGATACCATTACAAATCCAGCGGTAAATCAAACTTTAAATATTACTGAAGGAGCCACTTTAGGTTTATCAGAAAACAATAGCAATCAATTTGCTTTGTACCCAAATCCTGTGAAAGACTTCATTAATATTCAGTTGAAAGACATACAAGAAATTGCCGATGCAAAAGTTTATGACATCAACGGAAGAATGGTTTCTAATCCAAAAATTTCTGACAATAAATTAAACGTTCAAGAATTGACAACCGGAACTTACATCTTGATTTTACAAGATCTTTCAGGTAACAAATTCTCGCAAAAATTCATCAAGCAATAGTTTCCCCTTTTGTAAATTCAAGTCCCGATTAACCTCGGGACTTTTTTATTTTAAAAATTTCTGTTTCAATTTTTATCTGCCAAAAAACCAAATTCTTATCTTTGAAAATCAATAACTGAACGATGAGAAAAATTCAATTCCTCTTGCTATTATTTACAATTTGCTTCAACGGATATTCCCAAGAAAATACTTTTGAAAGTCCAAATTATAAAACTATTGAAACAAATATAAAAGACAAAAAATCAGAGTTTTATTATCCAAAACTTTTGGCAAAATATGAACTTTCTGATTCAACTATGACTTTGCAACAAAAAAGACATTTGTATTACGGCTACATTTTTCAGCCAAAATACAGTCCGTATAATCCATCAGAAGCTTCTGAAAAACTAAGTGAAGTTGTCAATAAGGAAACACTTTCTCCAGAAGATTTGGCAGAAATTATCAAACTTTCCAATCAAGCTTTGAAGGAAAATCCGCTTGATATTCGCTCTTTAAATTACCGACTGTACAGTTTAGAGCAGCAACAAAAATTTGACGAACTTAAAAAAAACCTCATCAAATTAGAAATTATCGTTGACGCTCTGGTCAGTTCTGGCGACGGAATCAGCAAAGAAACTGCTTTTTATGTCATCGATACTTCCCACGAATATGACTTGCTGGCGATGTTTGGTTTCCGTTTTGGAGGTGAACAAAATCTGATAGAACATTTTGATTATCTGACCGTTGCACAAAATGACGATAATATAAAAGGATTGTATTTTGACGTTTCGCCGTGTTTAGAACATTTGGCTAATCATAAGTAGAAGCTATTTCCAGCTTTTTCTGCAAGCTTTTTAGGTAAAGGTAATTTTTGTAAGCTGAAAAAAGAGCTTCCTCTGGTCGCTTTTTTACAGCACAAAAATAAACCTTTCCCTGAAAAAGACTTTCCGTGTAATCTGGGCTAGTGATGCAGTTTGTCGCAAAAATTGAACATAAAAAAAGCCTCCAAATCGGAGGCTTTATTAGTTATTTCTCAATACTCAATTCTAATAGCTGAATACTATTTACTCAAGTACATTTTTCTTCTTGAATACAACTCATAGAATTGATCGTCTTTTAAATCATCAATAAACAAGATGCTTTCTCCCGTTGATTTCATCTCTGGACCTAAAGCTTTGTTGACACCGGCAAACTTGCTGAAAGAGAAAACTGGTTGTTTGATCGCATAACCTTTCAACTGCGGATTAAAGTTAAAATCAGTCACTTTATTGTGGCCTAACATCACTTTTGTCGCATAATTCACATAAGGTTCGCCATACGCTTTTGCAATAAAAGGAACCGTTCTCGAAGCTCTTGGATTTGCCTCAATAATATAAACCGTGTCGTCTTTAATTGCAAATTGGATGTTGATCAAACCAACAGTTCTCAAAGCCAAAGCGATTTTCTTCGTATGATCTTTAATCTGCTGCATCACAAATTCACCTAAATTAAATGGTGGCAAAGTCGCGTTTGAATCTCCAGAGTGAACGCCACAAGGTTCTATGTGCTCCATGATTCCGATGATGTACACATTTTCACCGTCGCAGATTGCATCAGCTTCCGCTTCAATCGCTCCGTCTAAATAATGATCTAAAAGCAATTTATTTCCAGGAATCGATTTCAATAAATCAATCACGTGCTCCTCCAATTCTTTTTTGTTGATGACAATTTTCATTCCTTGCCCGCCCAAAACATACGAAGGACGAACTAATAACGGAAAATCTAAAGTATCTGCCAAAGCCGAAGCTTCATCAGCACTTTCTGCAATCCCAAATTGTGGAAAAGGAATTTTTAATTCGGTCAACAATTCAGAAAAACGTCCTCTGTCTTCTGCCAAATCCAAAGCATCAAAGCTAGTTCCGATGATTTTGATTCCGTATTTAGACAATTTTTCTGCTAATTTCAAAGCCGTTTGACCTCCCAATTGAACGATTACACCTTCTGGTTTTTCGTGCTGAATAATGTCATAAATATGTTCCCAAAAAACTGGCTCGAAGTACAATTTATCTGCCGTATCAAAATCGGTCGAAACCGTTTCTGGATTACAGTTGATCATAATCGTTTCATAACCACATTCTTTCGCTGCCAAAACTCCGTGAACACAAGAATAATCGAATTCAATTCCCTGCCCAATTCTATTTGGTCCTGAACCCAGAACTACGATTTTCTTTTTGTCTGTTACGATGCTTTCGTTATGCGTATATTTTTTTCCGTCAGCAGTTTCGATTTCTGCTTCAAAAGTAGAATAATAATAAGGCGTTTTTGCCGTAAATTCTGCTGCACAAGTATCCACCAATTTATAAACTCTGTTGATGTTTTTGTCCTCGCGAAGCTTGTGAACTTGGCTTTCAAGACATTTCATCATGTGTGCAATCTGCCTGTCTGCGAAACCTTTTTGTTTTGCTTCAAGCAATAATTCTTTTGGCAAAGTTTCAACCGTGTAGTTTGAAATTTCTTTTTCCAAAGAATATAATTCTTCATATTGTTTCAAAAACCACATATCGATTTTAGTGATTTCGTGGATTCTGCTCAACGGAATTCCCATTTGAATCGCGTCATAAATCACGAAAACTCTGTCCCAACTCGCATAAGTTAGTTTTTCAATAATTTGGTCGTAATTGGTATAACTTTTTCCGTCAGCGCCAAGACCATTTCTCTTAATTTCAAGGGATTGTGTCGCTTTGTGCAAAGCTTCTTGGAATGAACGGCCGATTCCCATAACTTCTCCAACAGATTTCATCTGAAGTCCTAAAGTTCTGTCAGCACCTTCGAATTTGTCAAAGTTCCAACGTGGAATTTTTACGATTACATAATCCAAAGTCGGCTCAAATAAAGCAGAAGTTGATTTTGTAATTTGGTTTTGCAATTCATCTAAGTTATAACCCAAAGCTAATTTTGAAGCGATTTTTGCAATTGGATAACCTGTCGCTTTTGATGCCAAAGCCGAAGAACGAGACACACGAGGATTGATTTCGATCGCCACGATATCTTCTTTTTCATCTGGAGAAACCGCAAACTGAACGTTACATCCACCTGCAAAATTCCCGATACTTCGCATCATTCTGATCGCCATATCACGCATCTTTTGAAAAGTTGCATCTGATAAAGTCATCGCTGGCGCAACCGTGATCGAGTCACCAGTGTGGATTCCCATTGGATCCATATTTTCAATTGAACAGATAATCACGACATTGTCATTTTTATCTCTCAATAATTCTAGTTCGTATTCTTTCCAACCAAGCAAAGCTTTGTCTATCAAAACTTCGTGAATTGGCGACATTTCTAAACCATAAGTCAGCTTGTCGTCGAATTCTTCTTTCGTATGAACAAAAGCCGCTCCGGTTCCACCCAAAGTAAATGACGGACGAATTACCAACGGAAACCCAAATTCTTGTGCAATTTCTTTTCCTTGCAAGAAAGAAGTTGCTGTTTTTGCTGGCGCCGCAGGAATTCCAATTCTTTCCAAAAGCTGTTTGAACTGCTCTCTGTCTTCGGTAATATTAATCGCATTGATATCAACACCGATTAATCGCACTCCAAAATCTTCCCAAATTCCTTTTTCATCTGCTTCCAAACATAAATTTAATGCAGTTTGACCTCCCATTGTTGGCAAAACGGCATCAATTTGTGGATGTTCTTTAAGAATTTCAATGATAGATTTGGTTGTCAAAGGTTTCAAATAGACGTGATCGGCCATTGACGGATCGGTCATAATTGTCGCTGGATTTGAATTGATCAAGATAACTTCAATTCCTTCTTCTCTAATAGAACGCGCAGATTGTGAACCAGCATAGTCAAATTCGCAGGCCTGACCGATAACGATTGGACCTGAACCGATGATTAAAACTGATTTAATTGAATTGTCTTTCGGCATTGTTGTGTGTTGTTGTAGTTAATTTTTGGGTAAATGGTTATGGGTTTTGGGCACAAGGAAATCCTTGATGGTAGTTACAAAATCCTTAACCTCTCGTATTCTTTAATTTTAATAATCTGAATTTCTATTTTTGAACACGGATTTGAGAAATTAGAAAAATTTAAAAAAATCTTTTCTTCAAACTCTTTTTTTGGATTTCAAACTCGGTACTTTCACTAAGAAAAGCCCTTGAACCTGAAACCTATATCCCTGAACCTTCGGTTTTTACCGACAAGGTATAAAAAAAGGCGATACTAAAAAAAAGTAACGCCTTTATGTATGTTTATTCAAACATTATTTTTTGTGTCTTGGTTCAGAAGAAACAGTCAATTTGTGTCTTCCTTTAGCTCTTCTTCTAGCAAGGACTTTTCTTCCATTGGCAGAAGCCATTCTGTCCATAAAACCGTGCTTATTTCTTCTTTTTCTTTTCGATGGTTGAAACGTTCTTTTGCTCATTGCTTTGTATCTTTAAAAATCTTTGTTAAATATCTTTTTATAGGTTCGAAATCAATGCTGTTCCAAAACCGAGTGCAAATATACAAAGACTTTTTTTTCTGGCAAGTGGTTTTTGAAAAATATTTTTAATTCATTTTACTACCTTTGCAAACTTAAACACAAATATTATGTTTCACAGAAATATCAAACTAATTTTAGCCGGACTTATCATCGCCACAGGCATTTGGCAATTTACAGAAAACAATATTGGAAACGGTATCTTCCTTATCTTGTTCTCTTTAATCTTCATTTTGCTTTATTTCAAGAATGAATTTATCCTTTTGGCTTTCCTTAAATTAAGAAAACAAGACTTTGCTGGCGCTCAAAAATGGTTGGCTTACATCAAAAATCCAGAAACGTCTTTGGTCAGAAAACAACAAGGTTACTATAATTACCTTCACGGATTGATGCTTTCGCAGACAAATTTAACGCAAGCGGAGAAATATTTCAAGAAAGCAATCGAACTTGGACTTTCAATGGATATGGATTTGGCCGTTGCTAAATTAAATCTTGCCGGAGTTGCAATGTCTAGAAGAAGAAAAATCGAAGCAACAAATCTTTTGGCGGAAGCTAAAAAATTAGACAAACAAGGAATGCTGAAAGATCAAATCAAGATGATGAAAGATCAGATGAAGAAAATTTAATTTAGACCAGTTAGACTCCTTAGATTGTTAGACTTTTTAGACTATCTAAAAAATATACTTTAAAAAAAACCACTTTTAGATCAAACTAAAAGTGGTTTTTTATTTTTACGAAAGTCTAAGAAGTCTAAAAATCTAACTTTCTAAGAAGTCTGAAATTAATATCCTTCCGTAGGAATTTCAAGAACATATTTCTTTTTAGTTGCATTTGTCAACTTTCTGTCGCGTAACCACGGATTGTGGATTTTCAAAACTTTATAATTGATTCCTTGTGATTTTGCAAAAACAGCCAAGTCTTCAATCGTGCTGTCAATTTCAATTTTTCTAGTTGGAATCAACGGATACAATTCTGTCGGATTTACTGTAAAACCATATTGCACCGGATTTTTCATAATTTCTTTCAAAGCAATAATTCTAAAAACATAACGCGCGGTTTCATCCGTCAAAAGCAAATCATAATAGTTGTTTTCGCCTTGAAAAGTAATTTGTTTGTTCACGCCGCCAAGTCCGCCGTTATAAGAAGCTGCCGCTAAAGTCCAGCTTCCGAATTTTTTGTAGGCACCTAATAAATATTTACAAGCGGCTTCGGTTGACATTTCAAGATGATAACGCTCGTCAACAATATCATTGACTTCCATTCCGTATTCCTTTGCCGTTGCGGGCATAAATTGCCAAAAACCTTTTGCGCCAGCAGAAGAAGTTGCGTTGATCAAAGCGCTTTCGGCCACAGCCAAATATTTAAAATCATCAGGAACTCCGTTTTTCTTTAAAATTGGCTCGATGATAGGAAAAGCTCGGTTGGCTCTTTTTATAATCAACAAAGTTGAGGCATCAAGATTGGCATTTACAAGCAATTCTCTATCAAAACGTTCTTTTACGTCAGCAATATTTAAAGGCGTTTTTTCTCCTGCAAAATTCACCTCCGTTGGAAAATAATGATTTTTTACAATCGAAGTTTTATCTTTTATATTTTCGTTGGAAACTGCGTGAATTAAAATTCCGCTTACCAAAACTACAGAAGCAATCAGGCCTGTTTTCTTAATCAAATTCATATTCTTTTTCTTTTTTGAGTGTATTTTGTAAACCTACAAACTTTTTTTGTTTTCGCTAATCTTTGAAATAACTATTTCAAAAACCAAACCGAAATTATTGTCTGGTAAAAATTATCGAATTAATCAATTTTCTAAAATAATCCTCGGCAAATTTTCATTCAGCCATTTGAATTTGTTGATAATCATAATATGTGTTCCGCCTTTTATCGGAATAAAATTCTTGATGTATTTTGGCGGAAAAACCTCGTCAGCATCGCCGTGGATGTGAATCACTTTTTCGTCTGGTTCTGCCCTATCCCAAAGAATTATTTTCTCCAAAGCCCAATCGAGATATTTTTTATCGCGCATCGACAGAAACTTTTCATACAATTTTAATCGCTGATTCATTTTTCCTTCGCCAAAAGGAAGTTTCGCCAAAAGTTCTACGTTTTGCGCCCATCCGGTCGGGAAAACTTTATATGCTTTTATGGTTTTAGCCAATTTCATTCTCCTCGGAAATTCCGCATTGCTTTTTACGCTAGAAATGATAATTACTTTTTTTGCTTTGACAATTTTGCCCATTTCCTGTACCAAAACACCTCCGAAGGAAACTCCGATCAAAACTGCATTTTCGTGTTTGATATCCAAGGCGATTCGTTCGGCATATTCTTGCAAAGTTTCTTTATCCAAAGGCAAAACCCATTCTAAAAGATGGATTTCAAATTGGTCTTTTGGAAGTTCAATTCGCTCAAAAATTGTTGAACTTGCTGCCATTCCTGGCATAAAATAAACGTGTGTTTTTTCCATCAGAATTGTTTTAACGGTATCATAACAGCAACAAAAGCTTTTTATTACGAAATTTGTATAAAATTATGGTTTTTATCTGAAAACTCACTTCTCATTATTTTAATTAATCAACAAATTATGCAAACGCGACTGTTTCCAAAAAGCGAACGAGGAAAAGCAGATTTTGGTTGGCTTCAGGCCAATTTTTCATTTTCATTTGGCAATTATCAAAACCCAGAAATGGTGCAATTCGGAATGCTTCGTGTTTTAAATGACGACACAATTGCTGGCGGCATGGGCTTTGGAACACATCCTCACGACAATATGGAAATCATCACGATTCCGCTGGAAGGCGGTTTGACGCATCGCGACAGCATAGGAAATCAAGCGACGGTTTCTTTTGGCGAAGTGCAAGTAATGAGCGCCGGAACCGGAGTTGAACATTCTGAAATGAACGCGAGCCAATCGGACAATGCAAAAACGTTGCAACTTTGGATTTTTCCTGAAAAAGAAGACGTAACACCAAGATATGACCAGAAATCTTTTGACCTAAAAAACAATTTGAATTCCTTCGTAAACATAGTTTCTCCTGCAGCTAAAAATGACGGAAATGCGCTTTGGATTCACCAGCAGGCGTTTTTGCATTTGGGTGTTTTTGAAGAAAACCAAACAATAACTTACGATATAAAAATACCTTCAAACGGAATTTATATTTTCTTGATTGAAGGCGAAATCGAAATTGAAAATCAGACGATTAACGAGAGAGATGCTTTTGGAATTATTGATTTTGAGTCTTTTCAAATCAAGACAAAAGCCAAATCAAAAATCCTGACGATTGAAGTTCCGATGCGATATAACTAGAAATTAAACAATTATGGAAATTAAAGACAATACTTTTTCAAGACAATTTGAAACCCAAAGTGAGGATGGAAAATTAATTTCTGTGGAATATTCTTTTCAAGAGCGAAAAATATTCTTGACGAAAGTAAATCTTCCGGAAGCTTTTGATAATGAACAATTTCTGACTGATTTTTTAAAAGAAATCATGGCTATTGCTGTTGAACGAAAACTAAAAGTAGTTCCGACACATCCAAAAATCGCTTCGTTTTTTAGGAAAAATCCGGTTTATAAGGAATTACTTCCACCAGGAATTCGAATATAGTTTAGTCACAAAAAACACATGATTACCTTAAATGTTCTTATATGCCTTATATGGTTGGCTTTACTTTTACCATATAAGGCATATAAGAACATTTAAGTTTTAACTATTGGGAGAATGTTTGGCAAGGATTTTTTATTATTTTTATCAAATGACTGAAGAAATAAATACCAAAATCCTCCACTTCTTCGAAAACATCGAAAAATATTACGGAAGCAAAACCGAAATAACTGAAGGTTTATACAGCCTGACGGAAAGTTTTGACAGCCATTCCACAACTTGGAATTTATCTGAATTTAATTTGATTCGTTCTGGATATCGAAAAACAGGCGAAAGATTAATGCTGGAAGGCGAAAAAATGTATTATGAAATTTCGGCAGCACTGATTGTAAGCTTTGAGCAAAAAGGAAGAAATTCTTTCGAGTTTGTAGAAAAATATGGCGATTCTGTTTTTAGAGTGACTAAGATTAGCTTTCAATATAAATATTAGGTTAGACTTCTTAGATTTTTAGACGAATTAGACTTCTTAAACTTTGTAATTTAGACTATTTAGATTTTTGGACTGGTTAGATTCTAGACTTTGTGTAAAGTATAATTTATATTTACACTTCTTCGTTTTTAGACATTTTAGACCATACGCAAAGTCTAAAAAGTCTAAAAATCTACTTTTCTAACAATCTTAACTAAGCTTCCACATTCAAAAACTCCAATCTTACCGAACCGTCGTCATCAATTTTTGTCAGGTTGATTTCGTGTAAAGTATTCACCAATTCTGGATTCCACGGTGTTTTTACTTTTACATAATTTTCTGTAAAACCGTGAATATAGCCTTCTTTATTTTCTCCCTCAAACAAAACCGTTCTATTTGTCCCGATTTGAGTTTCGTAAAAAGCACGACGTTTTTTCACCGAAAGGCCTCGTAACATCTTGCTTCTTTTCGCTCTGACATTTGCCGGAACCGGATTTGGCATATTCGCCGCTTCGGTATTATCTCTTTCAGAATACGTAAAAACGTGCAGATAAGAAATATCCATTTCGTTCAAGAAATTGTATGTTTCCAAGAAATGTTCGTCGGTTTCACCCGGAAATCCAACGATTACGTCCACGCCAATACAAGCGTGTGGCATCACTTCACGGATTTTATTTACTCTTTCTGTATAAACTTCTCGCAAATAACGACGTTTCATTTTCTTCAAAATATCGTTGCTTCCTGATTGCAACGGAATATGAAAATGAGGCACAAAAGTTCTTGATTTTGAGACAAATTCTATGGTTTCATTACGAAGTAAATTTGGCTCAATCGATGAAATTCTCAAACGTTCAATTCCTTCAATTTTATCTAATTCTTGAACCAATTCATAAAAAGTATGCTCGTGTTTTTTATTCCCGAATTCGCCTTTTCCGTAATCGCCAATGTTGACGCCGGTCAAAACGATTTCTTTTATATTTTGCTGTGAAATTTCCTTTGCATTTGTCAAAACATTTTGCAAAGTATCGCTTCTAGAAATACCTCTGGCCAGTGGAATCGTGCAATACGTACATTTATAATCACAACCGTCTTGTACTTTCAAAAATGCTCTGGTTCTGTCTCCGATGGAATAACTTCCTACGTAAAAATCGGCTTCAGAAATCTCGCAAGAATGCACTTCGCCAAAATCATTTTTGGACAAATCATTGATATAATCGGTAATTTTAAATTTTTCTGTCGCGCCTAAAACCAAGTCAACGCCATCAACTGACGCCAATTCTTCAGGTTTCAATTGTGCATAACAACCCACTGCCGCAACAAAAGCTTTGTCGTTCAATTTCATTGCTTTTTTCACCACTTGCTTGAATTGCTTATCCGCATTTTCTGTAACCGAACACGTGTTGATTACATAAATATCAGCAATATCTTCAAATTCAACGCGGTCAAAACCTTCGTCTTGAAAATTACGAGCAATGGTGGATGTTTCTGAAAAATTCAGTTTGCATCCCAATGTATAAAAAGCGACTTTTTTTCTGTTCTCTGTCATTATAAATCCTCCCGAAAATTGGGAAATTGGTATCTTTAGCTATATTTACATTCTGCAAATAGCCTGCAAATTTACATACAATATTTTTCAAAATGAAATCAATAATTCACTACATATCAATATTTTGCATATCGTTAACTTTATTCTCCTGCGGAAAAGACACTACTAAAAACCGCGACAATCAAGTTTTTCGATTTAATCAAGATGCAAATGTGAGTTCTTTGGATCCTGCTTTTGCGAAATCTCAGGACAATATTTGGATGTGCAATCAGCTATTTAACGGCTTGGTTCAATTGGATGACAGCTTGAACATAAAACCAGATTTGGCTAAATCTTGGACGATTTCTGAAGATGGAAAAACATATACTTTTACTTTAAGAAATGATGTTCGTTTCCATAAAAATAAAGTTTTTAAAGATTCTACACGTGTTGTAATCGCTGGAGATTTTGAATTTAGTTTCAATCGGCTTTTAGATGAAAAAGTAGCGTCGCCTGGTGGATGGATTATGCAGAATGTGGAAAATTTTAAGGCTAAAAACGATACAATTTTTGAGATAAATTTGAAGAAATCTTTTCCTGCTTTTTTAGGATTGCTTTCGATGAAATATGCTTCGGTGGTTCCGAGGGAAGCTTTTGTTTCTGGCTATGATTTTCGAACAAATCCTATTGGAACCGGTCCTTTTCAGTTTAAGCTTTGGGAAGAAAATGTGAAATTGGTCTTGAGAAAAAATCCGTTGTATTTTGAAAAGGATGAAAACGGAAAACAATTGCCTTATTTGGAAGCTGTTGCCGTGACTTTTTTGCCTGATAAACAAAGTGGATTTTTACAATTTGCGCAAGGAAAAATCGATTTTATTTCGGGTTTGCATCCTTCTTATAAAGATGAAATTTTGACGCAAAGCGGTCAATTGCAGGAGAAATATAAAAACGATGTGAATATGATTACAGGTCCGTATTTGAATACCGAATATCTGGGTTTCAGAATGGATGGAAGCGATAAAACGGTTTTGGACAAACGAATTCGTCAGGCTTTAAATTATGGTTTCGACCGGCAAAAATTGGTTACCTATTTAAGAAACGGAATGGGAACTCCGGCGATAAACGGAATAATTCCTGCTGGACTTCCTGGTTTTGACGAGACTAAAATTGGATATAGTTATGATATTCAAAAAGCTCGAAGTTTGGTTGCCGAATATAAAAAGGCGACCGGCGATTTGAACCCAAAAGTGGCTTTGAGCACGAACGCTACTTATCTAGACATTTCAGAATATTTGCAACGCGAGTGGAAGAAAATTGGTGTTGATGTTTCGATTGACGTGAATCCGCCGGCGACTTTGAGACAGGCGATTTCCACGGGGAAAGTCTCGTTTTTTAGAGCGAGCTGGATTGCCGATTATCCTGATGCGGAGAATTATCTTTCATTGTTTTACAGTAAAAACTTTGCTCCGAATGGACCGAATTATACGCATTTTAAAAATGCTGAGTTTGATGAATTATATGAAGATGCTTTTTTGGAAACGGATGATTTGAAACGGTTTGTTTTGTATCAAAAGATGGATCAGCTGGTAATGAAAGAAGCGCCGGTTATCCCTTTGTTTTATGATAAGGTGGCGCGATTTACAAGAAAAAATGTGGTTGGTTTGGGAATAAATCCTTTGAATATGTTGGATTTGAGACGAGTAAGAAAATTGGATAATTAGATAATTTTTGGATTGTGGTGATTGAATATCGGTGACTTTAATTCAAGATTTTTGCTAGGTTTTTTTTAGAACGCGGATGACACGGATTTCGAGGATAAACGCGGATTTTTTAAATGTATTTCAAATTCATTCTTATTGCGTAAAGTTTATCGATAACGATTGGTCCAGAAGACAACAAAAATTCGGAAAGTTTCTCAAATAGCCCCGATTGCAGGGGAAATCCTTTTCATTTTTTCTTTAAAAATGAAAAAATTGCACCGGAAAGCGGGAATTGCCTTTCCTGAAAATGCCTTTTGTTTCGCTTCATAAAAAAAACCTTAGAAATTAAATCTATCTTAAATGAATTGCTTCTGGAAATATGATTTTGTAAATTCGGGTAAACAACTTGATTTATGAAAACAATCTTACTTTCGGCATTTATATTTCTTTTTGGGATTGGTGCCAACGCTCAAGAAACTCCGATAAAAAATACTGAATTGCCTGCTGAATCGATGGCTTTTATCAAGAAATATTTCGGCAAAAACACGATTCATCACGCGATTAAGGATCAGGACAAGTCGAAAATTACGTATGAGGTGATGCTGGATAATATGACGGAACTGGAATTTACCGAAAAAGGAACTTGGAAAGAAGTGGACGGAAAAGACAAGGCGATTCCTACAGGTTATATCTTAAAACCGATTTTAGACTACGTAAAAAAGAATTATCCAAAAGCTTCGATTACGCATATTGACAAGGGTTTGAACGACATCGATATTGATATGGATAACGGAATTGAACTTGAATTTGACTTAAAAGGAAAGTTTTTGAGAATTGACAAATGAAATTTCTACCTAATATGTAAAGTCCCGAGGCAAAGTTGTTTTGGGACTTTTATTTTGGGAAAAAATTCCTAATTGTTTCCAAAATTGGGCTTTAATTTGGTCCTCAAATCCTACTTTTGGATTGCAAAATTTGCGCTTATGAAAATTTTAATCATCGAAGACGAAGCCGGACTGCGGGAAGTGATTCAGCAATCGCTGGAAAAAGAAAAGTATATTGTGGAAACGGCTCATGATTTTATTTCGGGTTTAGATAAACTTGGGAGTTATGATTATGACTGCGTTTTGATCGATATTATGTTGCCCAACGGAAGCGGTCTTGACTTGCTTGCAGAAATAAAAAAACAGCGAAAACAGGAAGCTGTGATTATAATTTCGGCGAAAGATGCGGTGGATGACAAAGTAAAGGGTTTGGATTTAGGCGCGGACGATTATTTGAGTAAACCATTTCATTTGGCCGAATTACACGCCAGAATAAAATCGGCGATTCGAAGAAAAAGTCACAATGGCGATACTTTAATTACGTTTAAAAACCTGACTTTATCGCCTGAACAACGAACTGTTTCTGTGGAAAATAACGACTTGGTTTTGAATCGAAAAGAGTTTGATTTGCTGTATTATTTTGTCATCAATCCGAATCGTTTGATTAACAAAACCGCGCTTGCAGAATATGTTTGGGGCGATCACACCGACCAGGCTGACAACCTGGATTTTGTATATTCGCAGATAAAAAATCTTCGTAAAAAACTAAAAGATGCCGATGCCGATGTTGACCTCCAGGCGGTTTATGGAATTGGGTATAAAATGAGCTGATGAAATTACAAAACTACACGCTTCGCTATCTGGCAATCACGCTTTTGGCCGTCATCCCAATTTGGGCTGGGCTTTTTTATGTGCTGATTTTAGACGAAGTGTATGATAATATTGATGATGATTTGAAAAACTCGAAAATCATCATTATTCGTCAGGCTTTTGCGGATGAAAAACTGCTGAATACGCCCGAATTTGGGATTAATAAATTCACCATAAAACCCTTGCCGAAAGGCAATTATTCGTTAAAAGACAAGTTTAAAAATTCGAAAGAATTTATGGAATATGACGATGATGATGAACCAATCAGAACATTAACAACCGTTTTTAACGACAAAAAAGGAAACTCTTTTGAACTGAACATTAAAGCTTCGGTTGTGGAAGAAGATGAACTTTTAGAAGATTTGTTTTTGGCCTTAATCGGTTTGTATATTATGCTTGTCGTGAGTATTTTGGTTGTAAATCATTTTCTTTTAAAACGAATTTGGAAATCATTTTATGGGATTTTGGGCAACCTGAAAAACTTTAGATTAGGAACCGGAATTCGCTTTGAGGAAGTTAAAACTCCGATAGATGAATTTAAAATTTTATCGAACGAAGTGGAAGAAATGTTGCACCGAAATGAAGTAATTTATTCAAGTCAGAAACAATTTATTGAAAATGCTTCGCATGAACTTCAGACACCATTAGCAATCAGTATCAACAAGTTAGAACTTTTTGCAGAAAACAATATTCTTCCGGAAGAACAAATGATGGAAATTGGGAAAATCACGGATACTTTAAATCGTTTGGTTCGAATGAACAAATCACTTTTAATGCTTTCGAAGATTGAAAACCAGCAATTTGGTGATGAAGAAGTTGTAAATTTCAATGAACTTATTATTCAATTGACCGAAGATTTTTCTGATTTAGCCGAATTCAAACAAGTGAAAATTTCCATTGTAGAAAATGCTATTTTGAAGTTTAAAATGAACCGAGGTTTGGCCGGAGCTTTGATCAACAATCTCTTGAAAAATGCTTTGGTTCACAATCATCCCGAAGGTTTTGTAGCATTTTCTATCGATGAAAACAGTTTTTCAATTACCAATAGTGGTGTCAATTCTCCGTTGAATTCTGAGGCCATTTTCAACAGATTTTATAGACATACGACTACAAATGAATCGACTGGTTTGGGCTTGGCAATTGTAAAGTCGATTATCAACTCCTACTCTATCTCGATTTCTTATTCGTTTAAAAGCAATCACACTTTTAAAATCACTTTCCCGAAAAAATAATTTGATTTTTCTTTTTTATTCCTAATTGTTTCCAAAATCGTATTCGACCTTTGAGTATAATTTAAAAACAAATACTATGAAAACGCACATAACTTTAGGCTTGAGCCTTGTTGCCGGATTATTTTTCAGCTTTTCGGCCAACGCACAGAAAACGACAATTACAATGGCAGAACTTCCTGCGAAAGCGCAGACTTTTTTGAAGAAACATTTTGGAACTGAAAATCCTACCTATATTATTAAGGATAAGGAAACTTTTTCGACAGATTACAAGGTGCAATTTGCCAATAAAATTGAAGTAGAATTTGACGGAAACGGCGATTGGGAAGAGATTGACGGACATCACACCGCAATTCCGGTAGCGGTAATTCCTGTAAATATCGCTTCTTATGTGAAAACGAATTTCAAAGATTCACAAGTAACAAGCTTGGACAAAGGCCGTTGGGGTTATGAAATAAACTTAAGCAACGGACTTGAATTGGAATTTGATTCTAACGGAAAATTTATCAGAATTGACGATTAGCCAAAAAATAGAATCCAAAAAAAAACCGCAATTTCAGCAATCGCGGTTTTTTTATTTTATTCTTTTCTCCACTTTTTAGTTTCCTCAAAAACGTGCTCTAAAATCGAAGCGTCTTGTTCGCTGAATTCGATATTTCTTCTGGCCATCACGATTTTTGCGGTATCAAAAGCTTTTTTAGTAATGTAAGTTGTGAAACCTGAAGCACCGCCCCAAGAGAAACTTGGAACAAAATTTCTTGGAAAACCGCTTCCAAAGATATTTGTGCTCACTCCCACGACGGTTCCGGTGTTGAACATCGTGTTGATACCACATTTGCTGTGATCGCCCATCATCAAACCGCAGAATTGTAGTCCGGTTTTTGCAAAGTTTTCGGTTTCATAACTCCACAATTTCACTTCTTCGTAATTGTTTTTTAGGTTGGAATTGTTGCTGTCGGCTCCAATATTACACCATTCTCCCAAAACAGAATTTCCTAAAAATCCGTCGTGACCTTTGTTTGAATAGCCAAAAAGAACCGAATTGCTGACTTCTCCTCCAATCACAGAATGTGGACCTACAGTCGTTGCGCCATACACTTTTGAAGCCAATTTCACTCTTCCAGATTCGCACAAGGCAAAAGGCCCGCGAATAACAGAACCTTCCATTATCTCAGCATTCTTTCCGATATAAATTGGTCCGGTTGACGCGTTTAAAGTTACAAATTCCAGCTTTGCTCCTTCTTCGATAAAAATATTTTCGGGAGAAATTACGTTGACGCTTTTCGGAATGGGCTGTGAAACTCGGTCTTCCGTCAAAAGCTCAAAATCCTCACGAATTGCTATATCATTCTTTTGGAAAATATCCCAAGTATGTTCGATTTTTAAACAATCTTCATTGTATTCTAAAATTTCATAACTGTCAAAATCAACTTCTTCTTGAGATTCTTCGGCGAAAAAAGCGATAACTTCTTCTCCTTTAAATATAGCTTGATTTTTTTCTAGCGATTTCACCATTTCTGCCAAAACATCATTTGGCAAAAATGAAGCATTTATCATCACGTTTTCCTCCATTTCCACCATTGGAAATTTTTCAGAAAGATATTCTTCGGTAACCGTTGTGGTCGTGTAACCCAAATATTTTTCCCACTTTTCTCGAATGGTCAAAATTCCAACGCGGATTTCTGCGACAGGTCGTGTAAAGGTAAATGGCAGTAAAGAATTTCTAACGGTTCCGTCAAAAAGGATATAGTTCATTTTGTTTTTGTTTCAGTTTGAAGTTCAAAGTTACAAAGAAATCATTGCGATGAAATTATTTGAACAAAAAAAAGCTTCTCGATGGAGAAGCTTTTCATGTAATATTTTTAAAATTATGCTTTTGTAAACGTGATTTCAGAAATTTCTGTATCTCCTTCAAAAGTATCTGAAGACCTTAAAACTAATTTATTAGAAGTAACTTCAACGATTTCCAAAGTAACCACATCGCCATCTTCAGTTACAGTTAAGGAATTTCCGTTAAGGGTATAAGTACCTGCATATGTATCAACATCACAATCACTATTGAAGTAATCTGTTTCTAATGTAGTACCATTCTGAAAAATTTCAATGTTATCAGACGCGCATCCCACTTCGTTATCTTGATAAGGACCGTTGTAAGCAACTGTTCCATTCACGGTAAATTTTTCGGAACTGAAATTCCATTTCCCAACGATTGAATCATTATTTGAACTATCATCATCTGAAGTACAAGACGTAAATGACAATCCCATTACCAAAGCCGAAGCGACTAAAATACCAAATTTTTTCATTTTATTTTTTTTGTTTTGTTCATGCAATTGTACAAATAAATCTCTAATTAGCAATTACATACTTCTATTTTTTCTTAAAAAAATATTGTTAATTTAAAAAATACAGTTTTCTGATTTTTATTTTAATTTTGGAAGAAATCATTACTAATGAAAACATTAAAGATTCAACTTATTTTTTTCCAAATTTTAGGTACTTTATTTATCATCTTTGGGTGTTTTAGAATAGTCTATTATTTTTATTCCGATTTTTATAAATCTTTAATTAGTAATAAAAGAATGGACATGAATGTTTATTCAGAAATCACTAACGTTCAAATGACTTTAGCCTTAATTGCGCCAATATTAATTGTTTTAACTGTTTCCATTTTAAACTACAAAAGAAAAATTTCAGCCTTAAATTCAATCCTTCTTTTTGTTTTAATAATTCTTCTTTTCTTATTACATGCTGTCAACAATCCATATTTAAATCCTTACATAAATTCCTTTGGATACATTTTCGTAAATGATTTTAAAACAGCTTTCCTTATAACATCACTAACTTGCTTCATTCTGGGCGGTATTTTCATAAAGAAATCATACGATTGGGATTCCTTAGTCACCTTTCGTAAAAAAGAGAAAAAAGAAATAGAAACAATCGACGACATAAAAGGAAATCTTTAACGGACTTGTGAAACATTTCCCAAAAAAACAAAAACCACTCTAAATTAAATTTCTATTTTTGCCAAAAGAAAACATAACACAACTTTTATGCTCATCATTGGAATTGCCGGAGGAACCGGAAGCGGAAAAACAACTGTCGTTCAACAAATTATGAACGAATTGCCTCAAGCAGAAGTGGGAATTATTTCACAAGATTCTTATTATAAAGAAAACCACGGACTCAGTTTTGACGAGCGCGCGCTCATTAATTTTGACCATCCGCGCGCCATCGATTTTGAATTATTGGTCGCGCAGTTAAAAGAATTAAAAGCCGGAAACAACGTTGAACAGCCCGTGTATTCGTTCGTAACTCACAACAGAACAGACGATACCATCAACACGCATCCCAGAAAAGTAATGATTGTGGAGGGAATTTTAATCCTTGCCAATCCAGAACTTCGCGATATGTTTGACATCAAAATTTATGTCCACGCCGATTCTGACGAAAGATTGATTCGCCGTTTAAAACGTGACATCGCAGAACGCGGTCGTGATATGCAAGAAGTTTTGAATCGCTACCAAAACACGCTTAAGCCAATGCACGAGCAATTTATCGAGCCAACAAAAGCCTTTGCCGACATCATTATTCCAAATGATAAATACAATACCGTGGCCATTGACGTGGTTCGCGCCGTAATTAATCAAAGAATTCTATAAAATTTGCCTAAATTTATCAAGTGAAAAATCCATTCAAAAAAACCGCAAACCGCTATCCGTTGTTCAGATTCTTGACCAACAGGTACTTTCTTGTGTTTGCCATTTTCGTCGTTTGGATGATTTTCCTTGACAATTATTCGTTGCTTGACCACCGAGTTCTCGACAAAGAAATCGACGAACTAAACGACAACAAAGAATATTACAAAGACGAAATAAAAAACGACCAGCAAAAGATAAAATTGCTCAAAAATCCAGACCAGATAGAAAAATACGCCCGCGAAAAATATTACATGAAACGCGACAGCGAAGACATCTATATCATTGAATTTGAGGACGATTTGCCACCAGACGAAAAAGGAAAATCGCTTTAAGGAGCGAACCATCTGGCATTTTCAGTAATTGCAATTCCCGCTGGAGCCACTCGCTTTGTGCCAGCTTTTTAGGCTGGCACAAGAGCTCAAACAAAGGCACCATCGGGGCTATTTGAGAATGATTTTCGTATATTTGGAAACGCCAGTTCGCCAATAGAAACGGTTACTGCCGTAGTCAAAAGTCTGAAAGTTGTAAAGTCAAAAGTAGAAAATCAAAGAATTCTAAAAATCTAAGCAGTCTAAAAATCTAAAAAAAATGGCCGAAAATCTATTTGACGATTTCAATCCCGTTTCCTCAAAACAGTGGAAACAGCAGATTCAGTATGAGCTCAAAGGCGCAGATTACAACGAAACCCTCATTTGGGAAAGTCCCGAAGGCATCAAAGTCAAGCCTTTTTACCACATCGATGAATTTGAAAAAACAATCACATCAAATCCAAACGAGCAATCTTTTAAAATAACCCAAGACATTTTTGTCCACGATTTAGATAAATCCATCGGTCGTGCCTTAGAAACCTTGAATCGCGGCGCCGAAAGCATTCGCTTTTCTATTGAAGATGAAACTATCAACGTAGAAAAACTATTGGAAAAACTTCCTCTAGAAAAAACATCTATTTACTTTCATTTATCGTTTATTTCAATCGATTTCGTAAAAAGAATTGATGCCATTGCCAAAAGCAGAAATTCCCAGATTTTTGTGCAAATTGACCCAATTTCTAACCTCGCAAAAGATGGAAATTGGCACAAAAACTTAGAATCAGATTTTGACATTTTAAACACGATTTCCATTTCGTGCCAAAACATCAACTTTTTGAGTATCGACGGAAGTTTATATCAAAACGCTGGAGCCAATATTGTGCAACAAATTGCGTACACATTAGCACACGCAAACGAATATTTCAACCGAATCGCCACAATCTCAAAACCAATTGTGTTGCAAGTTGCCGTTGGAACCAATTACTTTTTTGAAATTGCAAAATTGCGTTCGTTGCGATTGCTTTTTGATTTGATTGCTAAAGAATACGACCATAATTTAAGCTGTCACATTTTAGCAATTCCCACGAAAAGAAACAAAACCTTGTATGATTATAACGTGAATATGCTTCGCACAACGACAGAATGCATGAGTGCAATTTTAGGCGGAGCCGATGCAGTTTCGAATTTGGCTTATGACGCGTTGTATCACAAAGACAATGAATTTGGAGATAGAATTTCCAGAAATCAGTTGCTTGTTTTAAAACACGAAAGTTATTTTGACAAGGTTGCAAATCCCGCAGACGGAAGTTATTATATCGAAAATCTGACACAACAATTGTCTGAAAAAGCATTGACTTTATTTAAAGATATTGAAGCAAATGGCGGTTTCATCACGAAATTAATCGAAGGAACTATCCAGAGAAAAATTCAGGAAAGTGCTCAAAAAGAACAAGAATTGTTTGACTCAGGCAAAGAAATTTTATTAGGAACAAATAAATATCCAAATAAAAATGACAGAATGAGCCACGATTTAGAGCTTTTTCCGTTTGTAAAATCAAAGCCAAGAAAAACTTTGGTTTCACCAATTATCGAAAAAAGATTGGCAGAAAAAATGGAAATAGAACGTTTGGAAACTGAAAAAGAAGCTCAATAGATTTCACTATATTTGAAGTAAATAGAAATAATTATGGAAGCCATCAGAAAAATAGTTACGGTAAAAAATCATCAGATAAACATCACATTACCAGAGGATTTTTATACCGATGAAGTTGAAGTGATTATTTTGCCAAAGCAAAATGATTTTGAATTGACGGAAGAAATGAAACAAGTTCTTGACAATCGAGCAAATGAACCAACTGAAGATTATTTGACTTCAGACGAATCTTTATTGAGAATTAAGAAAAAATAAGTCTAGAAGCCCAAAAAATTATCCAAAATAGATTTTCTATTTAAAATGAAAAGAAAAAACATCCAACATATAAAAATAGTCGAAAGTCGAAAGTCGAAAGTCGAAAGTTTAGCAGAAGAAAATTTCTTGACTGCTGAAGGAATTGAACTGAAGAAAATTTATTCTGAAAGTGACATTGAAGGTTTGGAACATCTGGAATTCGGGGCTGGTTTTGCACCAAATTTACGTGGCCCTTATTCCACAATGTACGTTCGCCGTCCGTGGACCGTTCGTCAATATGCCGGATTTTCAACTGCCGAAGAAAGTAATGCTTTTTACAGAAGAAATCTTGCAGCAGGACAAAAAGGACTTTCCATTGCATTTGATTTGCCAACGCATCGCGGTTATGATTCTGACCACGAACGTGTTGTTGGAGACGTAGGAAAAGCTGGCGTCGCCATTGATTCTGTGGAAGATATGAAAGTGCTTTTTGACCAAATTCCTTTGGATGAAATGTCGGTTTCAATGACAATGAACGGCGCCGTCTTGCCGATTATGGCTTTTTATATTGTTGCTGCAGAAGAACAAGGCGTAAAACCAGAATTACTTTCGGGAACAATACAAAACGATATTTTGAAGGAATTTATGGTTCGGAATACCTATATTTATCCACCGACGCCATCGATGAAAATCATTGCCGATATTTTTGATTTTACGAGTAAAAAAATGCCCAAATTTAACTCAATTTCTATTTCTGGATATCACATGCAGGAAGCTGGAGCTACCGCCGATATTGAGTTGGCATACACTTTGGCAGATGGTTTGGAATACATCAGAACTGGTTTGGCTGCGGGAATGAAAATCGATGAATTTGCTCCTCGCCTGTCATTCTTTTGGGCGATCGGGATGAATCATTTCATGGAAATTGCAAAAATGCGAGCCGGACGAATGCTTTGGGCAAAACTCTTGAAGCAATTTAATCCGAAGGATGAAAAATCATTGGCTTTAAGAACGCATTGTCAGACTTCGGGTTGGAGTTTGACAGAACAAGATCCGTTCAATAATGTGGCTAGAACTGCGATTGAAGCTTCGGCTGCCGCTTTTGGAGGAACCCAATCCTTGCACACAAATGCGTTGGACGAAGCGATTGCTTTACCAACCGATTTCTCTGCCAGAATTGCCAGAAACACACAAATTTTCTTGCAAGAAGAAACAAAGATTACGAAAACTGTTGACCCTTGGGCAGGAAGTTATTACGTCGAAAAATTGACGGATGAAATTACCAAAAAAGCTTGGGAATTAATTTTGGAAGTAGAAGAATTAGGCGGCATGACAAAAGCCATCGAAGCCGGAATTCCAAAATTAAGAATTGAAGAAGCGGCCGCAAGAAAACAAGCTAGAATTGATTCGAGCCAAGATATTATTGTTGGTGTCAATAAATATAGATTGGAAAAAGAAGATCCGCTACATATTTTGGATGTTGATAATCAAATGGTTCGCAAACAGCAATTGGAACAATTAGACAAAATAAAAGCTTCGAGAAATACCGAGAAAGTCAAAGAACTTTTAAATAAATTGACAGAATCTGCAAAATCGGGTAAAGGAAATTTATTAGAATTAGCAGTAAATGCAGCGCGAGAAAGAGCTACTTTGGGCGAAATCAGCGATGCTTTAGAAACTGTTTTTGGAAGATATAAAGCGCAAATTAAATCTTTTAGCGGCGTGTACAGCAAAGAAATTAAGAATGATGAAAGTTTTGCCACGGCAAAGCAAAAAGCCGACGAATTTGCTCAATCAGAAGGTCGTCGCCCAAGAATTATGATTGCCAAAATGGGGCAAGACGGTCACGATCGTGGCGCAAAAGTTGTTGCCACAGGTTATGCTGATGTCGGTTTTGACGTGGATATTGGTCCCTTATTTCAAACTCCGGCGGAAGCCGCAAAACAAGCTGTTGAAAACGACGTGCATATTTTGGGTGTTTCTTCTTTGGCTGCTGGACACAAAACTTTGGTCCCACAAGTTATTGAAGAATTGAAAAAATATCGCCGTGAAGATATTATGGTGATTGTTGGCGGCGTGATTCCAGCGCAAGATTACCAATATTTGTTTGACGCTGGTGCTGTCGCTGTTTTTGGTCCTGGAACTAAAATTAGTGAAGCGGCGATTACCATTTTGGACATTTTATTACAGGAATAATTTTTAGCCACGAATTACACGAATTGTTTTATGTAAATTCGATTAATTCGTGGCTAACTTCTATTACTTTATCACAGATTTCAATTCTTTTCGATATTGCGAAGCACTTTTTCCGGTGAATTCTTTAAATAATTTATTGAAGTGACTGAAATTATTAAAACCGCTTTCATAACAGATTTCTGTGATTCCGATTGGCTTTTCTGCCAGTAATTTTGAAGCGTGAACCACACGATATTCGTTCACAAATTTGGTAAAAGTCTTCTTCGTGATTTTTTTGAAATAACGACAAAAAGAAGGAACGGTCATACTTGCCATTTCGGCCACTTTTTCCAAGCTAATTTCTTCCTGAAAATGATCTTTCACATAATTAAAAACCATATTAATTCGGTCATTATCTTGCACTTGCGTTTCCATTGAAAAACCAGAAGCGTTCAAAATCTTATACTCTTTTGAATTTTCCAACTCTTTTAAAACAGCAATTAAGCTCAAAAGTCTTTCAAAAGGCAGTTGATTTTCCATCAACTCAATTGTTTTGCCAACCGCTTTTTTGGTTTCTCCACTGAAAGCAATTCCACCTTTTGCTTGCGAAAATAAATTGTGAATTCCTTTAATTTCTGGCAAAGCCAAAAAGTCGCTTCCGAGAAAATCTGGCTTCACTTGAATTACTGTTTCATTTTTATTTCCGGTGTGATCGTCCGTAAAACCGCAATGTGGCAAATTGCTTCCGATTAAAATAAGATCGCCATCGGTATAATAAGAAACGTGGCTACCAATTTGCCTTTTTCCAGAACCGCCGTTTACAAAAACCAATTCAATTTCAGGATGATAATGCCAAACGTGTGCTTTGTTATTTGCATTTTCATCATATTTAGAATAGTAAAACGAGCTTCCGAAAGATGGCTCAATAATTTCAAAACTAGGTTTCAGCGTTTTCATATCCAATTAATTTCTACTTTCAAAATTAACTAAAAAATGTATTTTATTACCATTTTTAACACTATAACGTTTTAGTAAAGACAATATAGGATAGAAATAAGAAAATATAAAAGTACTATTTTGACTTTATCAAATGTAATTTAGCATTACAATAATTGTTAACTCAATAAACTTATAACTATGAAAAATTTCTTGAAAGTCAGTTTAATAATAGCGGTATTTTTTACGGCTTTTGTTGCAAATGCAAGTGAGGAAGATTTTTCCCTTAAGGTGAAATCAGAAAAAGGAAAAACGGTAAGCTTTTCAATTAACGATGCGAAAAACGTAAATCTATCAATTTATAGCCTCGAAAATGAAACGTTATTTGGCGAAAAGATTAACAGCAAAGGGATTGTAAACAGAACATACGATTTGAAAGCTTTTCCAGAAGGAAATTACATTCTGGAAGTTGAAACAAGTTCAAAATTAGCACAATACGCGATCAAAGTTGTTGGAAATACGGCTTCAATTTCAGAAGTTGCTATCTCAGAAACATTCAAACCAGTATTCAAAAATGAAAACGGAATGGTTTATGTTGACATCGCAAACGCTGACAAAAGTGACGTGGAAATCAGCCTTGTGGATGAATTTAACACACAACTTTATACCGAAACTTTTAATGGAAAAGCTACGATTTCAAAGAAATTTGATATCAATCAAGCTTTATCAGACAAACTTACTTTTGTTGTAAAATACAAGAATCAAATCTTCGCGGAAACTATCGCTACAAGATAATAAACCCCTCAATACAACGATCATAAGACAGCTTCACGGCTGTCTTTTTTTTGTCCTAAATTTTGAAGCTAAATATTTATAAAAAAACTTCGTATCGAATTTGAAATGTGTATTTTAGTAAAAACAAAATAGCAATCAAAACAAACTAAAATGGATTTTAAAAAGAAAATGCTTCGCGATGACGCTTTGGAAGGAAAAGTAATCGTGGTAACCGGCGGCGGAAGCGGTCTGGGGAAAGCAATGACCAAATATTTCTTAGAACTTGGCGCAAAAGTTGCCATTACTTCTCGCGATATCACAAAATTACGCGATACCGCCGAGGAACTTGAAAAAGAAACTGGCGGCGAATGTCTTCCGATTTCTTGCGACGTTCGCGATTATGCGCAGGTGGAAGTGATGCGTGACGAAGTTTTGAAAAAATTTGGAAAAATTGACGTTTTGCTAAATAATGCAGCCGGAAATTTCATTTCTCCAACCGAAAGATTGTCGGCAAATGCTTTTGATACCATTATTGATATTGTTTTAAAAGGTTCTAAAAATTGCACGTTGGCTTTTGGAAAACATTGGATTGACAGCAAACAAGAATCTTCAACCATTTTAAATATTGTGACGACTTATGCTTGGACAGGTTCGGCTTATGTTGTGCCGTCTGCTACTGCAAAAGCTGGAGTTTTGGCAATGACAAGAAGCCTTGCTGTGGAATGGGCAAAATACGGAATTCGTTCAAACGCAATTGCACCAGGACCGTTTCCGACAAAAGGCGCTTGGGACAGATTGCTTCCGGGTGATTTAGCGGAAAAATTTGATATGGCAAAAAAAGTGCCGTTGAAACGAGTTGGCGATCACCAAGAATTAGCCAATTTAGCTGCTTATTTGGTTTCAGATTTTTCGGCTTATGTAAATGGCGAAGTTATCACGATCGATGGTGGCGAATGGCTAAAAGGAGCAGGACAATTCAATTTATTAGAAGCAATTCCGGAAGAAATGTGGGACCAACTGGAAGCTATGATTAAAGCAAAAAAGGATAAATAGCGAAATCATTCCTGCTAAATATTTTATAATTAGAGGATTATAACGTAATATTATTTTTACGTTATAATCCTCTAATCTTATTTAGACTTAATTTAAATTGACATATATTTGCAGCCAAATAATTTTAACTTCAAATATATCGGATATGAAAAAAACTTTACTTTCTATTGGCTTATTTTGCCTTTCTTTTGCCAGCAACGCCCAATGCAGCGCGGTTGCAACTTTAAATGAAAATTTTGAAAATTTTGTTGAAGGAGCATTTCCGCAAAATTGCTGGACGTCAAATGATGTTTTTCCACGACTTTCTATCGCAACTGTCGGCGGAAGCAAAGTGGTTCAAACTTATACTTCCTCTACTCCAACAACGCCAATTTATGTGGTAAGTCCAGAATTATCTACCATGGACGGAAACCATAAACTTTCATTCAACATCGGTGCGCCATCAGCTCCGGGAACTTTAAAATTACAGGTTGGTACAATGTCTTCACCAACAGCTTACACGAGTTTTGTCGCCGTTGGATCTGAAATTACGGTAACTGCTACTTCTGCGCAATCAAACATTATTATTCCTGCATCGACGACTCAAAAACATATCGTTTTTAGAATTACGTCAACTGCGCCACACTCTGTAAGTAGCATTGACAATGTGGTTTATGAGGCAAATCTTAGTGTTGCAGAATCAAACTTGACTACTTTTAAAGTGTATCCAAATCCTTCTGTAAATAAAATTGTTACTATTTCTCAAGACAATACTTTTTCTGGAGATAAAAATGCCGTTGCAATTTACAGCTTGACTGGTGCAAAAGTTTTTGAAACCGAATTTTCTGAAAGCACAAATACTTTAAATCTTTCTGAATTGGCTTCGGGAGTTTATGTATTGAAAATAAATTCTGGCGATGCTGTAACGACTAAAAAGTTAGTTCTGAAATAATTATTTTGGCCAATGCCAAGACAAAAAAAAATAAAAAGCTAGGAGATTTCTTCTGGCTTTTTTGGTTCCCAAACTATTTAGAATTGTTAACAAAATAGATTTTCAAAACCCATAAATAATTGTATTTTTACGGTTCAAAATTTTAGAAATTAAATGGGCAAAATCATTGCTATTGCAAATCAAAAAGGCGGCGTTGGAAAAACGACTACGTCAGTAAATCTAGCGGCTTCGTTAGGAGTTTTAGAGAAAAAAGTTTTATTGATTGATGCTGACCCTCAAGCAAATGCGAGTTCAGGTTTGGGCATTGATGTGGAAACTGTGGAAATTGGTACCTACCAAATTTTAGAACACAGCAACACTCCAGATGAAGCGACAATTTCTTGCTCTGCTCCAAATGTTTCTGTGATTCCAGCCCATATTGATTTGGTTGCGATCGAAATTGAATTGGTTGACAAAGAAAATCGCGAGTACATGCTAAAACAAGCGTTGGCGAGCGTAAAAGATAAATATGACTATATTTTGATTGACTGTGCGCCTTCGTTGGGTCTTTTGACGTTGAACGCTTTAACGGCTGCAGATTCAGTTGTGATCCCCATTCAATGCGAATATTTTGCTTTGGAAGGTCTCGGAAAATTATTAAACACGATTAAAAGTGTTCAAAAAATCCACAACCCAGATTTAGATATCGAAGGTTTGCTTTTGACGATGTATGATTCTCGTCTTCGCCTTTCAAACCAAGTGGTTGAAGAAGTTCAAAAACATTTTAACGATATGGTTTTTGATACCATTATTCAACGAAATGTGAAGTTGAGCGAGGCGCCAAGTTTTGGCGAAAGCATCATTAATTATGACGCAACTAGCAAAGGAGCAACAAATTACCTTCATTTAGCAGAAGAAATAATTAAGAAAAATTCGAAATAGATTTTATGACAAAGGCGATTAAGAAACAGGCATTAGGAAGAGGTTTATCTGCGTTATTGAAAGATCCTGAAAACGATATCAAATCGGTTGAGGATAAAAATGCAGATAAAGTTGTTGGAAATATTATTGAGCTTGAACTCGATGCTATTGAGATAAATCCGTTTCAGCCGAGAACCAATTTTAATGAAGATTCACTTCAAGAATTGGCAACTTCAATTAAAGAATTGGGTGTAATTCAGCCAATTACAGTTAGGAAATTAGAATTTAATAAATTCCAATTAATTTCTGGGGAACGAAGACTTCGTGCTTCCAGATTAGCAGGATTGACTTCGGTTCCGGCATATATCAGAATTGCAAATGACAATGAATCGCTGGTTATGGCTTTGGTCGAAAATATCCAAAGACATGATTTAGACCCAATTGAAATTGCACTTTCTTACCAAAGATTAATGGACGAAATTCAGCTGACGCAAGAGCAAATGAGCGATCGCGTTGGAAAAAAACGCTCTACAATTGCCAATTACCTTCGCCTTTTAAGATTAGATCCAATTATTCAAACCGGAATTCGTGATGGTTTTATTTCAATGGGTCACGGTCGCGCGATCATCAATATTGAAGATCAAGACGCTCAGGCAGATATTTACCAAAAAATTGTAAGCCAAAATCTTTCGGTTAGAGAAACAGAAACTTTGGTTAAAAATTACCAAGAAAGCTTAAAACCTGCGCCACCAAAACCGGCTAAAGGAAGTTCTTTTTCGATCGATGAATCTGAAACGAAAGCAATTGGAAGTTATTTCGGAACGAAAGTTGATGTAAAAGTGGCCGGAAACGGAAAAGGAAAAATCACAATTCCGTTTCATTCTGAAGAAGATTTCAACCGAATTATCAAATTAATAAAAGGCTAAGTGAATAAATTATTTGCCATAGTTTTCTTTTTATTTCTTTCTGCAAATACATCTGTTTTTGCGCAGGAAGAAGTGACCATTGTGGTTCAAGACAGCTTGAATGTGGAAGATATTGATCCGCTTTCTCCATCAAAAGCAGCGTTTTATTCGGCTATTCTTCCAGGTTTGGGACAAGCTTACAACAAAAGCTACTGGAAAATTCCGCTTGTTTATGGCGCAATTGGAGGTGGAGTTGGAATTTATGCTTGGAACAATAAAAATTACCACCGTTATCGCGACGAATTTAAAAGACGTTTGGCTGGCACAGATGATCCAACCGGAAAATATGCTTATTTAACAGACGCACAATTAATTTCTGCTCAAAAACAATATCAAAAACAGCGTGACCTTTCTTTAATTATAACCGTTGGCCTTTACATTTTAAATATTGTGGAAGCCAATGTTGACGCGCATTTGAAGCAATTTAACGTGAATGACAATCTTACTTTAAGACCCGATATTTATCAAAATGATTTGAATAACAAACAAAATCTCGGTCTTACTTTAAGTTATAAATTTTAATTTCCTACAATGAAAATAGCACTTTTAGGATACGGCAAAATGGGCCAAGTGATTGAAAGAATCGCATTGGAAAGAGGCCACGAAATTGTCTTAAAAAAATCCAGTAAAGACACTTTTGACGGTTTAGAAAATGCCGACGTTGCCATAGATTTCAGTGTTCCAGATGCTGCGGTTACCAATATTTCTACTTGCTTAAATTCAAATATGCCAGTAATTTCGGGCACAACTGGATGGCTAGAAAATTATGATAAAATGGTTTCGCTTTGCAATGAAAAACAAGGTGCTTTTATTTATGGTTCTAATTTTAGTCTTGGCGTAAATATTTTCTTTGAACTAAATGATCATTTAGCGAAGATTATGGCAAAGTTCAGCCAGTATAAAGTGGAAATGGAAGAAATTCACCACACTCAAAAACTCGACGCTCCGAGTGGAACTGCGATAACTTTAGCTAAAGGAATTATCGATAATTCAGATTATTCAAGTTGGGCTTTAGAAAATGCAAAAGACGACGAAATCTTAATTGATGCCAAAAGAATTGAGGGAATTCCAGGAACTCACAGCGTTTTTTACAATTCAGAAATAGATTCTATTGAAATTAAACATACCGCGCACAATCGTGAAGGTTTTGCTCTTGGCGCTGTAATCGCAGCAGAATGGATTGTTGGCAAAAAAGGAATTTTCACAATGAAAGATGTTCTTGATTTAAGGTAACAAATTTCAAATTACGCAGACAAATACAAATAAAAACATACGAAGATGACATTAGCACAATGGTTTATATTTTTCCTAATTATGCAAGTCGTGCATTTTGCAGGAACTTGGAAATTATATAAAAAAGCAGGAAGACAAGCTTGGGAAGCAGCAATTCCGATTTACAATGCAATTATTTTGATGAAAATCATCAATCGACCAAAATGGTGGGTCATTTTGCTTTTCATCCCGATTGTGAACTTGATCATGTTTCCTGTGGTTTGGGTTGAAACGCTTCGTAGTTTCGGGAAAAATTCGACTTTAGATACCGCTTTAGGAATTTTGACTTTAGGTTTTTATATTTATTATGTGAATTATACACAAGATGTTACATACATTGAAAACAGAAGTTTGCACCCAAAAAACAAGACTGCTGACACGGTAAGTTCGTTGCTTTTTGCTGTGGTTGTTGCGACTTTGGTTCATACCTATGTGATGCAACCGTTTACAATCCCAACAGGTTCGTTAGAAAAAACGCTTTTAGTGGGAGATTTTTTATTCGTAAGTAAAAATCATTATGGCGCCAGAACTCCGATGACAACGGTGGCAATGCCGATGGTTCACGATACAATTCCTGTAATTAATACAAAATCATATTTAAACAAACCGCAACTTCCTTACTTCAGATTTCCTGCTTTTGAGCAAGTAGAAAAGAACGATATTGTGGTATTTAACTGGCCGGTTGACACTGTTGTCGATTTCAAAGGAACGTATTCAAACGGAATCAGAAAGCCAATTGACAAGAAAACAAACTACGTAAAACGTTGCGTGGGCGCTCCTGGTGATAGCCTTTCTTTCAGAGATGGCGTGGCTTTCATCAACAATCAAGAATTAAAATTATCTGACAGAGCGCGCGTTCAGTATTCATATAAAGTGGCAACTGTTGGTGGCAGTATGTTAGATCCAAATTATTTGATGAGAGATTTGAAAATCTATCCAACAGATATGGGATTTGACCAATCTGACAACACTTATTTCTTTATTTCTTTGACTGCTGAAAATGCTGAAAAATTAAAGAATAATCCAGCTGTTCAGAGTGTTACAAAATTAATTTCTAAAAAAGGTGAAAATCCAGATAATAGAATTTTTCCTTACACAAAGAACTGGAATCAAGATAATTTAGGTCCAATTTATATTCCACAAGCCGGAAAAACGGTAAAACTAGACAAAGAATCATTGCCTTTTTACAAAATGATCATTCACGAATATGAAAGAAATGATTTAAAAGTAAACGGTGATGAAATCAGAATTAATGACAAAATCGTTACTTCTTACACTTTCAAACAGGATTATTATTATATGGTCGGAGACAACCGCCACAACTCGTTAGACAGCCGTTATTGGGGATTTGTTCCGGCAGATCACATCGTTGGAAAACCTGTATTTATTTGGATGAGTTTAGATCCAACAATTCCTTGGAGTAAAGCGTTTGACAAAATTCGTTGGGAACGTTTATTCACGACTGTTGGTGGTGATGGCGAACCTGTTTCTTACTTTTTAATTTTCGTAATTCTTTTGGGAGGTTATATCGTTGCTGACTTTGTAATCAAAAGAAAGAAGAGAAAAGAATCAAAATATTAAGCGATGAATGTGCTTTTGCTTCCTACGTATTTTCCATCAGTGAGCCAGTTTGTTGCGATGGTTCAAGCGGATTCGATCACCTTTGAAATGGAGGATAATTTCCAGAAACAGACAAACAGAAACCGGATGTATATTTATAGTCCGAATGGTGTTCAGTTGCTGAATATTCCTGTAAAACATTCAAAGGAAAATCATCAAAAGACAAAAGATGTGAAAATCGAAACTGCTTTTGATTGGCAGAAACAACATTTCAAATCGCTTGAAGCGGCGTATCGAACTTCGCCTTTCTTTGAATATTTTGAAGATGACCTCGCTCCTATTTTCCAGAAGAAACATACTTTTTTAATGGATTTGAATTTTGAGGCGATGGAAATTGTTTGTGATTGTCTTGGACTTGATTTCAAATTTGGAAAGACCTCAGAATATTTTCACGAAACTACAGAATTCAGCGATTTTAGGCATTTGGCCAATGGCAAAAAAGACATATTGCAATTTGAACCTTACACTCAGGTTTTTGAAGAAAAACACGGTTATTTGAACAATTTGAGCATTTTAGACTTATTGTTCAACGAAGGAAGATATGCAGTGGATTATTTGAAAAAACAACAATTGTAAATTGAAATAATTTAAATTAAAACGAGCTTCTTGCTCGTTTTTTTGTTTTTAAATTTGACTAAACCGAATTGAGATTGCAAATTTGTAAACAGGCAAAAGCGAGATTTAATTCATCTTGTTTTGTATAAATTTCTTCCCCTAAGTTTATTTTTTATTTTCGTTTCAAAAAAATGAATAGAAGCGGGATTTAGCCCGTTTTTAAATTGCCAATCTCAATTCGGCTTTAGCAAAATTTATCACTTATCTTAAACTCAAAGTGTCGACAATCTTGGTCCAGTCCCGAAACTTCGGGATACAAAAAATTAAAATGGTTTCTCCTCAAGCCCCGATGCAAGGGAAAATCTCCCGATTTTTCATCGGGAATTTGGAAAAGCAGCGGGAATTGCGATGGCTGATAATTCACCGACCATTCGCTCCAAAAAAAAATTATTTGGCCATTGAAAGCCTTGTCATTATTGGAAAATGGTCTGAGTTGACGAAGTCTGGATAGTTTTCAAAACTTTTGACTTCCATCTTTTTATCGGCAAAAATGTAGTCGATTCTTGCGGGATAATAATTGAAATTGTAGGACTTCCCGAAACCGGTTCCGGCTTCTTCAAAAGTATCGTTGAGATCGCCACGAATGCTTCGGTAAACGAACGAAAACGCACTGTTATTCATGTCGCCGCAGATAATTTCTGGGAGTTTGCTGTCTTTTTTGTGGTTCATTAAAATTTCGGCCTGCTCTTGTTGCGCCTTAAACGCAAGGCTCATACTTTTAATCATTTTCTTCGATTTCTGCTCATTGATTCCGTTGATATCTTCATTTATTTCGTGAACGTCTGGCGTGATTTTGATGGATTGCAGGTGCATATTATAAATGCGAATCGTGTCTTTTCCCCGTTTTATATCGGCATAAATTGCGTTGTTGTTGGAATTTGGAAAGACAATATCGCCTTTGTTTATAATCGGAAATTTAGAAAAAATGGCTTGCCCGGTAAGCGTTTTATCGCCTTTCATCAAGATAAATTTGTGCTTGTAAGCGCGGAGATTGATTTTGCCTTCAGAATATTCTTGAATGCAAAGAATGTCTGGATTTTTGTCATTTATAAATTCGGCAATCAACTCTGGAACGTCGTCTCTCTCAATCCATTTGTAAAGATTTAAAAGGCGAACATTGTAACTCATTACCGTAAAATCATTGTCAGATTCGGCAATATCGGTGCTTGAAAACTTATAAAACTTGTTGATAAACGTAATTCCCATCAATAAAACCAGCGAAGAAAGCAGGATTTGTCGCTTCATCTGAATTCCCCAATAGATAAAAAAGAGCAAATTGAAGATCAACATTAACGGCAAAACCAATGTCAAAACCGAAAGAAAAGGAAACAGTTTTGGCGCCAAAAATGGTAAAATATAAGCAAGGAAAGTCAACACAGTCAAGACGATGTTGAGCACAAACATTACTTTATTGAACCACGAAAGTTTTTTCATTTATTGGATTTACTACTAATTTAAACGTGCAGAAAAGCGACTTATTTTCCGGCTCTGAAAAGAAATTCTTTTTCGTCTTTTGTGAGGCTGTCATAACCAGATTGGCTGATTTTGTCTAATATTTCGTCAATCTGTTGTTGCGTTCTGTCTTTTACCACAATCTTACTTACGGTTTTTTCTTTTGGCTGGGTTGGATTTCTGTGGACTTTTTTGAACGGAGTTCCTTTTTTTGGTTTGAAAATATTGGTGAAAAAGTTGATGATATTCGTTATGATCAAACTCAAATCGGTTCCGTTTTGCAATAACTTGATATATAAGAATCCGAAGAAAGCACCGCCAAGATGTGCGATGTGTCCGCCCATATTGTTAGTCGGCAATTGGATTAAATCTAAAATTAAAAATACAGCAGCGATGTGCCACAATTTTACGTTTCCAATCAGCAAAAGTCGCAATTGATAAAATGGTGCGTAAGTTGCTGAAGCGATAACTACAGCCATAATTGCACCAGACGCTCCGATTAAAACGCCTGCGCCTGCAAATAAAAAGTAAGTCAGAACGAAAATTAATCCAGAGAAAATCGCGGCTAAAAGGTATAATCCGAAGAATTGTTTTTGCGTAAAAAATGTAAGAAACAATCTCGCTGCAAAATTTAAAACCAAAAGATTAAAAATCAAGTGCATTATTCCTCCATGGAAAAAAGCATAAGTCAATAAAGTCCAAGGCTTGAAAATCAACTCTGACGGAGATGAAGAAAGCAAGAGCCAATAGTTGACCTGCACTATTGCTTGCGGTGAAAATGCTTCAACCAAAAAATAAATTATCGCAAGACCGATGTTCCAAAAAATTAGCTGGACTTCTATTCCACCCGATTTGTATTGCGATTTTAAATCATCAATAATTCCCATAAATAAAAATTATTAGTTCCAGCGTCTATCGTTAAATTGATTTTTTTTCCAATACCACATCATTATGAAACCGATTATGGCACCGCCGATGTGGGCGAAATGAGCAACACCACCAGGCCCATCTCCAAATATTGAATTTCCTGCAACTCCTAAAAATAAATCAAGACCGATAATTATTGGCACAAAAAATTTAGCTTTAATTGGAACCGGAATAAACATCATCATCAATTCTGCGTTTGGAAACATAAATGCGAAAGCAACTAATAATCCGTAAATTGCTCCAGAAGCACCGACCATTGGTGTTTGATTTTGAGCTGCTGCTTGAAATAAAGCCGTGATATTTGATTGATTAGCTAATTCAACTTTACCAACGCTCTGCAAAATTGGCTCAAGTCCTTTAATAAATAAATCTGACCTGTAGCTAACTCCATCTGAAAAACTAATATTTAAAATCTTGTGTAGTGTCGCATTGGTAAGTTCTAAATCAGAAGCAGCTTTTAGCGCATTCTGCAACTCTAAATAGTTAACTCCTAGTTGCAATAATGCCGCACCAAGTCCGCAAGAAATATAAAAAAAGATAAACTTTTTGCCTCCCCAAAAATGCTCAAGAGCACTTCCAAAAGAATACAACGCAAACATATTGAAGAAAATATGCATGATATTTCCGTGCATAAACATATGCGTAATCGGTTGCCAATATTGAAAATGATTGTTCTGTGGGTTGTAAAGTGCAAAAAGCTCTTCTGCCAAAGGCGCAAATTGCGATCCAATAAAAAAGATTACGTTTATAATCAGCAACTGCTTGACTACGGGCGTGATGTTCATCATACTGCGAATTTTTTATCTAAATCTTCAACACGCATTGTGATGAAGGTGGGTTTATGAAAAGGCGAAACATTTGGTTCTTTACAAGCAAAAAGTCCGTTGACAAGGTTTTCTTGTTCTTTTTCAGTCAAATAAGTTCCGGTTTTTACGGCAAGGCTTTTTGCCATTGATTTTGCAATCGTATCGTTTTGACTAAAACTGCTTTCCGGAATTCCGTCTTGTAAGTCACTCAATAATTGTTCCAACAGAATTGAAACCTCGCTTTCTGTCACATTGACGGGCAAACCCGAAATTACAACAGAATCTTCATTAATTTCTTCAAAAACAAAACCAGTATTTACTAAAGAAAGTTCTAATTCTGTAATCAAATTAATTTCATTTGAAGAAAAATACAGATTCAACGGAAACAATAATTGCTGACTTGAAGCTTGATGAACTGTCATATTCGTCAGAAATTGCTCATATAAAACACGCTGATGCGCACGTTGCTGATCGATAATCACCATCCCAGATTTTATCGGGCTGACGATATATTTTTTATGAATTTGATACGTTCTATGAATTACTTCCTCAATTTCTTTATCGTTAAAAAGCGAGCCTGTCACTTCTTCCGATTCAAATTCGATGTCTTCGATTTGCGTAACGGTTTCGGTATCTTGCTTTAAACCAACGTATAAACTTTCCCAACTTGATGGTTCTGGTTTTTTATACGAAGAAAAACTGCCGCTATTCGATGAACTGCTGTAATTGCTTCCTCCAGAATATGATTTAGACGAAGTTGGATCTGGATTTCCAAACGGATTGAAATTCGCATCTACCTGAATAATCGGCATTGACGCTTCCTTTCCTTCGTAATCATAAGGCGTATCTAAATTTGAATCTCTGTCAAAATCCAAAACCGGAGCGACGTTAAATTGTCCCAAACTATGTTTTACAGCTGAACGCAAAATCGCATACAACGCATGTTCATCGTCAAATTTAATTTCTGTTTTTGTCGGATGAATATTGATATCGATTGTGTTTGGCGGTACATTCAAGTAAATAAAATAACTCGGTTGCGCGCCATCTTTCAATAATCCTTCATAAGCCGCCATGATTGCGTGGTGCAAATAACCGCTTTTAATAAAACGATCGTTCACAAAAAAGAATTGCTCTCCCCTATTTTTCTTTGCAAATTCGGGCTTGCTTACAAATCCTTGAATTCCAACAATTTCAGTACTTTCTTGAATCGGGACTAATTTTTCATTGGTTTTGCCCGAAAAAATATTCACGATTCGCTGTCTGAAATTAGACTGCGGCAAGTTAAACATTTCGCTCCCGTTGTGATACATCGTGAAATGAATATTGGCGTGCGCCAAAGCTACACGCTGAAATTCATCTAAAATATGACGATGTTCCACAGTATCAGATTTCAAGAAATTTCTTCGAGCCGGAATATTAAAAAACAGATTTTTAACCGAAAAAGAAGTTCCTTTTGGCAAAACAGCTACATCTTGCGTGATAAATTTGCTTCCTTCGATAACCAATTGAGTGCCCAATTCATCTTGGTCCTGGCGCGTCTTCATTTCCACATGGGCAATCGCCGCAATGGAAGCCAAAGCCTCACCACGGAAACCTTTTGTGCTTAATGAAAACAAATCTTCAGCCAAACGAATCTTTGAAGTCGCATGACGCTCGAAACACAAACGCGAATCGGTAACGCTCATTCCCTTGCCATTGTCAATGACTTGTACCAAGGATTTTCCGGCATCTTTAATAATTAATTTGATATCTGTGGCACCCGCATCCACCGCGTTTTCAAGAAGTTCCTTGACAACGGAAGCAGGTCTTTGCACCACTTCTCCAGCAGCGATTTGGTTGGCAACGTGATCAGGAAGCAATTGGATTATACTCGACATTCTATGAATTTGATTAACTCGCTTCTCTTAAAAAAGCTTGGGAAACGACTTTCAAAGTTACGGAAATAATGTAACACTTGAAAAATTTGAAATTGCGAAAACCAGAAAGTTTTACACATAAAAAAAGCCTATTTCTAAATTTGAAATAGGCTTCTTAAATTTATTTTTTAGTTCTTACAAAGAAGATTGCTGTCTTAAATAAGCCATTTTCAAAGCTGCAATTGCCGCTTCGGTTCCTTTGTTTCCGTGAATTCCACCGCTTCTATCGATTGATTGCTGTTCGTTATTATCTGTCAAAACACAGAAAATCACAGGAACATCAGTTTGAACATTCAAATCTTTAATTCCTTGCGTAACGCCTTCACACACAAAATCAAAGTGTTTTGTTTCGCCCTGAATTACACATCCAATCACAATCACAACATCCACTTTTTGAGTTTCAATCATTCTTTTTGCTCCATAAATAAGCTCAAAGCTTCCCGGAACATTCCATCTCACAATATTATTTGGAACCGCATCACAATCTAAAAGCGCTTTTTCTGCACCAGAAAAAAGTCCTTCCGTTATTTTGTCATTCCATTCTGAAACAACAATCCCAAACCGAAAATCTTTCGCGCTTGGGATTGTGTTTTTATCGTATTCTGATAAATTTTTATTAGCTGTAGCCATTGTATTTTAGATTTTAGATCTTAGACTTTAGATAACAGTTAAACTGAAATCTGGAATCTGCAGTCTAATTTATTGCGCCAAACCGATCATTGCGTCAACGTTCGATGCTTCAATAGAAGTTGCGTAATTTTCTTTGATTTTTGTAAAATATTTCAAAGCGTCAGCATTTTGTTTCAAAGTTAAAGCTGTTTGTCCAGCTTTCATTAAGAAACGTGGTGTTGTCACGTCGTTTTCATTAACTTCAGAAGCTTTTACATAATATTCTAAAGCTTCTTTTGGTTGGTTCAATTGAGAAAAAGCATCTCCAATTGCACCTTTTGCAAGAGCTGACAAGAATAAATCTTTAGAAGAAAATTTCTCTAAATAATCAATAGCTTCCTTATATTTTTTAGTATTCAAGTAAGCAATTCCTGCGTAATAATTTGCGATGTTTCCAGCGTCAGTTCCTGAATAATCTTCAGCAACTTGAACAAAACCTGGCTGTCCTTCAGAAACTTTCAAAGAAAGCGCATAAAGTGAATCTGAAACTTTTGGATCTTGAGAATCAGTAGCTTCTTGAAAATGTTTTTGAGCCACGAACATAACGTTTGCCGCTTCGTCTTCTTTTGGTTCAGACACAAATTGTTTGTATCCTAAATATCCAAGCGCACCAAGAGCAATAACTCCGATAAAAATGAAAATACCTTTTTGGTTTTTAGCAACAAACTCTTCGGTTTTTGAAGCACCTTCGTCCAAAGAATTGAAAACTCCAGCCGTTGTACTATCTTTTTCTGAGATGTTATCAATTGGGTCTGGTTCGAATCCTTTTTCTTCTTCAGGTTTTGGAGCTTTATATCCTCTTTTATTATACGTTGCCATTAATATTTAATTTAGTGAGGTGCAAAAATAAAATTTTTATTCAAAACTAAAAGATGTTTTGTCGTTATTTTTGAATAATTTGCACCCTCTTAAAAAAAAGATTGTAATTTTTCCAAAGTTCTCACTATCAGTTGGGGTTTGCAGATGTATTTAAAAAAAATTTCTTTATTCAATTATAAAAATTTCTCCGAGGCTAACTTCGAATTTGACAACAAAATCAATTGTTTTGTTGGAAAAAACGGCATCGGTAAGACAAATGTGCTCGATGCGATCTATCATTTGTCTTACGGAAAAAGCTATTTTAATCCGTTGGCAGTTCAAAATATTAAGCACAATGAAGAGTTTTTCGTAATCGATGGCGAATTTGAAAAAGACGGCAGAAACGAGCAAATCGTCTGCAGTTTAAAAAAAGGCCAAAAGAAAATATTGAAGCGAAACGGAAAACAATACGATAAGTTTTCTGACCACATCGGTTTTATTCCTTTGGTGATTATTTCTCCGGCCGACCGCGATTTAATTGTGGAAGGAAGCGAAACCAGAAGAAAGTTCATCGATTCAGTGATTTCGCAATTGGATTCAAATTATTTGCAAGAATTGATTCAATACCAAAAAATTGTCAGTCAAAGAAATGCGCTTTTGAAGTATTTTGCCTTGAATCACGTTTTTGAAAACACTACCTTAATTATATATAACGAACAGCTTCATCATTTGGGACATTCGATTTTTGAAAAAAGGAAGCAGTTTTTACAAGATTTTATTCCGATTTTCAACAAACATCATCAAGCGATAACAGGCAATGCAGAAACGGTTCAAATCGTCTATGAAAGTCAGTTGCACTACAACGATTTGATGACTTTATTTGAAGAAACTCTAGGCAAAGATCGTGTGTTACATTACACAAGCACTGGAATTCACAAAGACGATTTATCTTTTGAAATTGACAATCATCCGATTAAAAAATTTGGTTCGCAAGGACAGCAAAAATCATTTTTGATTGCTTTAAAACTGGCGCAATTTGAATTCGTAAAAAAACAAAGCAAGCAGAATCCGATTTTGCTTTTTGATGATATTTTCGATAAGCTCGATGAAACGCGCGTTGGAAAGATTATTGAAATGGTAAATAATGAAGATTTCGGGCAATTGTTTATTTCAGACACGCATCCAGAAAGAACGGAAACTATCGTGAAATCAATGCACCAGAGTTATAAAATCTTCCAGCTTTAAGATTAATTCCTTCTTAAAAAAAATCCCAATTCTATATTTTTTCATAATATTGTTACAGTACTGAACTCATAATTCATTAAATCATAACTTATAATTGTCAAAAAATGGTTTCTACGAAAATATTTCAATTTTTAAATGATATTAAAGAAAACAACAACCGCGAATGGTTTCACGATAACAAAGCATATTACGAACAATATAAAAAAGAATATTCAAAATTAATCCAAGCTTTTTTAGACGAAATGATTCCGATGGATAATTCGCTTCGCCATTTAGAAGTCAAAGATTGTTCGTTTCGTATCGCCCGAGACATCCGTTTTTCAAAAGACAAAACACCTTATAAAACGCACATGGGAATTTGGCTTTCGGGCGGAACAAAAAATACCAATTTACCCGGATATTACATTCATATCGAGCCCGGAAAAAGTTTTATTGGCGGTGGCGTTTGGTGGCCAGACAATAATGATTTAAAGAAAATCAGAAAGGAAGTTGCGTATTTTCATGAAGATTTGGAAGAAATTCTTGAAAATAAAAAGTTCAAAAAAGAATTTGGCTCATTTGAAAGAACAGAAACAAATTCGTTAAAAACTTCTCCAAAAGATTACGAAAAAGATCACGTTGCCATTGAATATTTGAAACTAAAAAGCTTCACGGCCGGACAAAATATCGATGACAAATTGCTGACCGACAAAGATTTCGTAAAGAAAATTTCAGAAAAACTAATCGCTTTAAAGCCCTTAAACGAGTTTTTGACACGCGCGCTCACGACCGAAGATTAATTATGATTTCAAAAAGGTTTAAAGTACTTTTGTCATTCAAATTTATCATTTCATTCAATGGAAATCATCGAGAATTTTTCGCTTAAAAAACACAATACTTTTGGCATTGAAGCCACTGCAAAACAATTTGCATCCGTTCATTCTGTTGAAGAATTGAAGCAAATTTTACAGGAAAACACTTCGCAGAAAAAATTCATTTTGGGTGGCGGAAGCAATATGCTTTTGACCCAAAACATCGATGCCTTGGTAATTCACGTGGATTTGAAAGGAAAAAAAATAGTGGAACAAAACGATAACTTTGTTCTTGTGGAAGCACAAGCTGGTGAAAATTGGCATGAATTTGTTCTTTGGGCGATCAACCAAGATTTTGGCGGATTAGAAAACATGTCGCTGATTCCGGGAAATGTAGGTACGACTCCCATTCAAAATATTGGCGCTTATGGAACGGAGATAAAAGACACTTTTTTTTCTTGCGAAGCGATTAATATTCAAACTTTTGAGACTAAAAAATTCACGAAAGAAGAATGCAAATTTGGCTACCGCGAAAGTATTTTTAAGAACGAAGCGAAAGACCAATTCGTCATTACTTCAGTAGTTTTTAAATTGACAAAACAGAAACACAAAATCAATATTTCGTATGGAGATATTGCTGCAGAATTGACAAAAAAAGAAATCGTAGTTCCAACATTAATTGATGTTAGCAATGCAATTATTGCAATTCGCCAAAGCAAATTGCCAGACCCAAAAGAATTGGGAAACAGTGGCAGTTTCTTCAAAAACCCTATTATTCCGAAGAGTGATTTTGAAAGAATTCATCTTTTGCATCCAGAAATGCCGAGTTATTCGGTGTCAGAAACAGAAGTTAAAGTTCCAGCGGGATGGCTTATTGAAAAAGCTGGCTTTAAAGGAAAACGCTTTGGTGACGCAGGAATCCATAAAAATCAAGCCTTAGTTTTAGTGAATTATGGAAACGCAACTGGCCAAGAAATATTGAATGTTTCGAAAGATATCCAAAAAACGGTGAAAACACTTTTTGATATTGAAATTGAAGCAGAGGTGAATGTGATTTAAGACAGAACTGATATTTCATTTATAGACAAAAAAAAGAGACCCGAAAGTCTCTTTTTTTTTTATTTGGCAGAAATTTTTATCTTTCTCCAATAGTCTTAACATTTGAACTATTCAATTTATAAGCTGTCATTACCGCGTTATAATCTGTTAAATCAACGCTATTTGAAACTTTTCCAACACCTGAATAATAACCTGGAATAATCACAACTCTAAAAACTTGGTTTACTGAAAATGCTGGTTCTTCTTCTGGAGCAAAATTGCTTTCTAAATAAATATTTATATTATTTACGGTAAAATCAAACGTGTATTGCAAAAACTCAGCGCCACCTCCAAAAAAGTAAGTCTGTGGTAAAGCTTCCCATACATCATTTCCCCCAGAAGTTCCTGACAATCTGTAGATCAAAATCATATCAGAACTATAAATCTGCGGATTTAATGTGTAATTAATTTGGTAATTATTTGCTGCGGTAAAAGATGTGTTTTGATTAATCTCAAAAACCTCTGCAATTGTATCATTGTCAACACGATCATCGTCGCTTGAACATCCTGTAAATGCCGTCATTGCGGCAACTGTCAATAGTAAAAATATTCTTTTCATAACGTTTTATTTTATTTGTTTATAAATGTATTCCAAAAATAAAGCCAAAAAAATTTTTTTAGAGAATTTTAATAAAAAAATTTAGTAATTTGAGGTTATGGAAAAATTTAAGCTTTACATGGTCATCATTGGCTGCACTCCAGATGGGCGATTGACTGAACAACACGATACTTTTTTTGGAATTGCAAAGTCTTTAAGGGATTTGGTTCCGCAAATGATTGCTTTTTGGCCCGAAGCAAAGGGCGAAATCCACATTGATGCTTGGCGCGAAGTGACTTCAGTTGACGGTAATTTGATTGAAATTGTTCCAAAACAAGAAAACAATTCGTCGGTTGAAAAGCTTTTTTTTATGAATCTGGGTGGTTACAAACCAGGCGAATTTGAAGAATATCATTATAAATTACTGACTGTTGCCGAAACGCTTTCCATCGCCACAAAAAGCAGTAAAGAAAACGCGTTTTACAAACATTATGGCTTTAAAGGCGCGACTTCGCACATCGATGAAAAATACGGGATTGATATTGACAACGCTTATAAAGTGCAGGATATTTTGTCGTCAGAATTTAAGGAAAACTTTCAATTGAAAATCACGAAGCAAGAGAATATTGCAGAAGACGAATTGCATATTGGTTACTTAAAAATTTCGAAGTTGTTAAAATCTAACGATTTATAATTTCTTCTAAATTGATTTCGTGTAATTTTTGAGTGGCGTTTATGAAAGGTTTCCGAACAAATTGTTCGTTGGTAAAATAGATTTTTTCTCCGTCAGAGGTAATTCCTTCGATTTGATGAAAAGGCAATTTCAATTTGATTTTCTTTTTATTTCCAGAGAAGAAATCGGTCAAATTATAATCTGACAAAACATACAGAAAAGGTTTTAATTTTTTGGAATAACCGCAGAGAACAACTTGATTTGTACCTTCTATAAAGGTGGCATCCGTAATTAATCCATTGACATTATAAGTAGATTTTAAATTTGCAATGTGATTTCCCGGATTCTTTGGCAATGAATAAACGCTGGTTTTTCTTGATTTCCATTGCTTTGAAAAAATATAAATGCTGTCTTTTGAAACAATAAAAGCTTCGCCGTCGAAATCAGTTTCATTAGATTTTTTTGCGGTGAAGTCGTTTTGGTCAGAATAATTGAATTGTATCGAATCAATCTTTTGAATTCCTTGTAACAACGATTCTTTTTCAATTCTTAAGAGATGCAAATCAGTTCTATTTCCGGTGACATTATTTCCAAAATCCCCGATATAAATATAATTTTCATCTTGCGAAATGGATTCCCAATCTTTATTTATAACCTTTTTTAAAGCAATTGTTTCTAAAATCTCACACGAATTTTTGTCTAAAGCATATAAATTGGTATCTCCGTCGTCATTATGCGTCCACAATTTATCATTCCAAAATAACAATCCAGAAGTTTCATGCACTTTTTGGTCTATAACATTTGAAGAAGTTGGCTTCAAACGTTGACCAAGAACAGAACTACATCCGAAGAAAAAGATTAGTAAATAAAAAATTGATTTCATAAGGTCTAAAAATAAGAAAAGCCACAGACAACTGCAGCTTTTCTTGATTATTATTTTCGAAAATTATGGATTTGCTTTCAAAATTTTAGAGAAAAAATAAACGTGATATGGAACTGAGTTTTCCCAATATTCCCAAGTATGCGCGCCCGGACGTTCTGTATAATCGTGCGGAATTTTTTCATAAACCAGTCGTCTGTGCAATTCTCGATTTGATTCAATCAAAAAATCATCCACCCCGATATCGATTATCAAAGGCATTTTGTTCGCTTTAATTTTGTCGATCATTCCAAGCACCGCGTTGGCTTCATACAACTCTTTATTTCCAGATTCATCGCCAAAAACAGGTTGCATCAGTTTTTTAACTTGGTCGGCGTTGTCTCGGTTTAACATCGAGCCCATGTCGAGCGCGCCACTCATACTTCCCGCCGCCAAATATAACTCTGGATGTTTTGCTGAAAGCGAAAGTGCGCCGTGGCCTCCCATCGATAATCCGGTGATTACGCGTCCTTTTTTTTCTGCAATCGTTCGGTAAGTTTGGTCAATTTTCTGAACGACTTCCTTAGTAATATACGTTTCAAATTGACTTTCTTTATTCGACTTACTGTCTAAATAAAAGCTGAACGTCTCGCCTTCTGGCATTACAATTATCATATTATATTGGTCGGCAAGATCTTTCACAACCGATTTATTTGGAGTGCTTTTCAACCAATCTCTGAAATGTCCATAAGCGCCGTGCAAAAGATACATCACGGGATATTTTGTTTTTCCTTTAGCATAAGAATTTGGAAGAACGACGGCTGCATTATATGTTTTTCCCATCGCCACACTTGGAATCGCAAGCGTATCAACTTTTGCCGCGTGAGAAAAATTAGCGTGAGTTATTAGAAAGACAAATAAGAGAATTTTTAAAGTTTTCATTTTTTAAATAGTATTGGTTTTCAAAGTAAAGGCATTTTCTCAAGATTTAAAAATAAAATCTAAGGATTTGTTGCCCAAACTGTGGCATCGGTAATGAACCTTTGTCTTTGTTTAAATTAAGGTTCATCACATTCACTTTTTATGTTGCTGAATAGTTTTTCGAATTCGTTTTGAGGCGTTCCGTCGTCTTCAAAATGATAAACGACGTGATTGGCACAATTCCACCAACCATAAGTCATGAGTTGTTTTCTCGCAAAAAATAGTCTGTCGGAAGAAGCATTTTCTTGGTTGTATTTTTCCAAAACTCTATCTGGAGAACCATTTTTTTCCATTTGTCTTTCTATCAAATTTTTCCAAGTTTTCAGCAACAGCTCATCATCCGAAGAAGATAAAGCTAAAGCATATTCTCGACAATGCTCTGTGAAACGGTTTTTCATTAAAATTTGAGGATTTGTGTAAGCTTGAATCGCAATCTTTTTCAATTCATAACTTTCAGTCAATTCTCTCATTTTATTCTTTTTCAATTGAATCCAATAAGGCTCGTTAATTATTTTGAGATTTTTGAACACCAATAAACTTTCGTTGTATTTTTCGTCTAAAATTTCGACACTCAAATTGGCGACATCTTCCTCTTTACTTGGCGTTACATCATAACTCAAATAACCGCTGAACCTCCACCAAAGCTCATAAGTTGCTTGCAATTCAGACGCCGTATATTTTTTTGAATCGTAAGTTCCTTCTTTGAGGCACAATTCAGTTTGCCATTTAAAAACAGCTTCCTTTGTTGGATTAACTGTGGTAGAATCAACTTCAATTGACGGATTTTCCTGATTAGTTACTACGTTTTCTTCTTTCTTTTCTGAACAGCTAAAAATTGCTAAAAGAAATACGATTTGGAAGATTTTGTTTTTCATTTTAAAATCTGAAATTCATTGATTGCTAATTTACCACAAATTTTAACCGAATAATTTTTCTTGTATTAAATTTCTCTAACATAATTTTATAGCTTTCCTTGCCGCTTTTATAGTATATTTAATAAAAATTGCAATTTTCTTATGCCTAAACAAATCTATTTTTTCCTTCTACTTTTAGTTTTATCAAGCTGTGGCGCCAAAAAAGCAGACCGCATTGATGATTATGTTTTTAAAACAAAGTCAGCCAAAACCGAATATTTAAAATCGTATAACGGTGCATTAAAACTTTGGAAAATCAACTTTAAAGAGGAAGATTTAATCACAAGTTATGGAACGGCTCACATTATTATTTCTGGGCCAAAAGATGCGTCGCCATTGATTTTACTTCACGGAATGGACGCCAGTTCCACGATGTGGTATCCAAATATCGAAGCGTTTTCTAAAAATCACCGCGTTTATGCCATCGACTTTTTAATGGAACCCGGAAAATCAGTTTCTTGCGGAGAAACTTTAAATAAAACGGAAGTTGTGACTTGGTACAACGAAATATTTGATCATTATAAACTAAAGAAATTTAAGCTTGTTGGTGCGTCGCGTGGCGGTTGGATCGGAACTTTGCTTGCAATTCAAGAAGAAAGTAGAATTACCAAATTAGCACTTTTAAGTCCGGCGCAAACTTTTGAAACCATCGACAGCAAAAGAAAAGCGATGCCTGCGCTGATGCTGAAATTGTTTCCCAATAAAAATAAACTTCGACGCACTTTGAAGGCGTTTTCATATTATCCGAAAAAGATTGACACTTTATATAAAAAGCAGTTTTATTTGGCAAATAAATATGCAAAAACCAATACAAGTATGCTTCAAATGACGCCTTTTTCTAAGGATGAATTGAAAAATATCACAATTCCTGTACTAATTTTAATTGGCGATCATGATGTTATTAATTCAGACGATACCGTAGAAAAAGCCCAAAACCTGATTCCAAAAAGCGAAGCAGAAGAAATTAAAAATGCAGGACACTTTCTTACAATCGATCAATCAAAAACTGTAAATCAAAAAGTGGTTGACTTTCTTAAAGATTAAAATTGCACATAAAAAAAGAGATGCATTGCTGCATCTCTTTTTACCCATACATATTCTTACTGAATTTAACTATGCAAACTTATAAGCCCCCCAGCCTGTAAATTTCTTACAATATTAAGGCTGATTTTCGATTAAATTCTTACACTATTTTAGTAATAGTTTATACTATTCCAATGTTTTTCAAAATTTAACTTTTTACGGACGTAAAATTTTAGGTTTATAAAATTATCGTTGTAAAATATACCAGAAATAAAAAGACCTCAACGAAGCGAATATAAATACGATTACTAAAATCCAATCTTTAAATTTCAATAATTTGCTTATTGCGGGATGTAGATCTTGTTGATTAGATTGTGGATTTTGTCTTCTCCAAAGAATCAAAAGATAAAATAAAACTGCCGGAATTAAGAAAATAAAGGCGTTAACTAAATGGTTTTGCGTAATCATTTCATTTAAAATTTATTATTCTTAAAATACAATTTTTAGGATTTTTTTCTAAAAACTACTTCTTTAAAGATTTATATACCCAAAGATTTTCCTTTGCAAAAAAGTACAAATACACCGCCCCAAAAAATACTGTAAAATAATTCACAAACGGAATTTTAAAATCTAATGCAATTCGCGCCGCGCATGAGATAATCAAAAATGCCAAACCTGCGTACATTAAAATTCCTACCACCAAAAATGATGCTTTTGACTCTCTGTAATATTTATATCCCAAAACTATAATTGCTATTAATGCTATAAAAGACACCGCTTTTCCAAAAAGGTTTTCGATGCTATTTATCCCAAACATCGATAAAAATGCCAGCAACAGAATATATAAAAACGAAGGAAAAAAATAAAGCATATTCATCACAATTCGATCTTCAGCTTCCTCCATCTGCTTCGACATTTCTTCATTGATTTCTGAAATATCAAAGCCATCATTTTGAAGTCTTTCGATGATTTCTTTCCTGAGATAATTATTGCTGGTGTAACGCTCGAGCTCTTTTTTTATGTCTTTCATTGTATATTTTTCTTGTTGCAAAAATAATCCGTTTAAATCAAAAATATCGATTTCTGAAAGTTTAATTTACTGATAACCTCTGGCCTGCAAGGCGAACAATTCGGCATATCTTCCTTTTAATTCGAGTAATTCTGAATGTGTTCCAATTTCAAGTAATTCGCCTTTGTCTAAAACTAAAATTCTGTCGGCCAAACGCGCTGTTGAAAATCGGTGCGAAATCAAAACCGCAGATTTCCCTTTTGTCATTTGAGAAAAACGCTGAAAAACCTCATATTCAGCTCTAGCATCTAAAGCAGCAGTTGGTTCGTCTAAAATTAAAACCTGCGATTCTTTCATATAAATTCTTGACAGCGCCACTTTTTGCCATTCGCCACCCGAAAGTTCTACGCCATTATTAAATCTTTTTCCTAAAGCTTGTTCAAAATTATTTGGAAGTTTTTCTGCCAAAGTATCTGCCGTACTTGCTTTTGCAGCGGTTTTTATTAGTTCTAAATTGTTTAATTCAGAAATATTTCCAACGGCAATATTGCTCGAAAGCGTCATCTGATATCGCAAATAATCTTGAAAAATCACGCCTATATTTTGCTGTAAATCTTTTGGATCATATTCTTTTAAATCAATTCCGTCTAAGAGAATTCTTCCTTCCGTAGGCTCATAAAGTCGCGCCAAAAGTTTTACTAACGTAGTTTTCCCAGCTCCGTTTTCTCCAACCAAAGCGAGGGTTTCACCCGGATTTAGCGTAAAATTCAAATGTCTGTTTGCCCAGTTTTCGCTATGGCGGTATTTAAAACCTACATTTTCAAAAGTAAATCCTTTCAAAATTGGATTTGGAAACGGAATCGGATTTTTGTTGACAACGATATTCGGCTGAATTTCGAAAAAATCTAAGAAATCATTCAGATAAATGGCACCTTGAGAAATTGTTGTAAATCGAAGCAGAATTCCTTCAGTCAAAGTTCGAAGTTGACGAAATGATCCGGCAAGAAAAGTCAAATCTCCCACAGAAAGTTGTCCGTTAATCGTTCTGATAATTATAAAAACATAGGCTCCATAATATCCAGTACTTCCCAATATCGAGAAGAAACCGCCCCAAAAAGCGCGTCTTTTTGCAAGTTTTGTGTTGTCTTTATAAAATTTATCAGATAATTTTTTGAATCGATTTATGACAAAATCAGCCAAATTAAAAATCTTGATTTCCTTTGCTGTTTCATCGCTTGCGCCTAAATATCTGAGATAATCAAGCTCTCTTCGCTCTGGAGTTTGGCTTCTCGTAAGTGAATAATTCTGGTTGTTAAAATAAGATTCTCCTAAAAAAGCAGGAAGAATTGTCAACACTAAAATCGCAATCAACCACGGATTAAAAGTGAATAATCCACCGATTAAAAATGCCATCGAAATCAAATCTTGTATTTGTCCCATGACTTGCGAAAGCAACATCGTTCTGCCTAAAGTTTGCTGTCTGGCGCGTTCTAATTTATCATAAAATTCAGAATCTTCAGTTTGTTCTAAATCTAAAATGGCTGCATGACGCATAATTTTTACCGAAGTGTGATTCGAAAAACTATCGCCTAATAAACTGTCCAAAAGACTGACGATTCGGTTCAAACCATCGGTAATTATGGCCAGTAGAAATTCTAAACCAACAAGTTCCCACAAATAAGTTGTGTCGTTCAAACCTCCCGAAGTATTCAGTATAATAACCTCATCAACAATTAGTTTTCCAACGTATAAAAGTGCCACAGGCATTGCAGAACGCAAGATTCTGAAGAAAAAACTAAAAAAAGTTTTCTTCGGACTGCTTTGCCAAACTAATTTAAAAAATGCCGGAAGATTTGACAATGCAGAAAGTCTTTGTTTAAATGTTGGCTTGTAAACTGGTGGCGGATTTCGGTTTTGTTTCATAGTGCAAATTTACACTTGATTTGCTTATTATATTTTAATCTTAACAAATTATAACATTGAAAAAAATGCATCTTCTTTCCAATTTGCCGGATTATTTTCAATATAATTCTGAATGCGCTCATAAGATTCAGAGTTTCTAATGATGTGGTCGTGAAATCGAGATTGCCAGCCAAAATCAGTATTTTTCTGGCGAGACATTTTTGTGACAATCGATTTATAAGAACCGACCATTGTGGATATGGTAGAGGCAGAAAACTGCTCTTTCTGTGAGCGTAAATTTGAATTTATAATCAAAATTCCATGTACATGATTCGGCATGACAACGAAATTCCCTAATTCCACGGATTGAAAATGATTCGGAATTTCTAACCAAAATTGAACTGCAAGTTTTCCAATATCAGACAATTGCATTTCTCCTTTTAAAATTTTTCCAAAATAATGTTTTCGTGATTTTGTGCAGATTGTTATAAAATAAGCGCCATTATTAGAATAATCCCAAGATTGAAGACGCGCCGACGGAATGCGGTATTTGTTTAAATATTTATTTGACATGGCGTTGATATTATTTTACAAATGTGGATTGTTTTTCTGAAAATTAATATGATTTGGTGATTTTTTTTTCGTTGTCCGTAGAGACATGGCATTGCCTTGTCTAAATTAACGGTTTTTGCAAACATTTTGTTTCCAAAAAAAAGACAGGGCAATGCCCTGTCTCTACCGTAAAAAAATAAATATTTTTACATATTCCTTCTATACTGTCCACCCACTTCAAACAACGATAATGTGATTTCTCCCAACGAACAAATCTTGGTAGCTTCCATCAATTGCTCAAAAATATTTTTATTGTTTATGGCAACGTCTTGGATAATCGAAAGTTGTTGCTCGGTTTCATCTGCGTAGAATTTATGAAGATTGTCCAACATCGTGATTTGAAATTGCTTTTCCTCTTCCGTCGCACGGATTACTTCCGCAGGAATCACCGTTGGAGAACCTTTCGAGCTCAAGAACGTATTCACACCAATAATCGGGAATTCGCCCGTATGTTTCAGCATTTCATAATACATGCTTTCCTCTTGGATTTTCGAACGTTGGTACATCGTTTCCATTGCGCCAAGCACGCCACCTCTTTCGGTAATTCTGTCGAACTCCAATAATACGGCTTCTTCCACTAAATCCGTCAATTCTTCAATGATGAACGAACCTTGGATTGGGTTTTCGTTTTTCGCCAGACCTAATTCCTTGTTGATAATCAACTGAATGGCCATTGCTCTACGAACCGATTCTTCCGTTGGTGTCGTAATTGCTTCATCATACGCGTTGGTATGCAACGAGTTACAGTTATCGTAAATCGCATACAAAGCCTGTAAAGTCGTACGAATATCATTAAAATCAATCTCTTGGGCATGCAACGAACGACCCGAAGTTTGAATATGGTATTTCAACATCTGAGCTCTTTCGTTTGCTCCGTATTTATTTTTCAACGCTTTCGACCAGATTTTTCTGGCTACTCGACCAATCACCGCATATTCAGGATCGATTCCGTTTGAGAAGAAAAACGATAAGTTTGGTCCAAAGTCGTTAATATCCATTCCTCGGCTCAAATAATATTCCACGTAAGTGAAACCATTGGCCAAAGTAAACGCCAATTGCGTGATTGGATTGGCACCAGCTTCCGCGATATGATAGCCCGAAATCGAAACCGAATAGAAGTTTCTGATGTTATTCGTAATAAAATATTCCTGAACATCACCCATCAATCTCAAGGCAAATTCTGTTGAGAAAATACACGTGTTTTGAGCTTGGTCTTCTTTCAAAATATCCGCTTGAACCGTTCCTCGAACTTGCGAAAGTGTTCTTACTTTGATTTCTTCGTAAATTTCTTTTGGCAAAACCAAATCTCCAGTAACCCCCAAAAGCATCAAACCTAAACCGTTATTGCTTTCTGGAAGATCGCCGTTATATCTTGGTCTTTCGAGACCTTTTTTCTTGTAAATCTCATCGATAATTGCCTCAACTTCATCTTCAAGATTATTTTCTTTGATGTAAATTTCGCACTGCTGATCAATCGCTGCGTTCATAAAGAATCCAAGCAACATTGGAGCCGGACCGTTAATCGTCATACTCACAGAAGTCAGCGGATGTGCCAAGTTAAAACCAGAATATAATTTTTTCGCATCATCCAAACAACAGATGGAAACTCCGGCATTACCGATTTTCCCATAAATATCCGGACGTAAATGCGGGTCGTTTCCGTATAAAGTCACACTGTCAAAAGCCGTTGACAAACGTTTTGCAGGTAGACCGGCACTCACGTAATGGAAACGCTTGTTGGTTCTTTCTGGACCACCTTCACCAGCAAACATTCGCGATGGATCTTCGCCTTCACGCTTGAAAGGATACAATCCCGAAGTGAATGGAAATTCTCCCGGAACATTTTCTTGCAGGTTCCATTTTAAAATATCGCCCCAAGCTTCGTATTTAGGCAAGGCCACTTTTGGAATCTGTGAATGCGACAACGATTCGGTATGCGTTGCAATCTTGATTTCCTTGTCACGCACTTTAAAAGTATAGACAGGGTTTTTGTATTTGTTTACTTTTTCGTCCCAAGTCAAGATGATTTCCCAGTTGTAGGGATCCAAATCCATCTTTACTTTGTCAAATTGATTTAAAAGTAAATTTAGGAAGATTCTGTTTTCATCTTCTTCAGTTGCACTTTTGTAAACCGAATCATCGTTGATTCCTGTTTTAGTAATCTCAGGTTTTTTACCCGAAACCGATTCGATGGTTTTGAAAATTCCGTATAATTTTTGAGCAACCTGCTGTTGTGTCAAAGCGGTAGCATCATATTTTCTATTGTTTTCAGCAATTTCTGAAAGATAACGTGTTCTGTGAGGCGGAATCACGAAGATTTTTTCGCTCATTTCGCGTGTGATTTCGAAAGTAGATTTCAAGTCAGATGCTGTCTTTTCTACAATCTTGTCCATGATTGCTTTGTAGAGCGTGTTCATTCCTGGGTCGTTGAACTGAGAAGCAATTGTTCCGAAAACCGGCAAATCATCTGGATTGGCATCCCAAAGATTGTGGTTTCTCTGGAATTGTTTTTTCACATCACGCAAAGCATCCAAAGAACCTCTTTTGTCAAACTTATTAATCGCAACCAAATCGGCAAAATCAAGCATATCGATTTTTTCCAACTGCGTTGCGGCACCAAATTCTGGCGTCATCACATATAATGAAACATCAGAATGGTCCATAATTTCAGTATCAGATTGCCCGATTCCTGAAGTTTCTAATATGATAATATCGTATTTCGCTGCTTTTAAAACCTGAATTGCTTCGGCAACATATTTTGACAAAGCCAAATTTGATTGACGGGTTGCCAGCGAACGCATGTAAACACGAGGATTATTGATGGCGTTCATTCGGATTCTGTCTCCCAATAACGCACCGCCGGTTTTTCTTTTTGAAGGATCGACAGAAATCAATCCGATAGTTTTTTCTGGAAAATCTATTAAAAATCTTCGAACCAATTCATCTACCAATGATGATTTTCCCGCTCCACCGGTTCCGGTAATACCCAGAACTGGGATTTTGCTGGTTTCATTTTGCTTGTGGATCGTATCTAAAGTTTCCTTTGCAATTTCAGGGAAATTTTCGGCAGAAGAAATTACGCGGGCAATTGCCGTTGGATTTTTTTCCTCCAAATGATTGATTTCTCCATTCAATTTATCTCCAATTGGAAAATCAGATTTTTGAACCAAATCGTTGATCATTCCCTGCAAACCTAATTCACGTCCGTCATCGGGAGCATAAATTCTTGTAATTCCGTAGTCCTGCAATTCCTTGATTTCATCCGGAAGAATTACACCGCCGCCACCGCCGAAAATCTTGATATGTCCTGCTCCTTTTTCGTTCAAAAGGTCATACATATATTTGAAATATTCGTTGTGACCGCCTTGATAAGAAGTCATTGCGATGGCATTTGCATCTTCTTGGATGGCCGTATTTACAACCTCTTCCACACTTCTATCGTGACCTAAATGAATAACTTCCACTCCGGTAGACTGGATGATTCTTCGCATTATGTTGATGGCAGCATCGTGTCCGTCAAAAAGCGCTGCTGCAGTTACAATTCTTACTTTATTTTTAGGAATATAAGGTTTTGCTTGTTCCATATTAAAATATCTGTCGATTTTAGGTGTGCAATTTACGAAATCTTTAAAAATTTGGAAGTATTTGGCGCTGGAAATTGTGAATGAATTAATCAGACGATTTTGGTTTGGGTAGAATTCAACTTGGATAACATAGATTCTGCGAATTCCTGAAATTTCTAAAATATAAATATTCTCGTATAAAAAAACCCTTCCGAGCTAAATCGAAAGGGTTTCTGGGAAAATTCTGGGTATTTAATTTGAAAATTATCTAAGCATACTTGGGTCAATTTGAACTCCAAGGCCTTGTGCAATTCCCATTCCCAATCTTGGGTCAGCTCTAAACCAATGGCAAAGCTGGCGGTTAATGATTTCTTCCCGTTTTGGTCCGTCGATTCCTGACATGGCGCCCACAACATTGCTGATCAAATTTTGCTGTTGTTCTGGAACCATCAATCTGAATAAGTTTCCTGGTTGCGTGTAATGATCATTTTCTCCCGCTGCATTTCGATCGTACCAACCAGAAACATTGCTTTCTAACTCTTGAGATGGCTCTTTATAGGATTCATCAACCGCGATATTGTCAAAACTATTCGGGAAATAATTTGGCATTTTTCCACCGTTTCCATCGATTCGCATTTGTCCGTCTCGTTGGTAATTATTTGTAAAATAAGGACATCTATTTACCGGAATTTGCTCATAATTGGCTCCTAATCTATAACGTTGCGCATCTGGATAAGACAAAATTCTTCCTTGCAACATTTTATCCGGAGAAAAACCAATTCCGTCCACAACGTGAGCTGGGGCGAAAGCCGCTTGTTCCACATCTTGGAAATAATTGTCTGGATTTCTGTTCAATTCGATAACTCCAACATCAATTAAAGGATAATCTCCGTGGGGCCAAACTTTTGTCAAATCAAACGGATTTATATGATAAGTTCTTGATTCGGCTTCAGGCATTACTTGAATTTTCATATCCCAACGCGGGAAATTTCCTGCATCAATATTATCTAATAAATCTCTTTGTGCAAAATCTGGATCTTGTGATTTCATCGCTCCAGCTTCAGCATCGGTGAAATTCTTGATTCCTTGTTTGGTCAAAAAGTGAAATTTTACGTAGAAACGCTCATTATTACTATTGATAAAAGAAAAAGTATGCGAGCTGAAACCGTGCATGTGGCGGTAACCGTGCGGTGTTCCTCGGTCAGACATTAAAATCGTAACTTGGTGCAAACTTTCTGGATTTAACGACCAAAAATCCCACATCATCGTTGGCGATTTCATATTTGTGTAAGGATCACGTTTTTGCGTGTGAATAAAATCTCCGAATTTCTTTGGATCTTTTACGAAGAAAACGGGTGTGTTATTTCCCACCAAATCCCAATTTCCATCTTCGGTGTAATATTTCATGGCGAAACCTCTTGGATCTCTTTCTGTATCTGCCGAACCTTTTTCACCACCAACAGTTGAAAAACGAAGCAACATATCTGTCTTTTTCCCTACTTCGGAGAAAATTTTTGCTTTTGTATATTTTGTGATATCGTGTGTTACCGTAAACGTTCCGAATGCTGCAGAACCTTTTGCATGAACAACTCTTTCTGGAATTCGCTCTCTATTAAAGTGCGCCATTTTTTCGTGAAGGATGAAATCTTCCAATAAAAGCGGTCCTCTTGCTCCAACAGATTTTGAGTCCTCATTTTCTGCATAAGGTTTTCCAGAGGCCGTCGTCAGTTTGTTGTGATTGTCTTGATCTTTCATAAGCTGTATTGTTTATTTGTTTTACCCAAATTTAAGCAATTTATTTGTCGATAGCTATAACTGAAATTGATTGTTTTTATATTTTAATAAATTTTAACTATTTAACAACGGTACGATCTTTGCTTATCTTTGAAAATCTTAAATTTCATACAATGAAAAAAATTTTCCTTTTAGCATTATTTGTTCCGATGTTTAGCTTTGGACAATTTGGAGATCTTTTAAAGAAAGCCAATGAAAAAGTGCAAGCTAAGAAAACGACGACAACTTCGGGTTCCAAAACATCGATTACAGATTTACTGGGAAGTGCCGATATTGGTGCCGGTCTGAAAGAAGCTTTGCAAAAAGGAGTTACGGAACAAGTCACAAAATTGACTGCAGTTGATGGTTTTTATAAAAATGACGCTGTGAAGATTTTGTTCCCAGAAGAACTTCAAAAAGTGGATAAAACCTTGAGAAATATCGGTTTGTCAAGTCTTGCTGACGAAGGCGTGAAAGCTTTAAATCGCGCAGCGGAAGACGCCGTGAAAGAATCAACACCCATTTTTGTAAACGCAATTACAAGTATGAAAATCACGGATGCTAAAAATATTTTGACCGGAAATGATTCTGCTGCAACAACTTATTTAGAAGGAACGACTTCTACATCTTTAGCTGCAAAATTTAGTCCAGTGATTCAGAGTTCGTTGAGCAAAGTTGGCGCAGATAAAATTTGGGCAACGATTATTTCTAAATACAATTCGGTTCCGTTGGTAACAAAAGTGAATCCTGATTTAACCAATTATGTTACCGAAAAAGCAATGGATGGCGTTTTCAAAATGATTTCTGTCGAAGAGAAAAAAATTCGTACTGATATTGGTGCAAGAACTTCGCCGTTGCTTAAAAAAGTATTTGCGATGCAGGATTAATTTAGTACTTTCAATAAAAAATAATTATGAAAAAAGTTTTAGTATTAGCCACGGTTTTCTCACTTTTTGGATGTGCGGAATTACAGCAAGTGGCAAGCCAATATCCAAACATCGGAACCACACTTGGAAACCCAGATATTGCCGCTGGTTTAAAGGAAGCACTGAATAACGGAATCACGAAGGAAGTAACCAAATTGACCGCAACAGATGGTTTTTTCAAAAACCAAGCGGTAAAGATTTTGCTTCCTACAGAATTGCAAAAAGTCGATAAAACTTTGAGAAACATCGGATTATCAAGTCTCGCTGACGAGGGTTTAAAAGTTTTAAATCGCGCTGCCGAAGATGCAGTAAAAGAAGCGACGCCAATATTTGTTTCGGCTGTTAAAAATATGACTTTTACCGATGCGAAAAATATCCTTTTGGGAAGTGATAATGCGGCGACAACTTATTTACAAAGTTCAACTTCCACGGCTTTGTATTCGAAATTTAGTCCGGTTGTGAAAAATTCTTTGGGAAAAGTTGGCGCTGATAAAGTTTGGGAAAACATAATTACAAAATATAATGCAGTTCCGTTGACGAATGATGTAAATCCAGATTTGACAGATTACGTGACCGATAAAGCGATGGAAGGCGTGTTTAAAATGATTGCTGTTGAGGAAAAAGACATCAGAACAAATTTAGCCGCGCGAACTTCAGATTTGTTAAAAAGAGTATTTGCTATGCAAGATAATAAGTAATGACTTACAGAGTTAAAATTTTAATTATCAAATAGATAGAAATAACATTAGCTTAACATATCAACTAAAAAAAAATGCTGACCTTTGCAGAGAGATTAATGGTTTTCTCATTTGGTTAGGGTTAGTTAGAAAAAAAATGCCAGCACTTTTTAAAGTACTGGCTTTTTTATTTGGTGTAAATTAGACTAAAAAATTTTACAGCGAATTCAAGAAAGCAAGAAGCGCATTTCTTTTTTCTAAAGATAATTGTTTGAATTTTTCTTTTGATTGTTGCGCTTCTCCTCCGTGCCACAAAATTGCTTCTAGCTCATCAGTTAATCCGTCTTGACCATTTGATTGATTATGCCCAGTTTCGTTAGGAAATACAAAACTCGTTATTCCCGTATCTTCAACATAAGCGGCCGAGCATTGCATTGTGTGAAATTTCTAGGAATATTTTTGGTAGCTGCAATTGCTTCATTAATTTTAATTTTAACTGCTGTATCTAATTTTAGATTAGAGCCATCCAAAATAAAGGAGTGGTTTTTTTTTATAAAATCGATTTGGATAATTTAGTAGAAATTCATAATTTAATTTGTAAATGACAATTGAAATTAAACTTTTCAATTGTACCTTTGCACACATTTTTTTAAGAACACCAAGCCTATATGTTGACCATTATTTTTTATGCATTTATCGGAGTTATAGCCATTCAACTATTCTATTACATCATAGTTTTTGGAAAATTTTCTTTCGGGAAACCGCAAAAAAGCACTCCAAAAAGAATTCCGATATCTGTGATCGTGTGCGCTAAAAATGAGGAGGAAAACGCAAAGAAATTCATTCCGCTTTTAGCTGAACAAGATTATCCAGATTATGAAATTATCTTGATTGACGATGCTTCCAGCGATTCAACTTTGGATATTTTTGAAGAATTTGAAAAGCAATATTCCAATGTTCGTTTGGTAAAAGTTGAAAATAACGAAGCATTTTGGGGAAACAAAAAATTCGCTTTGACTTTAGGAATTAAAGCTGCCAAAAACGAATATTTGCTTTTCACGGACGCTGATTGTTATCCTTCATCAAATCAATGGATTAAAGAAATGAGCTCGCAATTTACGATGAGCAAAACGATAATTTTAGGCTACGGAGCTTATGAAAAAGTGGCGAAATCTTTCTTGAACAAAATCATCCGTTTTGAAACTATGTTGACTGCTATTCAATATTTTTCTTGGGCAAGAATGAAGCATCCTTACATGGGCGTTGGACGAAATTTGGCCTATAAAAAAGAAGAATTTTTCAACGTAAATGGTTTTATCGACCACATGAAAATCCGTTCTGGAGATGACGATTTGTTTATCAATCAAGCTTCCAACGGAAAAAATACGACGATTAGTTTTACGCCAGAAAGCTTTACTTTTTCTGAACCAAAAAAGACTTTTAAAGAATGGTTTGATCAAAAGAGACGTCACGTTTCAACGGCAACATTTTACAAATCTTTTGACAGAATGCAGTTGGCGGTTTTCTTTTTGACGCAATTTCTGTTTATTTTACTAGCGATAATTTTGTTAGCTTTTCAATTTAATTGGATGATTATCGTTCCGATGGTTGTGGGAAGATACATTTTCACTTGGATTTCTTTAGGTTATGCTTCAAATAAATTACGCGAAAAAGACGTTATGTACTGGTATCCGATAATCGAAATCGTGCTTATTTTCACGCAATTGAATATCTTTATCACTAATCTTTTTTCAAAACCCGTACATTGGAAATAAAAAAGCAAATAGAGAAAGCGAAAATTGGCGACCAAGTTGCATTCACTTCTCTTTTGGATTATTACTGGAACGAAGTCTATGGTTTTATGCTCAAACGCACTGAAAATGAAACAGATGCAGAAGACATTACGATAGAAACTTTTGCAAAAGCATTTGACAAAATCGCTACTTACAATCCTGAATTTCAGTTTAATACTTGGCTGATTGCGATTGCAAAAAATGTACACATCGATATGCTCCGCAAGAAAAAATCTACCGTATTTTTAGACATTACTGACGAAGAAGACAATCAAGCTTATAATGTAGCCGACAGTTCGCCGTCGCCTGAAGATAAGATTATTACAGAGCAAAATCTTTCCCGACTTTTGCAATGCATAAAAGAATTAAAGCCTCATTATCAAGAAGTTATACAGCTTCGTTATTTCCAAGAACTTAGTTATCAGGAAATTTCAGAACAACTCAAAGAACCTTTAAGTAACGTGAAAATAAAATTGCTTCGGGCAAAAAAGCTTTTAGCCGAAATCATTCACAATCGAAGATAAATCATAGTTAAATTAGGCTTTAAAGATTATAAAAAATCGTAATTTTAACGTCTAAAATTTAAAACTATGAATCAAAAACTACTCTACTTTGTATTTTTTGTGCTTGCAACTACCACATCAAAAGCACAGTTTACAACTCCGAATACCGGTGTCGCCTGGAACTTAACAGATTTGGTAACAAATGCTCCTTCGGCAATTTCTTTTTCTGGCGGAATTTATACGCTATCGCAAAACTTGACAATTGCGCCAAATGACAATTTGCTGATTACCTCTGACGCGACAATTAATATCAATGCTGACGTTCAAATTATTGTGCAAGGAGCTTTTACCGCAGATTCAAACGCCATTTTAATTACAGCAACAAATCCTGCGACACCTTATAATAGCATTATTTTTGAATCAGGTTCAAGCGGGTTTATGAGAAACACAACTATAAATTATGGCAAAGGAATTCGTCTTTCTACAGGAGATTTTGAAATGCAATCTTGTACAATGTCTTATCATATTCCTGGAACTACAACAAGTTCTGCCATTAATTTTTCTACAGGAAGCCCAATAATCAACAACTCAACTTTTACTTTTAATAATTATCCCGCATTTAGTTCTGGCGCAAATCAAGAAACGTCGCCAACTTTAAGCAATAATTATTTATTTGCAAATAATCAGTCAAATACAAATCGTCCGCAAATTAATATGGGACCGAGTGGCGCTGATACTTTAAGAATTGTTGGTAACACAATTATTGGTGATCCAACAAAAATTATGGTTGGAGGAATTGCTGCTTCGAGCTTACTTGGAAATCCTAATAAAGTAATTATTGACGGAAATACAATTAGAGACAATCGATATGGAATTACCGTTGTTGGAGCAAATTCTTCAGGTTTTATTCGTAATAATATAATTGAAGATAATGACACTCAAAATTCTCCAAACCTTGGCGGAAGCGGGATTTCATTAAATGCTTCTGGAGCAACAACCATGAATATCATCACAACAAACAACCAAATCAGAAGAAATCTTTGGGGAATCACAGTTCTTGGAACTGCAAGGATTAATCTGGGCGACGGAGGTTCAAATCTGGGTGGGAATGTTTTTGCTGATAATGGAAATGGCGGCCAAACTTATGCACTTTTCAACAACACGGCTTTACCGATAATGGCGATGAATAATTGCTGGATCGAAGGAACAACATTGACGCCAACAAATGTGGAAAACGTTATCAGTCATCAAGTTGATGATGCAAATTTAGGGTTGGTAACTTTTAACCCTTTTGGATGCGATGCTTTGTCAACACCGAATTTCGCCATTGCAAAACCTAAGATTTATCCAAATCCGAGTAATGGAATTTTAAATATTTCAATGCCTGAGAATGGAACCGCATCTGTTTTTGCAATCAACGGAATGTTTGTCCAAAAAATTAATTTAACCGAAGGAAATAACACTCTAAATTTAAACTTAGCTTCAGGTATTTACATTTTGAAAACAGAAACTTCTGAAGGAAATTTCAATCAAAAGCTAGTTATTCGATAAAAATTAGATTTGTAAGAATTTAAGGCAGGCTCGATGTAGCCTGCCTTTTTTGTTTGCTATGAAATTTATTACAAAATATTTAAAAAATTTCTAGCTTTTCACATACTACACTTTTTATATTTTACGTTATATGTTAAAATAGCAAGCTTATGACAACATATTTACGCAACTTTTAAACTATGTATTATGTCAAACCTAAATGTTTTCAACCAAAGCTGGAACGAAATTGTCTTCGAAGGAAGAAATAAAGAATATGGCGCTTTCCAGTTGCGCCAAGAAAATCCAAAAACAACATTAAAAGCTTTGTTTTATGGAACACTCGTCGTTGCGTCTTTAGTAAGTATTCCCCTTATTTCGAGTTTACTGAAAGGCGAGGTTGCTGGTGTAATTTCTGAACCAAATGAATTGCCTCACGTAGTTCCTGTAACTTTTGAGAAATTCCCTGAAGTAAAACCAGAAGAAAAAGCGGCAGAAGCGCAACCAGAAAAATCTTCGGCAAAAGAAACGAAATTTGTAAATACAACAATTACCGATAAGCCGACAACCACAACTGAATTGCCGGTTTTAGATTTAGACAAGCCGATAAAAACGGGTGCTGTTGACAACGCGGGAGATAATCAAGGCGCAGTTTCTTTAGGTCAAGGAACGCTCGACGGAACCGGAAAAAAGCCTGTTGACGAAATTATCGGAAACGGTGGGGGTTCTGGCGAAGGTGAAATTGTTGGGAATTTTGGTTTGGAATCAAGCCCAGAATTTCCGGGTGGATTAAAGAAATTTACCGAAACATTTGTCAGCAATTTTAAAACTCCTGACTTATCGGAAGCAATGACGATGAAAATCTTTGTGTCGTTTGTTGTGGAAACTGATGGTTCCCTTTCTAATATTAAAGTGGCACGAGATCCAGGTTATGGTCTTGGGAACGAAGCAATTCGCGCACTGAAAGCTATAAAAACCAAATGGAAAGCTGGCGTTCAAAACGGAAAAAAAGTGAGAGTTTCTTATAATTTACCGATTAGCGTGGTTTTAAAAAATTAAGTATTTTCCAAATTTAAGTTAGTTTATAAATCCTGCTGAGCTTTTGCTTTGCAGGATTTTTTTGATAAAATTTTATATATTTACAGGTAATTAATTCTCTTTCATTTTGATAAGATATTTTTTAATCGTTCTGTTCTCTGTTTTGTTTTGCGGTTGTAAAACTGATCAAAAAAGTAATTCTGTAATCGAAATAGATTATGAGAAAAAAATTATCTTTTATCGAGATTTGATTTTGAAAGAAGAATTGGCAAACCCAACCATATATTCTAATTCCCCTCAACCTTCTATTGAAAATTTTTCGAAAAAGGCAAAAGAAAAACTTAACCGCAGAATATATGACATTGTATATTTAGACAAGAGAAATCTATACGACACGATTTATCCAGAATTAAAAGAAAAAACCGTCTTACAACAGTTATTTTTGGTCGATAGTTTATATACTAATAAAAGAAATTACAAGCGGGAATTACACAACTTATTTTTCGACAATTGGAGGCATTTGATGTTTATTGAAAAAATCGAAAATAATATCGTTACTATAAGTGATGCGCCAGGAAATGTTGGAAGTTCTCAGTATTTTGAGAAATATTTAGTAGATGGCGATAACGTAAATGAGATTAAATTTCCTGAAACTGAATGGGCAAAAATGGAAAAAATAGTAAAAGAAAAACTTAACGATTATAGTCATATCTCTAGATCAAGTGATATGATAATTAAGCCAAAATCAAATGGAATTTTTGAAATTAAAAGAATGGGTTTAAAAGATGGTGATGGCGAAGCGTATCCAGCTGTGGAAATTACTTTTGAATCCAAAGATTTTAAAACAATTGACTTGAATTCAGTAAAAGTTAGAAAACTTTAGCCTAACAAAAATATTCTTATAATCCCGCGGAGCTTTTCGCTTTGCAGGATTTTTTTTTTGTAAAGATTGGTCTACGCAGTACTGGTCCAAAAGCTAACAAAATGCAAATGGTTTCTCAAATAGCCCCGATTGGCGGCAGTAGTCTTTTCTTCCCGATTTTTATCGGGGGAGAAAAGGCTACTGCAGAAAGCGGGAAAATGGATGCCTAAAAATCACCGTCTTTTCGCTTCAAAAAAATCACAAAATCAAGCGGTTTTCGCTAACACGACATTAACGTATTTAATAAAAACATTGCTTATCTTTGTGGCTTGAAATCGAGACTATGGAAACTGTTTTAGATACTGCTGTTTTGCCTACTGGAAAGCCTAAATGGCTGAAAGTGAAGCTACCTATTGGCCAAAAATATACTGAACTTCGCGGCTTGGTGGATAAATATAAGTTGAATACCATCTGTACTTCAGGGAGTTGCCCAAATATGGGCGAATGCTGGGGCGAAGGTACGGCGACGTTTATGATTCTTGGGAATGTTTGTACGCGTTCGTGTGGTTTTTGCGGTGTGAAAACGGGACGTCCTGAAACGGTGGACTGGGACGAGCCTGAAAAAGTGGCGCGTTCGATCAAGATTATGAATATCAAACATGCGGTTGTAACGAGCGTTGACCGTGATGACTTGAAAGATATGGGTTCGATTATTTGGATTGAGACGGTGAAAGCCATCAGAAGAATGAATCCGAATACAACTTTGGAAACTTTGATTCCTGATTTTCAAGGAAACACCAGAAATTTAGACCGAATTGTGGAAGCAAATCCTGAAGTGGTTTCGCATAATATGGAAACGGTTAGACGCTTGACTCGTGAAGTTAGAATTCAGGCAAAATATGATAAAAGCCTAGAAGTTTTGCGCTATTTGAAAGAGAAAGGCATCAACAGAACAAAATCTGGAATCATGCTTGGATTAGGCGAAACGGAGGAAGAAGTGATTCAGACGTTGCATGATTTGCGCGATGCCAATGTGGATGTGGTAACGATTGGTCAATATCTGCAACCGAGTAAAAAACATCTTCCGGTGAAGGAATTTATTACGCCAGACCAGTTTGCTAAATATGAGAAAATTGGATTGGAATTAGGTTTCCGCCACGTGGAAAGTGGTGCGTTGGTAAGATCTTCTTATAAAGCGCAGAAACATATACTTTAATTTTAGATTGCAGATTTTAGATTTCAGATTTAAAGACTGTCATAAAATAAATGATAAAAACTAGAATTGCCATAAACGGTTTTGGAAGAATCGGGAGAAATTTATTCCGTCTTTTACTGAACCACCCGACTATTGAAGTTGTTGCGATTAATGATATTGCGGATAACAGAACGATGTCGCATTTGATTAAATATGATAGTATTCACGGGGTTTTGCCGTTTGAATGTTCATATGATGCTGACGGAATTATCGTTGATGGAAAACATTACACTTTTTTTCACGAAAGAAGCGTTTCAAATTTAGATTGGAAATCGCTTGACATTGACGTGGTTGTAGAATCTACAGGCAAATACAAAACTTTTGAAGATATTAATTTTCATATTTTGGTTGGAGCAAAAAAGGTAATTCTTTCTGCTCCGTCAGAAACTGAAAAAATAAAAACCGTGGTTCTTGGTGTCAACGAACATATTCTTGACGGAACTGAAAAAATAATCTCAAACGCCAGCTGTACTACAAATAATGCAGCGCCGATGATTAAAGTGATTAATGATCTGTGCGGTATTGAACAAGCATACATCACAACTGTTCACTCTTACACAACCGATCAAAGCCTTCACGATCAACCACATAAAGATTTAAGAAGATCGCGTGGCGCAGCGCAATCTATTGTTCCAACAACGACTGGCGCGGCGAAAGCGTTGACCAAAATTTTCCCTGAATTAGATGGAAAAATTGGAGGAAGCGGGATTCGTGTTCCGGTTCCGGATGGTTCTTTGACCGACATTACTTGCTATGTGAAACGCGAAGTTTCGATTGAAGAAATAAACACCGCTTTTAAAGAAGCTTGCCAAAATCACTTTAAAGGAATTATGGCTTATACCGAAGATCCAATCGTTTCTGTGGATATTATCGGAAACACGAATTCGTGCCTTTTTGATTCTGATTTGACTTCAGTAATTGACAAAATGGTGAAGGTTGTGGGCTGGTATGATAACGAAATCGGATATTCTTCGCGCTTAATCGATTTAATTTCTTTGACGAATAAGAAATAATTACATTTATCGTCTCAAGAACTTTAAATGAGTCGGTATTTTACACTTTTCTTTGCAATTTTAAGTTTCCCGCTTTTTTCGCAGGTAAAATCTGTTGTGCCTTCAAAGATTGACAGCGTTGATTATTATCTTGAAATTGCAGATTTTCATTTAAAAGGTGATAATTTTCAGCCAGCTCTAGAAAATTCCCAAAAAGCAATTGATGTTGCTTTAAAATCAGAAAACAAAATTGACGAAGCAAATGCCTATACTTTTTTAGGAAGCATCTATTTTGAACTTCAAAAATATGATGACGCGATTGAAACTTACGTCAGAAGCACCACTATTTATAACGATCTGGAACCCAATACTGAACAAGCGTATTCTTACTATAATTTAGGCTTGTGCTATATGGAAAAAAGTGATTACAGCACCGCCGAAATCTATTTTGACAAAGCGAGTACCATCTATGAAATCATTAATATTCCTGACGCAAAAGAACTTTTAAATCTCCAAAAAGGAATTTTGTACAAAGCAAAGGGAAAAGGAAAATTGGCTTCGGGTATCTTCAATAAAATTATCGCAAAACCAGATTCTGACGATCAATTTAAAACAAAAGCCGAAGCATTGTACCAAATGGGTTGCATTGAATATGAATCAGGACTAAGTTCTCTTTCAATGAATTACCTAAATCGAGCATTAGAATTAAATCAAAAAAATGGCAATTTAGAACAGAAATCTAAGATTTTTAAAAAGATTAGCGAAGTCTATGAAAAAATGATGGACATCGATAATTCGTTTGTTTTTTTGAAGAAACATTTGGTCTTGCAAGATTCAATTACCACACTAAACAGCAGAAAAATTGGCGCGCTGCAATTTGAAAAATTCAAAGAAAGCGAACGAATGAAAACCATAAAACAGCAAGACAAAGAAAATCGGGAAGCTCAAAAATTGATCAAAGTTTCAAAATTAACTAGCATTTTGAGCATTGCTTTGATTTCGATTTTATCGCTGTTGAGTATTTCGCTGTACAAGAATAACAATATCAAGAAAAAATCAAACAAATTACTTCAAGAGAAAAATTCTGAACTGGAAATTGCCAAAGATAAAGCCGAAAGAGCGCTTCAGGCAAGAGCAGAATTTCTTTCGACAGTAAGCCACGAATTGCGAACGCCGTTAAATGCAATCAACGGAATTACGCATTTGATGATTGAAGAAGATCCAAAAGAATCTCAGAAAGAATACTTGAAATCCTTGAAATTTTCGGGTACGTATTTGCTGACTTTCATCAACGAAATTTTAGAAATCAATAGAATTGAATCAAATAATATCGAGGTTGAGAAAATTGGTTTTAACCTGAAGCAACTATTAATTGACATCCAAAATTCGCTGAAAGAATTGGCAAGCCAAAATAATGTGGATTTTGAATTGGAATTTGACGAAGACATCTGTGCTATTTTCAACGGAGATCCCACAAAACTTTCTCAGATTTTCATGAATTTAATCAATAACGCCTTGAAATTTACTGAAAATGGAAAGGTGATAGTAAAGGCAAAACTTATTGAAGATAACGATATTTTTCAGAAAATTCACTTCGAAATTGTGGATAATGGCATCGGAATTCCTTTAGAAAAACAAGAAATTATATTTGAAAGTTTTTCACAGGGTTCGGTTTCGATTAACAGAAAATATGGGGGAACCGGTCTTGGTTTGGCAATTGTAAAAAGGCTTGTCGCATTGCTTGGTGGCACCATTAAATTAGAAAGTATTCCGCAACAAGGTTCTAATTTTAATTTTACGCTTACGATAGAAAAAGGCGTGGAATGCGATGACGACGTTAAATTCCATACCAGCGATTCTGATTTTATTAACAAAAAAATACTTTTGGTCGAAGACAATAAAATCAATCAAATGGTCACTAAAAAAATGCTGGAGAAAAAGAAAATCTTCTGTCAAATTGTTGATAATGGTGAAGATGCGATTGAAGCAGTTCGCAATAATAAATATGATCTGGTTCTGATGGACGTGCATCTTCCTGGAATTAACGGAACGATCGCCACGCAAAACATCCGTGTTTTCGACAGAAAAACTCCAATTATTGCATTAACCGCGATTTCCTTGAACGAAAATCGCGAAATGCTTCTTTCTTTTGGGATGACCGATGTTATCACCAAGCCATTTAATCCTGATAATTTTTATAAAGTGATCGCTGAAACAATGCGAAATTAATTTCTGGCAATCAATTCTTTAATTAAAGTTCTCACTTTTGGTTCTGCTTTTTGCGCCGCCTCTAAAACCTCTTGATGTGAAATTGTATCGATGCTGTGTTCGTCGCCGATGTCTGTAATCACTGAGATTCCGAAACATTCAACCCCCATGTGTCTTGCCACAATAACCTCTGGAACTGTGGACATTCCAACGCAATCTGCTCCCATTATTTTCACCATTCTATACTCAGAAAGTGTTTCAAAAGTTGGTCCTTGCAATCCATAATAAATTCCATCTTTTACCTCGATATTTAAATCAATTGCAATGTTTTTTGCTTTAGTAATCAATTTGCGCGAATAAGGCTCGCTCATATTTACGAACCTTGGCCCAAATCTTTCGTCATTTTTTCCACGTAAAGGATGTTCTGGCATCATATTTATATGATCGTAAATAATCACGATATCGCCCACTTTGTAAAACGGATTCACGCCGCCGGAAGCATTTGAAACCACCAGTTTTTCTACGCCAAGAAACTTCATAACGCGAACCGGAAACGTCACTTCTTTCATATCATAACCTTCATAATAGTGAAAGCGACCTTGCATTGCAACGACTTTTTTGTTTCCGATTGTTCCAAAAACCAAAGCGCCTTTATGACCTTCGACCGTGGAAACTGGAAAATTCGGAATTTCATTGTAAGGAAGCGTAAACTCTACTTCAATATCTTCTGTAAAACCTCCTAAACCGGAACCTAAAATAACTCCAAATTCTGGAGAAAAATTTGTTTTTGATTTGATATAATTAACTGTTTCTTGAACTTTTTCGTACATAATTTTATATGATTTGTGAATGGCAAAATTTGTAAAGTTCTCAACACAAGATTAATAAACTTCCTAAAGATTTTAGCCAAAAGTAAAAATACACAAAATGATTTCATTGGAGAAATATTAGCCATTATGAAATTGACAATCATAAAAAAATACTAATTGTGATATCAGTTAATTGAAATATCGGAAATTCCCGATACATTTGTACTATGGAAAACATAGAAATTTTTAAAGCCTTATCGAACAAGTCTAGATTGCAAATGCTGGAATGGCTGAAAGATCCAAGAACCAATTTCCCAGAGCAAGAAGCTGCAGGTTTTGAGCACGGCGTTTGTGTGGGTCAAATCCAAGCAAAAGCTGGTTTGACGCAATCCACAGTTTCTGAATATTTGTCGATTTTACAGCGCGCTGGTTTCGTCGAATCCACTCGTGTTGGGCAATGGACGTACTATAAACGAAACGAAAAAGCATTTACTGAGCTAATAAAAATAATTGAATCTAATTTATAAATACAAATCAAATGAGCACAAATAGTTTATTCACGCCTTTTAAATTAAAGACGCTTGACTTAAAAAATAGAATCGTAATGGCGCCGATGACACGTTCGTTTTCTCCAAATGGAATTCCTACTGATGAAGTTGCCGCTTATTACCAAAAAAGAGCCGAAGGACAAGTCGGGTTGATTTTGTCAGAAGGAACGGTTATTAACAGACCTTCGTCTTCAAACGATGCAAATGTTCCTCACTTTCACGGCGATCAAGCTTTGGCCGGTTGGAAAAAAGTGATTGATGGCGTTCACAATGCAGGTGGCCAAATGGGCCCGCAAATTTGGCATATGGGAATCATGGACAATCATCACTCGGGATGGGTTCCTCCAACGCCTTTTGAAGGTCCGTCAGGATTAAACCGACCAGGTTTCAGCAACGGAAACACGATGACCTCAAAAGATATCGAAAACACAATTTTAGCGTTTGGACAAGCTGCAGCGGATGCAAAAAACTTAGGTTTTGATACCATCGAAATCCACGGAGCGCACGATTATTTGATTGACCAATTTTTTTGGAATGCAACAAACTTAAGAACAGACGAATATGGCGGAAAAACGTTGTCAGAAAGAACCCGTTTTGCCGTTGCTGTCATTAAAGAAATCAGAAAAAGAGTTGGTGAAGATTTTGCAATTATCATCAGGCTTTCACAATTTAAACCAGCAGATTACGATTACAAGTTAGCGAAAACTCCACAAGAAATGGAAGCTTGGTTGACACCTTTAGTTGACGCCGGCGTTGATATTTTGCACTGTTCGCAAAGACGTTTTTGGGAACCAGAATTTGAAGAATCTGATTTAAATTTTGCGGGTTGGGCTAAAAAATTAACTGGGAAAGCTACCATTACGGTAGGTTCAGTTGGTCTTTCTGGAGATTTCTTCGGAGCTTTTGCAGGAGAAAGTTCACAACCAACTTCCTTAGAAGAATTAAACAGAAGATTTGACAGAGGTGATTTTGATTTGGTTGCCGTGGGAAGACCAATCTTGGCTGATCCGAATTGGGTTGCAAAAATCAAAGCTGGAAAGACAGAAGAATTGAGAGAATTTACCAAAGAAGCTTTAGGAGAATTATCTCTTTCATAATTTCAGAATAAATTAAAAGACCCGCAAATTTCAAATTTAGCGGGTCTTTTTTTAGCTATTATTTTCTACGTAAGACAAAATTGTCTGGTCAAAAACTTCTCTATTTTGAAGGAATTCACTTTTAATCGGAAGATAAAAAAGTTGTTGCGAAGGAAGATTTCCTTTTAATCTGACATAATCTTTTTCAGTTGTAATTATGATTTTGCCATCAGCGTTTGATTTAATTTCTAAAATATCTTTATCGGAAAAATGATGATGGTCTGGATACGTTAGAATTGTATCCTTTTCGTTTTTCAAATAATCAAAAAACGGTTCCGGCTTTGCAATTCCAGCCAAAAGCAATTTTTCTGAATTTTTAATTTCTGAAAACGAAAGTTGCTTTTGTTCCGAAAAAATAAATTCGTCGTAAGCAATTGAAGTGAAAAATAATTTCTGGCTTGATTCTAATTGCAATTTTCTTTCGATATAATTTCTTTCTTTTTCAGAAAGATCTCCCGGACATTTAGTAACAATTACAATGTTTGCTCTTTCCGCTCCACTCCTGCTTTCACGAAGATTTCCGGTTGGCAGAATAAAATCATCAGAATACAAATCATTGTAAGTTGTAAGCAAAATATAAAATCCAGCTTTGACTTTTCTATGCTGAAAAGCGTCGTCCAGCAAAATTACATCTGGTTTTGAGATTTTGATCAATTGTTCAATTCCGTTCTTGCGATTCGCATCAACTGCAACTAAAATATTTGGAAATTTTTGATAAAATTGAAAAGGTTCGTCGCCTAAAATTTCAGCATTTGAAGAGGCATCAGCCAATATAAAACCTTCCGATTTTCTCTTATAACCACGACTCAACGTAGCAATTTTATAACTTGGAGAAAGCAATCGGATTAAGTATTCTATTTGAGGCGTTTTTCCAGTTCCGCCAACACTCAAATTTCCAACAGCGATAATTGGCAAGTCAAAAGAATGTGATTTCAAAATGCCTTTATCAAAAAGAAAATTACGAAAAGACGTTATAAAACCATACAGTATGGCAAAAGGAAAAAGTATTTTTCGGAGAATATTCATAGTACGAAAATATAATATTTTATCTTTGAAACATAATTAGAACACATATTTCACAGATTAGCACAGATTTTTAATCAAAATTTATGCTGTCTTTTTAATCTGTGAAAATTAGTAAAATCTGTGTTTATGAAAATTAAAGAAATAATTTCTGTCCTTGAAGAAATGGCTCCGTTGGCTTATGCCGAAGATTTTGACAACGTCGGATTGCTCGTCGGAAACCAAAATGATTATTGTACCGGAGTTTTGGTTTGCCACGACGCTTTGGAAAATGTAATCGAAGAAGCAATTGCTAAAAAATGCAACTTTATTGTTTGTTTCCATCCTATTTTATTTTCGGGTTTGAAAAAAATTACTGGCAAAAATTACGTAGAACGTTCCGTTTTAAAGGCTATTAAAAATGACATTGCGATTTATGCAGTTCATACAGCTTTGGACAATCACCAAAATGGCGTAAACAAGATTTTCTGCGATGCTTTGGGATTGACAAACACAAAAGTTTTGATTCCGAAGGAAAGTTTTATCCAAAAATTAGTGACTTATACCGTTCCAGAAAATCATACGAAACTGCGAAATGCTTTATTTGAAGCTGGTGCAGGAAATATCGGAAACTATGAAAATTGCAGTTTCAACTTGCAAGGAATTGGTACATATCAGGGAAACGAAAATAGTAATCCAGAAATTGGCGAAATCGGTGAATTTGTAGAAAATACAGAAATAAGAATCGAAGTTACCTTTGAAAAACATTTGCAATCAAAAATTTTAAAAGCCTTATTTTCAAATCATATTTATGAAGAAGTGGCTTATGAAATTTACAATTTAGAAAATTCCCACCAAAATATAGGACTCGGTATGATTGGCGAATTTGAAACTGAAATGCAAGAAAAAGAATTCCTTTTATTTGTAAAAGACAAGATGAAAGCTGACGGAATTCGTCATTCAGAATATCTTGGAAGACCTATAAAAAAGGTTGCAGTTCTTGGCGGTTCGGGAAGTTTCGCCATAAAAAAGGCAATTCAGGCCGGAGCTGATGCTTTTTTGACCGCAGATTTGAAATACCATCAGTTTTATGAAGCTGAAAATCAGTTGCTTTTGGCCGATATTGGACATTTTGAGAGTGAACGCTATACAAAAAATTATATAGTTGAGTATCTTACGAAAAAAATTCCTAATTTTGCAATCATTTTATCGGAAGAAAATACAAATCCAGTTAAGTACTTATAGAATATGGCGACTACAAAAGAATTGAGTGTTGAAGACAAGTTAAGAGCGATTTACGATTTACAATTAATCGACTCAAGAATTGACGAAATCAGAAATGTTAGAGGTGAATTGCCTTTAGAAGTGGAAGATTTGGAAGATGAAGTAGCTGGTTTAAGCACACGTCTTGACAAATTGAAAAGTGATTTGGAATCTATCGAAGAGCAAATTAAGAACAAAAAAAATGCTATCGATGAGCACAAAGAGAGCATTAAAAAATACACAAAACAACAGGAAACTGTTCGTAACAATAGAGAATTCAACTCTTTAACTAAGGAAGTTGAGTTTCAAGAGCTTGAAATTCAATTGGCTGAAAAGCAAATTAAAGAAATGAAAGCTTCTATTGAGCACAAAAAACAAGTAATTGGAGATTCTAAAGAAAGATTAGAAGCAAAATCAAACCACTTGAAACACAAAAAATCAGAATTAGACGCAATTATGTCTGAAACTGAAAAGGAAGAAACCTTTTTGTCTGAAAAATCTGCTGAGTATGAAGCTTTGATCGAAGAAAGATTATTGCAAGCTTACAAAAGAATCAGAGGAAGCGTTCGTAACGGATTGGCTGTAGTTTCTATCGAAAGAGGTGCTTCTGCAGGTTCATTTTTTACAATTCCACCACAGACTCAAATGGAAATCGCTTCTCGCAAGAAAGTGATTACAGATGAGCATTCAGGACGAATTTTAGTAGATTCTGCCCTTGCAGATGAAGAAAAAGAAAAAATGGAACAGCTGTTTTCAAAATTCTAAATATCTTTAAGCCTCGATAATTATCGGGGCTTTTTTTTATGAAAAAATTTTTAAACTTCTTACTCGCAAAATCCATCGGATTGTATATCAATCTGCTGAGCTATGTTTTTCCAAGGAAAGCGTCGCAATTGGCGTATGGATTTTTCAGCGAGCCAAGAACCGGAAAACTTTTTTCAGACAAATTGCCAGAAGTTTTAAAATCGGCGAAAACCGAAATCTTGGAAAAAGGCGAACACCAATTTCCAGTTTATATTTGGGAAGGAAACGAAACAATTGTGTTGTTAATTCACGGTTGGGAAAGCAATGCTTCGCGCTGGGAAAATTTCCTTCCGTATCTTCAAAAATCAGGAAGCACCATCATTGCACTTGACGCTCCAGGCCACGGATTGTCTTCTGGAAAAGAATTTAATGTGCCAAGATATGCCGAATTTGTGGACGTTGTGGTTGAAAAATTCAAACCTCAATATCTTGTCGGACATTCGATGGGTGGCGTAACTTCGCTGTATTATCAGCATTTGTACCAAAATAAAAATGTTGAAAAATTGGTGGTTTTAGGAGCACCTTCTGATTTAGAAATTTTGATTTCAAATTACGCGAAACTTTTAAGCTTAAATATGAAAGCCACTAGTATGATTGAAAATCATTTTTTGGAACATTTTAAAATCAAAATGGAAGAATTTTCTGGGAGAGTTTTTGGTTCCAAAATAAAAATAAAAGGTCTAATTGCGCACGACATTGATGACGATGTGGTTTCTTTTGAGGAAGCTAAAAAAATTGCAAGTAATTGGAAAGATGCCACTTTTATTGAAACAAGAGGTCTCGGACACAGTATGCACGACGATGTTTTATACCAAAAAATTTACAGTTTCTTATTTGAGAAAAAAACGCTTAACGACGCAAAAAGAGCTTCTTAAATTCTCAAATTAAGGCTACCTTTGCACAATGGAAGATAATTTAAAACGTCTAAATAAATTCATCGGCGAAACAGGCTATTGTTCTCGCCGTGAGGCAGATAAATTAATTGAGGAAGGACGCGTGACGATAAATGGCGTTGTTCCAGAAATGGGAACAAAAGTTTCTCCAACGGATGAAGTTCGAATTGACGGAAAATTGATTGTGGAACAACGCGAAAAACCAGTCTATTTGGCTTTTAACAAACCTGTCGGGATTGAATGCACGACTAATTTAGATGTCCGAAATAATATTGTTGATTATATCAATTATCCAAAGCGAATTTTCCCGATTGGAAGATTGGACAAAGCCTCGGAAGGGTTGATTTTTATGACCAATGACGGCGATATCGTCAACAAAATTCTTCGCGCCAGAAACAATCACGAAAAAGAATATATCGTTACTGTAAATCGCCCGATTACCGACAGATTTATCGAAAGAATGGGCAACGGCGTTCCGATTTTGGACACAATTACCCGAAAATGCAAAGTCGAACAAGTCAGTAAATACATCTTTAAAATTATCTTGACGCAAGGTTTGAACCGTCAAATTCGTAGAATGACTGAGTATTTGGGTTATGATGTTACGGCTTTAAAAAGAACAAGAATTATCAATATTTCATTGGATGTTCAAGTCGGAAGATATCGAGATTTAACGGATGCGGAGATTAAAGAATTGAACCAATTGATTGAACCTTCGAGCAAAACGGAAGAAGCGAGCTTACCAAAAGTAGAAACGCAACGTCCAACGCAGAGAGTTATCCGAAGAATTCCTCCACGAAATAAATAAAAATACCGCAGATTCGCAGATTTTTTAATGTTTGTAAATAATTAATCTGTGAATCTGCGGTCACTTTTAAAACCATTTTCGCTTCATAAATAAAAATACGCCGAGAGCAGAAAATGCCAGCGAAACTGCAATAATTATCGGCAATCCAAAAGGATTTTCTTGCAATGAATTCGGCACATTCATTCCGTAGAAGCTTGCAATCACTGTTGGAATCATCAAAATAATAGAAATTGAAGTCATCTTTTTCATAATATCGTTCATATTGTTTGAGATTACAGAAGCATACGCATCCATCGTTCCTGTTAAAATATCGCTGTAAATATTAGTCATTTCTAAAGCTTGACGCAATTCAATGTCAACGTCTTCTAATAATTCTACATCTGGATTTATATTTTTCATATTTTTGATTCGGTGCAAAACAATACTGTTTCCTTTCAACGAAGTCATAAAAAACACCAGTGATTTTTCGATTTGTAGCAACGCTTGAAGCTCTTCATTTTTTATGGATTTTTCCAAATTATCTTCGGCGAGTTTAATCTTTTGGCTGACTTGCTTCAAGTATTTTAAGTACCAAACGCTTGAAGAAAGTAATAATTTTAAAGTCAAATCGAAATTATCTTTTACATCGATTTTCTTTCTTTGCGTATAATTTACGAAGTCAGAAAGCACTTCATTTTTGTGGAAACTTACCGTCACGCAAATTTCATCCTTGAATACAATCCCAACGGGAATCGTATAAAAAGGAATCTTCACGTCTTCGCTAACCACCGGAATTCTGAAAATAATTAAATGCCAACCGTTTTCGATTTCAATACGTGGTCTTTCGTCAATATCGTTGATGTCGTTAAAAAATGCCTGTGGAATCTGAAGTTCATTGAGGAGATAGTTTTTCTCGTCTTCAGTAGGATTTTCGATGTTGATCCAGCAGTTTGGTTGCCAGTTTTTGATGGAAATTAATCCGTTGTCATTTTTGTAAAATGCTTTCATACAAATCTCTAAACTATTATGAATAGAGGATTCACTAGAAGTCGCCTCTATTCCAAATTAAACTTATCCGAATAATAATCGTCCATTGTGAATTTTTAAATCGGTGCAAAAGTACGTTTTAAACTTGCATTTAAAAGTTTCTTTAAGTTTAATTTAATAGCAAGAAAAAAGCCTCCGATTTCATCGAAGGCTTTCTTGTTTTTTTATAAATTTCTTTCTTTTCTCTGTTCTCTTGCTAAAAGCGTATTTTTAAGCAACATTGCAATGGTCATCGGTCCAACTCCACCAGGAACTGGCGTGATAAATGATGTTTTTTTGCTCACCAAATCAAAATCAACATCACCTGTAATTCTGTATCCTTTTTCGCTGTCGTCAGCAACACGCGTGATTCCTACGTCAATTACAACTGCGCCGTCTTTTACCATTTCCGCTTTTAAATAGTTTGGAACTCCAAGAGCTGTGATGATAATATCCGCTTGCGTTGTGATTTGTGCAATATTTTTGGTATAACTGTGTGTCAAAGTAACTGTAGAATTTCCAGGGAAACCTTTTCTTCCCATCAAAATACTCATCGGACGCCCCACGATATGGCTTCTCCCGATTACAACGGTGTGTTTTCCTTGAGTTTCAACGCCGTATCTTTCTAATAATTCCAAAATTCCGAAAGGTGTTGCAGGAATAAAGGTCGTCATATCCAGAGCCATTCTTCCGAAATTCTCAGGATGAAAACCGTCAACGTCTTTGCTTGGATCAACCGCCATCAAAACTTTTTGTGTATCAATTTGTTCTGGCAAAGGCAATTGCACAATAAAACCGTCGATATTGTCGTCTTGGTTTAATTCCTTGATTTTTTTAAGCAATTCTGTTTCTGAAGTTGTGCTTGGCATTTTCACCAAAGTTGATTCAAAACCCACCTTTTCACAAGCTTTCACTTTGCTCCCAACATACGTCAAACTTGCTCCATCGTTACCCACAATAATTGCGGCAAGATGTGGCACTTTTTCGTTGTTGTCTTTCATCTTCTGCACTTCGGCAGTGATCTCATTTTTGATGTCTTCAGAAATCTTTTTTCCGTCTAATAGTTGCATTGTTTGTTGTTTAATGTTTAAAGTCTGAGGTTGTGAATCAAACTTAATTTAGTTGTAGTAGTTATTGTTTATTTGTTTAAAAGTTTAATCGGTGAATCGTTTCTGTTTTGGTCAAATATATCCGACTTAACAATTAAACAATTCACCGATTAAACTTTTTGTATTATCTCATCCCTTTCATGCCTCCCATCATTCGCATCAGATTTTTTCCTCCGCCACCTTGCATCATTTTCATCATTTTGCTCATTTGGTCGAATTGTTTCATCAGCTGATTGACTTGCTGTACGTCTGTTCCAGAACCTTTTGCAATTCTGTTTTTTCTTTTCACGTCGATGATTGCCGGTTTGCTTCTTTCCGTTGGCGTCATCGAGTGGATGATTGCTTCGATATGTTTAAAAGCATCATCTTCAATTTCCACATCTTTCAACGCTTTTCCAGCACCAGGAATCATTCCGACAAGATCTTTCATGTTACCCATCTTTTTTACCTGCTGAATTTGCGTCAAGAAATCGTCAAAACCGAATTCGTTTTTGGCAATTTTCTTCTGTAATTTTCTAGCTTCTTCTTCGTCAAATTGCTCTTGAGCTCTTTCTACCAAAGACACAACGTCTCCCATACCAAGAATTCTTTCTGCCATACGAACCGGATAGAAAACGTCAATCGCTTCCATTTTTTCTCCTGTTCCGATGAATTTGATTGGCTTGTTTACAACCGATTTAATCGAAATTGCAGCACCACCGCGCGTATCTCCATCTAATTTGGTAAGGATAACTCCGTCGAAGTTTAATCTGTCGTTGAAAGCTTTTGCAGTATTTACGGCGTCTTGACCAGTCATCGAATCCACTACAAAAAGTGTTTCTTGCGGTTGAATTGCAGCGTGAACATTGGCAATTTCGTTCATCATTTCTTCGTCCACGGCCAAACGACCAGCGGTATCGACAATGACTACATTGAAACCATTTGCTTTTGCGTGTTTAATTGCGTTTTGAGCAATTTCCACCGGATTTTTATTTTCTGGCTCAGAATAAACTTCCACCCCAATTTGATCTCCAACAACGTGAAGCTGATTGATTGCCGCCGGACGGTAAATGTCGCAGGCAACCAACAATGGTTTTTTGTTCTTTTTAGTCTTAAGGAAGTTGGCCAATTTTCCAGAGAAAGTTGTTTTTCCAGAACCTTGAAGACCTGACATCAAGATAATTGACGGATTTCCAGAAAGGTTGATTCCGGCAGCATCGCCACCCATCAATTCTGTTAATTCATCTTTTACCAATTTTACTAAAAGTTGCCCTGGTTGCAACGTCGTTAAAACGTCTTGACCAATGGCTTTTTCTTTTACTTTTGTGGTAAAATCTTTAGCAATCTTAAAGTTAACATCGGCATCAAGCAAGGCACGACGCACTTCTTTTAAAGTATCGGCAACATTGACCTCGGTGATTTTTCCGTGTCCTTTTAGTATGTGGAATGCTTTGTCTAACTTATCACTTAAATTATCGAACATAGTATCTTTCTTTATTAGAAGTGCAAATATAAGTTTTAAAGTCGAAAGTTGAAAGTCATAAAGTTGCAAAGTCAAGAAGTTTCAGGGTTGCAAAGTTTTAAAAAATTTTGGCTTTTTTGAGCGTGGGTTAGATCGACAAAGTTTTTCGACAAACTTCGTCACTAGCCCCGATTGAACCGGAAATCCTTTCATTTAAAAAATCTATTTTTTCTTGGTGCAAAAAAGCGACCAAAGGAAGCTCTTTTTGTGCCTCAGAAAAAAAGATTTTTTGATGAAAGATTGAAGGGAAAAGCGGGAAATAGCTTTTGATAAAACTAAAAAACCAGCCATTGCTGACTGGTTTTTCGCTACTAAAACTATTTAAAAACTACTTAACTACATATTAAAAACAGGTGTTTGTATCGCCTTCAAGCTCAAATAAAATATTGATTTCGTCTTGATTCAAGAGCCTTTTGTACACTCGCAAATCATCGAGGTGCGCCTGAAGCTCTTTTCCAATGAAATAATTGAACGCTTGTGTATTGGCAAAAAGTTCAAATCCTTCGCCTGAATTTCGGAGCACGCCATCTCGATAAAGTCTGATGACTGTACCATTTGCAGTTGGTTCGACGGTTAAAACGATATGGTGCCAGTTTTCGGTATCGTTTGGCAAGGTTTGGCTTTGGCTCCAAGAGGTATCAAAAACATTGGTGATTTCTGACGAAGTATTGAAGAAAAACGGTGCGTTTAAATCGTAAATTCCTAGACCAAAATTTGGCTGGGCATTTGAAACTTCTCCATTTGATTTTTCAAAAATTCGTTCGAGATTCGATAGATTTGTATTCTGCATTTTTACCCAAACACTGATGGAAAGGGAATCCCCAACTTGAATATTTCTGTTTTCTGTTGTTAAAAGTGTCAAGAAATTTTCCCCATTAAACGAAATCGCGCCGTTTGCATTTCCGCTTCTATCGGTTACAAAGGTTGGATTTGATTGCGAAGTTGCATAATCTAACGAAATTAAATCGCGCGTTTCACTGGCGAACGGCATATAAATAATAAGGTCGTTAATCAAAACATGTGGATTTGGGCACGTTGGTTCTGAATTACCACAAAGCGGAATCGTTTGTAAAATCAAGGCTTCCAGCTCTGAATTATTATTTATGACGATAGTTTGTCCGTTTGAATTTACAACAGAAATCGGGTACGAAATAGAATAATATTCGTTAGCTTGCAGGTTTAAAATCAGTAGAAAAAGTTCCAAATCATTGTCAACAACATACGTCTGTGCGATTTGAAAATTACTGTTATAACCAAAAACCGTAATTGGATATTGAATTGAAAAACAGCCAATTGGCGCTTCTTCCGGCGGTTGCGCGTTGCAATTGCTTAATTGGTTGAATTGCTGTTGCGATGTCACAATTTCTTCGCTATAATCTGGAAAAATTACGGTTATTGGAAACGTAAAGTCGATTGTTCCATTGCCGGCTGGAGTTTGCAAAAGCTGTGCGACATCTTCAAAATCATCTTCAGAATTTACCGTAAAAGTCTGTTGCCCGTTTAACACAACGTTCACTGGCAATTTCACTTTAAAACAACTTGTACTATCCAAAACATTATCATCGCTGGTATTTTGCATCGAAACTCGGCTCAAAAGCTGAGATAAATTTGAACTTTTATTTAAAGTCTGAGAATTCGTGCCGGTACCCAAATCCACTTCTTCATTTTGGCAGGAAATAAATAAACTCGAGCAAATTATGGCCAGCCAGATGAGCGATTGTAAGATTCTTTCCCTATTTTTCATTAGTGCAAAAGTTTTGGTTTGGGATTAAAACATTTCAATTTCAAAAAACCCTACCTCAGAAATTTATTTTTTCAATTAAAAACTATATTTGACGATATAAAAAAATCTCGACATAAAAGTAGGGTTTTTATCAACTTGCCTGTTATAGTGTGAACTGACTTTTTATAAATGGAGGAAATCAAAAAAAGTATCGGCGTTTGCGAAGAAATGGTTTTCAGTAATTTCTTTCGGTTAAATGTGAAAACATTGCGGAATTATTTGTTCTATAAGTTTGGAAATCAAGAACAAGCCAATGATATTTCGCAGGAAGCTTTTGTGAAATTATGGGAAAATTGTGCGGAAGTTCCTTTGGAAAAAGCAAAATCTTTTGTTTATAAAGTTGCCAATAATGCTACGTTGAACCAAATTGCGCATCAAAAAGTGGTTTTAAATTATTCCAAAAAAGAAAATCTAGTACATTCCACGAATGAAAGTCCTGAATTTATTTTGGAAGAAAGTGAATTTAAAACCAAACTTGAAAAGGCAATTTCGAATTTAACCGAAGCACAACGAACTGCTTTTCTCTTAAACCGAATTGACGGAAAGAAATATGCCGAAATCGCTATCCTTTTAGAAATCAGCGTAAAAGCGGTTGAAAAACGAATTCACGGCGCTTTGGTTTCCCTTCGAACCGAAATTGAAAATTTAAAGTAGGGTTTTTAAAACCGAAATTGTTTTATAGAAAAGAATAAAAAATGGAAAGCAAATTTGACTTGGCGAAATGGCTGGCGGGCGAAATGACGAAAGCAGAATCTGATACTTTTGAACAGTCGCCAGAATTTGAAACCTACCGAAAAATAAAGGAATATTCCTCAAAATTAGAGGCTCCTGAATTTGACTCAGAAGAAATTTTGCAGAATGTGATTACTCATAAAAAGGAACCAAAAATCATTAAACCAAGATTCAATTGGATAGTAAAAATGGTTGCCGTTTTGGTTATCGGTTTGGGAATTGGCTTCTTTTTTCTTCAAAGTTCTTCGAAGACAGAAATGGCTTTGGCGGGAGAAAAAAACACCTTTTCGCTTCCTGATAATTCAGAAGTTGTACTAAATTCAGGTTCTGAAATTGAATATAAAAAGTTCAATTGGAAATTCCGTCGTGAGCTTAATTTAAAGGGAGAAGCTTTTTTTAAAGTTGCAAAAGGCGAAAAGTTTGATGTCAATACAGAACTTGGAAAAGTGACCGTCGTAGGAACCCAATTTAACGTAAAGTCGAGAAATAAAAACTTTGAAGTTGAATGTTTTGAAGGAAAAGTAAAAGTTTCGTTCAACGGAAAACAAGTTGTATTGACCAAAGGAAAATCTATTTTCATCCAAAATGGACAAGAAATCGAATCGAGAGATGATATTTCTGAAACACCGAATTGGTTGCAAAACGAAATGGAATTCAACAATAATTCGCTGTCAGAAATTATCGCGGAAATGGAAAGACAGTATAATATTTCAATCGAAAATAAATTGACGTTGGATAAAAAATTTAGTGGTATTTTGCCTTCTGATAATCTGGAAACCGCTTTAGAAATTTTGAGTAAAACCTATAAATTAAGCTATTCACAACCCACAAAAACAAAGGTTATCTTGACAAAGAATGAGTAAAAGCTTTACGCTGTTTTGGCTGTCGTTATTTTTAATTTTGAATTCTTTTGGAGTAAATTCCCAAGAGAAAAGCAAAACTATTGCCTTAAAACAGATTCTTACTTCCATCTCAAAACAGCACAAAGTTCAGTTTAATTTCATCGAAGAAGAAGTTGAAAATGTCAAAATTATTCCGCCGAATAGAAAACTTTCCTTGACTGAAAAATTGATTTATCTGAATCAAAAAACGAATTTGGATTTTGAAAAAATCAACGAGAAATACATTGCAGTTTCGTCCAAAGTAAAAGATAAAACCCGACAAATAATTACAGATTCTGCTTCGGTAAATATTAATGAGATTTCAATCGAAAGGTATTTAGCCAGAGGAATTTCCAAAAGTCTAAATGGCACTTTTGTGGTCAAGCCAAAGGATTTTGGGATTCTTCCTGGATTGATTGAACCTGATGTTTTGCAGACAATGCAACAGATTCCCGGAATTTATTCGGCCGATGAATCGGTTTCAAATATCAATGTTAGAAGCGGAACGCACGACCAGAACTTATTTTTATGGAACGGAATTCGGATGTATCAAACGGGACATTTCTTTGGGATGATTTCAGTTTTCAATCCGTTTTTGGCTAATAAAATTTCCATTCACAAGAATGGAACTTCGGCATTTTATGGCGAAAGCGTTTCGAGCGTGGTGGATATTTCTTCCAATGCAAATTCGGTTGAAAATACGGTTTCCAGCATCAGTTCTAATTTGATAAATGTCGAATTTAATACAAGAATCAAGACTTCTGAAAATTCAAGTTTGCAGATTTCAGGACGCCGTTCGCTGACCGATTTGGCTTCTACCCCAACCTATCAAAATTATTTTGACCGCGTTTTTCAAAACACGATGGTAACTGATTTGAATTCAGATGAAAATGTAAACTACAATTCTGACGAAAAATTTTATTTCTATGATTTTACGGCCCAATACCAACAAAAACTGGATGCAAAAACAGAGCTAATTGCCGATTTTATTGGCATAAGCAATTCTTTAGCGGTCAATCAAAATACCGATTTTGGAGGTAATTTTAGTTCCAAAAAGAGTAAATTAGAACAGCAGAATTTCGGCGGAAGCCTTTCCATAAATAGAAAATGGAACGACAATAATTCGACAAAAATCAGCTCGTATATTTCCTATTACAATTTAGATGCGACGAATAATTCCGTTGAAAACAATCAAGTTTTAGACCAAACCAATAACGTTTTAGATTTTGGATTACGCTTACAAAACCGGCATTTCATCAATGATAATCTGACTTTTAACTCGGGCTATCAATACAATGAAATTGGGATTACCAATTATGAAAAAGTAAATAATCCGGAGTTTCAGAAAGACGCGAAAGAAGTTTTGAGAACACATTCGTTGGTTTTAGAAGCAGAACTTTCTTCGCCAGATAAAACGGCATTTTTGAAAACAGGATTACGTTCCAATTACATCGAAAAATTTAAAGAAGTTGTTATCGAGCCAAGAATTCAATTCAATTATTTGTTTTCAAATCAATTTTCGGCAGAAATTTTGAGCGAGCAAAAAAGCCAAACTACTTCGCAGGTAATTGATTTGCAACAAGATTTTTTGGGCGTAGAAAAAAGGCGTTGGGTTTTGTCAGACAATGATGAAATTCCGATTCAAAAAAGCAGCCAGATTTCTTTAGGATTTACTTTTAAAAACAAAAATTGGCTTTTAACTTTGGATAATTATTACAAAAACGTTACCGGAATTTCCACCAGAAGCCAGTCGTTTCAGAACCAATTAGAATTTACAAAATTAAATGGAGATTATTCTGTTTTGGGAAGCGAAATCTTGGTACAACGTAATTTTGAAAAATTCCATACTTGGATAAGTTACAGCTTGAGCAACAGCAACTATACTTTTGACAGTTATTTTCCCGAAGAATTTTCGAATAATTTTCAAATTGTGCACAGCGTTTCTTGGGCAGGAATTTATGAATGGAAAAATATAAAAATAGCGCTGGGTTCAAAATGGAATTCGGGACGACCAGAAACGACGCCACTTTTGAGCAATATGCTTGATTTTTCAAATCCGGTGAAGCCAAAAATAAATTATAATCTTCCGAATAATAATTCGCTTTCTGATTATTTTCAAGTCAATTTTTCAGCTGGATACCTTTGGAAATTCAGCGAAAAAAGCAACTTAGATATTGGAATTTCTGTCTTAAATATCTTGAACAAAAAGAACATAATCAACCGATATTATCGCATAAATCAACAAGAATTTGTGCAAAGCGTGAATACTTTTTCATTGAAAAGAACGCCGAATATATCATTGAAATATAATTTTTAGAAAAAAATTCATCTATCATTGGCTAATTCTGAAAACAGCTTATCTTCTAAAAACGTCTCGAAATTGATATAATAATCTCTCAATCAACCTCAAGTCCTCAGTAACAATATCTGCTGTTCCTGTCATTTCTTGTTGAAAAATTATTTTTTTATGGTAAGAAGTCTCCAGTTTATTTGGAAGTGAGACGTCTATTAATAAATTACCGTCCTTATCTGGAGTTAGTGAAATGGATTGGATTTTTCCTTTAATTATACCAAACTCATGATCGGGGTAATTTGATAATCTGATATTGACTTCTTGGCCTTCTTTTATTTTACCAGAATTCAGGGCTTTTGCTTTGACTTTTCCGATATAATTTTCTTTATTTTTTGGGATGATTGTAAACACGTTATCCCCTGAAGTTATTGTTTGATTTTCTGTCCAAATTTGCAAAAAAGAAACTTCGCCCGAAACCGAAGAGCGTAAAACATAAGCCAATTCCCAGTCTGCAATTGCTTTTTTTAATTGGTTAAAAGACTGAATTACATTTCGATAAAGGCTGACATCATCTTTGTTTTCGTTAATTTTAGTTACCTTTTTATTTCTTGATAAATCATTAATTGAAGATTTCATTTGAGAAATGGAAGCATTTGTATTTCTGAAGTTTTTTTCAATCTGAAGATAATCAAGGTTTTTTGTTTCCCATTCTTGCGTAGCAATTATTCCTTTTTCATAAAGCTTTTTATAACGATCTAACTCTTTTCTTTTGAATTCCAGTTCTTTTTCATTTATCTCTTTTTGTTGTATCAAGAGTGACAGCCTTTCTGTTAACTCGATTGCTTCTAAATTTTGGGCAACACCTTCGGCTTGATAAGGTTGCAAATTTTTATTTAGCTCATAAGCAACATAATCTTTTTCAAAAACAGCAAAACTGCCTTCAATTTCACCTAAGTTTAAGGAAGTTATTTTTTCAAAAGGAAAATAAAATTGTTTATCAGAAATATCAATTTTATCCACAATATCTTTCAATGCAAATACATCTTTATAATCTGCACTATTTTGAATAACGGCCAAAGGCATATTTTCAGAAACCGCAACTCTATTGCCTACAAAAATTTTTTCGATCTTGCCCGAAGTTCTCGCAACTAATTTTTCTGGTGGCGTTTGAGTCGTAATAGTGATTTCGGCAGTTATAATGTCTGGGTATTTGACAATGCAAGACATTAAAAACAAAAGTAGCAAGACTGTCAAAATCACCAAATTTCCCCATCGGATCATCCAGTGTGGAATGCGAGTCAAGATTTCTTGAACTTCTTCGCTTCTTAATTCTATTTCTTTGCTTTCAGGCATTTAATTTCCTAATTGAAGTTGGTTTTTTACTAATTCATAATAATTGCCTTTTTGTTTTATCAAGTCATTATGATTGCCAATTTCTATTATTTTTCCTTTTTCAAGAACCACAATTTGGTCTGCATTCATTACCGTGCTTAGTCTGTCGGCAATCACAACAACAGTTTTGTTTTTAAAGAAAACATTTAACTTTTCCATAATTTCTTTTTCATTATTGGCATCAAGTGCTGAAGTGGCTTCATCAAAAAAAAGCATTTCGGGATTTTTGTAAACTGACCTTGCAATTAATAAACGTTGCTTTTGTCCTGTGCTCATGCCAATTCCTTCCATTCCGATTTTTGTATTGAATCCCAAAGGATAATCTTCAATAAAATTCTTTATATTGGCAACATCAGAAGCATACGCCAGTCTTTTTTTGTCAATAAGATCAACGCCAATAGCAATATTGTTGGCAATTGTATCATTAAAAATATAACCTTCCTGCATTACAGAACCAATGTGATTGCGCCATGATTTTTGGGCGATTTTGTTTAGTGATGTTTTTCCGACTGAAATGGTACCCGAATTTGGTTCATAAAATTGCTGTAGTAATTTCATCAAAGTTGTTTTACCGCTGCCACTTGTACCAACAATTGCTGTAATTTTATGAGCTGGAATTGTCAGATTCAAGTCTTCCAATACATTTGCCTCAGAACCAATGTAACGAAAAGATAAATCTTTGATTATTATGTCCTCATTTTCGGGTATGTCTTTTATTTTCTCGCCAATATCATTTGTCTCGTCTTCTTTTTCATGAATTTCAGAAAGCCGTGCGAGCGATATTTTAGCATCTTGCGCTTCCCTTATAAAACCAATTAGCTGTACAATGGGACCATTTAAGCTCCCTACAATACTGCTGATTGCCATCATCATTCCCAACGTAATTTGACCGTCAATTACCAGGTTTGCTGAAAGGAAAATGATAATAATATTTTTTAGTTCATTTATAAAATTAGAACCAATGGTTTGAGTCTGTTCCAATACCAAACCCTTCATTGAAACTTTAAACAGTCTTGCCTGGATATATTCCCAGCCCCAACGTTTCTGCTTCTCAGCGTTATGAAGCTTGATTTCCTGCATTCCGTTTATGAGTTCAATGACTTTGCTTTGTTCTTGGCTGACTTCAGAAAATCGTTTGTAGTCTAACGCTTCCCTGCGTTTTAAAAATAATGTGACCCAGACAAAATATAAAAAACTACCTATAAAAAATACGGCAAATATTTTTAAGTTATAATAAGCCAAAACGCCTCCCATAATAAACATGTTGATTACAGAAAACAGCACGCTCAATGAAGATGTTGTCAATATTCTTTCAATTCTATGGTGGTCATTGATTCTCTGCATGATGTCTCCTGTCATTCTTACGTCAAAAAAAGAAATGGGAAGGTTCATCAACTTGATGAAAAAATCAGAAATCAATGAAATATTGATTCTTGTGGAAAGATGCAGTAATATCCAACTTCTAATTAATTCTAAAGCTGTTTTCCCAAAAAATAGAAATAGCTGTGCTCCTAAAATCATGTAGATAAAATGCACATTTTGATTTTGAATACCCACATCAACAACACTTTGGGTAAGAAAAGGAAAAATAAGCTGTAAAAGGCTTCCTGCCAATAACCCAATTGCTAATTGGTAAACGAAAGACTTATAAGGAAAGATGTATTGCAATAATAAACCAAAGCCAAATGTTTTTTTATCCTCAAATGCAAGAGACGAAGCGGTATCAGATTCATAAAATTTAGGTGTTGGCTCTAAAAGCAATGCAATACCTTCTTCCGTAGTCTCGTCAGCATTATTACCAATCCAAAATTTCAGAAAATCTTGAACAGAATATTCTAACAATCCAAAGGCTGGGTCAGAAATAAAAAGCCTTTCGACTTTTGCCTTTCTACTTTTTATTTTATACAAAACCACATAATGTTCATTGTTCCAGTGAAGAATGCAGGGCAAAGGAGCTTCTTTAATCTTTTCTAATGATAACTTTACACCAAGCGTCCGAAAACCCACGCACTCCGCTGCGTCGCTCAATAACATAAGATTGCTTCCTTCTCTTGTCGTTTCAGAAAGGCTTCTTAACGTTTGGATGTTTAAATATTTTTTGTAATATTTTGCTATAATTTTTAAACATGTTGGTCCACAATCTTTTGAGTCTGCTTGTTTGTAAAAAGGAAATGTTCTAGACATAAAATTAAATTAAACTCAATTGACAACATCAAAAGTCATCTTCTAAGATATCGTATACAAAATATTCTAAATTTTCTCTGGCGAAAGCCTTTGGATATTTATAACCATTTATAAAGATTGTTGGGGTAAGATGTACATTATTATCTAAACACCATAAATTCTGTATTTTATAGACAGAATCTAGCTTTTCAGTGTCGTATGTTGACTTATGCAAATCTAACCAATTCTTTATGTCTTTATTTTTAAACCAATTACTTAATGCTTCTAAAAATAAAGTCTCTCCATCATTAAAATAAATTGACAACAAAACTCTAAATAATTCCCTTTTTTCGTGATCTAAACTTTCCATATCCGCATTGAACACAATTTTAATTTTAAGATTCTTATCCCTATTATTTATTAAAATTTTTTCAAGGATTTCATGTGCATTTTTACAATGTCCACAAAATGGGCTCGTTACTATTGCTATTTCAGTTTTACCGTTCCTGTTACCTAGTATTATTGGACTATCAGGCAAGAAAATCTTCTTTGTCGAAATTAATGTATTTTTAAAAATTTGATAATTTCTCATAAATCTAAAGTTTACAATCCGAGATTCTTGCATTTCTTTCATATTTACGAAAATATCTTTAAGCTTATACCATGCGAAAAATGTAGTAGCAATAATAAAGCTATAAGGAGCTATTATAACAAATGAAAAAAAAGATTTATTCTCTATCAAAAGTTGTAAATACAAAAACTCAAAAATCGTCACCCCAATTATTGACAAACAGATTGTACACCATTTTCTTTCAATATATTTTTGGTAGTAAATTGAAAGTAATAAAATTGGAATTGATGCAATAAGTATAATTTTTTGTAAGAATAAAAAGTTATTTATGTCGCCGTTTAACATAAACACGTACATCGAAATTAATTGAGATGCAAAAAATACAATACTTAAATCGCTTAAATTGATAAACTTAAAAATTTTCCATTTACCTGAGTTTATAATCTCGGAACAATCGTTCGCACCATTATTATTACAAAAACTATTTATTAATTTACTTTGTCCCCCAAATAAACTTTTTACAGCAGCAATTGACAAAAACATACCAAGTGCGGGGAAAATTGAAAATATTTTTATCCCGATGTTTAAATTTAACAAAGAGATTGACAAAAAAAATAAAATTGAAGAAATCCACGGAAGTACCCACTTCTGATTTGTCTCATTTTTAAAACTATTATCTACTTCTAAATCTTCAATTAAAATCACCACCGAATTCCATCTTTTTTCCAGATTCCCCTCGTTAATTTCCTTAAATTGTTGGCCTTTTGAATAAAAAAACTTATCGTCATTTTTTTTAACAAGATTTAGTATCTTACTGTCATCATGTTGCGTCAAAAGAGCTAAAAAGAAATTGGGCAGTAAATGAATTTTTGAAAAATCAACTCTAAATACCCCGTTTTTAACATTAAAAAAATTTTAAGTATCTGATACAGCTAACATCGATGGAAAATTTGGATGCGAATTTAATTGAAACAAGAATTCGACTTTATCAATATTTATTTTTTTTCGTTCCAAATATGAGAAAAGTGAATCAAAATCGTTATTCATTTTAATCTATATAAATAATTAATATTAATGTATTTTATTTAAATTTTAAAAATTTCGAAAAGTAGTTTTTCTAACTCTTTCTGATTTTCTTTCCCCCCTCCTCGCCATCTACCCACAATTAGCCCATCTTTATCGATTAAAACTTTTACGGGTATAGCTGTCACAAAATAATTATCTTCTATGGTCGAAATCTTTCTACTTCCAATATTCTCATTTTCTTTTATAGAAATATGTTTCCAACTTCCAATTTTATCTTTAATTATAGCTGATTTCCATAATTCTAAGTTCTTATCTGTAGAAATACTAATAATTTCTAATCCTTTTTTTCTATACTTATTATAAATTCCGCTTAGAAACGGAGCTTCCGATCTACAAGGTGCGCACCAGCTTGCCCAAAAATCAATAAGTATGTATTTTTTATTTTTGAAATCCGAAATTGATACTTTTTTGTTATTTAAATCAACTGCAGTAAATATAGGAGCTTTACTGCCAATTCCACTTTTTTTGAAATCTTCGAGAGATTTACTTAAAACTTGCCCATTCCTACTGTTTTTTACATCACTGTCAAGTCCTTTATATAATTGATTTATTATTGAATAATATTTGACGCTTTCTCTTCTTCGAATTCTAAATAAAAGCAAATCAACAGCTATAAATGACCCAGGATTTTGCTCTACAAAAATAAACTCTAATTCAGCCTCATTAGAAGTGTACTTATCAATTAATTTTTCTAAATTTTGCAGCTCTTTTATTAATTCCTTCACTAACACAGAATTACCTTCACTTTGTAATGCACTCTCTCGTTCATTTTTTAAATTATATATAGAATCAAGTTTCTCGGTAATAAATCGTTTTTTACCTCTCAAATCCAAATATTCATCTTGCGTTTTAGAACCCTCTAATTTCATTGTCGTAAAGTCAAAAAAATTAAAACAAATGTTCATTTTTTTAGGCTCTAAGTAAATTTGTTCTGAACTATATTTATTTAAGTTAAATTTATTATTATTACTTATATAAGCTTTTGTGGGAGTATTTATTGAACCTCTAAAAGTAAACTTATTGTCTACTATATCTGCAGAATCAATTATGGTTACATTCTTTTCATTCTTGTAATTTAAAAATATTTTTGTGTTAGATGTTGAATCATTAACAATTCCATTTAATTCGAACGTCTTGTCTTGAGCAAAAATTAAATTAGAAAAAGACAGCGCAAAAGAGAAAATTAAAAGTTTAATCATAGCATATATATCATAAAAATTAAAAAAATGGAGGACTTTATATCCTCCATTAAATCTACTGCTAAGCACCACATTTTCCTGCATTGCAACATCCGCAACTTGTATTGCCCGAACAAAAAGAATCAGATGTACATTCTTCTCCACACTCCGGCGTTAAAACAGGACCTGGTTTCCCAGCAAAAATCAACTTCATTTCATTTCTGCTTAAAGCGTTGTCAAAATTAAATTCCATTTTTTTTTAATTTAAGTTAATAAAATTTACTTGAAATCGCAATGTGTTTCCTATGTCCTAATTTGCGATTCAATATACCAATATTACAATACAAATCAAAAAACCCTTATTCATCACATAACTAAATAAAAAATATTTAAACTAATATTATTTTGTATAATTGCAACAGTTTCCCAACAATAATAACTGCCAAAAAAATAAAATTATAAAAAGAGAAAATATGGAAACAATTGTAAGACAAAACATTTATAAAATACGCCTTGAAAAAAAGTTCACACAAGAATATATGGCAAATGAGCTGAATATCTCACAATCTCAATACAGCAAAAAAGAAAAAGGTATTCAAAAATTTTCTTTAAATGAAATTGCTAAAATTGCAAACATATTAAATATTGATATGAAATTTTTAATGGAAGAAAATCAATAACCTGATTCCAAAGAAAAAGCCAGACAATATTTGCCTGGCTTTTCCACTTATTGATAAAACAAAACTAATTTTTCTCGAAAGTAAGATAATCTGTATCGCCGTTTCCACCGCTCACATCACGCAGTCTCACCTTTGTGGACGTACGTTCCACAACATCCCAATCATCTGATAAATCTTGGAAAGAAGCTGGCGCTGGCGATGAAAATAGAATGTCAAAATCCAAGTCATCGGCAGAATCATCGTCATTGGTCACTGACCAGATTCCAGAATAATTGTTGGTTCCGTTGGTCGCGTTCAAAACATTGCTTGCGCCAAATGTAAAATTGTAGCCAGCAAAGTCAGCAGTTTCGTCTTGACCGCTGTCAAGATAGCTCGTGATGCGCCACGTTCCCGAAGAGACGGTGTTGATGACATCATTTGCCGAAGGATTCGTTGTTGACGGATTACTGTCGTCATCTGAACTGCACGAAGTCGCGAAGAATAACCCTCCGACGATGAATGCGAAAATTGCGTTCTTTTTCATTTTCTCAATTTTTTGGTTGTTAGTAATTGTGGTTAATTGCCTTAACAACGACCTAAAAAGAGAGTTTAGTATATAATTTTCTTGATTTTAAGAAATCTTTAAGCTTTTAATCTAGAATTGAAAATAGATAAAAGGTTGTGGTCCAGCGGTTGCCGTTGCGTAAACAATCCAATATACAAAACCTAAAATAATGGCTTTCCCAACCAAAGGTGTTCGGTCAAAAGCCAATTTCATATTTCGAGTGATTCCTGTTGGAAGGAAATGCCAAACATAGCCAGCCAACATTAGCCAGAAAACATTTTTGTAACCTTGAATGATAACCAACCATTGTTGTGGGTCGAATTCCAAATCGCCAATATTTCTCATAATTTGCAATGCCGTATCGAAGTCTTTTGCTCTGAAAAACAACCAGCAAAATGCCACAAAGTGGAATGTCAAAAGTACCGAGAAGAATCTCCAGATGTAATCCCAAGCATTCTTTTCTCTTTCTTTATTTGGAAAGAATTCAACAAAAATTTTGTGAACTGCCAATCCCATTCCGTGTAAAGCGCCCCAAATAATAAAGCGCAAACTTGCTCCGTGCCACAAACCGCCAAGTAACATCGTGGTCAAAAGATTTACGTTGGTAAACATCGTTTTTTCTCTGTCTTTTGAAAGTATAAAAGTCAAGCCAAAAACGATTAGAGACGAAACCGCAATTATTAATGGAACGTGACTTACTGAGGAATACGAAATTCCCCAAATGATTAATCCGAAGAAGAATAATGCTGGAAATAAGAATCCGGCGAACGAACCTTTTCGGTTTCCTCCGATTGAAATATATAAGAAATCTTTCAGCCAAGTGGACAATGAAATGTGCCATCTTCTCCAGAATTCTGTAATCGAAGCTGATTGATAAGGTGTCCTAAAGTTGGTCGGTAATTTGAAACCTAACAACATCGCCACACCAATTGCCATATCAGAATATCCTGAGAAATCACAATAAATTTGGATGGCATAACCATACGAAGCCATTAAATTTTCGAAGGCCGTATAACTCGTTGGCGCGTCAAAAACACGGTCGACAAAGTTGATAGAAATATAGTCTGAAATTACTGTTTTCTTCAACAATCCACCGATAATCAAGAACAAAGCGTTGTTTACGTCGTCTTTTGTCAGGTGTAATTTTTGATAAATTTGAGGCAAAAAATCTTTGGCACGAACAATCGGACCAGCGACCAATTGCGGGAAAAAAGACACAAAAAACAAATATTCGATGTAATTATTAGTTGGAACAATTTCCTTTCTGTAAATCTCAATGATGTAACTTATCGACTGAAACGTATAGAAAGAAATTCCCACCGGAAGCAGGATTTTATGTAATGCGAAATCGCCTTGGAACAAATCATTATAGGTTCCAATCATAAAATTCATATACTTGAAATAGCCCAAAAGTCCTAAATTCAAGATGACGCTGATGACGATGTAGAACTTTCTCCAGCTTTTGCGAGTTTCCCGATAAATGACGCCACTCAAGTTATAATCAACGACCGAAGATAGAATTAAAAGCAAGAAATAAATACCGCTCGATTTGTAATAAAAGAAAAGCGAGAACATAATCACGTACACCAAACGCAGGTAAAATGTCTTGCGAAGGAACGCGTACACAAAGTAAAAAATCAGGAACATTCCCAGAAATAATCCGGTGTTGAACAGCAGTGGTTCTTTTGGATTGTAAACAAACCAATTTTCCACCGTTTCTAAAGTGACTGTCCCGAAGGCTTGCGTGAACCAGTTTTGTATGCTGTTAATTGTCATTATTACTCGGTACCTGATTTAAAATTGTTGAACGCTGACAAAATTGCTTCTGCCAATAAATTTCCTTGTTTTTCGTAACCCGCTTTTGAATAATGTACTTTATCGCCAGCCATCAAACCTCTTGAAGCGTTTCTGTTTACGCCATATTCTCCTCCAAATTGAGAATATAAATCCCAAACTGCAAAGTTATTTTCTTCACTTGCCCCGAGAATTTTTTCGGAATAATCGGCTGCAAATGTATTTGGAAATTTTCGTTTAAACAACGATGGTGATGGCGTTGAAATCAATACCGGAACTTTAATTCCTTGTGATTTCATATTGGTCAAAAACGATTGCAATTGAACCATAAATTCTGAAGAAATCATCTTATCAAACGTTTCATTTGTTCCCAAAGACAAGACAATCATGTCAGGTTTTAGCGCTTTCAATTGCTCAAAAAACAACGGATATTTGTTATAATCCGAAAATTTTGCGCCATTAACACCAATGCTACTATAAATAATTCCGGGTTCATCGTTTTCTAAAATCAATCCGTTTAATTCAAAATCATTGCTTTCATTGTTCGGAATCAGATAAATTTTATCCAAAGGAATTTCGCTATGGTAATAATGCGTCAGCTCGTCAGATTTGATTTCCAAAGGGATAAATTCAGAACGAGAAACTGATTTTGGTTGCATCTCACCTGTTGGAATTTTCAGCGTTTTTCCGGCTTGGATATTATTCGAACGAAGATTATTCGCACGTTTTAATTCGGCAACAGAAATATTATATTTATCGGCGATAATTGAAATCGCTTCGCCTCTTTTAATTTTATGCGTAATCTTTTTTGGAACTTGAGATTCTAAAATTATCGTCTTTGAAGCTGTTGCAAAATCAAATTGATTCTTATTTTTTGGCGTAATTATTTTTATCGTCTTGAAGTCATACGAACTGTCTTTCACGTTGATTTCCACGGCAAAATCCTTGCTTTTTGTCCACAAACCGATGCCACTCAAACCCACAGGATTTCCTTTGTCTGGATAAATATTTCGGTAGCTTTCCCAAGTTTTATTAGATTTGAATCTTTCATTGTAAGAACCATTTGTCTTAGCCAAACTATACGGAAAAATAAAACCTCTTCCTCCGTTTCCAAATTCGCCTTGCAGTTTTTTTCGGATAACGTTTGTCATCAAATCTGCCTGAATGTGCGAATCTCCAATGTGAACGATATTTATTTTCCCCAATTTGTTTTTTTGCATCAAAGCAATTTTCTCAAAAAACGGCTTCAAAACTTTTGAATTATAAAGTCGGTTTTCAGGAATAATTTCTACGTCGGCAGAATCAATTGATGCGACCGTGTCGATTTCCACAAATGTAGAATCGACTTCTTGCGCAGTGATTTTGCCAGCAAAAATTAAGAAAATAAGAAAAAATAAAGATTTTAATTTATGCATTTACGCTGTCGTTTTTAACCACAGTCGAATCTTTCGGCTTTTTTGCAGTTGGTTTTCGCTTCATTCTCAAGGCTTTGTATTTTTCATAACCTTGATTCAATTGTTCATATAATAAACCGGCGATTTTTTTGGCTCCGCGATGGTTAAAATGCGTGTAATCTTTGTTTGCTTTTGCCGGATCTTCTTCCACCCATTTCACCATCGAACCGTCGCCACCCATCAAAGTATAAAGATTTACGAAACCAGATTCGGTTTTTAAAGCATATCTTTTTTGGGCAACTGTCAATGGCACAACCGCTGAATCGGTCTTCATTTCTAAGTCGTATTTGGTCGATTTATCAGCCGTGGAAACAATCAAAATAGACACTCCTGGAAAACATTCTTTCAAATGGTTCACCGTTTTCGTCATACTTCTGTCATACCAAGTGTAATCTTTTGTGCCGTAATTTAAGACGTTAGTTCCATAATGCAAAACGATTAAATCATAACCTAATTTGGCATTAAAAGCCTGCATCACCGAAGGATTGAAAGTTGAAATCGGCAGTCCAGAATTTCCTCTTTGCGAGAAATTATCCACGTGAACTCCTTTTCCGTCGTCAAAATTAAATCCGAAAATTGGAATAGAATCTGCTTTTATAAAATCAGCTTTGAATGATTTCAAACTGCTTCCTGACATTTTTAAAGTATTCACCAAACCACTTGGATTCAACGATTTTGTAACTGTATCTTTCCCGACAATCACATTGACTTTTCCAGTATAATTATTTCCTCTTCCGTAAAAAAGCGTTGGATTATCAAGCATTGTCGCAAACTTTGTGTTGTTCGCTTTGAAACGAATCCATTCAATATGCGCCGTATCATTTGCAAAAAATACGTGACCATTCACTCCAAACGGACTTCTCGGGCGTTTTACATTCAAATACGATTGGGTTTTCCAATTTTTAGAATATTGATGCGTAATCGTGCTTCTTGACGCAGCAGATTCTGACGTAATCGACACAAAACCAACGCCTTGTCCGCCAAATTGCGTCTGATAATTTGCTCTTAAATCTTGAACAATCATATCGCCATCGGTCATCGAATCTCCAAAATAGGCAATTCTTACGTTGCTCGCTTCTGGATTTTGTTCCAATTGATATAACTTCTCGAAAAACGAAATCAAGTATTGATATCCTTTATAATCTTCAAACTTTTCTGGCGGAAAAAGAATCCCCTCGGTTTCATCAAATACAATTTTTTGATTGATTAAGGTATCTTTTGAAGTTGGCGTATCTTTTGCCACAGCATCCAAAAGCATGCTGTCAATCAAAACATTCTTTGAATCCACAGTACTTTCTGGAAACAGTTTCTTCGGAAGAAATTGCTTAAATCCAATGAATGCACCCGCCGCCAAAAGCACGATTAAAAAAGATTGAAAAAAATAAGATTTGTTCACTTGGTTAATTATGAGTTATGAATTATGAGTTATGAGTTGCTTTTCGTTGTCAAAATAATACTTCTTATTATTTTTAAAATTTCTACAGCATCGTCGTTCCTACTTATAAATTCAGTTTCATTGATATATTTTGTTTTTTTTTAAAAGCTCCAATCGGCACTCATAATGAATTTACATACGTTCAGGAACCTCTATTCCTAAAAGTTGAAATGATGAAGCAATCACATCCGCAACTTTTTTAGACAATTGAACGCGGAAAATCTTTTCTTCCAAATTATCTGAACCTAAAATTGGCACGGCTTGATAAAACGAATTGTATTCTCTAACCAAGTCATACGTGTAATTGGCAAGCAAAGCCGGACTGAAATTTTCAGCAGCATTTTGGATTACTTCCGGAAACAATTCCAGTTGCTTCAATAATTCTTTTTCTTTTTCGTGTAAAGAAATTGTCGTTGAAACATTTGAATAATCGAAATCAGCTTTTCTGATAATCGACTGAATTCTGGCGTAAGTATATTGAATAAACGGACCCGTATTTCCTGCAAAATCAACTGATTCCTCTGGGTTAAACAAGATTCGTTTCTTTGGATCAACTTTTAAGATGTAATATTTTAAAGCGCCAAGACCAATTGTTTTGTACAATTTTGCCTTTTCTTCTTCTGAATAATGGTCTAATTTGCCTAATTCTTCTGAAATATTTTTAGCCGTATCAGCCATTTCTTCCATCAAATCATCAGCATCCACAACTGTTCCTTCACGAGATTTCATTTTTCCCGAAGGCAAATCAACCATTCCGTATGAAAGGTGAAATAAATTTTGAGCCCAGTCAAAACCAAGCTTTTTCAAAATTAGAAATAATACTTTAAAGTGGTAATCCTGCTCATTTCCAACAGTGTACACCATTCCACCAACATCCGGCAAGTCTTTAACACGCTGAATAGCAGTCCCAATATCTTGCGTCATATAAACTGAAGTTCCGTCAGAACGCAAGACTAATTTCTCGTCAAGTCCGTCTTCTGTCAAATCAATCCAAACCGAACCGTCTGGTTTTTTGTAGAAAACACCGCTTGCCAAGCCTTGCTCCACAACGTCTTTTCCTAACAAATAGGTATTGCTTTCATAATAATACGAATCAAAATCAACGCCCAGATTTTTATATGTGGTAGCAAAACCGTCATAAACCCAACCGTTCATTTTGCTCCAAAGCGCTTTTACATCTTCATCGCCAGCCTCCCATTTTAATAGCATTTCTTGTGCTTCTAAAATAATTGGAGCTTGTTTTTTAGCTTCTTCTTCAGTTTTCCCTTCAGCAACTAGTTCGTTGATTTGCGTTTTGTACGCTTTGTCAAACTCCACATAATATTTCCCAACCAATTTATCTCCTTTCAAACCGGATGTTTCTGGAGTTTCATTGTTTCCGAATTTCTCCCAAGCCAGCATCGACTTGCAGATGTGAATTCCTCTGTCGTTGATGATTTGAGTTTTGTACACTTTTTTACCCGAAGCTTTGATAATTTCGGCCACAGAATATCCCAAAAGATTATTTCTGACGTGACCTAAATGCAAGGGTTTATTGGTATTTGGCGAAGAATATTCCACCAAAGTCGCTTTATCATTTTCATTTGGACTTACAAATCCAAAGTTTTCTTTGTCTTTAATTTCGGCGAAAAAGTCGAGATAATGCTTGTCTGCAATCACGATATTCAAAAAGCCAGAAACCACATTGAATTTTTCCACTTCGGGAACATTTTCAACCAAATATTTTCCGATTTTATTTCCTAATTCCACCGGATTGCTTTTAACCAATTTCAATAATGGGAAAATTACCATCGTGATATCGCCTTCAAATTCCCTGCGAGTTGCCTGAAATTCTACTTTGTCAATAGTAATTTCAAACAAAGCCGAAACGGCCTTTTCAATCTGCGGTGTAAGAATTTGAGATAATGTCATTTGTCTATATTTTTTTTAAGCGTGCAAAGATAGGAAATCTGCCCGAATTGAAGAAAAAGAGCATCTATTTATTAAAATTTTAATTTAAAACCTAAAGCATTGATAATCAGAACATATAAATTTTCTTTCAAAATTATTGCAATTTGTAAGATAAATTAGATACAAAATCATAAAATACTGTATTTCATCGGATTAATTTGCTTTTAATCGGATTTTCGTTGTATGTTTGCACCGAATATTCCATAAAAGAAGAACCCCAAGTCTTTGTAATAAAAGAGTATCAAATAATTGATTTGCCCAGATTAATTTTGATATGAAAAAACTCCTACTGATGCTAGTGGCCATTGTGCCACTATATGGCTATGCCCAAGCCATAACTGTTGACACGTCAACACATTCTGTGCCTGATTTAGTAAATCAGGTGCTTATCAACTCGCCTTGCACGCAAGTCAGCAATATCAGCTGGCGAACGGGAACCAATTTTGGCTCCAGCAATGGTATTGGTTATTTTCAAAATACAAACCCGAGTTTTCCTATGCAAAGCGGTGTGATTCTTTCCACCGGAAATGTTGCCAATGCCCCAGGCCCAAATAATTCGACGTTGAGCGATGGAAACAACGATGCCTGGATTGGAGATCCCGATTTGGAAAATGTTTTGCAACAAGCCGGAATCCAGATGAGTTCAGTAAATGCGACCGTTTTAGAATTTGATTTTATTCCGGTTTCAGCGAATTTCAGTTTTGATTTCCTTTTTGCTTCAGAAGAATATGGAAATTTCCAATGTGATTTCTCGGATGCGTTTGCTTTCTTGCTTACGAATCAAAACGCAGGACAGACTACGAATTTAGCCGTAATTCCGAATACGAATACGCCGATTTCGGTTCTGACAATTCGTGATTTTCTGTACAATTCATCGTGTCCTTCTGTAAATCCGGAGTATTTTCACAGCTTTAACGGAGGTTCTGAAGCGATGGCTTCGCCGATAAATTACAACGGAGAAACGGTGGTTTTTCAAGCATCTTCGACATTAATTCCAAACACGCCTTACCATATTAAGCTGGTAATTGCTGACCGTTCTGACTATCAATTTGACTCTGCAATTTTTCTGTCTTCCAATAGTTTTAACGTGGGACAAGAAGTTTTGGGAGCTGATTTGACAGTTCAAGACAACACCGCAATTTGCTTCGGCGGAAGCCACACTTTAACAACCGGTTTAGACGCTTCAAATTATTCTTTTATTTGGAAAAAGAACGGACAAGTAATTGCTGGTCAAACTGGCCCAAACTTGGTTGTAACTTCTCCCGGAACGTACACAGTGACTTTTAATAACATAGTTATGCCGTGCGAAGTTGCTGTCACAGATTCTGTGGTAGTTGAATTTTATCCAGAGTTTGTAACGCCAAATCCTGTAAATTTATACAAATGCAATACTGGTCAAAGCTCTCATAACTTTGATTTGGATTACAATACGCCGATTGTGACTGCTGGCTTAAATTCAGGCGTTTCAGTTTCGTATCACGCCAATCAAACCGACGCAAATAACAATGAAAATCCGTTGCCGAATATTTTTGCTGGTGTAGGAAACGAGACGATTTATGTTCGAATCGAGAACACAAATGGTTGCGCGACCGTAAAATCATTTCAGTTGCTTTTAATTGCACCTCCAACTGCAACGCAACCTTCTGACATGACAAATTGTGTTGCTACTTTTGGAGGAACGACTGCGCTTTTTAACTTCGCTTCACAAAATGCTTCGGTTTTAAATGGACTTCCTGCTAATGTTTTTAACATTTCTTACTATACAACATTGACAGATGCGCAAACGGGACAAAATCCTGTGGCTTCAACAAACTACTCTTCCATTGGAAATGTGACGATTTATGTGCGTTTGGAAAATAAAACCGACACGGATTGTTTTGCAACAACAAGTTTTCAGATTTTCACAAAAGAATTGCCTCCGGTGGATATCTTAGAAAATACTATTGTTTGTGACCAACACGTTTTGCCTGCGTTAATTCACGGAAATTATTTTACCGGAAGCAATGGAACCGGAACGCCACTTTTTGCAGGAAATGTGATTTCCACTACACAAACTATCTATATTTATGCCGAATCTGGCGGGATTCCAAATTGCCCAAACCAAAGCAGTTTTCAAGTAACCGTTATCGACCCTTCGTCATTGACGCCGCCAGACGGAAGATATTGCACGAGCTACACTCTATCAAGTTTGTCTTATGGAAATTATTTCACGCAACCGCACGGACAAGGTCAGCAAATTCCTGTGGGAACGGTTTTGACGCAAAACCAGACGATTTATGTGTATTATCAATTTCCGATAGCGCCATTTTGTATTGTAGATTCTAGTTTTGATGTAGAAATTATTCCGTTTCAGCCTTTGCCGAATTTCTCAACTATTTTTGATTGTGATTCTTATGTTTTGCCTGCTTTATCTAGCGGAAATTATTATTTGCAACCAAATGGTGTTGGCGCTCAAATTCCGGCGGGAACCGCGATAACTTCTACACAAACGATTTATGTTTACTCTAAAAATGACATTTGTGAAGACCAAAAATCGTTCACCGTTTTCGTTGGAATTGAAACTCCTCCAAATGCTTCAAATTGTTCCAGTTATACTCTGCCAGCACTACCAATCGGGAATTATTTTACAGGTCCCGAAGGTTCTGGAAGTCAGATTCCGGCAGGAACTGTGATTACGGCAACACAGACAATTTATGTGTTTGTTGCCACAACTGAAACTCCTAATTGTACTGACAATATTCATTTTCAAGTGACTATTTCGCAACCTTTTCCGACAATTCCGGATGATGTCACAATTTGCGGAAGCTATGAATTGCCAGCGATTTCGGTTGGGAATTATTATACAGGAACTGGCGGAACCGGAACACTTTTGCAAGCCGGACAATTCATCACAAATACACAACGAATTTATATTTACAATCCTGTGGAACCGGGACAAAATTGCACAAACGAAATCAGTTATATGGTAAATATTTTGCCGATTCCGCAAGTGAGTTCGCGCTCTGACATTGGTCCAACTTGTAATCCTTACACATTGACACCTTTGCAAGTTGGCGATTATTACACTGAATCTGGCGGAAATGGAACGATGCTTCCGGCTGGAACTGTGATTACCTCAACGCAAACTATTTATATTTACGAAGCGACTCCAACGAATCCTGTTTGTAGTGCCGAAAGCAGCTTTACGATTACAATTGTTGGCATTGAAGCTGACGAACCAGATGCTGTAATCGCTTGTGATAGTTATGTTTTACCACAATTATCTGTCGGAAATTATTTCACGCAAACGGGCGGAACCGGAACAATGTTGCAAGCCGGACAAACGATTACGCAGAACCAAACGATTTATATTTATGCCGAAATTATCAATCGTGGCATCAAATGTACTGACGAAAATATTTTGCCGATAACCATTGTCAGAACGCCAATTGTCAATACTATTCCTGCCGATATCAGAACGATTTGCGATGAAGACAATACAAATGATGGAATCACGAACTTTGATTTGACCACGTTAAGCGATTTTGCTTTAGGAACGCAAGACAATACGGCTTACACTGTTCAATATTTTGAATCGCAAAACAATGCGGTTTCCGGAACAAATCCGGTGACTTCGACGACTTTGCCTACGGTTTATGTGAAAGTTGTGAGCACGATTTCAAATTGCAATGCCATTCGGGCTTTTGCTTTGATTGTCAAAAAACTTCCAGAACCAAATGTTGTGGGTGGTACCATTTGCATCGACAGCAAAACCAATGAATTGATGAGTTCGTACACAATTCACACCGGATTGGCGCAACAATCGCATACATTTCAATGGTTTAAAGAAGAAACTTTGATTGCAAATGCAACGTTGAACAGATACGAAGTAACCGAACCAGGATTTTATACGGTAATTGCCACAAATAACGTAACCGGATGTGCTTCTAAACCAAAAACGGCGGAAGTAATTCGCTCAGAGCAAGCGACGGTGACGTATGAAGTTAGCAGTGAATTTGAAGACAATCAAAACATTACGATTAATGCGACTGGAGTTGGTGGCGATTATTTGTACCAAATGGATGAAGGTGCGATTCAATCGAGTCCGGTTTTTGAGAACGTTTCTTCGGGAGAACACACAATTACGGTTTTCGATAACAATGGTTGTCAAAGTACTACGATTACTGCTTTCGTTGTAAATTATCCTAAATATTTTACGCCAAACGGCGACGGATATAATGATTATTGGAACATCAAAGATTTGGCGCACCAACCAGAATCTGTGATCTATATTTTTGATCGTTTTGGGAAATTAATCACGCAAATCAAACCTTCGCAACCAGGCGGATGGGACGGAACTTACAACGGCGAAAGATTATTTTCAACTGATTATTGGTTCACCGTTACGTATTTTGTCAACGGAATTCAAAAAGAATTTAAAGCACATTTTGCGATGAAACGATAACATAAAAACTTCATATTGAAAGGCTTCCTGATTTGGGAAGCCTTTTTTATTGTTTAGAATTGTTTTAAATACTTATTTGACTGTAACATTTGTAACAAGACAGAGTCTATTAAGCAAATAAATACTCAATCAAAAAATTTAAAAATGCGATTTAAATTATTATTTCTATGCCTTGTCTTGCCTTTGCTTTCATTGCAGGCTCAAAACAACTTGACCATTTCTGGAAAAGTGACAGACAAATCAAACCAGCCGATTCCTTATGCGACGGTAACGATCAAGGAAGGACAAACGGTAATCTCAGGAAGTATTTCTGATGAAAACGGAGCTTTTGAAGTAAAAAGCCTTGCTCCAAAAAATTATACGGTAGAAATTCAATTCATTGGATACAAAGCTTCAACAACAAAAGCAGATTTGACTTCTGGTAAAAGCATTACTTTAAACAGAATCACGTTGGCAGACGAAGCAACGATGCTTGAAGGTGTTGAAATCGTGCAAGAACGTTCTACGATCGAACAAAAAATTGACAGAAAAGTAATTAATGTGGGTCGAGATTTGACAACTGCGGGCGCGACGGCTTCTGAAATCATGAACAACATTCCGTCTGTGAATGTGGATCAAGATGGTAAAATCTCGTTGAGAGGAAATCAAAACGTGAGAATTTTGGTGGACGGAAGACCTACAAACATTGACCCAGCGCAATTGTTGAAACAAATTCCTTCGACTTCTATCAAGAAAATTGAGTTGATTACCAATCCAAGTGCAAAATACAATCCAGAAGGAATGTCTGGAATCATCAACATCGTTTTGAACAAAAACGCGAATGACGGTTTCAACGGAAGCTTGAATGCCGGAATCACTTTTGCAAAAGAGCCAAAATTCAACAATTCGCTTGATGCAAATTACAGAACCGGGAAAGTGAATTTCTTTGGAAATGTGGGAAGTAACTTCGGGAAAAGATTAAACGAAGGAGAAATCAATCGTTTTGACAACAATTCTCGCCAAGATTTAAATATCGTGAACGACGATGATTCTTACCTCTACAAAATTGGGATGGATTTTTACATCAACGATAATAACACGCTTTCGTTTTACACCAATCAAAATAAAAGCGACGGTCACGGAGACATCAGCACTGACATCAACTATTTGAGTTTCACACAGCCAAGAGTTCTGCAATTCGCTGAATATTTGACAGATAATCAAACCGGAGCTTACAATTTAGCTTACAAGCATAAATTTGAAAAAGAAGGCCATACCTTAGACTTTGAAGGAAATTACAACGATTACAAGCAAACTCAAGACGCTAATTTTAACACGACGACGTTTAATACACCTTCTGAAAACGTAATTTATTCGGATAAAATAAAGGATTCTAGACAGTTATCAACTTTCAACGTTGATTATGTAAATCCGTTAAGTGACAAAACAACGCTTGAATTGGGTGCGGAAGCAAGATTGACACGAACTGAAAATGATTATTTGACCGCAAATCCTGCAATTGAAGAAACGAGCAGAATGTCAAATTACACGTATGATCTTGATATTTATTCAGCTTACGTAACTTTTGGCCAGAAATTTGAAAAATTCAGCTACCAATTAGGAGCTCGTTTTGAAAGCTATAAAGCAAAAGCGAACTTAAACAAAGGCGCAACTGTTTTTGAAGACGATTACTTGACACTTTATCCTTCGGCATATTTGACGTATAATTTGAACGAAAAAAATATGTTCCAATTGAGCTACAGTCGTCGCGTGGATAGACCAAGTTTAGAACAAACAAAACCAATTAGAGAATTTTCTACGCCATTGGTAACAAGTTTTGGTAACCAAGAATTAGAGCCACAATTTACCAATTCAGTAGAACTAAACTATACAAAAACTATTGAAAAAGGGTCGATTACTGCTGGAGTTTATTACCGATTGATCAACAATGAAATCAACCGAGTTTTGTATCCAAATGAAACAACTGACAATCCAGATGACTTGATCATGAGTTTTGACAACTTTGATAATAACAAAGCTTTTGGGTTTGAAATCTCTGCAAATTACAAGATTACAAAATGGTGGGACGTGCAACCATCGATTGATTTCTCAAGCATTTCACAAAAAGGTATTGTTTCTGTGTTGAGAGCGGGAACTGAAAATGAATTTGATTTCGTAGAAAAAGAAATTGATGCCAATGCTTTCAATGCCAGAATAAACAGCAACTTTAAAGCGAACAAAAGATTGAGCTTTTTACTTTTCGGATTTTACAGAGGCGGTGTTGACGGAGTTCAAAACGATTCTAAAGAAATGTACAAAATTGATGCAGGTTCAAGATATTCTTTGTTGAATAACAAAATGTCGTTCAGTTTGCGTTTCAACGACGTTTTCAATACCATGAAATTTGGTTTTGAAGGAACCAATCCTTACCCAAATCGTGGTCAATTTATGTGGGAAAGTCAAAGTTTGTATTTCGGAATCAACTATATGTTTGGTGGCGGAAAAAACAGGGCAATGCAACGCAAATACCGTGAAGACAACACAAAACAAGGTGGTGGCGGTATGTTCTAAAAAAGAATTTTTAGGTTAGAATTATATTTTGGAGTTAGAAAAAAAACCNAAGTAATTTTTAAGGAAAATATATTTAATTAATTATTTTTTTGTTTTATTTATAACATATTAATAAATTTTATATTTTTAAAGAATAATTTTTTTAAAAATATAAGCCATTAAATTTTATTCACTATGCTTCAAGAAAACAAAAATCAACTCACTTTATATAGATTTGTGAGTTTAAGAAGTCCAGAATTGTTAAAAAAAGAAAATCAAAAACAAAGATTTGTTTTTCATCCAGATAATAAAAGCGGTCATTTTTACACAGAATTGGATAGTAATCATCTCCTCACTGAAGAAAAATGGGATGCATTGCATATTATATCTCAAGGTTTTAACGGGTTCCAGAGCAACGATGAACTCGAGAATGCCTTTGGAGAATTCTACATTCTTTCTGAATGGATTACTCGAAGTAAAAATGACCTTGATGCCTTAGAGCTTATTAGAAAAATAAAGCATCTGAAGTTATTAGATTCCAATAAAGAATTTGAAATATGGGATAACTTATTTTATCAGATTGTAACTCAAAAGTCGTTTTACATAAGAGAGGCACTGATACAAATTTTGATATTGCAAAATTTATTGAAACAAATTGAACTTCTGGACAATGACGATGAGAAATTAAAATCTTTAGCTATATTAGTTAACGCAAAAGTCGTACTCCCAGAATACCTTTTTAAGGAAAATCAAAATGTAAATTCGGCAAAAAAAACGAAAAAAACGCAAAAAAATGAAGACGACGTTATTCTGGAGAAAGAATTAGTCGATGCTCAACTCATTCAGCTCTCAAAAATTAATATCGAAAATCTTGAAAATCTAACTGAAAAACTAGAAGAGTTTGAAAAAAGGTATTATCAAAATTACCAGCAAAAACATGATAGTTATTTAAAAGATTATCAAGAAAATTATTCGATTGTCGTCAATAAATACATTGCCGACTATGATGAAGAACGCAGAAATCTTTGCGACTCAGTGAAAGACGAGCATTATGACCCTAACGATTTTTGCTACCAACCGAATATAAAAATCGACGAGCTACCTCGATTCGATTTTTCATTTCAAGACGAATTTAGTCTCGAAGAGTTAGCTCCCGAACTATCAGAAGAAGATTATGGACTATTAAAAAGTATCATATACAGGAAAAATGTTTCAACTTTTAAAGAAGCAATCGCGTTAGTATCAAAAGAAATTGAAAAAGAAAGCGCATCCATTTCCCAAAGAATTATTACATCTGAAAAGACAGTAACTTTTGGAGATACCGTAATATCCGCTTCTCAGCCCGCACCATTGTCTACTGCAATTCCATTTCAAATTTGCTCCTCAAGATTAAGTAATGGGAATGCTTCAATGTATCTCTCGATGCAATTGCCTGATAATACATATGACGTTCGTTACTTCCACTACATATTGCACTATTCAACAGGCGAAAACAGTGGACACCTTGAATTTGTAAAAACAAAGAATGGTAACGTAATAACGTTAAGCAATTTGTTTAACAACACCATTCAATTTAGTTTAACCGATAAAGTTGTTGAGATAACTGGTAAAATTAAATTTTCAAACGGTCAAGAATTTACACTTTCCGTTAGGCCTTTTTCGCTGCGAGGGTGCTACTCAGGTAAACTAGAAACGACGACAACTAACTCCGAGAGCGGAGCAACCGACGGCCAAACTTCATATACTCCCAAAGGGTTTGGATACAAGCAACTGGGTATTGCTGACTACAAAAAAGTAGTTGCTGAAGTTTGCTGCTATGAGCCAGGCGAAGTAGCTCACATTGAAAATGTAATGGCGTCGGAATTACGCAGCAAAGTAACTACAAAATCGTATAAATCTGAAGTTACCGATTTTGAAAGTTCTGAAATTGAAAAAGAAAACATGACTGATGTAGTTTCAACTGAGCGTTTTGAAATGCAAACGGAAGTGGCAAAACTTTTAGCACAACAAAAGCAATTATCTTCTTATGCTGACGTACACACTTCCTGGGGAAATACAACACTAGATGCCGGAATAGCTTATGCTTCGAACACGTCAAAAGAAGAAAGTAACCGTCAGGCGGTAATACAAGCCAAAGAATTGACTCAAAGAGCTGTTGAAAAAATAGTTTCAAAAGTCAGAACAGAAAAAACAGTTAAAATCACCAATGAATTTATTGAGGAAAATACACATGCATTTGACAACAGAGGAAATTCTTCCCATATTTCAGGAGTTTTTCGTTTTATAAATGCAGTTTATAAAAATCAAATATTCAACTATGGAAAAAGATTGATGTATGAATTTGTGGTTCCACAGCCTAGTAAGTTGCACCGTCTGGCAATGTTATCAAGTCAAAACAATGAAAATACAGTAATTATTGAAAAACCTATTGACCCAGCAACCTTAGGAATTACCGACTTTACAAAAATCTCTGCTTCAAACTACCAACATTTAGCTTCAAAATACGATGCAGATACAGAGGTATATCCTAAAACACAAATTTTTTTAAATAAAACTGTATCTTCGGTTCACGATGGACCGCATGAAATTATTGAGGGTTCGGCAGAATTGCAAATCCCAGAAGGCTACCAACCAATCAGTGCAAAATTAAAATTCTCGGCAAAATGGGATAAAGATGGCGGTCAATTACATTCAGCAAATATCGCTTTTGGAAATTATGCCTTATATGGTCAAAACCTTCATTCAGATATAAAAGAAATAAATTTAAGTGGTTATCAGTATGAATATCTGCTGGATAGCTTTACCGATAAAATCAGCTTTAGTTACGGATTAATCAATTACACCAGTTGCAACATTTCGCTATCTATTAAAAATCAAATAGCACCAGAAAAAATTGAAAGTTGGAAGAAATCAACATATAATGCAATCATAAAAGGATACCAAGAACAATTGCGCCTTTACAATGAAAAAATATCAGAGGCAAAGACAACGGGAGTTCAAATTTTAGACAGCAATCCACTATTTTATAGACAAATTGAGCAAATGGTACTGCGTAAAAACTGTATTTCATACCTGTTAGATAATTCTGTAAATTCAAACAGGCGTTTCGGAAAAAAAATGTACACCGGTGATTCCATCATAAACCATCACATAACAGCCAATCAAGAAATGGAAGACTACGCAAGTTTTGCAAAATTCATGGAACAAGCCTTTGAGTGGAATTTGATGAGCTATAACTTTTACCCTTATTATTGGGGTTATGATGGCGAATGGTCTTCATTATACCAGCATGAAAGTAACGACCTTACGTTTAGAAGTTTTATGCAAGCAGGAATGGCAAGAGTTGTCGTCACTGTTAAACCCGGTTTTGAAGATGCTGTGATGCACTATATGGCAACGGGACAAATCTGGAACGGAGGACAAATACCAATCCTGGAGGACCCTTTATATCTTTCCATCGTTGATGAGCTAAAAGAACAAGAATATACTGTTCAAGAAACTTGGAAAACAGTGGTACCCACACATTTGATTGGTTTACAAACAAGTGGTGTTTCAGTGGATGAAGGCGGCTTGCCTTGCAACTGCCCTGCCGTTGACGAGCTGAATAGCACGCTGGTTAAAAACAGTAACATCTTAATTTCAAAACCTGAGTAAAGCAAAAAACCAACGGGTTACTTGTAAACCCCTTGGTTTTCTTTATTAAAAAATGGAAAAACATGAAACGAGACACATTTGAACGGTTAAAAAAAATGGGCATTGCCTTTGATGATGATTTTGAAAATTTGATGGTGAAGCCACTGGAAAAACTCACAGAGAAGGTTGAGGAAAAGGAAGCATTATCAATAAAATATATTTCAAGCACAGCAGATGACGAGAATATCTACCTCAATTTTGAAATAACGGCAAAGAAATTAACAAAACTTGACGCTGTTATTTTTGTTCAAGAGATGAATGCCACGAATGAAGAAGCTATAAACAAAAAAGTAAAACTGCAAAACACAACAAGTCAACGAATAAAAGTATCCTTTTTAAAAGAAACAACTTTTGACAGATACAACTGGCAGGATGGATTTGCGTATCAAGCGACAATTACATGCGACGGGTTGTCGGCTCAAACAGATGAGTTTACTTTGAAGTTTGAGAAAGAGAAAATCGAAAAAGTAGAAAAATGTCTTTGCAAAAAAACTTCATGGACGGCTGATGATTTGAGGTATATTGTGACNCTGAACAGCATTTTATTAACAAAAATAATGGATTACAAACTTTTTTTTTCAAAAAAATAAAAAGTAAAGATAGTTTAACCGTTATAGTTTTTGGTTCAAAAAAAATTAAAAATGATGATTTAGATTATTCTTTAGTTAAAGAAAAATCTTTAACAGAATATAGAAAATCAATAATCATTGAAGATTATCAAGATATAAAATTTAAAAAAACAGAATTATATAAAACTATAGTAATGAATATTGAAAAAGATTCCATTTTTTTTCAATTCACAAATCGTGATAAAAACATTGATTATTATAAAGTTGGAATTTTAAAAGGAAAAACATTTTTTACTGATGATAAATCTAAAAAGTAACCCAGTAAGTTTTGCGTTTGCATTATTAAACGAAGCCGTTATAAAACCCACAATACAAGAAATGAAAGATGATTGGAATAAAGGTTTAGAAGAAGATTTTGAAATTATACATAAACCCAAAGGTTTAAAAGCGTGTAAAGTTTTTGTAGATAATAGAAATATAAATTCACCTTTGGACTATTTAGATATTTATACTCCAACATTACAAAAACTATTAAAGAATGAATTTTTAAGCTTAGACGATATGGACAAATAAAATAAAAAGATTAAAGAATATAAATTTATTAGTCATACAGTTTTCTATAAATATGAAAAAAATAAACATAGTTTGAATGATGATGCTTTCATAAATTCTATTTTTATAAATAATAAACTTCTAAAAGAATAGTTATGAAAAGCATTTTATCAATATTCATATTAGTTTTATCAATAAGTTGTTGTCCTAATTTTAAAAAAGAAATTTCTGTTACCAAAAATATTAATACTGATGAAATTTGGATTAAATATTATGGAACAAAAAAAGATACCCTTGCTATAAATTGGTTGCTGTCTTATCAAATAAATAATAAAACAAATGGAACGGTAAAAATTGACTGGATTAGAAAACGACCTGAGTATTTATGGCAAAGTGATTTAATGAAAATTACCGATTCTATATCAATGTATAATAGTTCAATATATAAAAATAAATCCAGAGAATTACTTTTATTTTGTTCTAAAGTAGTTTCTGTAAAAGATTTTCCAAATAATTATTTAGATAAGATGAATTTAATGTTTACTTCAAATCAATCTGAAATAAACATTTCGAACGTTCTAAATGAACAAATAAAGTTTAAAGACAGCCAATATTTTAAAAACATTTTAAAGGAAATACAAAACGATTCAATAGCCATTGTTTTTAGAGATTCAGTTTGCGGTGATTATTTTCAGTTTAAAGGAGTTATTGAAGACAAAGAATTAAAGTTTTCTCAACAATTAGACAAATATTCCCACAAGTAAAATGGCAACCCAGTAAGGTTTGCGTTTGTATTATTAAACGAAGTTGTTATAAAACCAACAATAAAAGCTATGAAAGATATGGGAATAAAGTTTGGAAGAATATTTTTCATTATTATTTTTTTGATTTATTTACAATATATTGGTGAATTTTATATTTTATATGATAAATTTTAGTAAAATCAGAATTACCTACACATTTGATTGGTTTACAAACAAGTGGCGTTTCGGTTGATGAAGGCGGATTGCCTTGCAACTGCCCTGCCGTTGACGAGCTGAATAGCACGCTGGTTAAAAACAGTAACATCTTAATTTCAAAACCTGAGTAAAGCAAAAAACCAAGGGGTTAATTGTTAACCCCTTGGTTTTCTTTATTAAAAAATGGAAAAACATGAAACGAGACACATTTGAGCGATTAAAAAAATGGGCATTGCCTTTGACGATGATTTTGAGAATTTGATGGTTAAACCGTTGGAAAAACTCACAGAGAAGGTTGAGGAAAAGGAAGCATTATCAATAAAATATATTTCAAGCACAGCAGATGAAGAGAGTATCTACCTCAATTTTGAAATAACGGCAAAGAAATTAACAAAACTTGACGCTGTTATTTTTGTTCAAGAGATGAATGCCACGAATGAAGAAGCAATAAACAAAAAAGTAAAACTGCAAAATACATCAAGTCAACGAATAAAAGTATCCTTTTTAAAAGAAAAAACTTTTGACAGATACAGTTGGCAGGATGGATTTGCGTATCAAGCGACAATTACGTGCGACGGGTTGTCGGCTCAAACAGATGAGTTTACTTTGAAGTTTGAGAAAGAGAAAATCGAAAAAGTAGAAAAATGTCTTTGCAAAAAAACTTCATGGACGGCTGATGATTTGAGGTATATTGTGACGCAGTTGAGAAAATTAGACGTAGAGATTCTTAATAATATTGATAGACATGATATTACATTTCACGAAAAGTGGCTTGATAAAGATGGAAAATTAATACCCGATACAGACACAGGAAAAAAGCCAAAAAATGGAGATAGAAAAAAGTATAAAAATGTAATCAGTTCATTTTACGATAAAGAAGATTCAAATAGGGAACAAATAAAAGATAGATTATTTTATCTGAAAAATAATGAATTAAATATAAAATCATCCGAAGCAAAGTATGAAAAATTTGTTAACCAATTGAATAGAATATTTGTAGATTATAAAATTGACAACTGTTTAAGGAAACTACATTTTATAGCTCAAATTTATCAAGAAACACAAAGATTTACCAAGACGTATGAACAAACCGATAGAATATATTTTGGAGGCAATTTTTACCAAGGTAGAGGATTAAAGCAAATTACACACGATTATAACTATTTAAAATATTACTGTCATAAATCAAAAGATGTAAATCAAAAGAAACTATTTGATATTTACATAGAAAAAAGAAAAAACGATTCTGAAGGTGTTAATGAATTTAATAAAAGAACATCTAACGAACATATAACTGTGCAAGATATGGAAGGTGTTAATGAATTAGCAAAAAAAATATCCACAGATATTTATTATGCTGCTGATTCTGCAGGTTGGTATTGGAATGATAATAATATTAATGAATATGCAGATAAGGATAATATCATTGGTGTTTCTGCAAAAGTAAATAACCCTAGTGCTAAAGACCAAAAAACATCAGATGGTATTAATGGATTTTCAGACAGAGAAAAATATTATAATTTATTAAAAATAATTTTTGACTATGAAAACTGCAAATAAGCTTATATGCCTACTCCTTAGTATTTTTATTTTTTCTTGCAATAATAAAACTAACATAATTCCTGAAGTAGATTATGACGCCGATAAATTGATCTATAAATTAGAAATTCTCGATAATTATTCCGATTCTATCTATAAAACAGATAAGCATAATAAATGTACATTTTTGGTAACTAAAAGCATATACATAAAAGGTAAATTTTATCAAGAAGGAACAAAACATATGAATGTGATGATAGATTATTGCAAAAAAAATAAACTTGAAATCAACAACCCTTATGATGTAAAGAAGAGAACAACCATTAGTATCAAAACTAATGATAGTAATAATAAGTATAAAGAAGTTTTTACATGGGAGGATCCGATTTTTCTAAATTTTGCTTTAAATAACCAGGAAGAAGATTCTTTTGCAGAGAGAGACAGTAAGATTAAATTAGAAACAGGATGGGTAAAAGAAAAAGAAGAAATTAGAATTTGTTTGAAAATAATATTTGATGAACTTGATAATGCTGGAGGTTTCAAACAAAATATCTTAAATTTTGCTCGTACAGGAAATACTTGGAAATTATTAAAAAGAGAAAGAATAAATACAATGCAAAATGATCCTAATAAACAAAAGATGGGATATTGTTATGATACTATATTTTATAATTGCGAGAGTGTTATTAAAGACTCAAAAAATATTTATAATATTACAAGTACAATGATGTTTGATTTACAAGACCCAAAATGTTATTAAGGTCACACCTATTCAAAATCGTTGTTAACTCCTACTGCACGAATCCCTTTGCGTGGTTATTAATTTTCTACCAGCTCTTATTAAAAAACATGTATTTATTATATTTGAATAAAAAAATGAGCAGAAATTATAAATTCCATAATCCCGAAGGTCTTTATTTTGTGAGTTTTGCAGTGGTAGGCTGGCTATATATTTGTATAAGGAATGAGTGCAACGATACCGTCAGATATAAGGGCTTCAGCGAGTTTAAGATTAAACATAGTTATTGTTATGAAAATAAGTTAACCACCACCTGTGAGAATATCGTTGTTGACTTGATGATCCAAAGTGGAGATGACTTTCCTCAATATATTAAATATTACAAGAGCATTTATAGATAAACTTTTAAATTTAAAGCTAAAAATAACATGTAAATGCTTTATCCCCTTACAAAAATAAAATTGAAAATACCACTAAAACGCTTAAAAAATCTAAAAATTAACGAATTTCTTCAAAGCGAAAATAGATCTGGTACTTTTTTGATTACATTTTCAGTTAAAAAAAAAACCTCGGAGAGTGATGCCTCCGAGTTTTTTTGTTTTTTCTCATTATTCCTTTATCTCAATCTTCGCTCCAATCTTCACATTTTCATACAACTCATCCACTTCGTCGTTCGTCACGGCAATACATCCGGCGGTCCAATCTTTCCACCTTTGAAATTTAGAGATATAGCCATTGCTGTTTCTGATACCGTGGATTTTTATGTGTCCGCCCGGAGATTTCCCCAAAGATTTTGCGTGTTCAATATCTTTCTCATTTGGATACGAAACACCCAGATTTTTGTGATAACCGCTATTTGGATTCTTCGCATTGATTTCATAAATTCCTTCGGGAGTTTTAAAATCGCCTTCAAATTCTTTGTGCCCTTTTGGGTTTCTTCCTAAGGATATTTTATAGGTTTTTAAAAGTTCTCCTTCCGAATAGACAAGCATTTTTCTTTGGGATTTAAACACTTCAATTCGGTCGATGATTTTTCCTTTCGGAAGCTTTGCCTCGGGATAGAAATAATAAATTACAACTCCGAAGATTAATAATAGAATTATATAAATCATTTTTTTCATAGAATTTTTTGAAAATAAAAATGCTTTATATGGAAATGTTTTTAACCATATAAAGCATTTAAAAACTTTGTCATTGTGATGTTATTGTCATTGCGAGGAACGAAGCAATCTCATAATCAAAGTCGACAAACTGCATCGATATGCGTGATAAGATTGCTTCCTTCGTCGCAATGACTGTATCGATTCAGATTATGTGATTGCTTCGTTCCTCGCAATGACCAAGGTATGAAACAACAGTACTTACCATTTAATCACTGCACTTCCCCAAGTAAAACCACTTCCGAATGCGGCCAAAACAACCGTATCTCCAGATTTGATTTTCCCTTGTTCCCAAGCTTCCGTTAAAGCAATTGGAATGGACGCTGCAGTCGTGTTTCCATATTTTTGGATGTTATTATAAACTTGGTCATCCGTCAATTTGAATTTCTGCTGGATGAATTGAGAAATCCTCAAATTCGCTTGGTGCGGAATCAGCATATCAATGTCAGAAACTTCTAAATTACTTGCTTTCAAACCTTCCATAATTACTTCGCTGAAACGAACTACGGCATTTTTAAACACGAATTGTCCGTTCATATAAGGAAGATAACTTTCATCATTTGGATCATTATCTGCCAAAATATCAGTTACCCAACGGCCTCCCATTCCGGGCGCTTTCACGATTAATTCTTCGGCATGCTGTCCTTCAGAATGTAAATGCGTTGACAAAATTCCCTTAGTCACATCTTCTTCTCTTGACAAAACTGCCGCTCCTGCTCCATCGCCAAAAATCACTGAAACCCCGCGTCCGCGAGTCGTCATATCTAAACCTGTCGAATGAACTTCTGAACCAATAATCAGGATGTTTTTATACATTCCGGTTTTGATATATTGGTCGGCAACTGAAAGCGCATAAATAAATCCAGAACATTGATTTCTTACATCCAAAGCGCCAACGGTTTTCAATCCCAAATCTCTTTGCACCAAAACTCCTGGCCCAGGAAAATAATAATCTGGACTTAAAGTCGCGAAAACCACAAAGTCAATATCTTCTTTGGCGACTCCAGAACGTTCAATTGCAATTTCGGCCGCTTTAACGCCCATTGAAGTAGTCGTGTTTCCGTCTCCTTTTGTGATGTGGCGTCTTTCTTGGATTCCTGTTCTTTCTTGAATCCATTCGTCATTGGTGTCAATGATTTTTGATAAATCATCATTGGTAACTATATTTTCAGGGACATAATATCCTAAACCTGCAATTTTTGAATGATACATATTTTTACTATTTCGTTAAAAATCAGGGTACAAATTTAAGCATCTGTACATTATCTACTGCACAAGTTAGCAAATTTTTAGAAATCTGCACTATTTTAAAAAACCAATTTCTCTAAAATGATTGCTGTAAGAATTAATTTTTTTTTTGGAACTGTCGAAAATTTTAAATTGATTTATCGCATCCACAATTTATATTATCGCATCCGCAATTTATATTATCGCATCCGCAACTTATATTCTCGCATTCGCAATTTATATTATCGCATTCGCAACTTATATTCTCGCATCCGCAATTTATATTATCGCATTCGCAACTTATATTATCGCATCCGCAATTTATTTTATCGCATCCGCAACTTATATTATCGCATCCGCAACTTATATTATCGCATCCGCAATTTATATTATCGCATCCGCAACTTGTATTATCGCATTTAACAAAAAAATAAATTACACAATGTAACAACCTTGCCTTAAATTAGACCAATAATTATCAACCCATAAAACACTTCATATGAAATTAAAGTTTTCAATGCTTTTTCTTCTTGTCGGATTATTAGGATTCGCGCAGGAAGAGCTTACGTATCAAAAGCCTTCAAAGGAAATTTTGGATTTAGCAGACTATGAAAGAGCCCCATCCGTTTCGATGGATACTAAAAAAGAGTACATGCTTCTTTCTTATCGAAATACATACAAGACACTCGATGAATTAAACCAAGAAGAATTGCGTTTGGGCGGTTTGAGAATCAACCCAATCACCAATATTTCAAGCACGGTTACTTATATCAACAATATAAAAGTGCGCAAGATCAAAGACAAGAACGAAATTCAAGTCACAGGTTTGCCACAGAATCCAAAAATCAGCAATATTACTTGGTCGCCAGACGAAAAGAAAATTGCTTTTACACATACGACTGCAACTGGCGTTGAATTGTATGTTTTAGATATGGCTTCCGCCAAAGCGACTAAATTGACCGATGCCAACTTAAACGCAAACATGGGAAGTCCGTTCAGTTGGTACCGCGACAACCAAAGTTTATTGGTAAAAATGCTTCCAAAGAATCGTCCGGCTTTAATCGATGCCAAAAAAGATTTGCCAACCGGACCAACAGTTTCTTCTTCTGACGGAAAAAAATCATCCAACAGAACTTACCAAGATTTATTGAAAAATAAAACAGACGAAACCAACTTCGAAACTTTGGTAACTTCTGAATTATACAAATTAGACCTCAACGGAAAAACTACTTTGTATAAAAAAGCAGACTTATACGCCGGCGAAGGTTTTTCTCCTGACGGAAATTACATCTTGATCACAACAATCAAAAAACCATTCTCTTACATCGTTCCATTGAGCCGTTTCCCGATGACTTCAATCGTGTATGATTTATCAGGAAACGAAGTAAAAGTGGTGAATGAAGTAGCACTTTCGGAAATTATGCCAAAAGGTTTCATGGCAACAAGACCCGGAAAAAGAAGCATGAGCTGGAGAGCTGATTTACCTGCAACTTTATCTTTTGTGGAAGCTTTAGACGGCGGAGATCCAGCAAATACTGTTGAATTTAGAGACGAAGTTTTCTTGTGGAACGCTCCGTTTACTTCAAACCCAACTTCTTTGGCAAAAACAAAACAGCGTTATGCCGGAATCGTTTGGGGAAATAATACGACTGCGATATTATATGACCAATGGTATGATACTCGTAATGAAAAAACCTATTTGATCAATCCGTCAAATCCTGAGCAAGCGCCAAAAGTGATTTTTGATAGAAATTCTCAGGACATTTATTCTGATCCTGGAAGCTTTGAAACGATTAAAAACCAATATGGAAGACAAGTTTTGGCCCTTGAAAATGACAATGCTTTTCTTATCGGAGAAGGTCATACAAAAGAAGGACAGTTTCCGTTCATCGATGAATTCAATATGAAAACGTTGAAGCCAAAACATTTGTACCAATCGGCTTACAAAGACAAAAAAGAAAGCATTTTTTCTATCGAAGATTTCAAAAAAGGAGATGTTTTGGTACAATTGCAATCAAAAAGTGATTACCCAAATTACTACTTCAGAAATATCAAGAAGAAAAATCAATTGACACAAATTACCGATTTCAAGAATCCTTTTGAAAGTATCAAAAACGTTCACAAAGAAGTAATCAAGTACAAAAGAAAAGACGGTGTGGAATTGTCTGGAACATTATATCTTCCGGCTGGTTATGACATGAAGAAAAAAGAGAAATTGCCGTTGTTGATTTGGGCGTATCCAGAAGAATATAAAGACAAAAACAGCGCTGGACAAAGTTCTCAAAACCCAAATGACTTTACGTTTCCTTACTATGGTTCGTTTGTGTACTGGGTAAATAAGGGATATGTGGTTTTAGACGATGCTTCGTTCCCAATCATTGGTGAAGGAACAACAGAACCAAACGATACATTTATTCCGCAATTGGTTTCAAATGCTGAAGCGGCGATTGACGCAGTTGACAAATTGGGTTACATCAATCGCAAGAAAGTAGCCGTTGGCGGGCATTCTTATGGTGCTTTTATGACGGCAAACTTATTGACACATTCTGATTTATTTGCTTGTGGAATCGCAAGAAGTGGCGCTTACAATAGAACTTTGACGCCGTTTGGTTTCCAAAGCGAGCAAAGAAATTACTGGGAAGCAACTGATGTTTATAACACGATGTCTCCGTTTATGAATGCCGAAAAGATGAAAACGCCAATGCTTTTAGTTCACGGTGATGCAGACAATAATCCGGGAACTTTCACACTGCAAACAGAAAGATATTTCCAAGCGTTGAAAGGTTTGGGAGCGCCGGTTCGTATGGTTTTATTACCAAAAGAAAGCCACGGATATGCTGCTAAAGAAAATATTTTGCACTTGCTTTGGGAACAAGATCAGTTTTTGGAAAAATATTTGAAAAATTAGTTTTAGGCAAATGAAAAATCCCCGAAGTCAGCTGATTTCGGGGATTTTTTTGTGTAATTACGAAGAAAATCATACCTTCATTGCGAGGAACGAAGCAATCATATCAAGTCTTGACTCAGATTGTTGATTCAGATTATGTGATTGCTTCGTTCCTCGCAATGACTTTAAAGTACTTTGTTATTTACTTCTAAATAAACCAAGCTTTCATTTTCTAAAGCGGTATTATGTTCAAAGAAAATAACCTGTCTTTCAAGAACCGATTTGATTAAATATCTATTTCCTTTGAAGAAAGACTGCTTGACCAAAACCTGAATAAATCCCGAAGTATTTATCTTCAACTGGTGCGGATATAAAAGTAATTTTGTAGTTTCTCCGTTTTCATCATCAACAGCAATTTCGTTTATTTCTCCAAATAAAGAAGCTACATATTTGTTCGTTGGATTAAAATATAATTCTTTTGAAGGTTGTTTTTCAATCAGATTTCCTTTTTGCATGACGATAGTTTCATCTGCAAACGAAAGCGCGTCGGCACTATCGTGAGTGGCAACAATTACCGTGATTTCTTTTCGTTTTAAGTAGGCAAAAAGATTTCTTCGTAAGGCATTTTTTCTGAAATTATCAATGTGACTGAAAGGTTCATCAAGCAATAAAACTTTTGGTTCAACTGCTAAAACTCTCGCCAAAGCGACACGTTGCATTTGTCCTCCGCTTAAATATTTTGCTTTCACATCAGCATATTCCGACATTTCAACCATCGCCAATAAATCGGCTACGCGTTGGTCTTTTTCTTCCTTGTACATATTCGAAAGATATTTCCCCACGTTTTCAGCAACAGTAATGTAAGGCATCAAGTCGAAATCCTGCGCCAAATATTTGATGAAATCTTCACCCGGAACCAGATTGAATTTTGGGCCAAGGACTTGATTTCCGTCATAAAAAATTTCGCCTTCGCTTAAATCATATAATCCGTAGATTAATTTTAAGAGCGTACTTTTTCCGCAACCGCTTTCGCCAATTACAGCAATATTTTGTCCTTTTTCAACATTGAAACTTATATTATTTATGACTTGATTTTCGGTGTAACCAAAAGAAATATTTTGAACTGATAACATTTTACGTTTTAATTGAGGAGCGCAAAGTTACAAAGTTTGTGGGCAAAGAATTGCCAAGAACTACTTAAGGTTTTATAAATTTCTATAAAAAAAGAAGCCCTTTTCTTAATTAGAAAAGGACTTCTTACCTATTAACAATAAAACTGCCGAAAAAACCTATAATATTATTTTTTTAGAAACAATTATTCCTTCGTTTGTTTTCACTTGAACAATCAAAACTTGATTCACGTCTGGAAGATTTTTTACCACTGACTGCTTGTTATTAATTTTATCTTCGAAGTGGATTAATTTTCCTTGAATATCGAATACTTTTACTGATTCTAGATATAATTTTCCGGAATTTATGAATACGTTTTTATCCTTTTTATAGACAATGATTTGATTAGAATCCGCCACCGGATCGTTAATTCCCAATTGGGTATTTTGATAAATTATTTCGAAACGATCATTAAAAGTTCCAACCGCCGTCGCAAATTCATAGCCACCATTTTTTAAATTATGAGTCACATTCAAAAGTTTGTCTTTTAAGAAAATATCTTGCTCTAAAAACAATCCGTCGAAGCCGTCCAAACTAATTGAAAATGTTCCGGCAATAGTTGTATTTAAGCCTAATGGAACTACATCAGAAGTTTCAAAAGGCAATGCGCGTCCTTGTATTGTTAGATTTTTATCGGAGTTCAAAGAATAAATTGAAACATAATTTCCTCCAAAAAGTTCTCCGTCATAAGCATCGTCAATTTCATTGGTCGCACCATTTAAGTATCCAACCAAAGTTTGATTGAAGGCGCCTTCATTATTTCTTAAATTAATCCAGATTCTGCTTTTATCGTTTGTATTTTGAGTTGAATTCGCCGTCCTAAAAAACTGATTGTTTCCAGCTTTCTCACGCATGCTGTTTGTAAATTTCACCGAAGAAGCCGCATTTGATTTTCCTCCAACGAAAAATGATTGTCCTGAAGCCAAATAACCATTTGGCACGTTTGGATTTGGACTCGAATTTACTATCGGATGTAGCGGATTTACGATCGCCGCACTCGTCGCGGTTCCTCCCACACCGTTGTACGCCGCATAATCGCTTGAGGTATAATTATAAGCTGCGTCTCCCACAATTGCGTTAGTTGGTGGCGAATTGTGTGTCCACAAATAAATTGTTCCGCTGATTTTTGGGCTGTTAAAGCTATCGGTCAAAAATTCGTCAATTAAAATCGCGGATGGATACGGATTTCCGATCAAGTTCCATTTTAAAGTTGTTGCGTTTCCGACAACGCCAATGGTGATGTCACCACTATTTGGAACTCCAGTAAAATTTCCTTCAAAATTGGTGGAATTTACCACATCAATCGGATAAGATTGTGGCGCCCTTGCGATGTAACCTTTTCCAGAAACCATATTAACCGCGCCATTATAGTGTATCAACCAAGCTTGCGCATCAGCATCCCAACTATAATATTTGTCACCCAATGTGTTTGGCGAAAGGTTATATAAAGTTTGTGGAGAAACTGGCGAAGACCAATAGGTGAAATCATAACGCTTCATTGGCTTTGCGTTGCGCTTGGCAATAATATTTCCTGAATTTGTGTTTGTAGTTCCTTCCTGAACAAGACTTGCTCCATCTTGTAAAGTAAACGTTGCGCCACTGCCCACGGTTAATGCGCCTTGTAACGTGACACTGCTTCCTGAATTAACTGTAAAATTTCCTGCGCTCACATCTAGTGTTTTCCCAACGGCGTGGCTTCCGGTGATTGCCATCGTTAGCGTGCTTGGCACATCAATACAATCATCAGAAGTTGGAACTCCAACCGGAATCCAATTTGATGCAATGCTCCAGTCTCCGGTTGGTCCGCCGTTCCAAGTTTTGTTTCGGTACATTTTTACAGTTGAGCAAGAGGTTGTTGCAAAACATGTTGACTCTGCAACTCTTAGAGCATAATAATCAGTTATTGCCGCTGTGGGAAGTACCGAAATTATATTTTCATTAGCGTTCGTATTTTCTAAAACTGCTCTATCGGTTAAAGCGATGTAGTCAATTTCCATTTTTACATTTGGACCTCTTGTATAATCAAAACGCCAACCAGTGATATTTCCACCAGTATTGTTCCAATAACTATTTGTTGACATATCTAAATTAATGATGTGCCAGTTATTATCGTTATTCAAATTAGCACGTACTACTTTGTCTTCTGCCAGACTTTGTGTTCCTTTTTTAAAGTAAATTTCACAGGCGATAGCATCTCCTGAAACCACTCTGTATCTGATTGCAATATTTTTGTAAGTCGCAGGAACAAATGCAGTACTAAAAATAGTTTGCATATCAATTTGTGCATCCGCGCTAGCTGCAGCAACATTATGTGAAGTAACAGTTAAAACACCACCACTAATTGAATTAACTGTAGTTTGCCCTGAAGGATAAGACAAACTACCAGAGTTCCATTCTTCTGAAAACAACACGTTGCCGCAATTTCCTTCAAACCAAAGAGTTGAAGCAGACGTTGTTCCGCCAACTGCTGTTAACGTTGTACTTGATCCCGCACAAACCGATGCTGATGGTGCTGTAATAGAAGTTGGTGCCGTCAATGAAGAGTTTGGCAACCAAGTAAATGTTGTACCTGATGCTGGAAGAGATGTGTTAATTGAATTTACGGATGCTGAAGCAGATGTTCCTCGCAAGGTATTATTAAGCCAACTAGATGCTGGTATCAAACTTCTATTGTTAAAATCAGACGTTGAGCTACCTCTTAAACCTATTTGACAAGTTCGTGAAGTTGTATTTGTTATAGTACAAGTCCCATAAACAATATCTATTTTATTTGTTGTTTCATAAAGACGAATTTGGAAATTCAAATTATCTCCTGCTATTGACGAACCTGCATATCGTCTTGCATTATTCCATTGAATAACAAAAACTCGATTTGGTGACGAACCTTCGATTCCTCTGACAACTGTCGAACTATTAGAAACCAAGTCTCTCCCGAAAGCACTTACCGCTCCATTATAAGAACCAGAAGAAATTGGATCGTAATTAGTTGTACCAGACGCTGACCCAAATGTCAAATATCCATTTGAATTAATAAAACAATTGGTATAGTCTGATCCATTAAACTTAAAAGTGAAACCAATCGGAGTTGAAGCACTAATATTGTCATCCCAGCCTCCTGAAAACAAAGTTGTTGTCGAACTTAGAGGTGAGTAGATTCCTGCAGACTCGCTAAATGCATAACAATCAACTTGGCTATATCCTTTTATCGAGAATAAAAATGTCAAGAGGAGAACTTTGTAATATTTGTTTAAAAAAAAGTTAGTTAGAATTTTACAAGGGGGGCTGTAATTTTTCATATTTTTAGGGGATTTTACCTTACAAAAGTTGTCAATAAAATCCACAATTCAACTAAATGTCAACAGTTTAATGTTAAAAAGTTAGTAAAATCGTTATAATGTAATATATTACCGATAAACAACATTTTTTTCGATTTTAAAAAATTGACAAAATGTGATTATAAAAAAAGAGCGATTCCAACCAAAGAATCGCTCTCAACCAAACCAACCAATAAAAACAAAAATTATGCCTTCATATATTTTATATATTGTTCTGTATCTACTCTTGCTTTTAAGTCGTGAAGCAAGCTGTACAATCCAAAGAAAGTTCTGTTGATGTATAAAAAGTGTTTTGAACCTCGATTTCCATTCATCTTTCTCAGCTTTGGATCTTTGCTGAAATCTTCACTTAATTTCGCCATTTCTCCGAAGAACTTCTCATCCGAAAAATCAAAAAAATCAGCCTGAAAAGGTTTTGTAAATAATTTTAAAACTTGCAAAAACAAATCTGAGAAATAAGCAATTTCTTCTGGACTGTCATCTTTTCTCAAGATTTCCAATTCGTATAATTTCTCCTCGAAAATTACCGGATTGTCAATGATTTCGGGTCTTGCCAATTCAAAATACGGAACATAAAAATCTTCGGGAACTTGTTTGATACAGCCAAAATCTATTGCAATTAAATTTCCTTCTTTATCAATCAAAAAATTCCCAGGATGCGGATCAGCGTGGACTTGCTTTAATTGGTGCATCTGAAACATATAAAAGTCCCAAAGTGCTTGCCCAATTTTATCACCCAATTCACGATTTTGATTGTAAGCCGTGAATTCAGACAAATGCTCGCCATTCATCCAATCCATCGAAATTATTTTCTTCGAAGACAATTCTGGATAATATTTTGGGAATTTTAAATTAGAAATTTCCTTGCAGGCATCAGCAATCATTACGCCTTGTCGCAATTCAAGTTCATAATCGGTTTCCTCCATCAATTTATATTCGACTTCCTTAAAATAGCGCTCAGAATCCTTTCCTTGCAGATTGAACATTTTAATGGCAAAAGGTTTCACAATCGCCAAATCAGAACTAATGCTTTCGGCAACACCCGGATATTGGATTTTTACCGCCAAATCTTTTCCGCTTTTCGACGCTTTGTGAACTTGGCCAATACTCGCCGCGTGCATGGAATCTGGCGTAAAAGTATCGAACACTTCTTCCGGAAAAAGTCCGAGATATTTTTTGAAAGTCTTTCGAACCAAAGGTGCTGACAACGGCGGAACCGAAAATTGCGCCAGAGAAAATTTCTCTACATAAGCTCTTGGCATAATATTTTTGTCCATGCTCAGCATTTGCGCCACTTTCAACGCACTTCCTTTTAGGTTTTTTAATCCGTCATAAATATCTTCAGCATTATTTTCGTTCAATTTTTCTTTGGTCAACGACGGATTTACCATTTTTTCGCCATAATAAGCGATGTAATTTCCGCCAACCTTAAACCCAGTTTTTACAAGCTGTCCGGCGCGTTCAATTTTATTTACAGGTATTTTATCTAAAGTTTTCATCTTGTCATTTTTAAATTAATTGGCAAATATTATCCTCTTTCCTTCCAAATGAATTTTCCCAAATCAAACAAACTTTCTAACGGAGTTGTATCTAAAATATCAAAAGTCGCTTTCACTGCTTTTTCAATCATAATGTCGGTTTTCTCAAAACCTTTCGACGTGTCATCTACCCAAAATTTCAAAATAAACAAAAACTGAAACCAAGCACCTTCCGAGAAAACGGGTCTTGTCAATCGCTTCATCTTGTTTTCTTTTTCATTTTCTTCCGACTTTAAAATATTTACGATATAATCCTTGAATTGGATGCGCAATTCTTTTAGCTGTTGCAAGTTGCGCAACCCTTCCTTATTATCTTTTAAAGCAAAATAAACATACGTTCTGTTCAAATTCAGGATTTCAAAAAGCGTAAAATAGAGCGATAGCAATTTATTTCTGCTTTCATATCCAGCATAATTTGCATCTCTATGCAAAGCATCGATTGTATTCTCAAAAAACTTAACCCAAATATCTTCTTTTACAGCATCCAAGGAATTGTAAAAAGAATAAAAATCAGCTTCTTCGATACTATTGTGCTTGCAAAACAAATACACATTTTTTGGAGCTTCATTGGTTTCCAAAACAGAATTCATATATAAGCTTATGATTTGACTGTCGTCGATAAGCTGTTTTTTATTTTTGGGATTCTTTGCAATTGCCATAATTTGAAGTTTTAAATTCTTCTGTAAATTTACGTTTCAATTATTTCTGAAACATATAAATAGCTGTTAAATATCTTTCAAAAAAATTGACAGTTAATTGATTAGAAAATCTGAAAATTAGAAAATTAGACAACGGGTTGTGGAGCTTCCCCCTTCGTCGGAATGATAATTTAGTTTTAATTTAAAATTATAAAAACAAAAAAAAGACCGCCATTTCTGACGGTCTTTCCAAATAAATATATTTTAAATTAGTTCTTTTGCGCTTCTTTTTGAGCGTCTTGAACCATTTTTTCGTTTGCAGTAATCGCGAATTCCACACGACGGTTTTGAGATCTACCTTCCACTGTTTCGTTTGAAGCAATTGGATCAGCAATTCCTAAACCTGTCGTTTTAAATCTCGAAGAAGAAAGTCCTTTGCTTGCCAAATAAGTTTTCACAGCATCAGCTCTCTGTCCTGACAAAGTCAAGTTATATTCTGGTTTACCAGTTGAATCTGTGTAACCATAAATTTGGATGTCAGTATCAGGATATTGGTTAAAAACTGTCACCAATTTATCAAGATTTGTTTTTGCAGCAGCAGTCAAAGTTGATTTATTTGTATCAAAACGCACTGCATTTTCGTTCAATGTCAATTTAATTCCTTCTCCAACTCTTTCCACTTCAGCTCCTGGAAGCGCGTTGTCAATTTCTCTAGCTTGTTTGTCCATTTTGTTACCAATAACTCCACCGGCAACTCCTCCAACAACTCCTCCAATTACAGCTCCAAGCGCCGTGTTTCCACCTTTTCCAAGGTTATTTCCAAGAACACCGCCAATTACAGCACCGGCAGCAGTACCAATTCCGGCACCTCTTTGTGTGTTATTTGTATTTTTTACAGCTTCACAACTCGTAAAAAACGAACCTACTGCGAACATCGCCGCGATTGAATATATACCTAATCTTTTCATTGTCTTTAGTTTAATTGTTATTTTGAGTTTAGTTTACTTTTGTAAATTGATATACAACGTCTGTCATTTTTCCGCCAACGTCAATTTTATCAACCAATTGGAAAGAATTTTCTGTTGCGTTTGAAATGTTCAAAACATATCCGTCTCTTACTTTTTTCGCTTTTTCACCAGCGTCTAAAACTTTCAAAACAAATTGTCCGTCTTTGTTCACAAACCAAGTAATTGGCGAGCTAAACGCAGGACATCCTGTCTTTGTTAAGGCCATTTCACCTTTATTATTATTAGAAACGAATTTCCAAGTACTTCCAACGAAACATTGCGAATCTGCTAATTGAAAAGCGTTCACTTTGATGTATTCAGAACCTGGATAATCAACTGAACTTACCACGAAGTTCCCTTTAATTAATCGTTCTGTTTTGTTGTCAAGCTTTGTGTTTGTTACTGATGTCGACTTGCAGGAAAGAAATGTCACTGCAAAAGCGGTCATTAAGATTAATTTTTTCATAGTTGGTATTTTTTAATGTTCATTCTTACACAAATATACAACTCAGATGTTTTTTATGTTAAAATTACAGCGTTTATTATCTTAAAATTAACAATTCAGCCAATTTGTCATTTTGTATTTCTTTGGTATTCTATTTGAAATACAGAATCTCGAAAATAATTAACATTAATATCATCAATAGATTATGACAACAGGAAAAATCAATGTATCCGTAGAGAACATTTTCCCGCTTATCAAGAAATTTTTATACAGCGACCACGAGATTTTCTTGCGTGAATTAGTTTCAAATGCGACTGATGCCACATTGAAATTGAAACACTTGACTAACATCGGTGAAGCAAAAGTGGAATATGGAAATCCAATTATCGAAGTAAAAATTGATAAGGAAGGAAAGAAATTGCACATCATCGACCAAGGTTTAGGTATGACATCGGAAGAAGTTGAAAAATACATCAACCAAGTCGCTTTTTCTGGAGCAGAAGAATTTCTTGAAAAATATAAAGATTCTGCCAAAGATTCAGGCATTATCGGACATTTTGGTCTAGGTTTTTACTCTGCTTTTATGGTGGCAGAAAAAGTGGAAATCATTACAAAATCGTTCAAAGATGAGCCAGGAGCACATTGGACTTGCGACGGAAGCCCAGAATTTACGTTAGAGCCATCTGACAAGACTTCTCGCGGAACTGAAATCATCCTTCATATTGCTGAAGATTCTTTAGAATTTTTAGAAGAAGGAAAAATTGCGGGACTTCTTGAAAAGTACAATAAATTTATGCCTGTGCCAATTAAATTCGGAACTAGAACCGAAAAAATTGAGCAGAAAAAAGGCGAAGAAGTTGCTCCGGAAGATAAAGATGAAACTTTCAAAACTGTGGAAGTTGACAATATTATCAACAATCCAAATCCAGCTTGGACGAAACAGCCAACTGAATTATCGGATGAAGATTACAAGAGTTTTTACAGAGAATTGTATCCAAATCAATTCGAAGAACCGCTTTTCAACATTCACTTAAACGTTGATTATCCGTTTAATTTGACTGGAATTTTGTATTTCCCAAAAATGACTGGCGATTTGCAAATTCAGAAAGACAAAATTCAATTGTACCAAAATCAGGTTTATGTTACTGATAATGTAGAAGGAATTGTGCCAGAATTTTTGACAATGCTGAAAGGTGTGATCGATTCTCCAGACATTCCGTTGAACGTTTCGCGTTCTTATTTGCAAGCTGACGGCGCGGTGAAGAAAATTTCAAATTACATCACTAAAAAAGTGGCGGATAAGTTGAAGTTTTTGTTCAACGAAAACCGTGAAGATTTTGAGCAAAAATGGAATGACATTAAAATTGTTTTGGAATATGGAATGCTTTCAGAACCAAAATTCTATGAAAAAGCGGGAGCTTTCACATTGTATCCAACAGTTGACAACAAGTATTTTACACTTGACGAATTAAAAGAAAAAATCAAGGACAACCAGACGGACAAAGACGGAAAGTTGGTGGTTTTATATGCTTCAAACAAAGACGCACAGCACAGTTACATCGCTGAAGCTCAAACAAAAGGTTATGAAGTTTTGATTTTAGATTCGCCGATTATCTCGCATTTGATTCAAAAATTAGAAGCAGATAACGAGAATTTGACTTTCACTCGCGTCGATTCTGATCATATCAACAACTTGATTAAAAAAGACGAAGAAACGATTTCAAAACTTTCTGACGAAGAAAAAGAAAAGTTGAAAACAGAATTGGAATCTGTGATTTCAGACAAAAAATACTCTGTTCAATTAGAAGCTTTAGACAGTCAATCAGCGCCATTTTCAATCACACAGCCAGAGTTTTTGCGTCGTATGAAAGAAATGAGCCAAACCGGTGGCGGTGGAATGTTTGGGATGGGAAATATGCCAGAAATGTATAATCTTGTCGTAAATACCAACCACGAATTGGCTTCAAGCATCTTAAATTCATCGGATAAATCACATCAAGAAGCGTTGGTAAAACAAGCTTTAGACTTGGCAAAATTATCTCAGAATTTATTGAAAGGAGAAGAATTGACAGCTTTCGTAAAAAGAAGCTTTGAGTTGATTAAATAATTTTAGTTTGCAGATTGCAGTTTTCAGATTGCAGTTTATAAACTTTGAGCAAAAACCTGTGAGTTTAACTTGCAGGTTTTTTTATGCCTAAAAAATTTGCATATCAAATCCGTTTGTCGAAATTTGGATAAAAATCATTAAAAATGACTTTAAGTTTAGAAACTCCGGCCTTATTATTTTCAGCAACTTCGTTGATTTTATTGGCTTATACAAATAGATTCTTGACCATTGCCACGATAATTCGAGGATTGAAAACGTCGTATGATCAAGGTGAAAAAAGCTATATTTTAGACCAAATTAAAAACCTCAACTTACGATTGACTTTGATTCGTTATATGCAACTTTTTGGCGTTTTGAGTTTGTTTCTGTCGGTTTTTGCAATGCTTCTTTTGTTTTTGGAACATCAATTGACGAGCATTTATCTCTTTGGATTGAGCTTGCTTTCGTTGTTAATTTCCCTCGGAATTTCGTTTTGGGAAATTAGCATTTCAGTAAAAGCATTGCGTTTGCATCTGAAAGATTTGATCGAGAAGAAGTAAGTTAAATTATAAATTTTAAGAATCCTCAAAGCAATTTGGGGATTTTTTTTACCTAAATTTAAAGTAATCTTTTGATTTTTAGATTAAACCAAATCCAATTTTGCGAGTCTTAATTTTTGAACCCAAATTATTGAACGATGAAAACGAGCCATCTTTGGTCACTCCGATTAGGATTTTCTGGAAAACAGGCACCTTTAATTGAAAGGGGTTTGGATAATTTCCTGAAAAAATCTTTTGCTTCAAAAGTCGATGAAACCGTGCCTGATTTATTGCAAAACAGTCCGGGAACTTTAGAAGAATTGAAAGAAAATCGCGAGCGTTTAAAAAATGCAGACCAAACTTTAAAAAAAGAATTTCTGACGCAAGAAGTGAAAGTAAATCTTGAATTGAAAGCGTGGTGGCTGAAAAAAATGCGTGACGAAGAATTTCCGTTGCGAGAAAAAATGACTTGTTTTTGGCACAATCATTATGTTTCAACATTTCAAAAAGTCAAAGTCAATCATTGGATTTATCAGCACAATCAACTGCTTCGGGAAAATGCTTTTGGGAATTTCAGAGAATTGACCAAGCAAGTTTTGAAAACCAACGCGATGGTGAAATATCTTGATAACAACGAAAATAAAAAAGGAAAATTCAACGAAAATTTAAGTCGGGAATTGCTTGAACTTTTTACTTTGGGCGTTGGAAATTATTCTGAAGAAGATATAAAAAATGGTGCAAAAGCCTTAGCCGGATTGGGATTTGGCGACAAATCAGCTGTTTATCGCCCACGGCAGAAAGAAGATTCTAAGATGACTTACTTCGGGCAAATTGGAAATTTTGATTCGGATGAAATCGTCGATATTATTTTCGAGCAAAAAAACATTCCTTATTTGATTACTAGAAAAATATTGAAGTGGTTTTTGTATGATAATCCAAAGGAAGAATTGGTTGTTTATTATGGAAATTACCTGCGCGAAAAAGATTTTGAAATCGAGCCATTGTTGACCAAAATTTTCTTGGAAGAAGCAAAAAAAGACACTTCCGGAAGCAAAATTAAAGATCCTTTGGTTTATATCTTCCAGCTTTTTGACGAGTTAAATATTGATGAAGGAAACATGAAAATGACTGCTTTTTTCTTGAAAGAACAAGGAATGGATTTGTTCAATCAGCCCAATGTTAAAGGCTGGGACGGCGGAAATAATTGGCTGACTTCACAGATTTTCTTGCAACGAAATAATGCTTCTGATTTGCTGACAAGCGGGAGAATCTTGAATAAAAAAGGTCTTAAAAATGAAGGCGAAAACACGCAATCAAATTTGCCGAAAATCGACATAAAATTAAATTGGAATACGTCAGGAAACAGCAAAGAAATCATCGCAGATTTAAAAGACAGATTGCTTTTTGCGACGGATGAAAATTTACAAAAAGACTTTGAAAACATCCTCAAATACGACTTTAATCCGAAGAATCCTGGTGCCGAAAATGCGGTTTTGAGGTTATTTAATTTCATCACAAAAACCCCCGAATATCAATTGATTTAATTTTAAATTTTGGAATTATGAACAGAAGAAATTTTTTATCGTTGACGGGAACTTTTACTGGTGGCGCCTTGCTTCTGCCCGATTTTTTGTATTCTTTTGCGACTCAAAAAAATCTGGTAGTCGGTGAGCAATGTCTCGTTTTTATCCAATTAAATGGCGGAAACGACGGACTGAATACCTTTATTCCTTTTGAAAATCCTTTGTATTATGATCTTCGTCCAAAAATCGCTTTGAGCAAAGACGAAGTTGTCAGTAAAACCCAAGGAATGGCGTTTCATCCCGCTTTAAAAAACTTCGCCGACATCCAGCAAAACGGAGATTTATCGGTAATTCAAAATGTGGGTTATCCAGAACCGAACCGCTCGCATTTTAGAAGCCAAGAAATTTGGCAAACCGCATCGGCTTCAAGCGAATATAAATCAGAAGGTTGGCTCGGACGTTATTTAGATTTGCAATGCAATGAACATCAACCAACTGCGGGAATAAATATTGATACGATTGACAATTTGGCTTTGAAAGGTTTAGAACCAAATTCTATTACGGTAAAAGATCCAAATCGTTTTAAAACAAAAAATAATGGCGAAGACGGTGGAAAATTGTCTGAAAACCCGCAATTAGATTTTGTTCGAAAAATAGCAACTTCGTTAACAGAAGGTTCTGACGAAATCCAAAAAGCATTATCTAAATCAACTGCGGAAAATTCGTATCCAAAAACGGCTTTGTCAAAAAATCTAGAATGGATTGCGCGCTTGATCAAAGGAAATTTGAATTCAAAAGTTTATTATTCTTCTTTGGGCGGTTTTGACACGCACGACAACCAACTTTCAATCCATAAAAATAAATTATCAGAATTAAATGACGCTGTTTTTGCTTTTTACAATGACTTGAAAGAAGCGTCTTTATTACAAAATGTGACCATTGTAGTTTTTTCAGAATTTGGACGTAGAGCAAAAGATAACGGTCGCGGCACTGATCATGGCACCGCAGCACCAATGTTCATAATTGGCGGACAAAATAAAGGAAAAATCATCGGAAAAAATCCAAATTTGGATGATTTAGACAACGGAGATTTAAAACACGAAATTGACTTTCGAAGTGTTTATGCGAGTTTGCTAAAAGACAAATTAAGCTTTGATCACACAAAAATTGGAATACAAAATAAAGCGCTACAAGGTCTGTTTTAAACAAAAAAAGACGCCAATCACGACGTCCTTTCTCTTCTAAAAACTAACTAAAAATTATTTTTTTGTAATCTTTAAAGTGTTTTGGTTTCCAGAAATATCGGTTGCTACCACTAAATAATTTCCAGAATTTAATTGTGAAACGTCTATTGAAACATTTTCTGTCCCAAAAGATTTTTGCATTACTTTTTGTCCCAAATAATTGTAAATCACCACATCAGAAACAGCTGTTTTCCCAGCAATATTTAAGACATTTTCAACTGGATTTGGATATGCACTGAACTTGATGGCTGTATTTTCTGCAACGCTCAATAACGGTTGATACGTCACGGTAACTGTCCAAGTTCCTGCCGCAACTTTATTATATTCTTTACTGCAACCTTCTCCTCCGTAAGTTCTCCAAGTTCTTAATTCAAACTGCACCGCGCCTGTTGCTCCATTTGCGATATTCAAATTAGAACGTGAGTATTGATAGGTTCCTGTGCTTCCTCCGACTCCGCTCGATACGGCAGTTTCTTTTAGATTTGTCGTAGTACACGCAAGCAGTGATCTTTGTTCAGACATCCAGCCATTTGATGCGGTTTCCATTGAATAAGTTGTTTTTACAGACGCTACTTGAAAACCAGTCGGAACATTTACAGTTAAAACACCTGGACAAGTCGTTGCGCTATTTGCCGTTACGCTATCGCTATAAAGTGTTGACAATTCGCCAGTTGTGTAAGTTGATGTAACTTGTCCTGTTGTGAATTGCGTTGGCTTCCATTGTCCTGAATCTGTCGCTGAACAATTTGATCTTACCCAAACATAATACGTTTGACCAACTGTTAGGTTTGCAATCGTGACAGTCGAGGTAGTAACATTTCCTGTCGGAGATGTAGTATTGGTTGGCGCAACATTGGTTGGTGAAACATAATAATCATAACCTCCAGCAGGCGCGTTTGTTGGTGGTGTCCAAGAAACGGTACCTGTTGTTGCAGTTGTAGAAGTTACCAAATCTGTTGGCGACGGACAAGTTGGCGTAATTTCTGCACTCACCGCAAATAAATTCACTACACCTTCTGCGCTTGAAGATTTTGTAATTGTAATTCCCGTAATGGTTTTGCTTTGGTTTGCCGTTGCAACGGCAATTTGCAATTGATAAATTCTCGGATTTCCTGTTGGAGTTTCTACCACGTTGTCTGCTCTTCCAACTCTTCCGATTCCAGAAATTGCTATCGGCAAAGCTGTTGAATTAAACCAATCTGGAACAACAGATGACGTGATCGCCTGTGTCGTATTGTCAGAAAAAATAATCGTTCCGGTGATTGAAGCTTGACCACTTCCTGTTGTGGCGAGTAGAAACATTCTGGTTGCCGAAATTTGGTTTGTGAAGGTTAAAGTTCCAGAAGTATTCTGCGTAGCAATTCTAAGCGAATTATTCCCAGAATATGGCGCCATCTGAAATTGCATTCCCACAACCGCAGAACTTGCAATCAATCCGCTGGTTGGCAACGCAGTTGAAACCGTTGGACTTGAAGAAGTTGCTTGAAAATCTGTGGTAATAAAAGCGAAATTTGCATTGTCAACTGCCATTGTTGTAGAATTCATGGCACTTCCAACACCATTTGCAATTACGTCAGCATTAAATCCAGAAGCCACTTGCAAAGGCGCAAATTCCTGAGCTTGGGCATAAAAAGAAAATAGAGATGCACAAAAAAGTAGAGTTTTTTTCATTTAAAATAATTTAAGTTGGTTGAATTCGGTTTAGTAAATTACCTTAAAATGACTTTTAAGAGCCGTCATAAATTTGGGGAAACTATTTATGACAAAATCATCAATAAGTTAATTTGTTTCGAAACTACTTAAATATTTTAGATAACTAATAAATAAAATTTATCAAAAACAGCAAAACTCAACTTAATCACAAAATTCAAAACTCCTTTTAAAACGGATTAATTTCTAGTCAATTAAACTAAAAAAATCATATTCAGCATAAAGCAAACTGTAATCTTACAAAAATTGTTAAATTAATCTAAATTTTTCAAGGCATTTTTCTCAAGATCAATCAATTATCCAAAGAAGAACAGGCTTTTTTGTTTTTTGTAATTTTGCATCCAAAACTCGCATAAAGTCATCTGAAACTGCAGGACAACCCCAACTCAAAGGCGAATATCTGGGATAAATTTCATTATCAGAAACAGCGGTCCAAGAATGCAAGACCACGACTCTGTCAACGGCATTTGAATTTGTTTTTTCTAAGCCGTGAAGCCAATATTTGACCTTAATTCCCCACGAACTTGAATCTCTTTTCCCGATTTTATATTTGCCTTTGGCAGAACAATGGCTGTTATCTGCGTTGCTAAATTTCGCCTTTTCCCACTTGGTTTCATTGACTTGGCCCACATCACAGCTTCCGTGAGTTGCTAAATTTTGCTTTGAAACTTTCTTGTCTTTGAAATCATAAACAAAGAATCTATTTTTACCAGAATGAATGCTCAAGTCTACCAAAAAATAATAATCTTGGCTGTATTTATTTTCCTTGCAAAATTTTAAAGCTTCCTTGTGAAAATCAGAATAATTGCGTTTTTCAGTTTCTCCTTTTAAAGAATTTTCGGGAGATTTTTCACAACTGAGAAATTGAAGAAATAAGACGAGAAATAATTTTTGAACCATTTTATGCTGAGGGATTTAAGTTTGAAGAACGTCTTTTTCTTATTAACTTAAATCTTGTTAAAATAGTATTTTCTAGCTTGAATTTTGGCCAAAAAAAAACCTCCGTAAAAGAAGATTTTAACTTATGTTCAGATTAATTTCGAATTGATTTTAATCTTGTATCGAGATAAAAAGTGTAATCCACAAGCGATTCGTCTCTGTAATGGCTTCGGTTTGCGATGAATTTCATGTCGATGTCAAAGTTCTGAAAGAAGCTTTTATTGTCTTCCACTACATCTTTTACAGCATCTAAAATTTCTGGCGTAGATTCTTTAAAAAGGCGCAAACAATCTTTTGAAGTTTCTTCGTCCTTTGGAAAATATCGAACGCTGACAATGTCTAATTCATTTTTCAAAATACTCAAATCATTGCACTCATTAAGATAAATTAATGTGAAATGGCGGTCATTTATTTCTATAACTTTTGTGTTCATACGCACGATACTCATTTTGTAAAAGTATGCATATGAGTACCATAAAAATTATACGCCTTTACATTTTTTTTACATAATTCTAACATTTGATAAAACCAAGGTATAAATCTTTACGTAAATTAAGTAAAACTTAAAATTTCCCGAGCATTAATTTCCCTAATCTAAAATTAAACCGAAAGAGCCACTTTTACCACGAGTGGCTTTTTTTATTCAATTTCTAGCAACTGCTTTTTCGGAAGCAAAATTGTAAAAATTGCTTTTTCGCCTCTGATTCCGGTGGCAGAAATAGTTCCGTGGTGTCTTTCTACGATTTTTTTGCAGAGTGCTAATCCCAAACCAGTTCCTTCATAATCATCTTTTGCATTCAATCTTGAAAACACGTCAAAAATCTTTTCTGAAAAACTTGGATCAATTCCAATTCCGTTATCAGAAACAGTAATTTTCACCATTTCGTCGCCGTCTGTTGAAGTATCATCTTCGGAATTAATTTCGATAACTGTTGGAACATCGCTTTTTGAAAATTTCAACGCGTTATTGATCAAATTATAAAATAACTGGTGAATTAAAACATCGGCGCCTTCAATTTCTGGAAGATTTTCCCTGATAATCGTAGCATTTTTTTGCTGGATTAAGAGTTCCAAGTCAGATTCAATATTGTCAATAATTTTATCCAAATAAATAATTTCATTCTTTTGTTCGGCCGAAGTAAACTCAGAATATGCCAAAACGCCTTCAATCATTGAGAACATTCTGTCGGTGGCGTTGTGCACTTTGTTCAAATATTTCATCCCGCGTTCTGGCAATAATTCGCCATAATCGCTCTGCAACATACTGCTGAAAATCTTGATTTTTCGAACCGGTTCTTTTAAATCGTGACTTGCAACGTGCGCAAATTGCAACAAATCTTCATTCGATCGATGCAATTCTAAAGTTCGTTCTTTTACTAATTTTGTCAGTTGTTCTGCAAATTGTTTTTGCTCTGTAATATCCTGAACCACACCAATTAACGCAATTGGCGTTTTATTTTCGTCATAAATCAACTTTCCTTTTACGCGCGCCCATCGAATAGATTTATCTTTTCTTAAAAGTCGCGTTTCATATTCTAAAACTCCAGACTCTATTGACTTTTTATGCGCCTCATTTCGAATCGGAAGATCTTCTGGATGAATATACGACGCCAATTCACTTCTAAAAGTGCTGTGTCCGCCCCAAATTTCATCAAATCGTTCTGAAGTTGACATTTCGTTTGTCAATAAATCTACCTCATACGAACCTAAATCTGCAGATTCAATTGCTAATCTCGCTTTTTCTTCTGCTTCTTCTATTTTTTTTCTGGCCAAAACTTGTTGCGTAACGTCAATTGCAACGGCCATAATTCCGGAAATTGAACCGTCAGACTCGCGAAACGCTTCATATACAAAATCAACATAAATTAATTTCAAATTTTCTTCCCTCGGAAGATTTACCGGAACTTCATTAGCATTTATCGTCTTTCCAGTTTCAAAAACTGAATCTAAAAGCGCTTCAAAACCTTGTCCTACAATTTCTGGAAGGCCTTCAATAATTGGCTTCCCAGAAACTTGAGACGTTGTTTTTCCCCACAATTCTAACATTTTATCATTAGCAATTTCAACCGTGTGCTCTTTTCCTTTGAAAATACACATTGCGACCGGCGCTTTTGAAATCGTATTTCTAAGATTTATTTCACTTTCTTCAATTCTTTTTTGCGCTAAAACATTTTCGGTAACGTCAATTGCAATGTCTAAAATTGCGTACACTTTTCCTTGAGAATCAAAAATTGGAGTGTATGTGAAATCATAATAATTGTATGTCAACACGCCATTTTGAACGATTTTTACTTGAGTTCCAAAAGTTTGAAACATCTTTCCGCTGGTAAAAACATCGTCTAATATTTGGAGAAAAGGTTGTCCTTCGGTCACCAACTCTGGCATTGCTTCAATTAATTTCCATCCGGTGACGTCGCCTTTTCCAACGATTTGATTAAAAATTTCGTTTTGGTTTTCAATGACCAAATCTCTTCCCACAAATAATCCGATGGCAATTGGCGCAGAAGCAATCAAAGTTCTGAAACGCTGTTCACTTTCTTTAATTTGAACTTCGGCCAATTTCTGTTCATGAATATCCACAACGGTTCCCACAAAGCCTTCATATTCGCCATTGTCGTCAAATTTGGGCGTTGCGCTGTCCATTACCCAGCGGTATTCTCCATTTTTATTTTTAAGACGGTACGCAACGCTAAAATATTCTTGATTTTTATTTGCTTCTAAAAAAGCTCTTCCCGCCTCTTCTTTATCATCAGGATGCGTGGCGTTCAACCAGCCAAAACCTTCGGCTTCTTCCTTTGTTTGTCCGGTGTGATCGTACCAATTTTTGTTCAAAAATGTGCAGTATCCGTCAGCTCGCGTAATCCAAATGATTGCAGGAACGGCGTCAGTAAGTCTTCTGAAATAGTTTTCTTTCTCAACTTCAGCTTTTCGAATTTCCAATTTATCTGTGATATCCTGTAGCGTTCCGTTAAAACGATACGCAATTTTATCTTCGTTAAACCAAGCTTTTCCTTTAGCGACAACTGTTCTCTCTGTTTTTGTCTTTGAATTTACAATCGTATATTCAATTTCATATTTTTCTCCTGGATATTGAAGTGCCTTTGAAATAGCTTCGGCGACAGCCTCACGATCTTTTTCTGCAATAGTATTTACGGCATCTGGAAGATCAATTTCAGCTTCTTTTGGAAGTCCAAACCATTCTTTCAATCGATCATTTCCTGTAAATTTATTGGTAATCGGATTTAAATCCCAAGTTGCCAATTCTGCCGATTCAATGGCAAAACTTAACAAATCTTCACTTTCTTTCAGCTTTGCATAATCTTTAACTCGGTCAGTATTTTCGGTACAAACCACAATTACTCCGGCAACTTTTTCAGCTTCATCTTTAACTGGGCTGTATCCAAAAGTCCAATAAGCATCGCCCATTTTTCCGTTTCTATATAAAGGAAGCATCAAATCTTCGATATAAACCGATTCACCTTTTTTAGTAACTTGATCAATTAAAGGACTGATGGAATTCCAAACTTCTGGCCAGCATTTTTCAGCAGTTTGACCCAGCGCGCCGGGGTGTCTTCCGTCAACGCCTAAAATTTTTCGATAAGCATCATTGTAAAATTGCACCAAATCATCTCCCCACCATAAAAACATCGGGAAATTTGAATTGATGATAATGCTTAAAGTTGTTTTAAGACTTTGGGGCCAAGTCTCGATCGCTCCCACTGAAGTTGAAGACCAATCATAGGCGTGAATTCGCTCTCCCATTTCTCCGCCTCCAGCTAAAAATTGTACTGATTCCATTTGAAAATTTGAAAGAGGAAAGTTAATCTTTTTTTACAATAACTAAATTATATCTTGATTAGATTTATTTGCTAAATTTTCCTAAAGATTTTAGAAACCATAGGATAAAAATGTTAAATTTGATTTACTACTACATTTAAAATATGACTCCCCGTGCAGAAAAATAATAGATCTAACTCAAAAACTGAAAAGTTTATATTTCCAAAAACTCCAACAGGCGTGGAAGGCTTGGATGAAATTACCGACGGAGGTTTTCCCCAAGGAAGGCCTACCTTAATTTGCGGTGGCGCAGGATGCGGAAAAACGCTGTTGTCAATGCAATTTTTAATTAGAGGAATCACTGAATATGGTGAATCTGGCGTTTTTATGTCGTTTGAGGAACCTTCGAAAGATTTGTCTTTAAACGTAAAATCTTTGGGCTTTGATTTGGAACAATTAAAGGCTGATAAAAAATTAGTTGTAGATCACGTTCGTGTGGAACGTTCTGAAATTGAGGAAGCTGGCGAATATGATCTTGACGGTTTGTTCGTGAGATTAGGTTACGCTATTGACACTGTAAAAGCAAAACGAGTTGTTCTTGACACCATCGAATCGCTGTTTGCTGGTTTAGACAATCAGACTATTTTGAGAGCCGAATTGAGACGATTGTTTCACTGGCTGAAAGAAAAAGGCGTTACAGCAATCATCACCGGCGAGCGCGGTAATGGCACTTTAACCAGACAAGGACTTGAAGAATATGTTTCTGATTGCGTGATAATGTTAGACCACCGCGTGATCGAGCAGGTTTCCACAAGACGTTTAAGGGTTATAAAATATAGAGGTTCTACCCACGGAACCAACGAATATCCATTTTTAATTGATAAAGACGGAATTTCTGTTTTACCGATTACTTCACTGAAATTAGACAATAGCGTTTCTTCTGATATTGTTTCTACCGGAGTTCCTGGATTAGACGAAATGTTTGAAAAAGGAGGCTTTTATAGAGGAAGCAACATCTTGGTTTCGGGAACGGCGGGAACGGCGAAAACCACAATTGCCGCTTATTTTGCAGACCAGCAATGTTTGAAAAAAGAGAAGACGGTTTATTTTGCTTTTGAAGAATCGCCACAGCAATTGGTTCGAAATATGAAATCGATTGGTATTGATTTAGACCGACATATAAGAAACGGTTATTTAGAAATTCATTCTTCGAGACCTTCATTAAACGGGTTGGAATTACATCTCTTGACATTGCGAAAAATGATCAAAGAATTTAAACCGACAACTGTTATTATTGATCCAATTAGCAATTTAATTACCGTTGGAAGCATGCACGAAGTTCGATCAATGCTGGTTCGGTTGATTGATATGTTGAAAATAAATAACATTACGGCATTGTTTACGTCATTGAATAAACAGACTGATAATATTAGACCAGATTTGGCAGAAGAATCTGTTTCATCTTTGGTTGATACGTGGATTACGGTTCGAGATATGGAAGGAATTGGCGAAAGAAATCGTGGTATTTTCATTATAAAATCCCGAGGAATGGGCCATTCAAATCAAGTTCGAGAATTTGTAATTAAGAAGGAAGGAATTAAACTTTTAGACGTTGAATTAGGTCCAAATGGAATCTTAACTGGCGCCGCGAGAAAATCGCACGAACTGAGCACGATCGTGAACAAAATGAAGCTTCAAGATGAGCTAGACAGAAAAGATAGAGAAATTTTGAGAAAACGAAAAGTCTTGGAAGCCAACATTGAAACCTTGAGAAACGATTTTGAATCTGCGGTTGAAGAACTGAGCATCTTGAAGGCGAATGAAGGTTTGAAAGCGAGCGCTTCTGGAGAAAAAAATACGAAAGGAAAGAAAAAATGACAAAGCAACCCGCCGAATGGCAACTATTATTATACATCGCAGGACGAACTCCAAAGTCTGAAAAGGCTTTAGAGAACATTAAAAAATATGCCGAAGAACATCTTGCGGGAAAATATTCTATTGAGATAATCGATCTTTTGGTCAATCCACAATTGGCCGAAGGCGATCAAATATTGGCAGTCCCAACTTTGGTGCGAAAATTTCCAGAACCGATCCGAAAAATCATCGGCGATTTATCCAATGAAGAACGCGTTCTTGTTGGCTTAAATATTAAACCCCTAAAATAGCCAAAGTGGAAAACTCCCAAAATAATATGGCCGATTCTGGAAGGTATAATTTTATATTATTTATCTCTGGAATGTCCACAAAATCAAGTCGCGCTATTGAAAATCTTCGGGAAATTTGCGACGAGCATCTTCCCGATAATTTTGATTTGCAAATCGTGGATATCACAAACGAAGAGCATCAGGCTGTTAATTATCAGATTGTTGGAGTTCCTACTTTGATAAAAACAAATCCAAATCCACGACGCACGATTTTAGGCGATTTGTCTGATACTGAAAAAGTTTTAAGAATTTTAGACCTTGCTTAGCTTTGAAAGAAAAAGAAAAAAATACCGACCAATTGCTTTCAGAGATCGAAGAACTGAAAAATCAGCTTTTTGAAGCCCACAGTATAATTGATTCTATAAAGCAGGGAGAAATTGACGCACTCGTGGTTCATCAGCAAGGAAAAGCGCAGATTTATTCGCTTGAAAGTGCCGATTATACTTACAGAATTCTGATTGAAAAATTTGGCGAAGGCGCGTTAAGTATCGCTGACAATGGAATGATTTTGTATTGCAATGAATATTTCTCAAAGCTAATTGGGATAAAAGCTACAAATATTATTGGAACTTTATTTGAAGATTATGTAGAATTTCCTTCGGAATATAAAAAGCTTAAAAATTCGCTTAAAAACGGAAATGCCAAGGGCGAAATCAATTTGAAATTCAAAAATAAGACTGTTCCGGTTTATGTCTCTTTGAGTGATTTACATCCGATGGTTTCTGCTTTTGGAATTGTTTTAACAGATTTATCCGAAAAGAAAAAACACGAAAAAGCGTTAGATTTATACCAGCGTCAATTGGAAGCAAAAGTCAATGAATTGAACCTTTCCAATATAAATTTGGAACAATTTATTCACGTAATTTCACACGATTTAAAAGAGCCGTTGCGAAAGATTTTGACCTACACTTCGTTGCTGAACGCTACAAAATCACAAATTTTTTCTGAAAAAGAAATTTCTAATATGAATGTGATCAGTTCGTCTGCGCAACGATTAAATTCTTTGGTCGATGATTTGGTAAAATATGCATTTAGCGCAGTGAAAGAAGACACTTCCACTGTGGATTTGAATGAAGTTTTGACTGAAGTTTTAGACGATTTAGAACTTCTTATTAAAGAAAATAACGCGAAAATTAATTGCGACGGACTTCCAAAAATCAAGGCTTCGAAAGTTCAAATGCGACAATTATTCTCCAACTTGATCTCAAATGCCATAAAATATAGCAAGAAAGAAATGATTCCTGAAATCACTATTTTATCCGAAAAAGTGGACGGAAATTCAATTCAAATGCCTGAAGACAATTACTTTAAAATTTGTTTTACCGATAACGGAATTGGTATGAATCCTGATCATTTGGGCAAGATTTTCACTATTTTCCAACGACTTCACATGAAAAACGAATACTCTGGAAACGGAATCGGGCTGGCGATTTGCAAGAAAATAATGGACAATCATTCAGGAAAAATTGATGTGGAAAGTTCGCCAGATGGTAGTATCTTTAGCCTTTATTTACCAATATCTCCCCAATAATGAAAAAACTGAGAAACCTCCATATTTTAATTGCAGAAGATGACTTTGATGACGGCGAAGTTATTTTGGAGAGTTTTAAAAAACATCCTCTTTTCTTAAAAGTGGAAATCCTGAGAAACGGAAAACAGCTTTTAGATTATTTAAATGACGAAACAAAATCAAAACCAGACTTGATTTTAACCGATTTAAATATGCCAATCATCAACGGATTGGAAGTTTTAAAGGAAATTTGCCATCATCCAGAATTCAAAAAAATCACGACTTTTGCGTATTCCACTTCCAGCAATCCAGTTTATCAGGCAAAATGTATCGATTTTGGAGCAAAAGCTTTTTTGACAAAACCCACCGAAATAAGCGAATTCGATGAAATTCCGCAGAAAATCATCCAAGTAGTTTTGCAAAACTTATAACGTTTAATTAGCATCTCTATACCAGTTATTCTTTTCTCAATCCTTATCTTTGTCGGCTTTTTAAATTTTAAGAAATGACAAATAATAACGTGTTGAAGGGAGTTTTTTTGGTCGGTTTAGGTGCCACAAGTTATGGCATGCTGGCCACTTTTGTGAAAATGGCATATGGCGAAGGTTACACGACAGCAGAAGTTACTTCCTCTCAATTTGTTTTTGGAATCATCGGAATTTTGCTGATCAATGCTTTCCAAAGAAAACGAAATAACAATACTGCTGTTCAAGCAAGTAGCAAAAATAAAACCCAATTAATGCTCGCCGGAACTTCCACAGGTTTGACGAGTATTTTCTATTATTTGGCCGTAAAATTTGACATTCCAGTTTCAATTGCCATCGTTTTGTTGATGCAAACCGTTTGGATTGGTGTTTTGCTTGAATGGTTTTTAGAGAAAAAATTACCTTCAACCGTAAAAATAATTTCGGTAATAATTGTTTTGATCGGAACAGCTTTCGCTACAAATTTGATCAATTCTGATATAAAATTAAATCCGCTTGGCTTATTTTTCGGAATGTTGGCTGCGGTATCTTTTACAACCACAATGTTTACGGCAAACCGCATTGCGACTGAAATTTCTTCGGCACAAAGAAGTTTGTACATGCTTTTAGGCGGAGGAACAATGGTTTTAATTTTTACGCTAATTACTCAAATTATCCCGAATCAATCTGCTGAAATGGCCGAAGCGTTGGGAGTTTTTTCAACTGCAAAAGATTTTAACTTCGAGATTTTCTTGAAATGGGGAATCGTACTTTCTTTATTTGGAACCATAATTCCGCCGATGCTTTTGAACGCTGGTTTTCCGTTAACCGGAATTGGTTTGGGAAGTATCGTTTCGTCGTTAGAGCTTCCTGTTTCTGTGTTGATGGCTTACTTTTTACTACACGAGCAAGTGCTTTTTGTACAATGGATTGGAATTTTGCTAATCATTTTGGCCATTGTAATTATGAATGTAAACTTCAAAAAGAAGAAGAAAGAAATTCAAGTTCTTTAAATGTCAGCAATTTAAGTTGTAAATTATTTTCCGTATATTCGTGAGAAACAACTCTTATGGATTTTCCTTGGCATTTGTATTTAATGGCGTCAATTTATATTTTGGCCGGAATAAATCATTTCAGGAAACCCAAAATGTATGAAAGAATTATTCCTCCCTATTTTCCAAATGCAAAATTGCTCAATCTTTTAAGCGGCTTTGCAGAAATTGTCTTCGGAATTTTATTGATGATTTCAGGCTATTCAAAATTTGGCGCTTGGGGAATTATCTTCCTTTTAGTTGCTTTTTTCACCGTCCACATTTATATGTTGCAAGACAAAAAAGCAAGTTTCGGATTGCCGAAATGGTTACTTTGGTTGCGAATTCCTCTGCAATTTTTACTTATTTATTGGGCTTATCTTTACACTTAAAAACCTAAAGTCGTTTTTCTTCGTAGCTATGAATTAATTGCATTAATTTTGCAGTGATTTTAGTGGCAGAAATGCCTCGAAAACAAATACCACAAAACCCGAAAAATGAAAAAAATTTCGTTGAAAACGAGCATCGATCTTACCTTTGCCGTATTTCTTGTAGCCTTTGTTGTGCTCGCCTACTCTACTTACAATCGAGCGCAATCCGTTCACCATAACCGTTTGATTGTCAATCAAACCAGCAATATAAATACTGTTTTAGAAAAAGTTTTATCGAGTGCGATCGATATTGAAACCGGCGCGCGCGGTTTTACGATTACAGGCGATACAAGTTATTTAGAAGTTTACAAAACTGGCGATAAAAACCTCGCAGTTTGGATCGATTCGCTTCATTCAATGAACGAAACAGATGCTTTGCAATTGCAAAAATTAGACACGATCAAACGTCTTGTTGAATCTAGAAAAATCATCAGCGCCCACATCATCAAAACTCGAAAAGAGGAAGGAATGGAACAGGCGGTTTCTATAGTAAAAACAGGCCGTGGCAAGGAAGTTATGGATTCTATTCGCGCTTCAATTTCAAGTTACCAAAATGAATCGGTTCGAATTTTATCTAAAAATTTAAGCGAGACCGAAGAAAATGTAAGAGCCAGAAATGCAAATTTTATTTTGTTTGTGATCATCGCATTTATCGTTGTGGTTTTTGCTTATGTAAAAATTAGACAGAATGCAAAACAGATGGTTTTTGATAAAATTATTCAAGAGAATTTGATGAACGAATTGACAGTTCAAAATCAGCAACTAAATGATTTTGCGAACATTACTTCTCACAATTTACGTTCTCCTGCTTCAAATATTACAGCGTTAATTTCCACAATTGAAGAAAATAGTACGGTGGAAGAATACCAGATGATTTTTGAAATGCTTAAAAAAGTCGCGCAAAACCTGAATGATTCCTTAAATCAATTGATGGAAGTGCTTCACATTAAAAAAAATAAAATAATTGACAAAGAATTATTACCTTTTCAGGAAATTTTTTCGCGCACTTTAGAATCGCTTCAAGGCGAAATTTTAAAATCAGGTGCGATTATCAAAGCCGATTTTTCTCAAATTGCACAGGTAGAATATTCGAAAATTTATTTGGAAAGTATTTTCCACAACTTGATTAGCAATGCGTTGAAATATCGCGACAAAGTAAGAATACCGGAAATAAATATCAGAACCGAAAAGAAAAACGGAAACATTTTTCTGCATATTTCTGATAACGGACTCGGAATTGATTTGGAAAAAAACGGCCATAAAATTTTTGGGATGCACCAAATTTTTCACAATCATCCCGACGCGAAAGGAATTGGTCTTTTTATGACCAAAACCCAAATTGAAAGTATGAAAGGAAAAATCACTGTTAGCAGCGAAGTCAATGTTGGCACGACTTTTACGGTAATGTTCGTTCCATAGCAATTTAAAAATAACGGAATATGAATGAGATAATTAATTATTTTTCGACAATTCCTTCCTTGCACCGCGCGCTCATTCTCGTGGGCGGAATTGCGATTTTTTGGATGATTGAAAATGCGTTTCCGTTGTTTAAATTTGAATATAAAAAATGGAATCACGCCGGAATCAACATCTTTTTTACGTTGACAACCATCGTTGTGAATTTTGTTTTGGCTTTTATTTTATTGCTTTCCGCAGATTTTGCGGTTGAAAAAAAGTTTGGGTTGTTGCAATGGCTTCCTGAAATTCCGTTATGGCTGTTTACGTTGATCGGATTGCTTCTTTTGGATTTAATCGGAGCTTATTTGGCGCATTTAGTTCAACATAAAACCAAATGGATGTGGCGTTTTCACTTGATTCACCATACCGATACTTGGATTGACACGACTTCTGCAAACCGCCATCATCCTGGCGAAAGCGTTATTAGGTTCGTTTTCACTGTTTTTGCCGTCATAATTTCTGGCTCGCCGATGTGGCTCGTTTTTTTATATCAATCAATGTCTGTTGTGTTTTCGCAATTCAATCACGCCAATATTTCGTTGCCAGAAAAACTTGATAAAATCATCAGTTATTTTATCGTTTCACCAAATATGCACAAGGTTCATCACCATTATATGTTGCCTTACACCGATTCAAATTATGGAAATATCTTTTCGATTTGGGATCGTTTATTCGGAACCTTCACTTCTTTGCCCAAAGAAAATATTATTTATGGAGTTGACACGCACATGAAAACTGCAGAAAACAACCAGCTTTCAAATTTAATTCAGATTCCGTTTCAGAAGCATCGGTCGCCTCAAAATTAAATCTTTAAAAAATTTTCATACTCTTGAAAAAGTAATTATTTTTTTTCTTAATATTGGATAACTATTAATCAACAAAAATTTATCTGAATTAATTTTCAAGTAATGAAAAAAGGGAAGAATATTGAATTGACTCGCGAGGAACACGAAAAGCTTGTGACTTTGGCTTTAGAAGAACGAAATCCTTTTGAGATTATTAAAAAAGAATTGGGATTAGCCGAAAAAGAGGTAATCGAAATTATGAAAAAAAGGCTTACCGCAGATAAATTTGAACTGTGGAAGAAAAAAGCTATGGCCAGCAAGCCAAAACCAAAACCGCCAAAAATCGATGATTTCGATGATGATTTGGATGGAAAATACTACATCAAAAATAAATTCGACTAAGATATGAAGCTTCCTTATTGGAAGCTTTTTTTATAAAAAAAATGGTAGTTCGTTTCAGAAATCTTATTTTGCATCGAATTCCTAATTAACCTCTCAATTATGAAAAAAGCTTTACTGACTTATCTCTTTTTATTCTCTACAATTATTTTTGCTCAAGAAAAAACTTTTAAAACCGAAGAAATTTCAATTGATCCGATGTTAAACGGAACGCTTTACAAGCCAAACAAAAGTTCTAAAAAGACAAATCTTGTAATTTTAATTCCGGGTTCTGGAATTCCTGACAGAAACGGAAACCAGCCTGGCGCGAGCAATAATTCGCTAAAATTTTTATCAGAAGGATTGGCTTCAAAAGATATCGCCGTTTTTGCTTATGACAAACGTGCTATCGCACAATTAAAAGCAGGAAATATTTCAGAAAAAGATGTGACTTTTGACGATGTAATTGCCGATGTCAAACAAGTTATCCAATATTTTAAAACAAAAAAAGAATTTAATAAAATCATTATTTCAGGCCATAGTGAAGGTTCTTTAGTCGGAATGATTGCTTCAAAAGACAATGCCGATGGCTATGTTTCCATTGCTGGAGCTGGAAGACCCATTGACGAAATTTTGGAAGAACAAGTTGTAAAACAAGCGCCTTTCTTGAAAACTGAACTACGAAAAAACCTTGATATTTTAAAAAGCGGACAAACTTTTAAATTAGAAAACAAAATGTTGAGTTCGTTGTTTCGAGAAAGCGTTCAGCCTTATTTGATTTCTTGGTTTAAATATGATCCGAGAGTGGAAATCAAAAAACTTCAGATTCCGGTTTTGATTATTAATGGAACCAAGGATCTTCAAGTTCCAGAAAGCGATGCGGAATTATTGCACGAAGCTTATCCAAAATCTGAATTGGTGATTATCGAAAATATGAATCACGTTTTTAAAGAAATCAAAGAAGATTCAGAAAATATGAAAAGTTATAACGACTTGACATTGCCGGTGGTACCAGAGTTGATCGAAAAGATTGCTACATTCGCAAAAAAGCTTTAATTTGCTGAAAATAATTGGTAGTAACTGTAACAAACACGAAAGTCGCGCTACCAATAGAAATAAATTTATTGAATATGAAAAAAATATTTTATTCACTGGCAATCGCTTCTTTGATTTGGAGCTGTAAACCAACTGAAAACGCGGTTTCAAATACTGCTAAAATTGAAGTTCAAGTGGATATTGACTTGACTAATGTGACCAATGACAAAGTGATGGTTACCGTGACGCCTCCGGCAATTAAAGAGGATAAAATCACATATCATATTCCAAAAATCATCCCTGGAACATACTCTGAAGACGATTACGGAAAATTTATTGAGAATTTAAAAGCTTACGATAAAAGTGGAAAAACATTAGTTGTTGCAAAAGTTGACGATAATTCTTGGTCAATTTCTGATGCAAAAAAGCTTGCAAAAATCACTTATTTAGTAAACGATACTTACGATACTGAAGGAGAAAGTGAACACGAAATCTTTTCACCGGCCGGAACAAATATTGATGCAGGAAAGAACTTTATGTTGAACACGCACGGTTTTGTTGGTTATTTTAAAGAATTTCAAGAAACTCCTTACTCAGTAAATATTGCGCATCCGGCGACGCTTTGGGGTGCAACTTCAATGACTGATACTGATGCGAGCGATTCAAAAGATACTTTTATAGTTTCAAGATATTCTGAATTGGTGGAAAATCCAGTTATGTATTCGAAACCAGATTATACGACGTTCACGGTTAACGGAATGGAAATCTTGATCGCAGTATATTCTCCAAACGGAATTATCACGGCAGAAAGCATCACTCCAGAAATGAAAACGATGATGACTGCGCAAAAGAATTTCTTAGGAAAATTTAATTCTACGAAAAAATATAGCGTTCTTATTTATCTTTCTGATACACAATCTGGTAAAGATGCGCAAGGTTTTGGAGCTTTGGAACATCCAACAGCAACGACAGTTGTAATGCCAGAAATGATGCCGAAAGAACAATTGGCAGAACAATTAAAAGACGTGGTTTCTCACGAATTTTTTCACATTGTTACCCCGTTGACAATTCACTCAAAAGAAATTCAATATTTTGACTACAATAATCCAAAAATGTCTGAACATTTGTGGATGTATGAAGGTGTGACAGAATATTTTGCAAATTTATTCCAAATCAATCAAGGTCTGATTACTGAGGAAGAATTTTATACAAGAATGGCTGGCAAAATTGCAAATGCTTCAAGAATGGATGACACAATGCCGTTTACAAAAATGAGCGCAGAAGTTTTGAGAAAACCATATAAAGATCAATACTTAAATGTGTATGAAAAAGGAGCGCTGATCGCAATGTGTTTAGACATTCAAATTCGTCAAGATTCTAACGGAGAAAGAGGAATTTTAGATTTGATGCAAAAACTTTCTAACGAATATGGCTCTAAAAAAGCATTTGACGACAGCGAGCTTTTTGACAAAATTGGTTCATTGACATCACCAGAAGTTCGCAAATTTTTAGATACTTATGTTTCGGGATCTACTCCTATCAATTACGCAACTTATTTCGGAAAAATGGGCGTAACTGAAGGAAAATCGAAAGAACCAGGAAATGTTTTTATCAAGGGACAAACGCCAAATATCACTGTAGATCAATCCACTAAAGAAATTATTTTGCTTCCAGGTGCTGAAAACATCGACTTTTATAAAGCAATTGGCGCTAAAGCAAATGACGTAATTTTAGAAGTTAATGCCACAAAATACAACCTTGACAATATTTATGAAATGATTATGGGAAGTGTTGCTTGGAAAGAAAACGATCCGATTACTGTGAAAGTTAGACGTGATAAAAAAGAATTAGTTTTAAAAGGAGTTGTAAAACTTCCTTACGAAGAAGTTGACAGCTGGAAAGCAACTGACGCCAGCAAGGCAAAATTGAGAGAAGCTTGGTTGAAAGGTTAATCAAAAAAACATTGAATTAATCCCTGATTTAGATCCTAAATCGGGGATTTTTTTATTATTTTGCCACAAATTAAAAAACAAAAAAATCACGATAAAAAGTCGTTGGAAACATCAAAACAAACTATGAAAAAAATACTTTTTGCTTTTGCCGCATTAGCCATAATTTCGTGTAATGACGAGAAAAGCACCGAAGGAAACCTTCACATTACCGGAAATATTAAGGGCTTAAAGCAAGGGACGCTTTATATTCAAAGAATTGCGGACACTTCTTTAGTTTCGATTGACACGATTCAAATCAAGGGCGATTCTAAATTTGAGAGCCATATACATATCGATTCTCCAGAAATGCTATATCTATTTGTTGACAGAGGCGAAACTAATAGTATTGACAATAATCTTATGTTTTTTGCGGAACCAGGAGTTATGACTATCGATACAAATCTCGACAAATTCTTTGCTGATGCTAAAATAACAGGTTCAAAAAACCAAAAGTTATATGAAGATTACAAAAAAATAATGGCGCGCTTTACAGAAAAAGATTTGGAAATCACGGAGCAAAAGTTACGTGCCTTTCAATTTAATCGAGATGCGCCGATTGACACAGACGCAAAAAGCAATGAATTATTGAAAAAAAGATATTTGGTAAGCATCAATTTTGCGATGAACAATAAAGATCATGAAATTGCGCCTTTCATTGCGCTTTCAGAAGTTTATAACGCAAATATAAAATACCTTGATACCATAAACAATTCTTTGACTCCAAAGGTTGCGGGTTCAAAATATGGTAAAATGCTGAACAAATTTATCGCTGATAGAAAAAAAGCAGAGCAATAAATAATAGCTGAATATTTTCAAAAAGCCACTTAAAATCAAGTGGCTTTTTTATTTTTAGACGAAAATTGATACACAAAAAAAAGCCTCCCATAATTGGAAGGCTTTCTATATTTAAAAACAAGCTTAAATTATTTAGCGTGTTTCGCGTATTTAGTTTTGAATTTATCGATACGTCCTGCAGTATCAATTAATTTAGATTTACCTGTGTAAAATGGGTGAGACGTTCTTGAGATCTCCATTTTCACAACTGGATATTCAACACCTTCGTGAATGATAGTTTCTTTTGTATCTGCAGTAGATTTAGTAATAAACACTTCTTCATTTGACATGTCTTTGAAGGCAACTAATCTGTAATTTTCTGGGTGAATTCCTTTTTTCATCTTAATTATTTTTTATTCGATTGAATTATAACTTGTTTTGCAGCTTTCCAATTTCTGAAAAGGTATAAACTCATTATAACTTTTTAGTTTTTAAACTTTTATTATTTTGAGTTTGCAAATTTACACTAATTTTTCAATAAACAAATCTTTCGCTCTCTTTTTTTTCTGTCATTATGAATTGATTTTTAGCTGACTGTAAATTGGGAATTGTTATATTTGTAGATTAATTTAAAAATATAAAAACATGAGCGAAATTACATCTCCTGCAAAATCAGCAGTTCAATACGGAGTTATTTTTGGAATAATTATGATTTTAGAATTTGTGATTCCTTACGCAATGGGATTAAACTTAATGGAAAACAAAACATTAGGTCTAGTTTTAAATCTTTTGAATTACCTTTTCTTACCAATCATCTTAATTTACATTGCCGTAAATAATTATAAAACTAATATAAACGGTGGGTTTCTATCGTTTGGTCAAGCTTTAAAAACAGGAGTTACTGTAACTGTCGTTGCTGGTTTAATTGTAGGTGTTTTTACAATAATCTTTAATATGATATTTCCGGAATACATGGTAGAAATTATGGAAACTACAAAAAAAATGATGGTGGAACAAAATCCAAATATGACTCAAGAACAACTTGATATGTCAGTTGCCATGATGGAAAAATTTTCTAGCCCATTTATTGCAGCTCCAGTTACTGTTGCCATGTATGCTTTTATTGGACTAATTTATTCACTTATAATAGGTGCAATTTTAAAAAACGATCGACCACAAGGTTACTAATAAATGAATCTATCCATTATAATTCCGCTTCTTAACGAAGAAGAATCTTTACGCGAACTTCACACTTGGATTGTCAAGGTGATGAACGCCAATAATTTTACATACGAAGTTGTTTTCATCGATGACGGAAGCACCGACAATTCTTGGCAATTAATCGAAACGCTTTCACACGAAAATCCAAATATCAAAGGAATTCGTTTTCTTCGTAATTATGGAAAATCTCAGGCTTTGCACGCTGGTTTTGCAAAAGCTTCGGGTAACGTAATTATCACGATGGATGCCGATTTACAAGACAGTCCAGATGAAATTCCAGAATTGTACCACATGATTATGGCGCAAAACTATGACTTGGTTTCAGGTTGGAAAAAGAAGCGTTTTGACTCCGTAGTTTCAAAAAATCTACCTTCAAAATTATTCAATTGGGCGGCACGAAAAACGTCTGGCGTTCAATTAAACGATTTCAATTGCGGACTGAAAGCCTATAAAAATGTAGTTGTAAAAAACATCGAAGTTTCTGGCGAAATGCACCGGTATATTCCGGTTTTAGCTAAAAATGCTGGATTTGGAAAAATCGGCGAAAAAGTCGTGGTTCACCAAGCCAGAAAATATGGCTCGACCAAATTTGGGATGGAACGTTTTATCAACGGATTCTTAGATTTGATTACGATTTGGTTTCTGTCAAGATTCGGAAAAAGACCGATGCACCTTTTTGGAGCCTGGGGACTTTTGATGTTCATCATCGGATTTTTCTCAGCCGGTTACATCGGAATCATGAAATTATACCGATTGTATGACAAACAAGACACCATTTTAATTACCGACAATCCTTGGTTTTACATCGCTTTAACTACGATGATTATTGGAACGCAATTATTCTTGGCCGGGTTTTTAGGCGAAATTATTTTGCGAACTAAAAATAATGAAGAGCGATATAAAGTTTCTAAAGAAATAAATCTCTAAATTTAAATATTGAATTTTTAAATTTCTATCAAAAATGCACATCGAAAAAAACATATTAGACAACGTAAACATTTGGCTTACGCCAACATTCGACGAAAAAACACAAACTGAAATCAAGGAAATGATGACTTCTTCTCCAAAAGAATTGGAAGAAAGTTTTTATAAAAATCTTGAATTTGGAACTGGCGGCATGCGCGGCGTCATGGGTGTTGGAACCAACAGAATCAACAAATATACGCTTGGAAAAAATACGCAGGGAATTTCAGATTATATGAAAACCGCTTTTCCTGGCGAAGAATTAAAAGTTGTGATTGCTTATGATTGCCGTCACAACAGCGATACTTTGGCAAAAGTCGTGGCTGACGTTTTTTCTGCCAATGGAATAAAAGTGTATTTGTTTTCAGAATTGCGCCCTACTCCAGAATTATCTTTTGCCTTAAAATATTTAAATTGTCACGCCGGAATCGTGTTGACAGCTTCACACAATCCGCCAGAATACAACGGATATAAAGTATATTGGCAAGACGGTGGACAATTGGTTCCTCCTCAAGATGGAGAAATTATTCAGGTAATCGAAGCGTTGACTTACGATCAAATTAATTTCAAGGCAAACGAAAACCTGATTGAATATATTGACGCAAAAATTGACGAAGCTTTTGTGAAATCTACCATTGAAAACGCAAGCTTTGATACTCCGGCGGAAGCTAAAGATAATTTGAATATCGTTTACACTTCTTTGCATGGAACTTCGATTAAATCGATTCCTGATGTTTTGTCAAAAGCGGGTTATTCTAATGTGAATATTGTTCCAGAACAAGCGATTCCTGATGGAAACTTTCCTACGGTAAAATCTCCAAATCCAGAAGAACCAGAAGCTTTGACTATGGCTTTGGCTTTGGCAGAAAAATTAAATGCCGATATCGTTGTGGGAACTGACCCAGACGCTGACCGTCTTGGTGTTGCCGTTCGCGATAATGACGGAAAAATGGTTTTGCTTAACGGAAACCAAACGATGGTTTTGATGACCGCATTTTTGTTGGAACAATGGAAAAAAGCTGGAAAAATTACCGGGACAGAATTTATCGGAAGCACGATTGTTTCCACACCAATGATGCTAGAACTTGCTTCAGCTTACGGAATTGAATGCAAAGTTGGTTTGACAGGTTTCAAATGGATTGCCAAAATGATTAAGGATTTCCCGAACCAAAAATTTATTGGCGGTGGCGAAGAAAGTTTCGGTTTTATGGTTGGCGATGCTGTTCGCGATAAAGACGCTGTTGGTGCTACCTTATTAATATGTGAAATCGCGGCGCAAGCAAAAGCAAACGGAAGCTCACTTTACAAAGAACTTCAAAACCTTTATGTTGACCACGGATTTTATAAAGAATACTTGATTTCATTGACCAAAAAAGGAATTGAAGGTGCCAACGAAATCAAACAAATGATGATTGATTTGCGTGAAAAACCTTTGAAAGAAATCAACGGACAACGCGTGATTATGGTTGAAGATTATGATAATTCTACAGCTAGAAATCTTTTTACCGATGAAATCGAAGAATTGAAAATTCCAAAATCAAATGTTTTGATTTATTATTTGGAAGACGGAACTAAAATCTGTGCGAGACCAAGCGGAACTGAACCAAAAATCAAATTCTATTTCAGTGTAAACGAACCGTTAGATTCTATTGAAAATGCAAAAGAAGTAGAAAATAATTTGGATCAAAAAATTAAAAATATCATTGCTGAAATGCAATTGCAATAATTCGCCAAAATATAAATGAGCAATTTTAAAAAAATAATTCCTTTTGTAAAACCGTATAAAAAATATGCTTATTTAAACATATTTTTTAATGTTCTTTTTGCATTGTTCAGTACACTGTCTTTCATTTCTTTAATTCCAATGATGCAGGTTTTGTTTGACCAAACGAAGAAAAAAACGGCTGAACCAACATACAAAGGCATCTTCGAAATCAGGTCATATCTAGAAGATTTTATGAGTTATAAAATCACTACAATTACCGAAGAACACGGCATTCAGACCACTTTGGCTTTTATGGTGGTTATCATTATTTCAATATTCTTGCTTAAAAACTTGTTTGATTATTTGGCGATGTTTTTTATCACGTTCTTAAGAAATGGCGTTTTAAAAGATATGAGAAATGCGATGTATAAAAAAACAATTGAATTACCGCTTTCCTTCTTCTCTGAAAAAAGAAAAGGTGACGTGATTTCAAGAATTTCTGGCGATGTAAACGAAGTTCAAAATTCATTTCTTTCGATTTTAGAATTGGTTGTAAAAGAACCTTTAACAATTGTTTTTACGATTGTAGCGATGTTTGCAATTAGCACAAAACTGACAATTTTTGTATTTGTTTTTATTCCAATTTCTGGCTACATTATTTCTTTGATTGGAAAACAACTAAAGAAAAAATCAACACGAGCTCAAGAAGAACAGGGAATTTTTCTATCAACTATTGAAGAAACTATCGGCGGATTAAAAGTGGTAAAAGGCTATAATTCTGAAAAGCATTTTGGCAACGTTTTCCAAAGGTCGACAGAACGTTTTTTTGAACTGTCAAATAGTATTGGAAACCGACAAAATTTGGCTTCGCCAGTAAGTGAATTTATGGGAATTACCGTAATTGCTATGTTATTATGGTATGGCGGAAATATGGTCCTGGTCGATAAAACCCTTGAAGGCGCCGCTTTTATCGCTTATATGGGATTAGCTTACAACATCTTGACTCCCGCGAAAGCAATTTCAAAAGCGTCGTATAGCATCAAAAGAGGAAATGCCGCTGCAGAGCGCGTTATGGAAATTTTGGAACAAGAAAACTATATCGAAGATAAGATTGATGCTTTTGAAAAACATTCTTTTGAGGATAAAATAACAATTGAAAACATCAACTTTAGCTATGAAAAAGAGAGGGTTTTAAAGAATTTTTCTTTGGAAGTAAAAAAAGGACAAACCGTTGCGCTTGTCGGACAATCCGGAAGCGGAAAAAGTACCATTGCCAATCTTTTGACTCGTTTTTATGACGTTCAAGAAGGAACGATTAAAGTGGATAACATCGGAATTAAGGATTTAAAACTAGAATCGCTTCGCGGTTTGACAGGATTGGTGACGCAAGACAGTATTTTGTTTAACGATACTATCAAAAACAATATTCTTCTAGGAAAACAAGACGCGACAGACGAAGAAATTATCGATGCTTTGAAAATTGCAAACGCTTATGAATTTGTAAAAGATTTACCACTGGGAATCAATACAAATGTCGGTGACAGCGGAAACAAACTTTCTGGCGGACAAAAACAACGATTGAGCATCGCAAGAGCCGTCTTGAAAAATCCACCGATTATGATTTTAGATGAAGCAACTTCTGCGTTGGACACTGAAAGTGAAAGATTGGTTCAAGTGGCTTTGGAAAATATGATGCAAAACAGAACGTCCATCGTTATCGCGCACCGACTTTCTACTATTCAAAAAGCAGACAAAATCGTCGTGATGCAAAAAGGTGAAATCGTGGAACATGGAACGCATGACGAACTTTTGGCAAAAGACGGTGTTTACAGAAAATTAGTAATGATGCAATCTTTCGAATAACTAAAAATGTATAAAAACAATCCAAATATTAGCATTCCCAATTCTGATACAGTTGTCTGGAAATATTTGGATTTATCAAAATTCCTAGACTTGTTGATGTCGCAAAAGCTTTTTATGTCAAGGTCAGATAAATTTGAAGACCAATATGAAGGCACTTTCAGCGAACCCACTTTTGAGGAAATCAAGAAAATTGCAGAAAATAATCCTGAGTTTTTAGACGTTTACAAAACGCAACGAAAAAATGTGGTCATCAGCAGTTGGCACATTAACGAATATGAATCTTTTGCGATGTGGCAGATTTTTACGCAAAACAGCGAAGGTTTGGCGATTCAATCCACGATTGGTCGAATCCAGGAATCATTGCATTTAGAAAATCAATTTGAACAACATATCGGCGAAGTGAATTATATCGATTACAAAAAAGAATACATTCCGTTTGATGATGATTTCTTTCCGTTTTTGTTTAAGCGAAAAAGTTTTCAATATGAAAGAGAAGTTAGGATAATTTCCAATCTTTCTTCTCGCAATTTGAACATTAATGAAGGCGTAAAAATTGAAGTGGATATTAATAAATTAATTGAAAAAATTTATATCCATCCAAAATCTGAGAATTGGTATAAAAATCTGGTGATTCAATTGGTAAAGCAATTGGGTTTTGATTTTAAGATTGGAAAATCAGATTTGGAAAGCGACATTTTGATATAAAAAAATCCCTAAGCAAAACTTAGGGATTTTTTTTATTCTTTATTTCCGTTTTCAATCGGGTCGTATTTTTCAGTTTTCCAATCTGGAGATAATAAATCTACGTAGTAATAATGAACCAAATCATTTTTATCGAAAGCACCGTTTTTATTGATATCTTCGATAGTTCTGTAGTACAATCTGTTTTGTGCTTCCACGATGTTCCAATCGATTAATTCTTGGAATTCGGCTGAAAGTTTTTGGAAATTTTTTCCGCTGATGTCACTGATGTAAAGACATTTGATATCGTTGGCATCCAATTTTCCATCTTTATTGGTATCCATATCCACTAACGAATAGACCAAAATCTGCTTTTTCGTTTTATCAGAAATCGTATTCAAAAACGTCACCGTTTGCATTTGGATTTTCTTGTCTGTCAAAGGTTTTAAAGCCGTTGAATCAATGTGTTGAAATTTCAAGTTTTCAAAATATCCGGTTAATTCAAATCGGTTGTAATTTGAAATCGCATAACTCACAGAATTGGTCTTGCTTGAACCATAAGTTCTGGTATTCCCATCATAAATTCTCACATCGCCAATTGCATGAATCAGGTATTTTGTGCCTTCCATGTGAATTGGCAAATCAGCAATTTTTATTTGAGAAGAATCTGCTTTGGCAGTTGGTTTTGCTTTTGCATCTTCATAAATCACCTTTGGCGTTGTTTTTTCCTTTTCGGTACAACTCGCTAAAAAAGCCGTAATCGCGATAATATATAGTGGAAATTTTTTCATTTTGTAAACTTAAATAGTCATTCAAATATAAAGATAAAACTTCAGAATTTCAATTTATAATTTCGCCGTAAGCTTCACATTGAAAACTCGCGTCGTCATATAATTCGGAATTCCGTATTGTACTTTTGTGTAAACATCACGAACCCAAGTATTTGTTATCGCATTTTGGTTGTTGAACAAGTTAAAAATTTCTAATCCCAGCGACAAATCTTTAAATTTCTTTAACCAATGTCCTTCTGGTCTTGCCTTGTTATTTTCAGTGAAAACATACGAAAATCCAACGTCAGCACGGCGGTAATCGCGCAATCTGCTTTGGTACAAATAAGGGTCAGCATACGATGGCGAACCACCCGGAAGCCCTGTATTGTAAACTAAATTCAGGTATAATTTTAAGTTTGGAATGTTCTGTACATAATCTTGAAATAAAATCCCAAACTTCAATCGCTGGTCCGTTGGTCTTGCGATATATCCTTTGTCGTTAATATTTTCTTCGGTTTTCATGTATCCAAAGCTAAACCAAGATTCTGTTCCCGGCACAAATTCTCCGTTCAAACGCGCGTCAAATCCGCTGGCAAACGCCTTGGCATCATTGTTTGCAGAATATCGAATTCGCACGTTATCCAACGTATATGTATTTACGTCAGACATCGATTTGTAATACGCTTCTGTTACCAATTTAAACGGTCGTTCCCACATCTGGAAACTGTAATCATTGCTCAAAACATAATGAATCGACTGTTGCGCTTTCACATCTGGATTCACCATTCCGTCATAACCGCGAAGTTCTCGGTAAAACGGCGGTTGGTGGTACATTCCCACAGAAAGGCGGAAAACCATATCGCTTTCCCAATCTGGTTTTATGGCAAATTGACCTCTCGGACTAAAAGTAGTTTGGCTTTTTCCGTCTAAATTATCTCCAGAAACTTGCCAATTGTGTGCTCTTACGCCTAAATTATACCACACATCGTGGTTTCCGATTTCGCTTTTTTTGCTCCATTGCACGTAACCCGAAAGGCGGTCGATTTTAGTAAAATTCAAAGCTCTCACATTTTGGTAAGGAACCAATGGTCCCAAATATGGATTATAAGGTTGGTCACGCGGAACATCAATAATCGGCGGATTCAATGAAAAACCAGCAGAATCAATCACTTCCCATTCCACCACTCTATCGCGAATATCTTCTCTGGTGTATTTAAAACCCCACTCAATTTTGTTCTCATTAATATTATGGAAACCTTTTACTTCAGCATTTACAATCAACGCGTCGAGATTATTTCTGGCGTGGCTCAATTGCGAACCTGCCTCCTGCGTAAAAACAATATCTCCAACGGTATCTGAACCGATATTGGTATCTAATTCTCCAAAACTATAGTTCGATTGAATGTCAAAATGTTCCTGCTCCTTTGTGTGATACGCAGACGCAATCAACTTCAACGTAAAATTCTCATTCGCTTGATACGTTGTTTTTAACGCTCCAAAATAAGTATCATATCTGTCTTTTTCTTGTCCTTCATAAAAAACCAAAAGCGCTTTTGGGTCATCAATTGTTCCAAAATTTGTCTGGCGCGTTAACGGCTCGTAGTTGTATTTATTTTGAGAAATATTTCCTAAGAATCCGATTTCCCATTTATTATTCGGTGTGTACGTTATGTAAGTTTGAACATCGGCAAAAGTTGGCCTGAAGTTGGTTTCTGTTTCTTGACTGTTTACAAAAAGGCTGTTGTCTCGATATCTTAATCCAACAATTCCTGCCCATTTTTGATTTTTTGAAGCAGATTCAACCATCAAAGCGCCACCCAAAAGACTTGCTTCTAATGATGCTCCAAAGCTTCTTGGTCTTCGATACGTGATATCTAAAACCGACGATAATTTGTCACCATATTTGGCTTGGAAACCACCCGCAGAAAAATCCACGTTTTGAATCATATCAGTATTGGTGAAACTCAAACCTTCTTGCTGACCAGAACGCACTAAAAACGGACGATAGACTTCAATTTCATTGACATACACTAAATTTTCATCGAAATTTCCCCCACGAACGTTGTAACCACTACTCAATTCGCTGTTGGAATTCACACCAGGAAGTGTCTTTATTAAGTTCTCAACTCCTGCATTTGCACCCGGAATCAACTTGATATCTTGAGAAGCAATGTTGGTAATTCCCTCTACTCTTTTTCTATTGTCAACAATAATTACCGCACCAATTTCCTCAAACTTTTTATTCAAAATCGGATTGAATTCTAAATCTTCGTTCGGTTTTAATTCCACTTCAACAGTTGTTCGTTTATTGGCGATATGCGAAAAAACAACTGTAACTTTTTTGTTTGCCGGAACTGTCAAAATGTAAAATCCTGTTTCGTCTGAAGCCGTTTTTTCTCCGCTTGAGCGAACATCAACATCTTCAACAGGCTGATTATTTTCGTCTAAAATTACGCCTTTAATCCTTGCTGTTTGTGCCATTGCCGAAAATCCGAGCAAGAAAAAAAGAGTTGCGAATAAACTATATTTTGTTTTCAAATGTGTACGCTTTATTGTTGTTTACTTCTAAAAAAATGCGATTCAAAGGTAGCAGAATTTCCCGTATTATCAGTCACGACGACCTTTAAATCATTTCGTCCGTCGTCTGCAATATCGTCTGAAAAATCATAAGAAAGTTTTTTTGTTTTGTAATCGTACTCAAACAATATCCACTTTCCGTTCAAATATCCGTTATATTCTGCAATTCCAGACAGATTATCTGAAATATAAATTTCTAATTTTTGCTGTTTGCTAATCCATTTTCCTTCTACAAAATTGGCATCGCTGATTCTTGGCGCCGTAGTATCTTTGGCTAAAATAAAAGCGCCAAGATCTTTTGTATAAGTCGTAAAAACAGTTCCTTTTCGATAGGTTTTATTATACCCAAGACGTTTTCCTTCACGCGACGCGATGAATGTTTTGGCCCTGTCTGCTTCGGTTAAAGTCGTATCTTCAAACGTAATCGTGATATTATTGTGAACGGGAATCGATTCGTTGTGCAATAAAAGTACAGAATCTTTTACGTCAAAATCTAAATAAAAATCATCATAAAAAGTTCCTGCCGGAATAAAAACCGTCACGTTATCTTTGGCATAACTATGATCTTTTCTCGCTTTCAAGAAATAACTAGAACGTTTTTCATCCTTAAAAGTTGTCGTGGGAAGATTTGAATATTGAATTGGAATATTAATCACGCTTTTGTTTTTGTGATAATCGGATACTTCAATCTGCAGATTTTGGTACAAATTCGGCTTTACTTCGATCATTCCATAGGTATTATTGGACGTAATTATGCTCAGCAAATAAGGTTCTTCCATAAAAAGTTGTTGCACGCGCTGACCCGTTCTTTTAAAACGCGTATAATCAATTAAAGCGTTGATATATCTGCTTTCGTCGAATGCAAAAGTGTCGAATTTATATCCAAAGAAAGGCTTTCCGTTGCAAACCGCTTGCACTTGAAACACGCCATTTTTATTATACGATTTATCAAAAAGATCATACGTGTTCACTCCGAAGCCAATTTTTCCGTTGGCAATAATTTTTTCGCTGATATAACTTCCGTCTTTTTGCTGTGAAAGACTTACTTCAAGAGGTTTTTGGGACTGATTTACGCTAGAACTATCGCCAATTGGATAAACAACCAAATTATTGATCACGGGAGATCTTGTGTCAGAAATCATTTTATCAAAACCAAAAAGCATCGGGTTAATCGTTTTTTCCGTTTTAGAATCTCTCACTTCAAAATGCAAATGAGGTCCGCCAGAACCACCAGAATTTCCAGAAAATGCAATGATATCGCCTTTTTTTACGATTATTTCGCCCTCGCCCGGCGTCATTTCTACCTCAAAAGCTTTTTGGGCATATTGATTTTTCTTGATGTAAGCTTCGATAACCGGCGACGCCTTTGAAAGATGTCCGTAAACTGTCGTAAATCCGTTGGGATGCGTTATATAAACTGCTTTCCCATAACCCCAAGTTGAGATTTTTATTCGGGATATATATCCGTCGGCCGACGCATAAACGTTGAGTCCTTCTTTTTGCTGGGTTTTAAAATCTAATCCGGAGTGAAAATGATTTCCTCGAAGTTCACCAAAAGTTCCTGACAGAAAAAGAGGAACGTCAAGCGGTGAACGGAAGTAATCTTGAGGGTAATTATTCTGTCCAAAAACGGACATTGAAAGCAATAAAAATAACAGGCTGTTTCGCATAGTAAAGGTTTTTGCTAATATAAAAAAAATAGCAGTAATTTTTAATAGAATTTGAAAATCTTATAACACGCTATTTTACAAATTATTACAACAAAAGGTTCGTTTTATTTGAAAATTTAAGGAATTTTATTGCAATAATAAATTGAGAATTGTAGCTTTGTAAATTATGTAATGAATTTTGATTCAAATGAGTGAAATTGCGCAAATCATTGATACTCTTGAAAGCAAGCTCGAAAAATTATTAGCGAAGATTGATGGTTTGGAAAAAACCTCGAGAGCATTGCAACAAGAATTAAATCAAGCCGCAATGGTGATGCAAAAGCAGTCAACAGAAATTGAGACGCTGAAAGCACAACATGATTCACTTAAAATTGCAAATTCATTATTGGGCAGTGAAGAAAATAAAAGAGATACAAAGCTTAAGATAAATTCATTAATCCGTGAAATCGATTACTGTATAGCACAGCTTTCAGATTAGCAACTATGGACGACAAGCTACGAATTAAAATATCAATCGCCGACCGAGTTTATCCTTTGACAGTAGATATGTCTCAGGAAGAAGGACTACGAAGCGCTTCGAAAAAAATTGATATTATGATTAAGCAGTTTGAAGAAAATTATGCGGTTCGGGACAAACAAGACGTTTTAGCCATGTGCGCATTGCAATTTGCATCGCAGTTAGAGCAAAAGCAGATTGATTCTTCGACAGACAATGTGGAAGCTAATGAAAGATTGAAAAAGATTAATGACTTGATTGCAAGCTATCTAGATAAATAAAAAACGTTCTTTAACATAGACTAAAATACTGCCTACATTAGTTCATATTTGGTAAACTCAACACTAACAATTTAGAATGAGCAAATCATCGCTACTATAGCAAGCCTTTTAAGTAAGGAAGCTTGAACAGCGAGTTAGCTCAAAACTTGTCTTAACGAGTTTATACAATCACCTAATGTAGGCTTTTTTTATATATAAATTTCAACAAACATGGACAGTACATTAATTATAATCATTTCAGGAATCGTGGGCCTTGCGGGCGGTTTCATCATCGCAAAAATGCTAGAAAAGAGCAACGTCTCTAATCTGATAAAGAATGCGAAAAAAGAAGCAACTTCAATCTTAAAAGATGCGAAAGCCGAAGCTGAAACTACAAAACAGACAAAAATTCTTCAGGCGAAAGAAAAATTTATCGAATTGAAAGCAGAACACGAACAAGTGATCCTTTCAAGAGATAAAGCGATCATAGAAAAAGAAAAAAAGACAGCTGAATCAGAAAAAAGAGCTAGAGATAAAGAATCTCAAGTTTCAAACGAATTGGCAAAAGCTAAAAAAACTACAGACGAATTTGAAACTAAAATCAGCGATTATAATGCAAGAATCGAGGTTTTAGATAAAAAACAAGCTGAAATTGACAGACTTCACAAAAGCCAAGTGGAGCAATTGGAAGTAATTTCTGGATTGTCTGCCGAAGAAGCTAAAGAACAGTTAGTAGAAAGTTTGAAAGCGGAAGCTAAAAGCGGTGCAATGTCTTATATTCAAGATACGCTTGAGGAAGCAAAACTTACTGCACAACAGGAAGCTAAAAAAATCATCATCAACACCATTCAAAGAGTTGGAACGGAAGAAGCTGTGGAAAACTGCGTTTCTGTTTTCAACATTGAATCTGACGATGTAAAAGGTAGAATTATTGGTCGTGAAGGTAGAAATATCCGTGCATTAGAAGCGGCAACTGGTGTTGAAATCATCGTTGATGATACTCCAGAAGCGATTATACTTTCTTGTTTTGATCCTGTTCGTAGAGAAATTGCGCGTTTGGCTTTGCACAAATTGGTTACTGACGGACGTATTCACCCGGCAAGAATTGAGGAAGTTGTGGCAAAAACAGCTAAACAAATCGACGATGAAATCATTGAAGTTGGAAAAAGAACTGTTATCGATTTAGGAATCCACGGTTTACACCCAGAATTAATTAAAGTTGTGGGAAGAATGAAATACCGTTCTTCTTATGGACAAAACTTATTGCAACACTCGCGTGAGGTTTCTAAGCTTTGCGGAATTATGGCTGCAGAACTAGGCTTGAACGTAAAACTAGCAAAAAGAGCTGGTTTGCTTCACGATATTGGTAAGGTGCCAGATACAGAAAGTGATTTGCCACACGCATTATTAGGTATGCAATGGGCTGAAAAATATGGTGAGAAAGAAGAAGTTTGTAACGCTATTGGAGCTCACCACGACGAGATTGAAATGAAATCATTGCTTTCTCCAATTGTTCAGGTTTGTGATGCAATTTCTGGAGCGAGACCTGGCGCAAGAAGACAAGTTTTAGATTCTTACATCCAAAGATTGAAAGATCTTGAAGATATTGCTTACGGATTCCAAGGTGTGAAAAGTGCTTATGCAATTCAAGCTGGTAGAGAACTTCGTGTGATTGTGGAAAGTGAAAAAGTTTCTGACGATAACGCTTCAAGTTTATCTTTTGATATTTCTCAAAAAATCCAAACGGAAATGACTTATCCTGGTCAAGTAAAAATTACAGTAATTAGAGAAACGAGAGCGGTAAATATCGCTAAATAATCTCCAATTGATTCCATAAAAAAAGCTCCTCATTAAATTTGAGGAGCTTTTTTATTTTATAGAGATTCTATTCGATTTTAGTTCAAAAATATCTTGCAAATATCTTCCAAACATACTGGTTTCAAGAAATAATCTTTCACTTCATTCGGAAATTCTTTCGCTCTATCCAAGTCAAATGGGCTGTTTGAAGAACTGATCATATAAATAACCGTTTCCTTATTCAGCGTTCCTTTTATCTTTTTATATTCTTCGAGAAATTGCCAACCATCCATAATTGGCATGTTGATATCTAACAGAATCAAATCTGGAAGACCGCTTTCATTATTAGAATTTTCCTTCAGTCCATTGATGGCTTCCTGCCCGTTTTCAAAAAAACGAGAATTCACTTCGATGTTATTTTTTTTCAGTAAATTTTTAAGTATAAAATGATAAATTTTATCATCGTCAACTACATAAACATCATTAAACTTTTTCATTAAAATATATTTTAAATGCTGTACCTACTCCAACTTCGCTTTCCACTTCAATTTTTCCGCCCATCGCTTCAATTTGGTTTTTTGTAATAAAAAGACCAATTCCTCGCGCATCTGGATGATGGTGAAATGTTTGATACATTCCAAAAAGCGACTCTTTATTTTTATTCAAATCAATCCCAACGCCGTTGTCAGAAATCGTCAAAATTTTTCTTCTTTCGATAGATTCTAATGAAAATTTAACTTCCAATTTTCTATTAGGATCTGAATATTTAATTGCATTTGTGGTAAGATTCAAAAGAATGCTTTCCAAATATGCCGGATTATAATCTATAAAAACATCCTTCGGAATTTCATTAATGATTTTTACACCATTACTATTTATTTTCTCGCTCAAGACATTTAATGTTCGTTGAAAAAACTCATCTAAATTCAAGCTTTCTCTGGTAATTTTAATCTCCGTATGAATGCTCACCAAATCATTCAAATGGTTTATTGTTTGCGTCAAATCGTTTGAAATTGTTCTCAAATGAACCAGCGCTTCTTCTCTTTCTTCAGTATCATCAATATCATCAACTAAATCCAGCAACATCGATAAATTGCCGGCGTGCGAACGAAGATTATGCGAAACAATATGTGCAAAATTCAGTAGTCTACTGTTCTGTTCACCAACAATATCAAGCGTTCGTTGCAACTCAACTTCTTTTTCTTTTTGCGAAGAAATGTCGGTGTGCGTGCCAATTAATTTTATAGGATTTCCTTTTTTATCGGTTTCAATTACTTTTCCGCGATCTAAAATCCATTTATAAATTCCGTTTTTTCCTTGAACTCTGTGCGAGTTTTCATAGAAAGAAGTTTCTCCTTTTAAATGCAGTTCAATATCATTTAGATATTTTTCAACATCTTCTGGATGCACTTTTGAGATACATTTTTCAAAAGAATCTACGGAATCGTCAAAATCTAAGTCAAGAATTTTCAACGATTGTGGTGAATAGAAAACAGAATTATCATTTAAATTCCATTCCCAAACACCTCCTAAAGAAGCTTCAAGTGCCGATTCAAAACGTCTTTCAGATAAAATCAATTTCAATTCTTGCTCTTTATTGGCCGTTACATCTGCAATTCTTCCGTAGAAAACAACGCTTCCGTCTTCGTGGGCTTCTGGTTTTGCAGAACCTCTGAGCCAGCGAATTCCTTTATTTGGAAGATGTACTCTATATTCGTGGTTCCAACGTTCAAGATTTTCTTTAGATTTCAAGACTGATTTTAAGAAACCAGGAACATCTTCTTTTAAAATCCTGTCAGTGATGACAACTCCAATGTTTTTTTCTAATTGCTCACGACTGAAGCCGTAAATTTCCATAGCAGAATGACTTACAAAAGGCATCGTGTATGAATTGTCTTTCTCAATTTTAAACTGAAAAATCAAATCTGGAATTTCTTTCAGAAGTTTTTCATAAAATTGGTTCAGAGCTTCAGATTCATAAGAATTTGAGCTATTATCAAAAAGCATTAAAGGTTTATTTTTGGTTTGGTAGCACAAAAGTAGAGAGGTAATCTTACGTGACAATAGCTTTTTTTACAAAAAAAACTTAAAATCGTTGAATGGTTACTTTCTTGGGTGAAATGCGTTGATGACTTGAGTTAAATGCCTTCTATCGAGGTGGACATAAATTTCTGTGGTGGTAATCGACTCGTGACCAAGCATCAATTGTATCGAACGAAGGTCTGCGCCGTTTTCTAACAAATGTGTAGCAAATGAATGTCTAAAAGTATGCGGACTGATGCTTTTATTGAGATTTATTTTTACCGCCAAATCTTTTATAATCGTAAAAATCATTGCACGCGTCAGTTGTTTTCCGCGTCTGTTTAAGAACAAAGTGTCTTCGTGGCCTTTTTGAATCGAAAGCTTCGAGCGATCTGTAGATTTATAAATGTCTATATATTTTTGGGTCAAATTTCCAATCGGAACAAATCGCTGTTTGTCACCTTTTCCGCTGACTTTAATAAACCCTTCTTCAAAAAACAAGTCGGAAATCTTAAGCGAAATTAATTCTGAAACCCGAAGTCCACAACCATAAAGTGTCTCTAAAATAGCACGATTTCTCTCGCCTTCGTTCGAAGAAAGATCCACGGCGTCAATCAAACTGTCAATCTCATCGGTTGATAACGTATCCGGAAGCTTCCTCCCTATTTTTGGAATTTCAATTAATTCCATCGGATTATCAGTTCTATAATCTTCAAAAATTAAATACAAGAAAAAACTACGCAACCCAGAAATAACGCGCGCCTGCGAACTTGGATTCACCGATTTTGAAGTTTCATAAATAAACTGCTGCACGATTTCCTCAGTAATATTTATGGGATTATACGAAAGATTGTTCGTTGCCAAATATTCAATTAATTTTTCAATATCAAAGGTATAATTGGCAATCGTGTTTTTTGACAGACCGCGCTCGATCGTCATATACGACTGAAAACTTTTTATGTATGTGGACCAATTTGACATCTATCAAAGTTATGTTAAAAATTCCGGCAAGCCCTTTTAAATGAGGTAACTTAATATTACCAAACAAAAATAACTAATTATGAAGTTTTTCAAAACTATTTGCCTCACACTTGTGCTTTCTTCGGCGACATTATATTGTCAGGAGGAAAAATCATCTGACAGCACCGAAGTTGTCATTACAAAATTGGGCATCGGGGTCAAAGCCGGATTCAATTTTGCCACGGTTTCTAAAGGAGATTTGCAAAAAGCGCCCGATGCCAGAACAAGTATATATATAGGAGTACATTATGAAATTCCGATAATTGAAGATGTTTTTTCAGTACAACCCGAATTGATTTACTCTCAGCAGGGTTTTGAGAAACGATACGAAACAGAAGAAGGCCGAAAAAAATCGATTTATAAACTTGATTACGTCAGCGTTCCAATTATTGCGAGATATTATGTAGTCAGAGGTTTTTCCTTAGAAGCTGGACCACAAATCAGTTATAAGGTTTCTGATAAATTTGAACGCGATGTTTCCGATACCGAAGCGGTTACTTTAAACGATGCAAATGACTTAGATTTTGGCATAATTGCGGGTCTAACTTTTCAATTTGAAAGCGGTTTTTTTGTAAACGGAAGGTACAATCGCAGTTTTTCTGAAATAATTGAAGATACAAAGTCAAAAAATACGGTCATTCAAATGGGAGTTGGTTATAAATTTTAACTTTTTATATTTTCAAGACACATTTTTCTTGAATTTCGAAAGTATGCGTGCATATATATTTATACTATTACCAAAAAAGATTATACCATAACCATATTTTTTATATAATTAGCAATTAAATAGTTAATACTTTGTGAATTAAGAAAATTTTAGATTTTTGAGGCTGTTTCTCCTACTAATTTTGAAATACAAACCCTTAAAAATTATAATTATGAAACTATTAAAACAGATTACAGCAGGCACAATGATGTTGGTAGCAATTTCAGCAAGTGCACAAGAAGCAGACAACACAAGATCAATGTCACCAAGCTTTGGTGTAAAAGGTGGTGTTAACTTTGCAACAGTAAACGGTGATGGCTTTGACAGTCCAGATTCAAGAACAAGCTTCCACGTGGGTGCTTTAGCAGAATTTCCTTTAGCAGAAATGTTTTCTGTGCAGGTTGAGGCATTATATTCTGGTCAAGGATTTGAGTATAACTACAATCTTCCAATCGTTGGATCTCAAACAGTAGAATACCAACTAGATTACATCAACGTACCAGTTCTTGCGAAAGTTTATTTATTTAAAGGATTCAGTCTTGAAGCAGGTCCGCAATTTAGTTTCTTGGTAAATGAAGAAATTGATTCAGCACCAAATGACAACGAAGGTGACACAAATACTGACAACGCTAAAGATTTTGAATTTGGTTTTGCAGGTGGTGTAACTTTTCAAACTGATATGGGATTGTTTGCAACTGCAAGATATAACCAAGGTGTTACTGAAATCTTTGAAGACAGAGAAAATGCTGACAACAAAGCTTCAAACTCTGTGTTTCAAATCGGTATCGGTTTTAAATTCTAAAAAACTAAAATATCCAAAAACAGAAAAAGCCTCTCAAATTGAGAGGCTTTTTTTATTTGAACTCTAAGAAAGATTAGAAATGTAGCGCAAAACCAATCCTTACTTGGAAAACATCCTCATAAAAATCGTCATTTAAGCTTTTATTAAATCTTAATCCTGGCTCGATAGATACATTTGGACCTAAAAATATGGCGTAACCACCTTGGATTCCTAAGTAAGATGGATTTTCATCGGCGTCTTTGTAAGAAGCTCCTGAATAATCAACTTGCACTGGAATTTGGCTTAAGATGTAATATTTTGCTCCAACTTTGTAAGAGAAAGCAGTCATATCATCACCCATGTCATTATAACCAAGACCCGCTTTGATAGCTAAATCATCCATTATAAAGTAACCTCCTTCAGCTCCAATAGACCAAGCTGTTTCACCGTCAACAGAAGATAAACCAAATGCTGTATCTGCAGAATGTGCCGCTCCAAATCCAGTATTCGCTTCAATTAACCATTTCCCTTTTGCAGTTTGACCTCCGTTATCGGTTTTGTCCTGTGCATTTGCAAATCCAAAAGCAAAAACTGCTGATACTGATAAAATTAATTTTTTCATTTTGTTTGAGTTTGAAAATTATTAAACAAAGTTATTTGAAACTATATACGTGTTTTTTCTTACTAAAACGAGTTGTTAACAAAATTATTAACAAGTTTTCAACAATTATTAATTATAATACAACATTTAAGTTGCTAATTGTTAGTAATTTAAAAATCAAAATCAGATTACGAAAGTGGGCATTTTTAACTTTTTCTTAATTTTAAATGAGAATAGTATTGCTAAATTTGAATACAAATCTAATTTTCTTTAAACCACAATTTAAAAATGTCAACTATGAAAAAATTAATCTTGGCCGTATTATTTGTATTCGCGGCAATAACAAACTCGAACGCACAAGTTGTACAATTTGGAGTTAAAGGAGGAGTAAACTTCTCAAACTTTAGCGGAGGTCCAGATGGAATTGACTACAAAAACAAAACTGGTTTTCATGCTGGTGCTTTTGCAGAAATAAAATTGTTACCAAATTTCTCTTTACAACCAGAAGCATTATTCACGTCGCAAGGTGCAGAAGTCGAAGGTGTGGGAGATTTTGAGACAAGTTACATCTCGGTTCCAGTATTGGCAAAATTCTATTTGATTACAGATAGATTGAGTATTGAAGCCGGTCCACAATTTTCATTCCTGGTAGATGATTCGTTTGAGGCCTTTGATAGTGCTGTTGACGGCGACCCAGACACACAATCATTTGACTTTGCCGTTGCAGGTGGTTTGGGTCTAAAAATAGCAGGTGGACTTTCTGCTCACGCACGTTACACTATTGGTTTGACGGAAGCCTCTAAAGATGCTGAAGTTAAAAATGCTGTGTTCCAAGTTGGTTTAGGATACCAATTCTAAAAGAAAACAATTTATAGTTAAGCCGTTGTGTTCATTCGCAACGGCTTTTTTATTGGCCTACCATTTTATAAAGAAAGAAATTTACCTATTTTTACCAAAACATCAATCATGAAAGTCATCATTATCAACGGCCCCAACTTAAATCTTCTTGGCAAACGCGAACCCAAAATCTATGGTAGCCAGACTTTTGAAGAGTATTTTACGTCTTTGCAAATTGAGTTTCCTTTGGTAGAAATGCATTATTTTCAGAGTAATATCGAAGGTGAAATCATTGGAAAAATTCAAGAAACAGGTTTTGATTTTGACGGAATTATCTTAAATGCGGGCGCGTACACGCACACGTCCGTGGGAATTGGAGATGCCGTAAAAGCGGTAACAACTCCGGTGATTGAAGTTCATATCTCTAATACTTTTTCTCGAGAATCGTTCAGGCATCAGTCATTTATTTCTCCAAATGCAAAGGGAATCGTAATCGGTTTTGGGTTGGAAAGCTATAAATTGGCTTTAAAATCCTTGGCAGAAAAATAATTTTTTGGCCGATGCAACCATTTCGTAAAAATTTTCGTCTATTAAAGTAATTCAACATAAATCCTCCAAATGAAAAACCTTTACGCATTTTTATTACTTCTAATTTCAGTTTCGGGCGTTGCCCAAATCAAAGGAAAAATTACAGATTCAAGTGGAAACCCCCTTCCTGCCGTAAATATTTATATCGAAAACACGTACACAGGAACATCTTCAAACGAAAATGGATTCTACGAATTGAACATAAAATCTACCGGAAAGCACACCGTTGTTTTTCAATATTTAGGTTTCAAAACACAAAAATCGGCCGTCAATGTGGATAAATTTCCGTTTACATTGAACGCCACACTTGCCGAAGAAAATATTTCGGTGGCCGAAGTTGTCATCAGCACCCAAGAAAATCCGGCAAATGCGGTAATCAGAAGTGCCATTGCTTCCAAAAAGGAAAATTCAAAAATGACCGATAAATTCACCGCTGATTTTTACTCCAGAGGAATTTTTAGAATCAAAGACGCTCCGAAAAAAATCTTAGGCCAAAAAGTAGATGAAGATGGAATTTTAGATTCTACAGGAACCGGAATCATGTATCTTTCTGAAACCGTTTCCAAAATTACTTTTCAAAAACCAGACAAATTAAAGGAGCAAATCATTGCTTCAAAAATCAGCGGAAATGACAGCGGTTTCAGCTATAACACGGCGATGAACACGAATTATGACTTCTACGAAAATTATATCGATTTCAATATCAATATGATTTCCCCGATTGCTGACAATGCTTTCAATTATTACAAATACAAAATCGAAGGCACTTTTTTAGACGATAACAACAACACAATCAACAAGATAAAAGTAATTCCGCGTCGTGATAACGAACCCGTTTTTGAAGGTTACATTTATATTGTGGAAGATACTTGGGCGATTTATGCGGTCGATTTAGACATAAAAGGTTACAGAATGCAGGTTCCAATTTTGGAAACTATGAACTTGACGCAAAATTTTAGTTACAATTCAAATTCTAAGATTTGGTCAAAAAGCTTGCAGACTTTAGATTTTAAAGCTGGACTTTTCGGAATTGGTTTTACCGGAAAATTTACGCACGCTTTTAGCAATTATGAATTTAAGGAAGCTTTTGAAAAGAAAACGTTTACCAGAGAAATCGTGGCGATTGACAAGGAAGCCAACAAAAAAGACGATTCTTTCTGGAACGCTTTTCGCCCGGTTCCATTGACAGAAGAAGAATCAAAAGATTACATCAAAAAAGACAGCATCCAAACGATGAAAAAGTCGCAAACTTATTTGGATTCTACCGATAGAAAAAATAATAAATTCAAGATTTTTGACGTCATCAGCGGTTACAGTTACAGCAATTCATTTAAAAATTGGTCATTGAAATACGACGGAATTCTTCAATTTCCGGGTTACAATACGGTTCAGGGTTGGAGTTTGAACAGCGGTTTTTCTTTTACCAAAAGAAATCCTGACGACAGAACGTACACTTCATTTGGAACAAAATTAAATTATGGTTTTGCCGAAGACCGATTGCGAGCAATTGGTTATTTCACGACCCGTTTCAACAATCAAACGAACGCTATTTTTACGGCTTCCGCCGGAAGTGAAATTGTTCAGTTTAATCAAAATCCTGCAATTCCGGAAATTTTAAATATGGCAAGTACATTATTTTTTAAAGACAATTATGCCAAGTTATACGATAAGACTTTTGCAAGAGTTAATTACCAGCAAGAAGTTTCAAACGGATTGACTTTATTTGGAAATGCAGAATATTCCAGAAGAAAATCGCTTTCAAACAATACCGATTATGTCTTGATTAAAAATGACAAAGAATTCACGTCGAACAATCCGCTGTTTCCAGCATTAGATATCCCGATTTTTGAAACACACCGTTTGGCCAAAGCTTCGGTTACCGCACGATTTAATTTTGCACAGGAATACATCACTAGACCTGACGGAAAGCTTAATTTGGGCAATGATAAATACCCAACGCTTTTTTTAAGCTATGAAAAGGCTTTCGCCGGAAGCGAGAAAAACTTTGAGTACGACGCGATTTACGCAAAAATGACCTACGATTTGAAACTAGGAAACAAAGGCGAATTAGGAACCAATTTTAAAGCCGGAAAATTCTTTGGCGCAGACGGAATTTCGTTTGCAGACTACAAACATTTTAACGGAAACCAAACCCACGTGGGAATGGCTGAACGATATTTGAACGTCTTCAATTTGCTTCCGTATTACACCCGAAGCACGAATGATTCATATTTAGAATTGCACGCAGAATATAACGACAAGGGATTTATTATGAACAAAATTCCGTTATTGAGTTTATTGAAAACCAATTTGGTTTTGGGAGTTCATTCGCTTGGAGTTCCAGATACCAAGCCCTACACCGAGTATTCTGTTGGTTTGGATAACTTAGGTTTCGGGAAATTCAGGTTGCTTCGTTTGGATTATGTGCGCTCCTACAACGGAAGCGGATATGCCGGCGACGGAATTATTTTTGGATTGAAGTTTCTGAATGTTTTGAACTAAACACAGATTTACTTCGTCAGTTCGAACTTTGTTCTCGTGTCACAGATTTCACAGATTAAATTATAGAAATTTATTTTATAAAATCGTATAAAAAAAGGCGTTTCAATCGAAACGCCTTTTTTTAAATCTAAACTTACCCGCTTGGTGTCATAGTTTTTTTTTACTAATTATCGAGAAAAAGTAGTTGAATTTACCCAAACTTGTCATTCCGACGAAGGAGGAATCTCCGCAACTTTAGCTCCTAATGGAGATTCCTCCTTCGTCGGAATGACAAAAATCTCATATTTCCCAATTACACGAAACGGAATAAAACTTATTCTGTTTCAATCACAGCTCCAAGCGCTTTCAAGCGCTCTTCGATGTTTTCATAACCTCTGTGGATTTGTTCGATATTTTGGATTTTGCTCACTCCTTTTGCAGAAAGCGCCGCAATCAATAATGAAATTCCCGCACGAATATCTGGAGAAGACATTGTGGTTGCTTTCAATTGAGATTTGAAATCGTGACCAATAACAACCGCTCTGTGTGGATCGCAAAGAATAATTTTTGCACCCATATCAATCAATTTGTCCACGAAGAACAAACGACTTTCAAACATTTTTTGGTGAATCAAAACGCTTCCTCTCGCCTGTGTTGCCACAACCAAAACGATGCTCAACAAGTCAGGAGTGAATCCTGGCCAAGGCGCATCTGAAATGGTCAAAATTGATCCATCAATATAATTTTGGATTTCATAACCATCTGTGTGAGCCGGAATAAAAATATCATCGCCTCTTTTTTCTAACGTAATTCCTAGTTTTCTGAAAGTTCCCGGAATTACGCCAAGATTTTCCCAACTAACATTTTTGATCGTAATTTCACTGCGAGTCATTGCCGCCAATCCAATCCAAGAACCGATCTCGATCATATCTGGAAGAATCGTGTGCGTGCAACCACCAAGCGAAGCAACTCCTTCGATTTCTAATAAATTTGAACCTACACCGCTGATTTTTGCACCCATAGAATTCAGCATTTTACAAAGCTGTTGCAAGTAAGGTTCGCAAGCCGCGTTGTAAATTGAAGTTTTTCCTTCGGCTAAAACTGCCGCCATCACGATATTTGCAGTTCCGGTTACAGAAGCTTCGTCAAGCAACATCGCGGTTCCTTGCAATTTATCAGCTTCCACACCATAAAAATGGTCTTCTTTATTGTAACGGAAAGAAGCACCAAGACTGATGAATCCTTCAAAATGCGTATCTAATCTTCTTCTTCCAATTTTATCACCGCCTGGCTTTGGAATATATCCTTTTCCGAAACGAGCCAAAAGCGGACCAACAATCATAATAGAACCACGCAAAGAACTTCCTTCTTTTTTGAAAGCCTCTGATTCAAGATATGCCATATTTACTTCATCAGATTGGAAAGTGTAAGAACCTTTTCCAACTTTCTCGATTTTTACACCAAGATTTTTTAATAAAGTAATCAGTTTGTTCACGTCAATAATATCTGGAATATTATTAATCGTTACTTTTTCTGGAGTCAACAAAACAGCACACAAAATTTGCAATGCTTCGTTTTTCGCTCCTTGTGGCGTGATTTCTCCTTTTAACGGAACGCCACCTTCAATCTTGAAAGTTTCCATTTTCTTTAATTATAAGTTATGAATTATGAGTTATGAGTTGGTGTAGAGAATCTGAGAAACTCATAATTTATAACTCATAACTCATAACTTTAGGGTTTTCTGTTATTGTTTTTGTTCTGGTTGTTTGGCTTTTTCGGCATTATTTTTGGCTTGGCTGGCATTTGGCTTTTGTTTGAAAGCTTTTTATTGGTACGCATTAATTCTGTCGTGTTCAACAATTCTTCTGACGACGACTTCATATTGATTTTGCCTCCAGAAAGTTCGTATAAATGCTCAAAAATTACCTCGTCTTTCACGGTGTCTTTGTTCCAACTCAAGTAAGATTTTTTCATGTGATTTGCAATCACGATGATTAATGCGCTTTTAAGTTCGCCATCTTCCCATTTGTTTGCCACGTCAATCATATACTTGATATTATTGCCATAGAAACGGTATTTTGGGAAATTCTGCGGATAATTTAAACGCTCTGGTTTTTGCTGCAACATTTCTCTCGAAGGCACCGGATATGGAGAATCAACGTCTAATTTAAAATCAGACATAATGAAAATCTGATCCCAAAGTTTGTGCTGAAAATCAGGAACATCGCGCAAATGCGGATTCAAGCTTCCCATTACCGAAATGATGTATTTTGCGGCTTTATTACGCTCAACTCGGTCTTCAATTTCAGTTGCCTGATCGATCAATTTTTGCAAATGACGGCCATATTCTGGAATAATCAAATGCGGTCTTTCGGCATTGTACTCCAAATGATGAACGATGTCGTGTGGGTTTTCTTTTATATACATAAAATTTTGTGCTGCTTAAAGCGAGATAATTCCCGGTATTGTGGAAACTTCTAAATATTTATCGATGATGCTTTGCGAACTTTTCATTCTCACGTTTACTGAAATACTGGTAAACTTGGCATTCTTAGATTTTGTAGTCTTAATCACGGCTCCCATGTCATTGAAAGCGTTTTCAACTTTTTCGACGTTTCCATCTTCTGTTGGGACAATAAATTTAAAAAGATATTCTGCGGGCCAAACGTTTGCATTATCCAACTCCTCTTTTAGCCTTTCATAAAATTCTTGGGTCTTCTTATCCATCTTCAAAATTAAAATAAAAGCAAATATAGTGTATTGATTTTAGATTAAATAATTATGTAATTAATTTAATATGAAATGAGCAGTTCGATTTTTTGTAGATTAGCAAAAATATTATTTATGAGGATTTTAAAATTCATTTTATTGGCTATTTGATTTTCAATTTCAGCAAGTTCTTATTCTCAAAACAGCGTTGACTCAATTAATATCAAGAAAAAAGAATTTATTTTTCCAGCAGTAAACGATTTTGTTAATGACAACGAAAATATTTTTAAAAAGCATGAAAAATTAATACTAAACACGACACTTGAAAACTTTGAAAGAAGTTCTAATAACAAAATTATTATTGTCACGGTAGCTTCTATTCTTCCTTACGACGATATATTTAAGTATTCATTAGATATGGCTAATTTTCTAGTTTCTGAAAAACAATTGGGAACAAAAATTTTAATTGTTTTGAGTAAAAATTTGAGACAAATCCAGATTCAAAATTCTGATTCAATTGCAAATTTACTTACGGATGAGGAAACAAAAAATATTCTCGAAACTTTTATAATTCCAGAATTTAAAAAAGGCGATTACTTTAAAGGCTTGAAAAAAGGAATTTCGGAAATAAAAAAGGAGTTAAACTGAGTCATTTTACAACCAATCGCTTTTCACACAACGATTCCCAACCTTCCAAAAATTCTACACACTTTCTCAAATAGCCCCGATGCAAGGGAAAAGCTCCCGATTTTTCATCGGGACTTTGGAAAGGCAGCGGGAAATGCGATTGCTGAAACTTCACTATCGATTCGCTTCAAAATAAAAATAAAAAAAATCCCTAACTATTTCTAATTAGGGATTTTGCCTTTTTCGTAGCGAGGACGGGAGTTGAACCCGTGACCTCAGGGTTATGAATCCTGCGCTCTAACCAACTGAGCTACCTCGCCATTTTTTTGGTTATGTGCATCCTTGAATGCGGGTGCAAATATAAAACTAAATTCAGATGTTGCAAATATAATTGGCTAAAAAAAAATATTTTTATTTTGTGGTTAATTTGATTTTATTCTATATATTTCCAAAAAAATAAACCTAGCTCATGGAAAATAAAATACGTTATGAATTAGAATTTCCTTTAAATTCATCGCCTCAATTGCTATATCAATATATTTCAACGCCTTCTGGATTATCTGAATGGTTTGCCGACAACGTAAATTCAAGAGGAGAATTCTTCACTTTTATCTGGAACGATAACGAGGAAAAAGCAAGATTGGCTTCAAAAAAAACTGGCGAGAAAGTAAAATTTCGTTGGGTTGAAGAAGATGGAAAAGATGGTGAATACTTTTTTGAGCTAAGAATTTTGGTTGACGAGATCACAAAAGACGTTTCTCTAATGGTTGTTGATTTCGCCGAAGAAGATGAAGTGGACGAATCAAAACAGCTTTGGGACAACCAAATTTCAGATTTAAAACACGTTATTGGTTCTGTTTAATAGATTTCAATTTATAAGACTTATATTTGCCCTGCATTAATTTCAGGGCTTTTTTTATGATTAATTTTAACGGAACAATTTCTTCAGAAGATAATTTATTGACCAATAATCGCGGATTGCTTTATGGCGATTCTGTTTTTGAAACTGTAAAAATTCTTGACGGAAAGATTCTTTTTGTTGAAGATCATTACTTTAGATTAATGGCTTCGATGCGAATTGTGCGAATGGAAATTCCGATGAACTTTACGATGGAATTTTTTGAGGAGCAGATTCTTTCTTTGGCCAAAGCTGAAAATTTAGAAAAATCTTCTCGTGCTCGCGTGACAATTTTCAGAAAAGAAGGCGGTTTGTATCTTCCAAAGGATAGAAATGTCTCATTTTTAATTTCAGTTTCTGAGCTTGAAAATGCAGTTTATAGCATCGAAAAAGAGAATTATGAAGTGGAATTGTACAAAGACTTTATTGTAACAAAACATCTGCTTTCCACAATTAAATCGTCAAATCGATTGATAAACGTGACCGGAAGCATTTTTGCAGATGAAAACGGCTATGATAATTGCTTGCTGATCAACGACGATAAAAATGTGATTGAAGCTTTAAACGGAAATCTTTTTATGTTGATGGGAAACAAATTAATCACGCCACCAATTTCTGAAGGATGTTTAAACGGAGTTATGCGCAAGCAGGTTTTGGCTCTTGCCAGAAAAATTGAAACTTTGGAAGTTGTGGAAGAACCAATTTCACCATTTGACCTTCAAAAGGCTGATGAACTGTTTGTTACGAACGTAATTAAAGGAATTCAACCGATTACAAAATACCGCAAGAAGGAATATGAAACTAAAGTTTCAAAAGATTTATTGCTCCGATTGAATGCTCAAATCAGATTTAATTAGTTTAAAATCGGATTTTCTGGAGCGTTTGACCAGATGACATAATCGCCACCAAGTTCTAAGATTTTTTCCTTCCAGAAATGTGTGGCAGATTTTCCGATGATTTTATTCTCGTAAACATTTGGGGAAATAATCCACGAATTAGCCTCCATTTCTTTTTCTAACTGGTGCGCGTCCCAACCTGTATAACCTAAGAAAAATCGAATATTGGTCTTCTTAATCTTTCCTTCGTTAATAAGTTCTTTTGTGGACTCAAAATCTCCTCCCCAATAAATTCCGTTTGAGATTTCAATACTGTTTGGAATCAGATTTGGAATATTGTGAATAAAATAAAGATTATCTTGTTCCACGGGACCACCGTTATAAATCTTAAATCTTGCTTCAATTTCAGGAATCAAGTCCTGAATGGTATATTCCAAAGGTTTGTTCAGAATAAAACCAACTGACCCTTCATCATTATGATCGGCAAGCAAAACAACTGAGCGATTGAATGATAGGTCTCCGATAATGGAAGGTTCTGCGATGAGCAACACTCCTTTTTTGAGTTTTTCTGAAATCATTTGGCTACAATTTTTATTAAATTTAACAATAAATATTTTTTATTCCAAATAATTTCGATGTAATGCATAAAAAAAGCCTCTCAAATTGAAAGGCTTTAATTTATTTTTTATCAGGATGAAACTATTTTGAGTTTACTGAACCTTCTAATTCTGCACCAGCTTTGAATTTTACTACATTTTTAGCAGCAATGCTGATAGTTTTTCCAGTTTGTGGGTTTCTTCCTTCTCTTGCAGCTCTTCCAGAAACTGACCAAGATCCGAATCCTACTAAAGATACTCTTCCACCTTTTTTTAATGTACCACCTACGTTAGATAAAAAAGACTCTAAAGCCAATTTTGCAGCAGCTTTTGAAATTCCAGCGTCAGCTGCGATAGCATCGATTAATTCTGATTTGTTCATAATATTAGTATTAATTGTTGGTTAAACATTCTATTGTTATAACAAATTTAGCAGGATTTCCTTACCGTGCAAGACTTTGAATCGGATTTTAGCACATTTGTTGATAACTTAAGCGTTTTGTTAATAAAACCGACTTGTTTTTAATAAAATCACTGTCAAATCACTGTTTATGCGGTCTTAGAAAGCTTTCGCTTCTTCACTCAAACTAATACCGTTCAAAAGCTCGGCAATCTTCAAATTTTTTTTCCCAGGAAATTGCAATTGTACTATTTCGATATAGCCGTCTTTTGTAGCAATTTTCATTTCTTTTTTGGTCGTAATTATTTTCCCAATTGCTTCTGAATGATCTTTTGGAGAAAATCTCGCTTCATAAATCTTCACGTTCCATTCTTGTTCTTTGTCTTTGAAAAATGTCCACGCCGATGGATAAGGCGAAAGCCCGCGAATCAAATCATGAATTTCTTTGCCAGATTTATTCCAGTCGATTTTACAATTGTCTTTATTTAATTTGTAAGCCGTTTTTATATCGTCAGAATCCACTTGTGTTTTTGGTTGCGCTTTTCCTTCTTCTATCAAATTTAAAGTTTCAACAACAGCCTCACTTCCTAAATTCATTAAAGTATCGTGTAAAACGCCAGCATTTTCTTCCGAAGAAATGGCAACTTTTTTGCTTAAAATCGTTGCTCCTGTATCAATTTTATCGTCTATAAAAAAAGTGGTCACGCCCGTTTTCGTTTCTCCGTTGATAATCGCCCAGTTGATCGGTGCCGCGCCACGGTAATTTGGCAACAGTGAAGCGTGAAGATTAAAAGTCCCAAATTTTGGCATTTCCCAAACTGCTTTTGGCAACATTCTGAAAGCCACAACCACCTGAAGATTAGCATTCAAACTTTTTAATTCTGCTAAAAAAGTTTCATCTTTTAAATTTGTCGGTTGCAATAATCTCAAATTATTTTCCAATGCATATTCTTTCACGGCAGAATATTTAATTTTCTGTCCGCGTCCGGCTGGTTTATCGGCTGCGGTGATAACTCCCACAACTTCAAAATTATTTTTGACAATGGTATCCAAAATGCCCACGGCAAATTCTGGCGTTCCCATAAAAACGATGCGTAACTTTTCCATTTATTTCAAGGTATATTTATTGTTTGGCAAAATCTCAATCTTATTTATCTCAAGCAATTGTTGCAATGCAAAGATAATCGCCTCATCTGAAAATTTCGAATACATTTGGATTTCTCTCGAGCTCATCGGACTTGTTTTCAGCAAATCCACTATTTTTTCTGCGGTTGAAGAAACTTTACTTTCTGTTCTGTTCAAAGTGATACAATACGAACAAATACCGCAGTTTTTGCTTTCTTTTTCTCCAAAATAATCTAAAAGCTGACGACTTTTACACGATTTGTCATTCACCACATAATCCAAAACCGATTTCAACTGCGCTTTTTTCAAGTCATTCTGATTCTCCAGATATTTTGAAACCCGATTTATCGTTCGATCATCTTCGCGAACTTCGTTAAAAGTAATCGTCGAATCATTGCTTTTTGCGTGATAATCGATAATTTGTCTTTCCTGTAATTTATTTAAAACTGCTACAACTTGATTTTCTGCAGACTTGGATTTTTTAGCGATAAGCGAAATATTGATCGCCGTAATTATTTCGTAAATCCCTGGATAGGTTCGAAGCATCGCCAAAATAATCTCCTCATCTTGCGGATTCAGGCTCATGTAGCGCATGACTTCTTTTGATTCAATGACAAATTGAACCGTCACTTTTTCTGTAAATTCTTGCGACAGCGAAATGATTCCTTGTCGGTCTAAGAATTGCAAACCGTTATAAGTTTTTAAAATCGGGAAATTATATTGCACGCAGAATTGATTGATATTGAACGAAAATTGCTCGTCAATCCCTTCGCCATAAGCAATTTGGAAAAAATTACACAGCTTCACGTACATCTCCTTCAAAAATTTGCTATCCGGAAGATTATTCAAAATCTGGCTTTCAGAAGATTGCACATCAGACGGGCTGTTCAGCAAAACGGCAAAAGCTTTCTCGCCATTTCTTCCGCCTCGGCCAGCTTCTTGGTAATAATTTTCAAGATTTTCGGGCAATTGAATATGGACAACGGTTTTCACGTTCGCCTTGTCAATTCCCATCCCAAAAGCGTTTGTAGCCACAATTGCTTGAACTTCTTCGTTCTTCCAAAGCTTCATATTTTTATCTTTTTCTTTGGCATGCAGGCCTCCATGATAAAAAGTGGATTTGATTCCAAGGTAATTTAATTGAGAAGAAACGTCAAGGCAGGCTTTTCGATTTCGCACATATATTATGGAAGGCTGTGGATTTTTCTTCAAAATTTGTTCCAAACGATATAATTTGTCTTCCACATTAAAAACCATATAAGCCAAATTTTTTCTGGCAAAAGATTTCTGAAAAACCGCTGGATTTTCTAATTTCAACTGCGAAATAACATCTGTTTTTACGCGGTCGGTTGCGGTTGCGGTCAACGCCAAAAACGGAATTTTAGGAAAATGTTCTTTTAAAGAAGCTATTTTTAAATACGCCGGACGAAAATCGTGTCCCCATTGAGAGACGCAATGCGCTTCATCAATAGCAATTAAATTTATCGGAAGTGCTTTGATTCGGTCTAAAATCCAATCAGCTTGAAGACGTTCTGGAGAAAGGTATAAAAATTTGTAATTCCCAAATTGGCAATTGTCTAAAAGGTCGCTGATTTCATCCGAAGAAATTCCTCCGGTCAGCGCGATTGCTTTGATATTTAGCTTCTGGAGATTGGCGACTTGGTCTTTCATCAACGCAATCAAGGGCGAAATCACAAGACAGATTCCGTCTTGCATCATGGCCGGAATTTGGAAACAGATGGATTTTCCTCCTCCTGTTGGCATCAAGGCAAACGTATCCTTTCCGTCTAAAACCGAAGCAATGATTTCGGCTTGAGGCGTTCTGAATGTGTCGTATTTCCAGTATTTTTGAAGAATCGAAAGCGCTTCTTGCATAGTTCTAGTTCGAAAGATGTCCCAATATAAAAAGAATTCTGTTATCGACAGTATCTTTTGGGACTTCAATCAAGTTATAACCATAACTTTCGTAGGTTTCTTTAAGGTGTTTGTAAATCAAAGTAGCCTGTTCGTAGTTTTCGTATCGGGCGTCATCACTTTCGTAAATTGCTTCCCACGGTGGTAAAATAAAGATTTTTGTGTATTTATGTTCACGGCATGCTTCGTCAAAAAAAGCAGGATAAGCGTCGCCGATATAATGCATGTAAGCCAAAACGTCTGGAATGCCGCGGTCGATGAAAACGACTTCACATTCTTCTTGTAACGCTTGCTTGTGTTGTTTTTTTCTTCCTTCAAGAAGCAACTCGCTGAATAACAGCGGATTTTCAAGAAACAATTGTTCGATTCCTTCTTTTTTTGCTTCGAGTGTAATTTCTCGTGAAATTTCGGGATAACAACAATGTCCGCGTTCAAGCAAACCGTCAATGATTGTGGTTTTTCCAGTTCCGGGCCCGCCGATGATGACAATGATTTCTTTCTGCACTTTTAAAAAATAAGGGGCAAATTTACTTAAAGATTTTTAGATACTAAAGGGAAATTTTATTTTTTAAAAAGCTGTTTTTCACGCCTCGTTTTCACGCAATGGTCGTGAAGTTTCCAAAAATTCGAAAACCTTTCTCAAATAGCCCTGATGGTGGCGACTATCCTTTTTTTCTCTTTTTTGAAAAAAAGATAGTGCCATCCAGCAGGAATTGCGCTTGCTGAAAATGACTGATGATTCGCTTCAAAAAAATTTTGGAAATGTATTGAAAAAATAAAGTTCAGCTCTTAAATTATCATAATTAAAAATTATTTTACAATATTTTAACATTATTAAAAACTTTTTTTCTACGTTTGTAGTCCCAAATCTAATATTAAACTATGAACAAAACTACCCCATTAGTATTGTTGTACCTCGCCCTTGTTGGTATAACTGAAGTCTGCAAAAGTCTTTTGCAAGAACCTCAACTTTTTTTTAAAAGAGATTTAGACTCATCTCTAATTTATATCTTAAAATAATTTCTTCTCATAACCGGCAAATTTGGAATTACGAATGTATAAATCCTGATAGAGGATGCATCATTTTATTCCGCTATTTGATGTTTATGGTTGTCTTACTCAAAAAAATTTATCCCCAAAATTTTTTAATCACATGAAAAAAAATCTACTAATTACATTTTTTTTGGCGTTCGTTTTTTCACAAAGTCTCTTTTCTCAATCTTCAAATTTTTGGAAAGTAAAAGGTGAAAACAACCCACAATTGGTTCAAAACAGAAAAAATAAGGTCAGGAAATTTAAATCGCTCGAACTGGATTTTAACTTATTGAAACAAAAACTTCAAGGAGCAACTTCGAGAGAAACCTCAAATCTGGTTCAGACAGTTCTGTTGCAATTTCCTTTGGAAAACGGAAGTTTTGAGGAATTTGAAATTGAAAAGATGAATGTTTTTCATCCAGAATTGCAAGCGAAATTTCCTGAAATCCAATCATTTTATGGAACTAGCAAGCAAAATTCTCTAAATAAAATTTATATCAGTATTTCTCCTGAGGGATTTACTGGCTTGATTACTGGACATAAAACTATTTATATCGATCCTGTTTCGAAAGGAAATACGACTCAATATATTGTTTATGATCGAACGGACTGCCAAAGAAGTTCGTCTGACGATTTTGTTTGTCATGCAGAAGATGAAGAATTTGAAAATGTATCTAAATCGTTTAACAACAATGAAATAAATAATACAACTGACGGAAAAATAAGAACTTACACGATTGCAATTGCTTGTACATCTGAATATTCTGCGTATTATGGAAATACAATTTCACAGGTTTTAATTGCCATGAACAACACAATTACCCGCGTTAATAGTATTTATTTGAGAGATTTGGCGGTAAAATTTCAAATTACAGCAAATAACGACCGTTTGATTTATATTAATGGAACTAATATAAATGGAAATACCGATCCTTATGATAATTATGATGGGTCGCAAATGTTGGACATCAATACTGCAAATATATCAGGAATAATTGGCGTAAATAATTATAACATTGGGCACGTTTTCAGTACTGGTGGCGGTGGAATTGCAGGCACTTCGCCTTGTAGTTCTGTTTCAAAAGGCAATGGTGTTACCGGAATTGTTACGCCACAATTTGATCCGTTTGATATCGATTATGTTTGTCACGAAATTGGGCATCAATTTGGGGCTGGTCATACTTACTATAACGCTTGTTTTGGTTCAAAAGTTAATGATGATTACGAACCTGGAAGTGCTTCTACCATTATGGGATATGCGGGTATTTGTGCGCCAAATGTTCAATCAAACAGCGATGCCTATTTTCATGCTCGAAGTTTAGCGCAGATGACTGCCCAAATTGCAATGCACACTTGCGAAAGTGAAGTTTCAAATACAAATGCCGAGCCGGTTGCTAATGCTGGATCTGCCTATACGATCCCCAAAAGCACGCCTTTCATTTTGAATGGCTCTGGAAGTTCTGATCCCAATCCTGCAGATGTATTGACTTATTGCTGGGAGCAATATAATAATGACGGGGCTTATACGCAACCTCCGTTGGCCACAAACGTTGGAGGTCCGATTTTTCGATCATTGACACCAACTATTGATGCTTTTCGTGTTTTTCCTAATCTTAATTCGATTATTAATAACGAAACTCCAACTTGGGAAGTTTTGCCGTCTGTGGCCCGAACTTTAAATTTCAGATTGACGGTTAGAGACAACAACACAACTGCACCACAGACAAATAGTGCAAATGTTGTAATAACTGTTGGAACTGCTGGGCCATTTGTTGTCACTTCGCCAAATACTTCTGTTGTTTGGTATGTAAACGAAACAAAAGCGGTGACTTGGAATGTCGCAAGTACAAATACAGCGACCTATTCACAAACTGTTAATATCAAAATGTCAACAGATGGCGGTTTAACGTATCCGACTGTACTTGCGACCGCAGTGGCAAATACTGGAACAGCTAATATCGTTGTTCCAAATTTAATTGGTAAAAATAACAGAATTAAGGTCGAGGCTGCTGCGAATATCTTTTTTGATATTTCAAATGCGAATTTTGAAATAAAATCGAATAAATATGATTTAACAATTGCACAGCCAACTGTTTCTGTTTGCAAACCGACGAATGCAGTGTACACTATCGCTTACGCGCCAGCGCCAGGTTTTTCAGAAACTGTTACATTTTCAACTTCTGGATTACCTTCGGGAGCGATTGCAACGTTTTCTCCTGCAACTAGAAATACTGCTGGAAATGTAACTTTAACCATTTCGGGACTTTCAACTGTACCAACCGGAAATTTCAATTTTGAAGTAAAAGGAACTTCAACTACTTCAAATATAGTAGCAAATGCTGTTTTAAAAACCTTCGACAATAATATTGAAACTGTATCACTGACATCTCCAACGAACGGAGCTCAAAACCAGCAAACTTCTGTTCTTCTTCAGTGGAATCCAATTTCTAGTGCTTCTTCATATATTGTAGAAATAGCGACAAATCCAACTTTTTCTTCAATAGTTGAAACTGCAACTGTAACAGAAAGTTCTTATCAAACAACTACTTTAGTTGCGGGAACAATCAACTATTGGAGGGTCAGACCGTTAAATTCTTGCGTTACCGGAGTGAATTCAGAAGTCTTTTCATTTCAAATTGCACAAGATACTTGCAAAACCTATTCAAATGTTTATTTTGACGGAAATGCAAACTGGGAAACCAATTCAACGAATGCAGTTATCGCCAAAATGAACGTTGTTGATGATATTGTAATCAGCAAAGTGACTTTCAAGTTAAAAGCAACTCATAGTTTGGCTACAGATTTAAAGATGCAATTTAGCAGTCCGACTGGACTTTTTATAGAAGTTTATAATCGTGATTGTTCTGGATCAAATTTTGACGTAACGTTTGATGACGCTGGAACTGATCTTGCCTGCGGAACAAATCCTGCATTAGGCGGAACGCAAAAAGCGAATCAACCTCTGACTCGATTTATAAATTCAAATGCACAGGGAATTTGGACTTTTCTAGCAACAGATCGTGTTGCAAATTCTTCTGGCGGAACACTAACTACATTTTCAATTACAATTTGCGGAAAATTACAAACCGTGAACGATTTGGCTATTGCAAAAAATACTTTAAAACTTTCACAAGGAAATTCTGCAACGGTCACTTCGATTTTATTAGCATCATCACAAGCAAATGCTACTACGGCGCAAATAAAATATACTATAACACAGCTTCCGCTTCACGGAACTTTAAAAAGAAATTCTGTTTTAATGAATGTGGGAAATACTTTTACCCAAGCTGACATCAATAGCAATCTTATAACTTACACGAACGACAATAGTTCAAATAATTCTGACAGCTTTAAATTTGCTTTAACCGGAAACAATGGCGCTTTTCTTGGCGGAGAAGTTTTTAATATTCAAGTATGCACGCCTCCAACGTTAGCAAATTTGCCAGATATCACTGGGCAATGCGATGTAACTTTGTTAGCGCCAACAGCAAGTAGCAATTGTTATGGATCTATTACTGGAACAACAACAACTCAATTCCCTATAACAGCTCTTGGTACAACAGTTGTAACTTGGACTTTTAACGACGGAAACGGACAAACATCAACGGCCAATCAAAACGTAATTATTAGTGGCACAACTTGGAATGGTTCTTCGTGGTCAAATGGTTTGCCTACAGCTTCCTTGGGAGCAATTATTTCTGGAAATTTTACAGCAACCCAAGATTTAGTTGCATGCAGTCTTCTAGTTACAAATAATGCAAACGTTATTGTCAATGCTGGAGTTGACTTAACTATTTCTGGTGATGTAACTGTAAATAGTGGCGCAACATTAACTTTTCAAAATAATTCAAATTTATTACAGACTAAAAATACGAATGGAAACAGTGGTACAGCTTTTGTCAAAAGACAAACTTCTGCTATAATGAGGCAAGACTATAACCTTTGGTCAAGCCCCACTGCTACACAAGGACTATTAGCCTTTTCACCTGCAACATTAACCAATCGTTTTTATACTTACAATCCCACGACAAATCTATATAATGTAGTTGCCTCTCCTTCAACCACAAATTTTGATTTGGCAAAAGGATATTTAATTCGCGTATCAAACACCCACCCTACTTCGCCAACAATCTGGGAAGGCCAATTTAGCGGTGTATTGAACAATGGAAATTATACAGTTCCCGTAAATAATGCCACATATAATGCCATCGGAAATCCTTATCCGTCAACTATTAATGCAAATAACTTTATCAATGCAAATAACATTAACGAAGCAATTTATTTTTGGCGAAAGACAAATAATTCTTTAACAACTTCTTATGCAACTTACACGCAAGCTGGTGGAACCGCGAACGCTGGCGGACTTAGCAATATCACACCGAATGGATTCATTCAAGTTGGACAAGGATTTATCATAAAGTCAACTTCTTCTTCAGTAAATTTCAACAATAGCATGCGAACCGGAAATAATGCCAACCAATTTTTAAGAAATCTTGAAGAAGAAAAACATAGAATTTGGCTCAACCTTTCACATGACGGAATGCCAATAAATCAAATGATGGTCGCTTACATGAATGATGCAACCGAAGGAATTGATGATAAAATTGACGGAAGATTTATAAACGACAATCAAGTTGCTTTAAACTCGTTGATAAACGAAGAGGAATTTGTAATTCAAGGCAAATCATTACCTTTTTTAAATAGTGATATTGTTCCGTTGACCTTTAAAACTGATATCGCCGGAAATTTTTCTATTGCTATTGACCATGTCGATGGATTGTTCGAAAACGGCCAAGAAATTTTTATCAAAGACAAACTAACAAATTTCACTCACAAGCTAAATGACGGAGAATATCAATTTAATTCGCCTGTTGGGGTTTTCAATGACCGATTTGACATGGTTTATTTAAATAACGCGTTAGCAAATCCCAGTTTTAATTTTGAAGAAAACAATTTAATAGTTTATACAAAAGAAAGAAATTTGGTGATTAATTCCTCTCTACTTTTGATCAAAAATGTAAAAATATTTGACGTTAGAGGACGATTTTTATATGAAGCAAAAAATGTCAACACAAATTCTTTAGTAGTCAATGACATTGGCCTTGCAAGACAAACACTTATTTTACAAATCACAACAGAAGACAGCAATATAACTCATAAAAAAGTTATCTACTAAATTTAAAACTATGAAAAAATATATAAATTTAAAAATCTGGTTTTGCTTCTGTATAATGTGTAATTCATTAAGCGTGATTGCCCAACCTGGCGATGACAATCCAGATGGAACTCTTGAAGGAAACGATCCCACGGGAGTTCCAATTGAAAACAATATTTTAGCAACCATTTTAATTATTGCAATCATAGTATTTTGTTTAAAAAAGTTTATTTATTTAAACAAATCGACGACTTCAATAAAATAACCAAAATAAAAAGCTCTAATCTTAACGATTCGAGCTTTTTATTTTTTCTAAAACAATTAGTTTTCAACGACATAACTAAAAAATATTATACATTTTACTACTTATCTTATATAATTTCATTATATTTGTAGTAGATTATTAACATTTTAAAAATTGCATAAACTATAATGTTGTTTCCCCGATAACATTATAGTAGTATTCACAAACCCAAATCTATTTTTAACGAAATTATTAGTATCTAATCCCCATAAGATATGAAAAAAACCTACCCCCTCACCCGTGAGCTTTTGCTCGCGGTAATCTTCATGTTATGTACTTTTCAAGGTCGTTCTCAGACTGTATTAAATCAGGAAAAATTTGAAAGTGGAAATACTGGCATATGGACTGTCGGAAGCACTAACGTCGCCACTCAAACAACATTACCGTACAACGGAGCAAACTCAGTCAGATTTCGAGGAACAACCAATATGACCTTGACATCCAATTCATTAGCCGTTAATATCACTCCATACAATAAAATTGATATCAAATTTTTTTTAGCGAGTAGTAGTAATAATAGTGGAGAAACGATGATATTACAATATCGAGATGTCGCCACAAACGCTTGGCAAAATGTAAAAACAGTGATGGTAAGAACATCTGGAGGTGCCACACGGGACATTAATGTTACAAACCGATATCACGCATACCACGCAACTTTGCTTAACACAAACTTTAATTTTTTAGCGACTGGTCAGTTTCGATTTATAGCAAATTTAGCGGATGCAAATCGATTTCTCTATTTAGACAACATCTCGATTATTGGAACGACCTTTACAACTCCATCAAGAGGTCCCGGTGGCATAACTGCAAATCTTGAAACCTGGCTAAAAGCAGATAAAATAAACGGAACAAATGTTGATGCAGACAACTCCACAATCAATTCTTGGCAAGATCTAGGAAAAGGAAACGACGCAAGCGTAATCGACGATGAAAATGTCTCACTAACAAATAAACCAATATTTAAAAACAATCCTACAAATAATGTTAATTTCAATCCTGTTGTATACTTTAACAACGATAATTTAAGTGCACGTGACTACACAGGATTAACCAATCGTGCAGAACTTAATGCGACAGGTGGTTTTTTCAGTCAAGATCAGTTTATAGTTGTAATTAACGAAAATGGCACAACCTTAAGCAACTCAAGTGGAGTTAGAGACGTCTTTTGTGGACAAGAAGTTAACACGCAAACTTATGAAGAAGATATTTCCGGAATTGGTTTTGGAGATTATTCGCTGAGATTAGATCAAGAAATAATCAGTTATTGCATAGGAAACAGCCCAGTAGATGGTAGTGGAAATCCAGTTGCAGAAGCATCAAGAGGGTATGGAATAGCACAAACTGGCGCAGCAACTTACACCAACTTATTAGGAATAATTAATGCGAGACAAAATCTTGCAACGACGCCCACAGCGCAACAACTCTTTTATAATGGCTTATCAATAACAAATAAAGAAGTTGGCGCGCCGCAATATAGATCATACTCAAATCGAAGATTTTGGATAGGTCGTAGTCAAGCTTTTAACGGAAGTTTCAATGGAAGAATTGCCGAAGCAATTACATATTCTGCCAGAAAAAATGATGCTTCTGAAAGAAGAAGAATTGAGAGTTATCTAGCCATAAAATATGGAATAACCCTTGGCACAAATGGCGTTTCCATGGATTATCAAAATTCTGAAGGGAATGTTATTTGGAACCAAAATAATAATATCGGATACAATTTTAACATCGCCGGAATCGGCCGTGATGACCTGGCAGATTTAACTCAAAAACAATCTCGCAGTTCTAATTCTGCTGCTGAAGTGGCCATTGGTTTAGGAGAAGTTGCCACTACAAATACCGCAAACACAAATACCTTTTCAGTCGACAAGGCATTTTTAGTATGGGGATCAAACAATGCTGCTTTAACCCTAACAGGGACAACTACAACAAGTGTCACATTAGGTTCAAGCATAACAACAAATTTTATTCCAGCACTAAGAAAATATAAAATCGTGGAAACTGGAGGCGAAGTAGCACAAACTGTTGTTTCAATTCCTCAATCTTCTTTCTCTACATTGACAAGAACAGGAAGCCAAGAATATGTAATGATTGTTTCTTCTACTGCCAATTTTGCCAGCGCAGATATTATCGATGTTGTACCAATGACAACAAACGGTACAAACTATGAAACTTGGTATGATTTTGATGCAACAAAATTTTTCAGTTTTGGTGTTGCAAATATTTCGACCACAAAATACAGATTAGAAAATGATAATTCTGATTTTGTCGTGGGCGAAAAAGATGTTAACTTAAATAACGCGTTCACCGTTTCTTCATGGATAAGAACAACGAACAATAACGGTGTTTTTGTAGCAAAAAGTGGCGCTTACCAATTCTATGTAAACAATAACGGCAAGGTTGTGGGAAATTGGAATAACGCCGACAGAGTTGTAAGTAACGCTACAGTGACCACTGGAAGATGGCATTATGTTACAATAGCTTTTGCAAGCGGTACAGCCAAGATTTATATCGACGGTGTTTTAGATGCAACTGCAACGGGACAGCCAACACCAGCAACAAATAGCAGCAATTTTTCTATCGGAGGAGTTTGGACATCAAAAGCTTCAATAACAAGTCGTTTTTTGGGAGATATTGATGAAATTAGAATTTGGACAAATGAATTGACCGAAACTCAACTTCGATTTATCATGAATCAAGAAATTCTAAAAAGTGCAACAAACACTTTTGGAAAAGTCATCCCAAATACAATTACAAAAAATGATATTGCGACACTTTCTTGGAATAATTTGCAAGCTTATTATGACATGAACACGCTTTATGGAACTTGCATAAAAGATCTTTCTGACAATAATCGTTACGCAAGAATTAAATATTTGAATCCTGACAATAACATAATTGCTGGTCAAACCGCTCCTCTCCCTTACGTTTCGAGCACAAATGGTTTATGGCAAAATACGGCAACTTGGTCAAATGGAGCTGTTCAAAACATTGCAAACAGCCCTTCTCTTGTAACGCCTTCCATAAATATAGACTGGAACATCGTGCAAACGCAAAATGCCGTGGAGTCACAAGGAAACAAAACTCTTTTAGGATTAATTGTTTCAAGTAATACCTTGAGCGCAACAAATGATTCAAAAATTGAAGTTTCTCATTATTTAGATTTAGACGGAAAAATTGATTTGGTTGGAGAATCGCAACTAATTCAAACTTTAAATAGCGATTTAGACGTAACCAGCTTTGGATCAATTGAAAGAGACCAACAAGGAACCAAAATTATTTATGACTATAATTATTGGTGTTCACCTGTTGGAACTCCAAATACTACTTCAAACAACAATAGTTATACCGTAAACGGAGTTTTTAAAGACGGAACCACCACAACTCCAACAAATATAAATTGGGTTAGCGGTTACAATGGTTCTCCAACATCGCCAATTACGTTAGCAAGTTTTTGGATTTATAGATTTCAAAGTGCGGCAGGAGATTACGCAAACTGGGTTTACACTGGTCCAAACGGAACATTAAACGCCGCTCAAGGCTTTACTTTAAAAGGAAGTGGCGCAGCGACAGCCAATCAAAATTATACTTTTGTTGGAAAACCTAACAACGGTTTAATTCAATTTTCAATTGGTGCAAATTTGATTAATTTGACCGGAAATCCTTACGCATCAGCGATGGATGCGCAAGCTTTTATCTCCGCAAATAATGTTTCCACAACCGGAACTTTGTATTTCTGGGATCATTTTGGAGGCGGAACTCACAATTTAATGGGTTATCAAGGCGGTTATGCCACTTACAATAATTTAGGTGGCGTTGTGGCCATGTCACATCCGTCGCTTTCAAATGTTGGCCCTGGAACCAAACAACCACGACGTTATGTGGCAGTTGGGCAAGGATTTTTTATCCAAGCAAGTGCCGCCGGAGGAAATGTGATTTTCAATAATAACCAACGTGCGTTTTTTAAGGAAGACGGTACAAATTCAGTGATGTTCAGAAACGGAAATCAGACGTCAAATATTCCAGAAGTTGATTATTTCATGGATAATTCAGAAGACGAAATTCAAGAAGACAATCAGTTTATGAAAATACGTCTGGGTTATAAAACGAAGGATGATTATCGCAGACAAGTACTTTTAGGCTTCGCAAATGAGAATGCCACAAGCGAAATTGATCCTGGATATGACGCAGTAACTATGGACGATCAAGAAAATGATATGTACTTTTTACATGGAGATAAAAGACTGATTATTCAAGGAGATGGCTTTTTCAACATCAACAACAGTTACCAAATTGGGATAAAATCTAGCGGTGTCGGAACAGTGAAATTTGCAATTGATGAAATAGAAAATTTCGACGAAAATCAGCCCGTTTATATTTTCGATAGTTTAACAGCCATTTATCACAACATTAAAACGGAAACTTTTCAAATTGAATTACCTGAAGGAACTTTCGACGAAAGATTTTCATTGCGATTTACAAACGGAGAAAATTTGGGAACTGAAACGCCAACATTCTTAAACGGAATTCAAGTGGCTTTTACCAGCAACAACAATGTTTTACATATCAAAAATCAATTGGTTGACACCACCGTTAATTCAGCAACGCTTTTCAGTATTTTAGGACAGAAATTAGGGACTTACGATGTTGAAAATCAGGCACAGCAATCAATTCAAATTCCGATTTCGAATATAAGCGCGGGAACTTACATTGTAAAAATCGAAACAACGAATGGTAATTTGAGCAAGAAAATAATTATCAAATAATACAAAAAGAGTTTATTTTTAGGTTTTTAGAACGAAAAAGTCCCGTAACAATTGTTGCGGGACTTTTCATTTTTATTGATTTTAATTTATAAATCCTATTTCAATAATTCTTTCAAACCGTCAAAATCAACCGTAAGTTTTTCTCCCGACAGTAGATTTTTTACGCTAAAAGTTTTGGTTTCCATTTCGTTATTTCCAACCATCACCGCAAACGGAATCAAGCGTTTTTCTGCGTATTTAAACTGCTTGTCCATTTTTGCTTTGTCTGGATATAATTCTACTTTGATATTTTCATCGCGCAATTGCGAAATAATTTTCATCGAATAAAAAGCTTCGTCAATTCCATAATTGAAGAAAATGGCTTTTGAAGAAGTAGTCACCGTTTCAGGAAACAAATTCAATTCGTCTATAACCAAATAAATTCGGTCTAATCCAAAGGAAATTCCAACGCCACTCATGTTTTTTAATCCGAAGATTCCGGTCAAGTCATCATATCTTCCGCCACCACCGATGGAACCCATTGCAACCGTTTTTGGCGGAGCCACTTCAAAAATTGCTCCTGTATAATAATTCAAACCTCTGGCCAAAGTCACGTCCAAATCTAAAATTGATTTTTTCAATCCTAATTCCACGACTTTTTCACAGATAAATTGCAACTCTTCTACTCCTTTTCTACCTTCTTCGGAAGAAGAAAGTAAATCAGAAAGTTGGCTTATTTTCTCGGAAATCGTTCCTGTAAAATTGAATAACGGCTGTACTTTTTGAATAGCTTCGGCAGAAATTCCTTTTTCAAGCATTTCTTTTTTCACGCCGTCCTCGCCTATTTTGTCTAATTTATCAAGAGCAACCGTGAAGTCGATCAATTTATCAGAAGCTCCGATAACTTCCGCAATTCCTGATAAGATTTTTCTGTTGTTGATTTTTATGGTAACGTCTTCCAAGCCTAATTCTGTAAAAACCGAATCATATAATTGTACCAATTCAATTTCTTGAAAAAGCGAAGTCGAACCCACAACGTCAGCATCACATTGGTAAAATTCTCTAAAACGCCCTTTTTGCGGATTATCAGCGCGCCAAACGGGTTGGATTTGATATCTTTTGAAAGGAAATTCCAATTCACTTTGGTGCTGAACAACATATCTCGCAAACGGAACTGTCAAATCATAACGCAAAGCTTTTTCAGAAAGCGAACTTGAAAACTTGGCTAAATTGCCATTTTCCAAAGCATTTAAATCGGCTTTTTTAACTTTGTCTCCAGAATTCAAAATCTTAAAAATCAAGCGGTCGCCTTCTTCTCCATATTTTCCCATCAAGGTTTCAGAGTTTTCAAAAGATGGCGTTTCTATGGGCTGATAGCCGAATTTTTCAAAATTATTTTTGATGATTTGGATGATATATTGTCTCTTTGAAACTTCAATTGGTGAGAAATCTCGGGTTCCTTTTGGGATGCCTGGTTTTGCCATTTTTATTCGATTTTTAGACTTCTTAGATTTTTAGACAGTTAGACCTATTTAAGCAGATTTTCGGACTTTACGACCTTCGACTTTTAAACTTTGGACTTGGGTTGCAAATATCTTACTTTATTTTTAGAAATTAGTTTTTAGAATTGAGAATTGAGCGTTACATTTGACTTTAGAGTTTGGACTCCTGACTAAAAATTAAAATTATGCTAAAACTGCTGAGAGAAAATGTGAGTATTGCGATGGGTTCGATCAGAACGCAACTGTTGCGAACGACTTTGACGGTGTTGATTATTGCTATTGGAATCACGGCTTTGGTTGGGATTTTGACACTGGTTTCGGCTTTGGAAAATACAATTTCTGGCAATTTTTCTTCGATGGGATCGAATACTTTTTCGATGAGTCAGTACGATGCTTCGGCACAAATCAACCGAAATAATAGCGTTGAAAAGATAAATCCAATCATCAGTTATCCGCAAGCAAAAGCGTTTCAGGAGAAGTACCAATATCCGTTCACGACGACTTCTTTGTCATTCACAGCAACTTCAACAGCCGAAATTAAATATGAAAGCAAGAAAACAGATCCGGATATTTCAGTTCTTGGAGTGGATGAAAATTTCTTGGTAAACTCTGGTTTGGAAACACAATTGGGCAGGAATTTCACGGCTTTTGACGTTCAAAATAACAGTTATGTTTGCCTCGTTGGTTCTGACTTTTTGAAAGGGCTTTTAAAAGATGTAAACCCGATTGACAAGGTGATTTCGGTTCGAGGCGCCAAATTTAAAGTCATCGGCGTATTGAAAGAAAAAGGTTCGACGTTTGGAAACGCACAGGATTTGAGAGTGATGATCCCAACGCAAGTTGCGCGTTCACTTTTTACCGCTCCAAATATTAATTATGACTTAAAAGTGATGATTAATAAAAAGGAATTGCTTGACGCGGCGGTGGATGACGCGATTATCACGATGCGAAGAGTGCGAAAATTAAATCCGGTTGAGGAAAATAATTTTGGAATTACTCGAAGTGATGAGTTGCTTCAAATGGTGATGTCGCAAACGGCGGCTTTGGGAATTTCGGCTTGGGTGATTGGAATTATTACTATTTTTGGATCGTCAATCGCTTTAATGAATATTATGATTGTTTCGGTAACTGAAAGAACGCGTGAAATTGGCGTTAGGAAAGCACTTGGAGCAAAACGCTCCACGATTGCATTTCAGTTTTTTACCGAAAGTTTAGTCATCGGACAATTAGGCGGATTTGTTGGAATTATTCTCGGGGTTTTAATCGGCTGGGGAATTTCTACTGCTTTGGATTTTGCATTTGTCGCTCCGTGGATGGCGATAATTGCAGCCGTTGTGATTAGCTTTTTAGTTGCTTTAGTTTCTGGATTGTATCCCGCGATTAAAGCGGCATATTTAGATCCGATTGAGGCTTTGCGTTATGAATAAGTTCGCAGATTTTAGTTTTCAGTTAGCAGTCCAACTAAATGGTTGAACTTCTAACCGATTAAACCTTTTTCCCAAAAATCATCCTATCATTTTCATAAATATCTTTTCGCAATTCAATATTTTTGAAGTTTTTTACTTCTAACAAATCAATCATTTCTTTTCCTAAATATTGATTGATTTCAAAATAAAGCTGTCCGTTTTCAGTAAGATTTTTTTGCGCTAATTCTGAAATTTTTCGGTAGAAAATTAAAGCGTCATTATCTTCGACAAACAAAGCCAGATGCGGTTCGTAATCCAAAACATTCTTTTTAATTTCTTCTTTTTCCAAATTTCTCACGTAAGGCGGATTAGAAACGATAATATCAAACTGCTGTTCTAAATCTTCTGTTTCTAAAATATTTTTTATCAGAAAAGTAACTTCTGTTTCATTTTTCAACGCATTTTTTTTGGCAGTTTCCAAAGCTTTTTTAGAAACATCAATGGCAAAAACTTTTGCGTGCGGAAGATTTTTGGCCAATGAAATCGCAATACAACCCGAACCAGTTCCTATATCCAGAATTTTTATTTCTTCTGAAAATTCATTGTTTTTAATAATCCATTCGACCAATTCTTCGGTTTCCGGCCTTGGAATCAACGTATTTTCATTGACTTCAAATTCCAATCCGTAGAAATGTGCGTTTCCTAAAATATACTGAATCGGGATTTCTTTTTCTAATTTTTCTAAAACTGAATTCCATTTTGCCAAATCTTCTTCCGAAAAAACATACGTTGGATTCAACGCCAAATCAATTCGCTTCATTTGATGAAAATCCTCTAAAATGATATAAAAGAAACTTTCGGCTTCAAGAACATCATATAAAGGAAGGAGTTTTTCGATGAAATTATTTCTGTAGTCTTTGGCGAGCATTTTTTTTTGGGTTGAGGTTTTTGGGCGAAAGGTTTAGGGAATATTCTTTTTAAAAACGTAATGAATGTAAGGATATTTTTTCATATTACAGAGAATCTTTTTAAAACTATTGGTTCTGAAAATTCTTCTTTCCAAATTTGAATCAAATAAGAATCTTGTGGATTTTCATCAAAAGCCAAAGCCAAATTCCTAGAGTAAATCCTAGCTCTAAATTCTCCATTTTCTACCTCAGTTTGAAATTGAACTTCAGAATTTGGACAATCTAAAACCTGAAAAAATCCAGAGTCGATTTTTAAACTTGCTTCAACAATATGGTCAAAGTCGTTAAAATCAACTTTTAGATTTCTAGAAACTAATATTTCAAATTCACATTTCACAATTCCTTCTTCATTACCTATAGCAATTCCGAGAATTCCATTTTCTACTGCAATTTTGTTATCATAAGCTTTGTCGGTCCAAAAATTTTCCGAATCTGTCTGTCCTAAAAAATTTTTATCGCAAATATAGAATTGCCCATAATCAGTTGTAAAATCTAAATTAAATTTCATAAAAACATTTTACATTTTTAATTCCGCCTAAATCAACAATCAAACTGAATCGCGATTTCTGAAACTTTTTTAACCACATTTTCTTTCTCCGCTTTTGAAGAAAGAAACAAAATTACTCTTTCTTCTTCGTAATTTCTATTGGCTCCAAAGATAAAATCTAGTTTTCCGTCGTTGTCAATGTCGCCGGCGAAAAGCAATTCCACGAAAGTGTCGTTAAACGATTCTTCTTTCAACAACAATTTTTCTGGAATGTCTTTGGTAGAAATATATAATTTGTAGTTTTCAACCACTTGAAAGGTTTCGAAGCCATTGTCTGTATGTACTTTTCTGAAGAAAGCACTTTGCCTTCCGCTCTTAAGAAATAATCTACATTATTAAAAGTGAAAGTTATTTTTTCATTTGGCCAAATTTTATTCTTAGCAATTTTTAAAAACTTGATTTCTCCTAATTTTGAGTCTTTCAAATCCATAAAAAGCACAGTTTTATTCTTAGATTCAATTATTCTTGTGGAATCTCCAATGCATTCGTCGTAACCGCTTTCTAACTTAAAATCGGCTTTGCCTAAGTAATATTTCCCGTTTTTTTCATACAAATCAATCCAGTTTTTGGTGATTGCATTGGCTTCATTTTTTCCTTCCCAATTGCGGTAACTTCTTGGAATAAGGATATCAAAATCGTTTTTAAATTCAATTTCTTCTTCCACAATTTCTTCTTTTGGAAGAATTTCTTCTACCGAAGAAGTGTCTGAAATTTCCACAATTTCTTCTTTTTCAATTTCTTTAGAATTGTTGCAAGAAACTAAAATCGAAAGCAAAAACAAAGAGAAAAATAGCTGTTTCATATCTTATAATTCTTTAAGCATCCAAACCGGACAAGCATTGTGGCCTGTGTTTCCCAATGGTTTATCCAAATATTGAAATCCTGATTTTTTGTATAAATTTTGTGCGTTTGTCATGTACGGCATCGTTTCCAAATAACATTTTTTGAATTCAAATTGGCGCGCTTTTTCTAGACAAACTTCCATCAATTTGGCTCCAAGTCCGAAACCTCTTGCTTCTGGTAAAAAATACATTTTCTGAAGTTCACAGATTTCTTTTGGTCCATTTTCCAACGGAGCAATTCCAGCACCGCCGATAATTTTCCCTTCATTTTCAACCACAAAATACGCCGATTTTTCTTCAGAATAATTTTCAAACATAAAATCAAGCGACGGATCCGCAAAAGCCGTTCCTACTTTTGGCACGTTGTGTTCGATTAACACATCGCGAATCACTTTGGCAATCACAACATTGTCAGCCTTTTGGATTTCTCTAATAATTATCGCATTCATTTTGACAGAAAAAGGTATTTTTGTGATGTGAAGATACACGAAAAATATATAAAACGTTGCATTGAACTCGCCAAAAATGGCATGGGAACGACCTATCCAAATCCGTTGGTGGGAAGCGTAATCGTTTATGAGAACCAAATTATTGGCGAAGGTTGGCATCGAAAAGCGGGTGAACCACACGCTGAAGTCAACGCTGTAAATTCCGTAAAAGATAAATCTTTGCTGGCAAAATCCACAATTTATGTGAGTCTGGAGCCTTGCAGTCATTTCGGAAAAACGCCTCCGTGTTGTGATTTGATAATCGCCAATAAAATTCCGAATATCGTAATTGGAACTATTGACCCGTTTGCAAAAGTTTCCGGAAACGGCATCAAGAAATTAATTGAAGCTGGAAGAAATGTGACCGTTGGAATTCTAGAAGATGAATGCAATGAATTGAACAAGCGCTTTTTTACGTTCCATAAAAACAAAAGACCTTACGTAATTTTAAAATGGGCCGAAAGTCAAGACGGATTTTTGAGTCCTATATATAAGGAAGAAAAAAAACCGGTTTGGATTACGAATCAATATTCAAGACAATTGGTTCATAAATGGCGAACTGAAGAACAGGCGATTTTGGTTGGAACTCAGACGGTTTTAGACGATAATCCAAAGTTGGATTCCCGCGATTGGAAAGGCAATAATCCGGTTAGAATTGTTTTAGACAGAACTGGAAAAATTCAAAATAATTACTTTGTAAAAGACAATAAATTAAACACAATTATCATTACAGAGCAGGAAAATTTACAGAATGCCTCGAAAATTTCCTTTGAAAATGCTATCTTTGATAGTAAGCTCGCTTTTTCCGTTCTGGATATTTTGTATAAAAAAGACATCCAATCTGTGATAATTGAAGGCGGAAAACAAACGTTGCAAACTTTCATCGATGCGAATCTTTGGGACGAAGCGCGTGTTTTTAAAGGAACAAATTCTTTTGTAAACGGGACAAAAGCTCCCGATTTTAAAGGAAATTTGGTTTCAAAAGAAGCAATTTTGAATGACGAACTTCTAATTTTCAAAAAGGTATGATCACAACGATAATTTTTGATTTTGGAGATATTTTCATAAATATCAATTTCAAGGCGATGGAAGATGCGATGAAATCTCTTGGCCTGAAGGAATGGAACGACGATTTGGACAAACTCAATTATAAATTTGAAAAAGGAAAAATAAAGGAAGAAGACTTTTTGAAAGGAATCCAGAAGTATGTTCCAAATGCTTCTTTGGAAGAAATCAAAACCGCTTGGAGCAAGGTGCTTCTAGACTTTCCTTTATATAGATTAGAATTTCTTCAGAATCTTTCGCACAATTATCAATTGTTTCTTTTGAGCAATACCGATTCGATTCACGTGGAGCAATTTGAAAATATGGTTGGCGAATCGTTCAGCCGTGATTTTTACCAATGTTTTGAAAAAGTGTATTTCTCCTTTGAAATTGGACAGCGAAAACCAGAACCCGAAGCCTTCCAATATATTATTAACAAACACGAATTGTCAGTCAAACGCACTTTGTTTGTCGACGACAGAAAAACCAACACCGATATTGCCGAAAGCCTTGGTATGAAAGTCTGGAACTTGAAAGTTGGCGAAGAAGATGTTGTTGATTTATTCGAGAAAAAAATTATTCCGCTTTAGATTTTGGAACTAAAAGATACTTACAGAACGCTTGATTTTCCTTCGGAAGAAATTTTATACAAAGAAAAAAACAGCAAATTTTTCGGATACGCCTTCCCTATTTCTTCGGAAGACGAAGCAAAAACAATACTTGAAAGTTTAAGAAAACAACACAGTTCGGCAGGACATTGCTGTTACGCTTTTCAAATTGGCACTGATAAAATTCAATTCAGAGCAAATGACGACGGCGAACCTTCCAACTCTGCCGGAATGCCGATTTATGGACAAATTCAGTCTTTTGATGTTACCAATTTATTAGTTGCTGTTGTAAGATATTTTGGTGGCGTAAAATTGGGCGTTGGCGGATTGATTTCGGCTTATAAAATTTCGGCACAAATGGCTCTGGAAGCTTCCGAAATTGTCGAAAAAACGATTGACATTCATTTCATCATCAAATTCGATTATAAAAATATGAATAAGGTGATGCGAGTTATCAAAGAAAAAAACTTGGATATCGTTTCTCAAAAGATGGAAATGAGTTGCGAAATTGAAATCAAAACTCGAAAAAAAAATGCCGAAATGATATTCGACATTTTTTCTAATTTATACGAAATTGACATAAAATTGAACGAATAAATTCCAATTTTGCGAATTCAATATCATTCTTCAATAAACGCTAAAAGTTTCTCAGAAACATAGCTTGGAGGAAGCGTTGGACGACCCGTTTTCATATCCACAAAAACCAACATCGAAGTTCCCGTTGTTAATAACTCATCCTTTTCATTGAATATCTCATAGTCGAATTCTATCTTCACAGACGTCTGGCTTTTGAAGATGGTTTTCACCCGAATCAAATCGTCATAACGCGCTGGCTTTTTATAATTCATCGTCAAAGAAACTACAGGAAGCATGATTCCATTTTCTTCCATGAATTTATAAGACAACCCTAGGTTTCTCAGCCACTCCACGCGTCCCATCTCAAAATATTGGGCGTAATTTCCGTGGTAAACAACGCCCATTTGGTCTGTTTCTGCGTATCTTACTCTTACTTTAAATTCAAATTCTCGCATATTATTATTTACTAATACATTAATTTTAATGTAGCTAATTTCCCAAACTACTTACAACAATATTTTTATAAAATCAATCCCTATTTAATTTTTTTTTACAGATTTTTGTCACATATTTGTTCTCCCAAAGAAGTTACAAAAGATGTACTTTTCTTTTGTAGGAATTACTTTTAACAAACATAATAATTTAACTCAATATATGAACAAAACTGCGCAATCGGTATGGGAAAACTGTCTGTTATTTATAAAGGACAATATTCAGGACCAAGCTTATAAAACTTGGTTCGAACCAATTAAATCGGTTGAGCTAACTGACAACGCTTTGTATATTCAAGTTCCGAGTAAATTCTTTTATGAATGGCTCGAAGAACACTACGTTAAATTATTAAAAGTCGCTTTGACCAAAGAACTTGGTAAAAATGCAAAGTTACTTTATAAAATTAAGATGGAAAACACTTATGGCAACAAACAACCGTTTACGGAACAATTGCCAAGTGCGCACAGAAGCCCTGTAAAACCTCAGGAAGTTGATGTTCCATTGCAAAATAAAAATCCTGAATTAAAAAATCCTTTTATCATTCCGGGAATCAGAAACGTGAAAATCGAGTCACAACTGAATGCAAATTACAGTTTTGACAATTTTCTTGAAGGAGATTCAAACCGTTTGGCGCGTTCTGCAGGTATGGCTGTGGCCAATAAACCTGGAGGAACTTCATTCAATCCGCTATTGATTTTTGGTGGAGTTGGTTTGGGAAAAACACACTTGGCACACGCTATTGGTGTGGAAATAAAAGATAAATATCCCGAAAAAACGGTTCTTTATATTTCTGCGGAAATTTTCACGCAACAATATATTGAGTCTGTAAAGAAAAATACACGTAATGATTTTATTCATTTCTATCAATTAATTGACGTTCTAATTATTGACGACGTTCAATTTTTGTCAGGAAAGACGGGAACTCAAGACGTATTTTTCCATATTTTTAACTACTTGCACCAAAACGGAAAACAGGTCATCTTGACTTCAGACAAGGCGCCTGTGGATATGCAAGACATCGAACAAAGATTACTTTCTCGTTTTAAATGGGGACTTTCTGCGGAGTTGCACCAACCTGATTATGAAACAAGAATTTCTATCTTAAAGAATATTTTGTATCGCGACGGCGTTGAAGTTCCTGAAGAAATTTTAGAATATGTGGCGAGAAATATCAAGTCAAATGTTCGTGAATTAGAAGGTGCTATTATTTCCTTGATTGCACAATCTTCTTTCAACAAAAAGGAGGTTACGCTGGAATTGGCGAAACAAGTTGTTGAGAAATTCGTCAAGAATGTAAAACGCGAAATTTCAATCGATTATATCCAAAAAGTGGTTTCAGATTATTTCCAGTTGGATTTGGATATGCTTCAGTCAAAGACAAGAAAACGTCACGTGGTTCAAGCGAGGCAGTTGGCGATGTTTTTTGCGAAGAAATATACCAAAGCTTCGTTGGCAAATATTGGTTCACAAATTGGAGACCGCGATCACGCAACGGTTCTTCACGCTTGTAAAACGGTTGACAACTTGGTTTCAACAGACAAGCAGTTCAAGAAATTTGTGGACGATATCAACAAAAAATTATCTTTATAAGAGTTCGGTATTTCTGAAATCTTATATCTGAAATCTCGAAATTATGCCTATAAAAATCTTAATGGTTTGCCTTGGAAACATTTGCCGTTCGCCTTTGGCAGAAGGTATTTTGCAGTCCAAGCTTCCGCGAGATAAATTTATAGTAGATTCTGCTGGAACCGGAAATTGGCACGTTGGAAGACAACCTGACTCCAGATCTATTGCCATTGCAAAATTAAAAGGATTAGATATTTCTAAACAAAAAGGAAGACAATTTACTACAAAAGACTTTGAAACCAATGATTATATTTTTGTAATGGACAATTCTAATTACAAAGACGTGATTCAATTGGCTCCAAATCAAGAGGCAAAATCAAAAGTTAGCTTGATTCTTAATGACTTATTTCCAAATGAAAATGTAGATGTTCCAGATCCTTATTATGGAATGGAAGACGGTTTTTCAAATGTTTATGGAATGCTTGATGAAGTTTGTGAGATTATTGCAGAGAAATTGATTGCTAAGCATTCGTAAGGTTTACCCCAGATTTTTGGATTTTTTCTATTCTATTTCTTCTAAATTAGAATTTAAACTTTGAGGATTTCTTCTTTCGTCCCAAATCAATTTGACGATAATTTCATCTTTTGTAATGGAAAAGAAAACAGAAATATGTTTATGTGTAAAATAATATAAATCTTTAATTGACGTCTTTTGCGGAAATGCAATTTTTGAATCTAATTTTTTGATTTTCTGCGTAATTTCTCTATATAATTTTTCACTGTAGATTTTACTTTTATTTCTTTCTTGATAATAATCCATAATGCTGAACATTTGTATCTCAGCATTTTTCAGCCAAATTATTTTTTTTGCCATTCTTTGAATTTTTCATCCATCGCTTGATCATCAATAAATTCTCCCTTTTCATATTGATTTTCGGCTTCATTGACTAAAGAAATTTGATCTTGTGACAATTGATATTTAGAACTATCCAAAATAGTTTTAATTTTTTCAAGCAAAGTAATATCTTCTATTTCAGATATTTGCTCAATTATTTGTTGTTGTAAAGAAATTGTCGCCATAACAAATTAGTTTGAATTACAAATTTACATCTTTTTACAATCAGTATTACAATATTAAATTTCGCAATCACTTTCAGAATCCCTAAATTTACAATCTAATAAAACGAAATAATTACGATGAAATCTTTAGGAAAATTATACTTAATTCCAACCACTCTTGGCGAAAGCGACCCAATGGATGTCTTGCCACAAACCGTAAAAAGAGCGATTGACTTCATTGATTATTATATTGTTGAAAATGAAAAAACAGCTAGAAAATCAATAAAAATTGTTCATCCCGAAAAAAAACAGCCTGATTTAAAAATCAGTTTATTGAACAAACATACCGACGTAAAAGAACATTCAGAAATGATTGCACCTTGCTTACAAGGAATCAATGTTGGTTTAATGTCAGAAGCTGGTTGTCCTGGCGTTGCAGATCCTGGTGCTGCGATTGTAAAAATTGCACACGAAAAGGGAATTCAAGTAGTTCCTTTAGTCGGACCTTCTTCTATTTTATTAGCCTTGATGGGTTCTGGAATGAACGGACAAAGTTTTGCTTTCAACGGCTATCTTCCTATTGAAAAATCAGAGAAGAAAACAGCTTTAAAAAATTTGGAGAAATTGTCTTTTGACAAAAACCAATCGCAGTTGTTTATTGAAACTCCTTATCGAAATAATAAATTATTGGAAGATATTTTGCAGTCTTTACAGCCAAATACGCATTTGTGCATTGCTTGCGACATCACTTTGCCAACTGAATACATCAAAACTTTTAGAGTAGCGGATTGGAAAAAAACGAAGGTTGATTTACATAATAGACCTTGTATCTTTATCATTCATAGGATGAATTAAAAAAATATAACAAAAATTTGTTTAAATGTAATTTTTAGCGTTATTTTACCTAAATAAGATTTTTCTTATTCACTTAAATTACATGCCATGAATTTCTTAAAACAAATAAACCGAATTAAGGAAACTCATATCTTAATTTTAAATGAGCAAACAGGTAATCCCGAAGAATTTGCTATAAAGCTCCACATTTCAAGAAGCCATTTATATAATGTTCTCGAATCTTTAAAAGATTTTGGAGCTGTAATTAAGTATAGCAAAAAATCAGAAAGCTTTTATTATGGTTCGCCATTTGACTTAGAGCTTCACTATTCTTTAAAAATAATTTCAAATGACGAAACCAAAGAAATTTTTGGTGGTTTTTTATTGCGTCCAACTTTATTAGACGGAACTCTTCTTTATTTGCAGTAACAAATAGTTCTCGCGAAACAAAATTGTTATTGTTTAATTTTAAAATTTAGAAAATGAATTTAGAGAAAATGAATTTAGTTGAGATGAGTTCTCAAGAGGTTAAAGAAACTAGTGGTGGATTTTTAGGATTCTTAATTGCTGCAATTATTATTGTTGCTGCGGTTATATTTGCTAATGATGGTAACGATAGCACAGAAACTTATGTTAATGGTGTCAGAGTTGGTAAATAAAAATCATTTCAAAAGGGAGCATTTAATTATGCTTCCTTTTTTCTTTCTCTTTTTTAGTTGCAGAACTTTAAAACAAACAACCTTACCCTTTAAATACGATGATTTTATCTTAGTTAATGTAACGATAAATGATACTTTATCAGGCAACATGATTTTTGACACAGGTTCAAATCACACAATTATTTACAAACAGTTTATCGAATTTGATAAAAACATAAAAAGTAAAGAGGCAAAAATTATTGATTTTTATGGCAACATAGATAAAATAATATATTCAAGAGTCAAAAAATTCACAATTGGCAATCAAGATTTAAGCAATGTAAAAATTAGATTCAATAATCTTAATAATATTTACAAAAAAAACAATATTATTGGAATTTTAGGAACTGATATTATTAGTAAATATTCTTGGGCTTTTGATTTTAAAAACAATGAATTAAAAATTAATTCTCCTATTGATTACAACAATTTAAATATTCTAAATATTGATTTTAAGAAAAAATCGGTAATAAACGAAAATATCACTATCGCCAGCAAAAGAATTAGTAATTTAAGACTCGACACAGGTTGCCTATGTCAATTGACACTAAATTCAAGAGATAAGCCAAATTTATATTTTAAAACAGAAATAAATCTAATTACAAGTATAATTGGTAAAGAGGATAAATATAGTATTGATTTTTCAAACCTTGGCACAATAAGTTACAAAGAAATTGAAAGTGATTCGATACAAATACAAGTTTCTAATAATTTTATAAATCTAGTAGGTATAGATTTTTTTAAAAAAGACATTTTAGTAATCGACGGAATTAACAATAAATTTTATTATTCTGACATACTAAAACACAGACCAAATCAAAACAACAAACTTGGATTAAGATTCGGAATTAAAAATGAAAAAATATTTATCACAGCAATCATTAAAGATTCTCTATCATATAAAAAAGGTATAAAACTAGGAGATGCAATAGAATCAATAAATGAAAATAAAATAAAAATATCAGAAAATACTTTAGACTCAATTAACAATATTAGAAACAATATTAAGAATATAACTATTAAGAGAAATGACGAACTTTTACAATTCTCATTTTAAAATTTTAAATGTTGCAAATGACTTTTAGCTCTGACCCAATTAACACAATCGAAAATCTCCACGCCAAAAATAAAACAAAAAGTATTTCTATTTATTTGGCAATTATTCTTGCATTAATAGCAATATTATTTTTACTACCAATTATCAAAATAGACATAAGCAGTCAAAGCCGTGGCATAATCAGAAGTACAACTGACAATGTTCCAGTAACCACAATTGTAAATGGACGAATCACTTGGATTAATTTAAAAAATAACACGCAAATTTATCAAGGCGATACTTTGCTGAAAATCGCTAAAGAATCGCTAGAAACAGAAAAAAAAGTGCAAAATGATTTATCAGGCACTGCATTTCAAATTTCTGAAGATTTATTAAATGTGCTTAATGGAAAAACTTCAAATTTAAAAACAGCTTCTATTAGAGAAGATTTTAATAAATTTCAAGCTCAAAAAGAAGAACTTCAAAACAAATTTTCTCAAGCTGAAATAAATTATAATAGAAATAAAACCTTATTTGATAAAGGTATCATCGCCAAAGTGGAATATGAAAAATATTTTTATGAATTTGAGTCTTCAAAACATGCGTTAAACAGTTTTATTAAATCTCAAAAATCTACTTGGGAAAATCAAAAACGTGATTTAGAAGAACAAATCAAAAACTTAAAAGGTAGCGTTTCTAAAATAAATGTCGAAGAAAACAATTATGTTGTGATTGCGCCAACTTCAGGCACAATTGAAAATTTTTCGGGTTTGCAAATCGGATCCTTTTTAAATGCTTCCCAACAAATTGCTACTATTTCACCAATCGACGACCTTATTGTTGAAAGTTCTGTTTCTCCAGATGATATTGGCCTAATTAGAAAAAATCAAAAAGTCAAATTTCAGATGGATGCATTTAATTATAATCAGTGGGGATTATTGGAAGGAGTAGTCACAGATATAGACAAGAATATTACATTACAAGAAGATATTGCCTACTTTAAAGTGAGATGCAAATTAAATAGCAAAGAAATGCTATTAAAGTCAGGCTATAAGGCAGAAGTTTCAAAAGGAATGACGCTGACTACAAGATATCTCATTACAAGACGAAGCCTTTTTGACTTGCTTTTTGACAAAGTTGACGACTGGATTAATCCAAAGTCAATCTCTAAATAATATTTCCATTTAAATCCATTCAGAAAAATGTCTTCTATAAAAATTAAACAACATGATATTAAAGATTGTGGTGCTACTTGTCTTGCTTCTATTGGAAATCATTACGGAATTAATTTGCCAATAGCGAAAATCCGTCAATACGCCAACACCGATAAGAGAGGAACCAATGTATTAGGAATTATTGAAGCGTCAGAAAAAATGGGCTTTTTAGCTAAAGGCGTAAAAGGTGGTTTTGATTCTTTAGATAAAATTCCTTTACCTGCAATCGCACATGTTGTGGTTAAAGAGCAACTACATCATTATGTTGTCATTTATGCTGTTAGTAAAGACAAAATTGAAGTTATGGATCCTGCTTTTGGAAAAATGGAAACTTACAATTTCGAAGAATTTAAAAAAATATGGTCTGGTGTTTTAATTCTCTTTGCCAAAAATGATGATTTTATAGCTTATAATGAAAAAGTTTCTTCTATCAGAAGATTTTGGACTTTGGTACAACCACATAAAACTATTCTACTACAAGCTTTAGTTGGAGCTATATTATTTACAGTTCTTGGACTTGCAATGTCAATTTATGTCCAAAAAATAACTGACTATGTTTTAGTAGAAGGGAATCGTAATCTATTAAATTTAATGAGCGTTTCAATGGTTGCAATTATCTTACTCCAAGGTTATATTGGATCAAAGAAAAGTCTTTTTGTCATGAAAACGGGACAATTAATTGATGCAAAATTAATTTTAGGATATTACAAACATTTGCTTCATTTGCCACAGCGCTTTTTCGACACTATGCAAATTGGCGAAATTACCTCAAGAATAAATGATGCCGTAAAAATTAGATCATTTATAAATGAAGTTGCAATTGACATGATAGTCAATGTTTTTATAGTCGTTTTTTCATTTGCGTTGATGTTCACTTATTATTGGAAATTGGCTTTAATAATTTTGCTAGTAATTCCATTTTATGCTTTGATTTATTTTTTACTTAATAAATTCAATAAAAAGGTAGAAAGACAAATAATGGAAAATGCTGCTGAACTCCAAACACAATTAGTTGAAAGTGTAACGCACATTAGAACAGTAAAAGAATTTGGAATAGAAGAATTTTCAAATATTAAAACAGAAAATAGGTTTGTGAAATTATTATTCACAACTTACAAGTCTGGATTAAACAGTATTTTTGCTGGTACGTCCACACAATTTTTAGCATCAATTTTTACTGTAATTCTTCTATGGGTTGGTTCAGGATATGTAATTGATAGAGCAATAACTCCAGGAGAATTATTTTCTTTTTATGCATTGATTGGATATTTTACTTCTCCAGTAGCTTCTTTAATAGGCATGAACAAAACTGCACAGAATGCATTGATTGCAGCGGATCGTCTATTTGAAATCATGGATTTGGAAAGAGAAGAAACGGAAAACAAAATTGAATTACAAAAAGAAAATATCGGTGATATAAAATTTGAAAATGTTTCGTTTAGATATGGTTCAAGAACTGAAGTTTTTAAAAGTTTCAACGCAACTTTTAAAAAGAATGAAATGACTGCTATTGTTGGAGAAAGCGGCAGTGGCAAAACAACATTAATTTCTCTACTACAAAATCTATATCCAATAAAAGAAGGAAAAATAATTATTGGTGATTATGACTTGAAGCACATCTATTATAAAAGCTTAAGAAACTACATTGGCGTGATACCGCAACAATTAAATCTTTTTTCCGGTAATATTATTGAAAACATAGCATTAGGTGATTCATTTCCAAATATTCAAAGAATTATTGACTTATCTAAACAACTTGAAATAACTGAATTTGTTGAAAAGTTACCTAATGGTTTTGAGAGTCAAATTGGCGAAAACGGGGCAATGTTATCGGGCGGGCAAAAACAAAGAATTGCTATAGCACGAGCATTATATAAAAATCCGGAAATACTCTTGATGGATGAGGCTACCTCGTCTTTAGATACAAATTCAGAAAAAATTGTAAAAGATGTGATTGACAATTTTAAATCTCAAGGAAAAACAATCATAGTAATTGCGCATCGCTTAAGTACGATTGCAAATGCAGATACAATCATTGTAATGGAAAATGGCACTATCGTTGAATCTGGAACTCATAGTAATTTGATAAATCAAAATGGCAAATATCTTGATTTATGGACTAAACAAAGTTTGGTGTAATTTTTAAAATAAAAACAATGAAAAATCAAATTTTAAATTTACTACTAGGAAAAGAACACAGAAATTTTTTCGTCATAATCTACTCAATTATAATAATTTCTGCTTTTCTATTTTACAGGTTATGCAATTGGGCAAGCATTTTATTATTATTTCAATTAGAAACAAAAAAGCCGATTATCACTAATCGGCTTTTTTATTTACAAAAATTGAATTTCTAATTCAACTTCACTTTTGCATTCATATTTGCAACGATGTGCGAAGTATCATAACCTCCGAATTTCTTAAAGTAGCTTTTCATTGAGGTCCCGAAACCGTCTTTGAATTTGCTTTTTCCGTTGCTTCTCAAGTAATTTTTAACTGATCCAGCGCCACCTAAATGTGCTGCCGCTAAAATACCAGATTCGGTAATTTTTACGCCGTTAACCACTTTTCCTTCATACTTTTCGATTTCGTATTCCAGCTGTGCTTTGTTGATGGAAAGCAATGCCTTGAACGCTTTTTCTTGAAGTCTTGGGTTGTTCAAAAAATCTTTTTTACTCTTAATCCCAATAGAACGCAGGGCTGACATACCAAATTGGTATTTTCCCATGTATCCAAAAGTGTTGATTAATTTGTATTGTCCTTGAGATTCTCGAATGGCGATTGCCTGTTTGAAGCCGGTGTAAGATTTTCCTGTGTAAGGTAGCTCGAGATTGACGTATTGACTTTCATCTTGTGTTGGGACTGTGTAAATGATTTCCTCATCTTCTCCCACATAAAACCAAGAATTTTTTTCGGATTCTTTAGATGTAAAACCTAAAGTGATGAAGGCGATTATAAGCATCAAGCCTCCAAAAAAGTAACATTTTTTTATCATAAATTGGATTTCTCAAGCACTGTCACCATCTTGAAATTTCTAGGGGGCAAAGATACGATAAAAAATAGGATATTGACTATCAGGCTGTTAATGTTTTCTAAAAATAGATTAAGTGCGCTTTTATTCCGCCTAACTCCCTGAATTCTAAAGTTGGAGCTGGAACTTTTATGGAGTTAAAAATCGAAAAAAGTGTCTTTAAAACGTGATTTTGAGTCTTAATTTTAGTCAAATCTAAATCTAAACTGACGTAAAACTGTCGCGTTCTTTCCTTTTCTGGAAGAAAAACAGTGTTGACCAAACCGTCATTGGCCGTAATCATTCCTTCGGCGCCATAACCGACTGCAACATTCAGCCATTTTGGGATTTTTGACTCCTTAAAAAACGAATGAATATTTGCCGAAAGCCAGTAGGTTTGTCCATTATAATCTTTTAAAATTTCTTCGGAAAATGTGCTTCCCAAAACTTCAGGCCGCGCTCCCGCGTAAGGCGTTCTGTGGAAAGAAAACTTTGGAACAATTCGCTGTTCGTCCCAAAGCAATTCTTGGCCTGCATATAAAATCGTTCCGGAAGCATTTGAAGCAACATCACCCCAAGAAAATCCCCATTCAGCGGAATAGCCGTCCATAACCTCAACAGCAGTCAGAAAAACAAATCCGGTTGTTGCGCCAAAAATTAGTTGATGCTTTTTCGAAACACCGCTCCAGTCGAGCAATTCGGCCGAAAATCTTCCTAAATGATACGAAGAATAAACATGCCCTGCCTTGTCCATTTGCAACCAATGCGCATTGTCATTCTTAAAATGGAAATCTGATTTAGCGTAATCTTTATACCAAAGTTGGTTCAAACCCACCAAAGCTCCTCCGAGAGCTACGGTTTCTGAAAGAACGACTGCGTTTCTTCGAGGTACATTTAAAGAATCAGATGGCGTGAGCAAATCTTGGAATTGATTTTGCGCCACGCCATCTGACAATGAAAATAATAGTAGTAGAAAATAGTATTTAAAAAACCTCAAAACTATCTTTTGATTCCTTGTTTGTTAACCCAAGCCACATATTTCTGGCGATTTACTTCGTGTTGCGCCGGAGTTACCGCAAATTCGTGGTAGCCAAAATTGGTTACGCTCGCACAAAAATAAATGTAATTATGTTGCTCCGGATTTAAAACTGCGTCAATTGCAGTTACATCTGGCATTGCAATTGGTCCTGGTGGCAAACCAAAATTTCTGTATGTATTATAAGGAGAAACGGTTTCTAAATCCTTGTATAAAACTCTTTTGATTACTCTGTTGAAATCATTCTCCGATTTTTTTACTGCGTAAATCACTGTTGGGTCAGCTTCCAATTTCATTCCAGTTTTTAATCGGTTTAAGTAAACACCCGCCACTCTTGGTCTTTCGTCTGTTTTTACGGTTTCTTTGTGAACGATTGAAGCCAATGCAGAAACTTCTAGCGGAGTCAATTTTTGTGCTTCTGCTTTTGCTTTTCTGCTATCGTTCCAGAATTTTCTGTATTCTTTCGCCATTCTATCACGGAATTTTTCTGCAGAAGTATTCCAGAAAAAGTCGTAGGAATTTGGGATAAACATCGCCAAAACGTTTTCTTCCGTGAATCCGTTTTCGTCTAAAAATGCTGCATCGGTAAAAGCTTTCATCAATGAAGTGCTGTCGGCTTCAATCTGCGTACTGATTCTTCCAGCAAAATCTTCCAATCTTTCTTGGTTGTTGAAAGCAATTTTTGTTTCTAAAGGCTGACGCAATGAATTGATGATATCATTATTGTTCATTCCTTTTTTCAGAAGAAATTTTCCTGCTTTTACATTGGCAACGTATGATTTTTTTTCAGCCACATTTCTGAAGCTTTCCAAATTTTCTAAATAAGGAGATACGATTTTTTCGACTTCTAAGTAGTCAGAATCGGTTGGAATGTAAACGAAAAGCTCTTTTTCTTCAAATTTTGTATTGGGTGCAAAAATCTTTTGGTACATAAAATACCCAAAAATCATTAAACCAATCATTACAATGACAGAAGTTATGCCTATGATTTTTTTTAGTTTCAAAGTGGTAGTTTTTTAAAGTTGATGATTGATTAACTGAAACATTGCTTCGTCTTTATAAACGCCGTCAATGAGATTCCATTGTTTTTTTATTCCGCTTTTTTCGAAACCAAAATTAGTAAAAAGAGTGATACTTGCTTCATTCTCTGGATTGATATTTGCAAATAATTGGTTTAAATTTAATTGCTTAAACGAATAATTTATCAAAAGTTCTAAAGCCTGAGAACCAACGCCTTGATTTCTGTTTCCTTCGTTCTTAATAATAATGCCAATTCCCGCACGGTTATTTCTGGGGTCGTATTCGAATAAATCGATTAATCCAATGGCTTTAAAATCGTCATTTTTGCAAATCGCCAAGCGCAATTGTTTCGCTTCATAAATATCTTGGTGTGCATTTTCAAGATATTGGCGAATTAAAAATCGGCTGTAAGGCGTTTGCGTGTTGCTGAATTCCCAGATAGATTCGTCATTTTCTATGGCAAAAATGAATTCAAGATCTTCAGGTTCTAAAGCGCGGAGATAGATATTTTTTCCTTGTAAGGTTGTCATTTGGACTTCTTAGATTGTTAGATTTTTGGACTTTTTAGATTTAAGCGTATTCGCTGTTTATAATTTTTTTCTAAAATTCCTACTTTACACAGACTTGTCATTCCGACGAAGGAGGAATCTTAACTAGTTGCTCAAATGGCGGAGATTCCTCCTTCGTCGGAATGACAAAAAATGTCTTAAAAATTAAACGGCAACAGTTCCTTCAAACACAAATGTAGCCGGACCTTTCAAGAAAACATCGGTATATTTTCCGTCTTTTTCTATGAACGAAACTTCAAGCTTCCCTCCTTCTACATTTAATTTAATGGTATCAGAATTTGTTCTTCCGGTGGCTTTCATAGCGATGGCGACCGCTGTAACTCCGGTTCCGCATGATAAGGTTTCGTCTTCCACGCCTCTTTCGTATGTTCTTACTGAAAAAGTGTCAGTGTCATTTTGATGTACAAAGTTGACATTGCTTCCGGCTTGACCGTATAAATTACCGTAGCGAATTTCGGCGCCTTTTTCTTTTATCGGATAATTTTTCAAATCTTCAACCAACTGAACGTGATGTGGCGAACCGGTATCTAAGAAAATATAATCTTCTTCAATTTTCACGGCATCAACGTCTTTCATCTGAAGCGACACGATTCCGTTTTCAGAAATTGTCGCGTGATGCAAGCCGTCTGTGGCGATGAAAGTCGTTTTGTTTTCAATGACTCCGAGTTGTTTTGCAAAGGCGACCAAACATCTTCCACCGTTTCCACACATTGAACTTTGGTTTCCATCAGAATTGTAATAGACCATTTTAAAGTCGGTTTCTGCATCATTTTCCAATAAAATCAATCCGTCAGCTCCAATTCCAAAACGTCTGTCGCAAAGTTTTGCAATTAATTTGGTATCGTTTTTGGAAAAAGTTTCTTGGCGATTATCAATCATGATGAAATCGTTTCCTGTGCCTTGGTATTTATAAAATGTAATTTCCATGTTCGATGTAATATTTAACCCTACTAGGGTTTGAAACCCTAGTAGGGTTGTAAAAATAAGTCATTACAAAAGTACGAATATTAATGAAAAGTTAATCATTGTTAATCGTGCGTTAAAGCGAAAATAACGGCACAATTTTCAATATATATTTACATCAAATAACTTAATTATTAACATACTATGAAAAGATTTTCCAGTTTATTTCTAGTGTCCTTATTAAGTGGCGCGACCACTTTGGGCGCTTACAAGCTGTTCATTGAAAATGACGGTTTATTATCCAACAACAAAAAATCGATTGTGACGGAAGCTCCTGTGAATTTCACTAAAAACGTGGGACTTGGCGCGGAGACGGTTAATTTTACGGAGGCAGCAGACAATGCGGTTCACACGGTAGTTCACGTGAAAAATGTGACGTATCGAACGGTAAATAATCCCATGCTTGAATATTATTATGGTTACAAAGGCGGTCAACAGCAAGCGCAAGTGGGGACTGGTTCTGGCGTAATTATTTCTGAAGACGGTTATATTGTGACAAATAATCACGTGGTTCAAGACGCATCTGAACTTGAAGTTACCTTAAATAATAAAGATACGTATAAGGCAAAATTGATTGGAACCGACTCAAAAATGGACATCGCGTTGCTGAAAATTGACACCGGTTCTAAACTTCCTTATGCAGTTTTTGGTGATTCTGATGGCGTGAAAGTTGGCGAATGGGTTTTGGCTGTTGGGAATCCGTATAATTTGACTTCGACTGTAACGGCAGGAATTGTTTCGGCGAAAGCCAGAAATTTAGACCAAAAGGGAATTCAGTCGTTTATCCAAACTGATGCTGCGGTAAATCCTGGAAACAGCGGTGGTGCTTTGGTGAATACAAGAGGAGAATTGATTGGAATCAATACGATGATTTCTTCGATGACGGGTTCTTACGTAGGATATTCCTTTGCGGTTCCATCAAATATTACCAGAAAAATCATTGAAGATATTATGGAATATGGTAACGTGCAACGAGGAATCTTGGGTGTTGAAGGTGGCGAATTGAACAGCGCGGTTTCTAAAGAATTGGGTATCAATCGTTCTTCCGGATTTTATGTAAACGGCGTGACCAAAAATTCTGGTGCTGAAAAAGCAGGCTTGAAAAAAGGCGATATCATCATCAAATTAGACGAAACGAGCGTGACTTCTTTTGCCGATTTATCTGGAGTTGTGAACACCAAACGCCCAAATGATGTGATTAAAGTGACGTATGTAAGAGACGGAAAATCTTGGGTTGTTCCGGTGACTTTGACTAAAAACGAGTTTTCTTCGTATAGTTTTAATGGAATGCAATTGGAGGATATTTCTCCGGCGGACGCCAAAAAATTCAACTTGAGTTATGGCGTAAAAATTAAGGAAGTCGAAAATGATTATAACGACTTCTTAAAAGGGAGCATCATCTTGAAAATTGACAATGAAAAAGTAGAAAATGTGGAAAGTGCTTCTGAAATCTTAACTAAAAAGCAAGAAAATCGTGCGATGAAAATCGAATTGATTAACAAAAATGGTCAATTGGAAAGATATATTTTACAGACAAGATAATTTCTAAAACCTCTGAACAAAGCCAGTTTTAACGACTGGCTTTTTTTATGGAAAATTTTTAGCAAAATCCTTTACGAAAACGTTTGAAATCTATACTTTTGCATCGGTAAAAAAAACTTACAACACTCAAACGACACTTTTTTTAATCATGACAAAAACAATTTTATACGAAAAAGAACTTTCTTTTCAGGCAGACAGAAGAAGAGCTGGAGTCGAATTCATCAAGATCATCAGCGACCTTTGGTATGATAAATCGATTGAATTGGTTCTTTTCAAAAATCAGTTGATCAATACCAATGTGAGCGACATCATCAATCTTCACGAATATGCTGGAGAATTTGTTGGAAAACCGATCAATGTTTTTGATTCTGTGGAAATCGCCCGCGCTTTATTATCGCTTGATTTGCCTCCTGCAAAGTTGGACATCGGAAAACTGACGTATGAATATCATTTAGAAGACAATAAATATAATGATGCAAAAGCGTTTGTCATCGACAAATTAAGCAATGCAAAAGACTATAAAAACAACAAGCCAAAAGATGTGGTTTTGTATGGTTTTGGACGTATTGGAAGATTATTGGCTCGTGAGTTGATGTCAAAAACCGGAAAAGGAACGCAATTGCGATTGAGAGCGATTGTTGTTCGTGAGAAAAATGACGCTACAAGTTTAGAAAAAAGAGCGTCTTTATTAAGATATGATTCGATTCACGGAGATTTTCAAGGTTCGGTTTCAGCTGATCCAGAAAATAATGCTTTGATCATCAACGGAACAACGGTTCACATTATTTCTGCCGGAAGCCCAGAAGATATTGATTATTCAGATTACGGAATCCAAGACGCTTTGGTGATTGACAATACTGGAGCTTTCACTACAAAAGAAGCGTTAGAAAGACATTTGAAATCAAAAGGAGTTCACAAAGTTTTGTTGACAGCGCCAGGAAAAGGAATGCCAAACATCGTTCACGGCGTAAACCACAAAGAACACAATCCTGATGAAGTGCATATTTTTTCCGCGGCATCTTGTACAACAAATGCAATTACGCCTATTTTAAAGGCGGTTGAAGATACTTTGGGCGTTGTAAAAGGACACTTAGAAACCATTCACGCTTACACAAACGACCAAAATTTGGTTGATAATATGCACAAAAAATACCGTCGTGGTAGAGCTGCAGCGTTAAATATGGTCATCACTGAAACTGGTGCGGGAAGCGCAGTTGCAAAAGCGTTGCCAACTCTTGCCGGAAAATTAACTTCAAATGCAATTAGAGTTCCTGTTCCAAACGGATCTTTGGTAGTTTTGAATTTGGAAGTAAGCAGAGAAACTTCGGTTGATGAAATTAATGAAATCATGAAACGTTATGCTTTAGAAGGTGAATTGGTGGAACAAATCAAATATTCTTTGAATAACGAGTTGGTTTCTTCTGATATCGTTGGCACTTCTGCTCCATCGATTTATGATAGCAATGCAACAATTGTTTCTGGCGACGGAAAAAACATCGTGCTTTATATTTGGTACGACAACGAATATGGCTACAGTCACCAAGTAATTCGCTTGGCAAAATATATTTCTAAGGTAAGAAGATACGCTTACTACTAGGAATTAATTTGAATTTTAATTTTGGTAAAAAAATCCGTTCTAGAAATAGAACGGATTTTTTGTTTTAAATAATTCTCAAATTGAAACTTTATAATTTATTTAAAATCGCATTATGAGAATATATTAATATTATTTCCTACTTTTGAATTGCCACCAAATTCAGAATGTTATGAAAAATATTTTACTATCCATATTATTTTTCCCACTTTTTTCTTATTCCCAAATCGGAATTGGAACAGAAAATCCAACACGAACTTTAGACGTCAATGGCGATTTAAGAGTTCGCACAACTAATGTAACCGTCCGCGAAAGCGCAGCAAAAGATTCTATAATAACGGTTGGCGCAACTGGAAATATCACACGAGTTAGTTCGAAAACGGTTGTTGAAAGTCATCTCAAATCTTTTGTCAAAGGTAGCTTTCCAATTGGCGGAACGGGAACTATTTCTATGAGTATCACGGCTGGAGGTTATGCGCTGATTCCGTTTAACACCGAAGAATTTGACATCAACGAAGAGTTTAATCCTTTAACCGGAATTTTTACTGCGAAAGCAAGCGGAATTTATTCCGTTTCCGTAAATGTCAAAACTACGCCTGCATTATTAAGTTTAAGCAATGATTTTGGTCTTGCGATTTTCAAGAATAGCGATTTAAAAGTCAGAAATAGTTATGCAAATGTATCTATAAGTTTACTCGGAATTGGATTAGTAAACGCTTCGCCGCCGGTAAGATCGCTTCAAACACTTGTTCAACTTAACGCTGGTGATACAGTTTCATTTAGAGCTTACAGCAGTGGAGCTATTTTAAGTACAGGACTGATAGTTGGTTCGGGAGAAGATTCATTTTTCACAATTCAACAAGTTCGATAAACGCTAAAATTTGATTAGATTTGGAAAAACAATTTATCAAATGCATCCAAATCACAACTATAAACTCACCTTAAAATGGACCGGAAATAAAGGAACGGGAACTTCTAGCTATCGTTCTTACGACCGAAACCACGATATTTTAATCGATAATAAAACCACGATTAGAGGTTCGGCCGATCCCACTTTTCACGGAGACAAAACTGTTCACAATCCCGAAGATTTACTTTTGGCATCGCTTTCGGCATGTCACATGATGTCGTACTTGCACGTGTGCGTAAAAAACGGAATCGTTGTCACAGATTACATCGACAACGCAACCGGAATCATGAAAGTAAATGACGATGGTTCGGGGCAATTTATTGAAGTCACGTTAAATCCAATTGTTACAATTTCTGACGAAACATTTTTAGACAAAGCCAATGAACTTCATAAAGAGGCAAATAAATTGTGCTTTATTGCGAATTCGGTGAATTTTTCGGTGAAGCATAACGCAACTAGTAAAGTATGACAAAAGCGATAAGAAAATAGGTCGAATTTGAAAAATAAAATTAGAATCTAATGGCAAAATCAAAGCTTTCAAACGAAGAAGAAGTCTCAGAATATATTTCAAAATTAGAAACTCCTTTAGCAGAAACAGTCCGTTATCTGACAGAAGTAATTTTAGAAACTGACACTGAAATCGCCTCACATATAAAATGGAATTCCGTCAGCTTTTACTATTCTGGAGAGATGAAAGAATTTGATCCAAAGGAATACAAACGCGATTTATTGGTTTTAAATATTCACCGAAAAGATCAGATTTTGATAGTTTTTCCAACCGGAAACAAGATAAATGACACTTCAGGTTTTTTGGAAGGAAATTACACTGACGGACGAAAACTTGCCAAAATAAAAGATTTGGAAGAGGCAAAAGTGAAGAAAGATGCTTTGCAAAATGTGATTAAAGATTGGCTTTCAAAAATTGAAAAATAACTTTCCGTCATTTCGGCTACGCGAAACATCACTTTGGCGAATTAAAAAGTTCAGCTTCTAAAGACCTTTGCTTTGTAATCTTAAACAAAGTAAAATGAAAACAATCTTCATCACGGGAGCTTCTTCCGGACTAGGAAAAGCGACTGCAAAATTATTTCAATCAAAAGGCTGGAACGTCATCGCAACCATGCGAAATCCCGAAAAGGAAACCGAATTAAGTGGTTTACCGAATGTGACTTTATTGCCATTCGACGTAACTAATTTGGAACAAATTGAAGCTACAATCAAAAAAATTACGTCAAAACAAACTATCGATGTGGTTTTTAATAACGCCGGATATGGTTTGGTCGGCGCTTTAGAATCTTATTCTGACGACCAAATTACTAACCAAATCGACACAAATTTAACTGGAGTTTTGCGCGTTATCAAAGCTTTTATTCCCAACTTCAAAGAAAAAAGAAACGGTTTATTTATCACGACAACTTCGGTTTGTGGATTTTCTTCAAATCCGCTTTCGCCGGTTTACAATGCTACAAAATGGGCTTTGGAAGGTTTCAGCGAAAGCATTTCGTATGACTTGGCTTTGTTCAATATCGGGATAAAAACCGTAGCGCCGGGTGGCATTAAAAGTGATTTTATGAAAGGAATGGTTGCTACATCTGACCAAGATTATGAAATTTTAAACAAGAGATTAGGCGAACTTTTTTCTGATGGAACTTTGATTGAATTTACCGAACCAGAAAAAATTGCCGAAGTAGTTTTTGAAGCCGCAACCGATGAAAAAGATCAGCTTCGCTACTTGGCAGGAAATGACGCTGTAAAAATCAGCAATGAAAGAGAAAATAAAGGCAGAGAAAATTTCAGGAAAGATTTGACAAAGCTTTTCAATTTAGAATCGCCATATAAAAAGACAGTTTAATTGCACATCAATTCGTAAATTCGTAACATGAATAGTAAGGAAAATATACCGCAGAAATTTACTTCGATTGGAGATTTGCAACGCACTTTGGGTCTTCCAAAACCGTTGCATCCGTTGGTGAGTTTGGTAAATTATGCCGATATAAAAACTCCGGAAGAAGATTTGCCAAAGGCGATGTTGCTTGATTTTTATAAGATTTCTTATAAGTTTAATTTACAAGGAAAAGTAAAATATGGCCAGCACCATTATGATTTTGACGAAGGCGGCATTTCGTTTATCGCTCCGAATCAAATTATTGCCTCCAAAGAAGAGGAAAAAGATTATTCGGGCTACACACTTCTCTTCCACCCCGATTTTCTTTACGGTTCTTGCATGGCAAAAAACATCAAAAAGTATGGCTTTTTCTCTTATTCTGCCAATGAAGCTTTGTATTTATCGGCTAAAGAAAGACAGACAATTTCCGAAGTTTTTGAACATATTTCACAAGAATTAGACGGAACGATTGACGATTTCAGCCAAGATGTGATTCTTTCGCACATTGAAGTTTTACTGAATTATAGCAGCCGATTTTACAAAAGACAGTTTATAACTAGAAAAGTTGTCAATCACGATATTTTAACCAATTTGGAAGAATTGCTCGAAAATTATTTCAATGATGAAAATGCTTTGCTGAAAGGACTTCCAACAGTAAATTATTTGGCAGAAAAATTACATCTTTCACCAAGATATTTAAGCGATTTATTGCGTTCGCTAACGGGCCAAAATACGCAACAACACATTCATGAAAAAGTGATTGAAAAAGCAAAAGAATATCTTTCTTCAGATAATTTGAATGTGGCAGAAGTTGCTTATCAATTAGGATTTGAGCATCCGCAGTCATTCACGAAGATTTTCAAGAAGAAAACAAACTTGACTCCGATTGAATTTAAACAGAACTTTCAAAAAAATTAATTATGTCTTATTGTAATGCCGTAGAAAATATGCAACCCGCTGAGCGAAAAGCTTTGCATAAAAATTACCACGATAACCATTATGGTTTTCCGATTCACGATGACAATGAATTGTTTGGAAGATTGGTTATGGAAATAAATCAGGCAGGTTTGAGTTGGGAAACAATCTTGAAAAAAGAAGCTTCGTTCAGAAAAGCATACGATAATTTCAATATCGAAAAAGTCGCAAATTATTCCGAAAAAGATAGAGAACGTCTTTTAAACGATGCCGGAATTATTAGGAACAAATTAAAAGTAAACGCCGCAATTGAAAACGCAAACAGCATTATTGAACTCCAGAAAGAATTTGGTTCTTTTGAAAAATGGCTAGAACATCATCATCCAAAAACTAAGGACGAATGGGTAAAAATTTTCAAAAAAACTTTCAAATTTACTGGAGGCGAAATTGTAAATGAATTCTTGATGAGCATCGGTTATTTGAACGGAGCACATTCTGAAAATTGCAAGATTCAAGAAAAAATAGTAAAACAAAACCCGATGTGGCTTACAAAAAAATAAATTATGGATTTTAAAGAAATCGAGGAACGTTCACTAAAAATCAGGGCAAAATATCACGAACTTGAAAAACAGTACCATGGAAGCGAATGGACTGTTGAAGAAGATGCTTTGGCGTTTTTAACCGACGCTGGTTTGGTGGGAAGACTCACGATGTCGCAACAAGGACGCTGGCCAAAAGCCGATGAAAACAATGCAGAATTGAAACATAAACTAGGAGAAAATATTTGGTGGCTGATTGTCTTAGCAAACAGAATGGACATAAATATAGAGGAAGCTTTGGAAGGATTTTTATCCAAAACTGAAAAGCTGCTGTAATAATAAACAAAAAACTCCCGACTTTCATCGGGAGTTTTATTTATATGGAAATCAAATTATGCGTTTCCTGCAGCTGCAATTAAGTTCAACGCTGAACCGGCTTTGAACCAGCCAATTTGTCCTTCGTTATATGTGTGGTTTGCCAGGATTGTATCTTTAGTTCCATCTGCGTGGACGAATTCTAAAGTCAATGGCTTTCCAACTGCAAATTCTGTCAAATCTGTGAAGTTGATCGTGTCATCTTCTTGGATTAAATCATAATCGGCTTCGTTAGCAAAAGTCAAACCTAACAATCCTTGTTTTTTCAAATTCGTTTCGTGAATACGAGCGAAAGATTTTACCAAAACTGCTTTTACACCCAAGTGACGCGGTTCCATTGCTGCATGCTCACGAGAAGAACCTTCACCATAATTGTGGTCACCCACAACGATAGACGGAATTCCTGCCGTTTTATATTCTCTCTGAACCGCCGGAACTGCATCATATTTGCCTGTCAATTGGTTTTTCACAGAGTTCGCTTTTTGGTTAAACGCGTTGATCGCACCAATAAGCATATTGTTTGAAATATTATCTAAATGTCCACGGAAACGCAACCAAGGTCCAGCCATAGAAATGTGATCTGTTGTACATTTTCCGAATGCTTTGATCAGCAATTTCGCTCCTGTGATATTTTTTCCATCCCAAGGTTCAAAAGGAGCCAATAATTGAAGTCTTTCAGAAGTTGGGCTAACCACAACTTGAACTCCAGAACCGTCTTCAGAAGGCGCTTGGAAACCTGGATCTTCCGCGTCAAAACCTTTTGGAGGCAATTCGTTTCCTGTTGGTTCGTCAAGCATTACTTCTTCTCCGTCTTCATTGATCAATTTATCAGTCAACGGATTGAAACCTAAATCGCCGGCAATCGCCAAAGCAGTTACCAATTCAGGAGAACCAACGAATGCCAAAGTATTTGGGTTACCATCAGCACGTTTTGAGAAATTTCTGTTGAATGAGTGAACGATGGTATTTCTTTCCTCTTTTTCAGCACCTTCTCTGTCCCACATTCCGATACAAGGTCCGCAAGCATTGGCAAAAACTGTCGCTCCAATTTTATTAAAAGTATCGATAAAACCATCACGCTCAATCGTATAACGAACTACTTCAGAACCCGGAGTAATTGTAAATTGTGCTTTCGTTTTCAAATTTTTCTCGGAAACTTGTTTTGCCAACGAAGCCGCGCGAGAAATATCTTCGTAAGATGAATTGGTACAAGAACCGATCAATCCCACTTGAATTTGCAATGGCCAGTTATTTTTTGCAGCTTCTTCTTTCATTTTAGAAATTGGCGTAGCCAAATCTGGCGTAAAAGGACCGTTCAAATGTGGCTCTAATTCAGAAAGATTAATCTCGATAACTTGGTCAAAATATTGCTCTGGATTTGCGTAAACTTCGTCATCCCCTGTTAAATACGACGCAACTTTGTCAGCAGCTTCAGCAACGTCTGCTCTATTTGTAGATTTTAAGTAACGACGCATTGAATCGTCATAACCAAAAGTGGAAGTTGTTGCTCCAATTTCGGCACCCATATTACAGATCGTTCCTTTTCCTGTACAAGACATTGAAGTTGCGCCTTCCCCGAAATATTCAACGATAGCACCAGTTCCTCCTTTTACAGTAAGAATTCCGGCAACTTTTAAGATTACGTCTTTTGGAGCTGTCCATCCTGATAATTTTCCTGTCAATTTAATTCCTATAAGCTTTGGAAATTTTAATTCCCAAGCCATTCCAGACATTACGTCAACTGCATCAGCACCACCAACTCCGATGGCAAGCATTCCTAAACCACCAGCATTTACAGTATGAGAATCGGTTCCAATCATCATTCCGCCAGGAAAAGCATAATTTTCAAGAACAACTTGGTGGATAATTCCAGCACCTGGTCCCCAGAAACCGATTCCGTATTTGTCAGAAACCGAAGAAAGGAAATCGAAAACCTCGTTGCTTTGTGTTTTTGCTCTGGCCAAATCGGTTGCAGCATCTACCTTCGCTTGGATCAAGTGGTCACAGTGAACCGTTGTTGGCACTGCTACTTTTGGTTTTCCGGCGTGCATAAATTGCAAAAGCGCCATTTGAGCCGTTGCATCTTGGCAAGCAACTCTATCTGGAGCGAAGTCCACATAATCCTTTCCTCTTGTGAAAGCTTGCGTTGGATTTCCCTCCCAAAGGTGAGCATATAAAATCTTTTCAGAAAGTGTAAGCGGTCGGCCCACAAGCTCACGTGCTTTGTCAACACGTTCTGCCATAGTACCGTATGCTTTTTTAATCATTTCAATATCAAAAGCCATAGTGTATATATTTGTATTGTTATTCTATTCTAAATGTACGAATAATAAAGCTACTAGAAAAGGAAAGCTTGAGTTTATCACCCAAGCTTTCTTATAAAGTTATGTTATTATATTGCCAATAATTTGTTAGAAGGGACAAATTTCGTCAAGTTGATGCCTTCCACAGCTGCTTTATATTCTTCAATTGTTGGAACTCTACCTAAAATTGTGGAAAGAACTACAACTGGAGTTGAAGAAAGTAATGATTCTCCTTTTTTACCTTCGGTATCTTCAACGACTCTTCCTTGAAAAAGACGTGTTGATGTTGCCATAACGGTATCTCCTTTTGAAGCCTTTTCTTGGTTACCCATACAAAGATTACAACCCGGACGCTCTAAATAAAGCATATTTTCGTATTCTGTTCGAGCCGAAGCTTTTGGAGCATTGTCATCAAATTCAAAACCAGAATATCTTTGAAGAACTTCCCAATCGCCTTCAGCTTTTAATTCATCTACAATATTATAAGTAGGCGGTGCAACAACAAGCGGTGCTTTAAATTCAACCTTTCCGGTTTGCGCTTCCACGTTTTTAAGCATTTGGGCAAGAATTTTCATATCGCCTTTGTGTACCATGCACGATCCGATGAATCCTAAATCTACTTTTTTATCAGCTCCATAAAAAGATAATGGTCTGATGGTATCGTGCGTATATCTTTTAGAAACGTCTTTGTTATTTACGTCTGGATCAGCAATCATTGGTTCTGAAATCTGGTAAAGATCCACAACCACTTCTGCATAATATTTAGCATTTGCATCTGGAGTCAAAGCTGGTTTTTCATATGATTTGATTTCAGCGATACGTTTGTCTGCTTTATTAATCAATCCTTGTAAAACTTGCTTTTCGTTATCCATTCCTTTGTTAATCATAATCTGGATTCTGCCTTTTGCAATTTCCAATGATTCAATCAAAGTGTCGTCTTCTGAAATACAGATAGAAGCTTTTGCCTTCATTTCTGCAGTCCAATCCGTAAAAGTAAAGGCTTGGTCAGCAGTAAGCGTTCCCAAATGCACCTCGATAATTCTTCCCTGGAATACATTTTCTCCACCAAATTCGTGCAACATCTGCGCTTGAGTTGCGTGAACAACATCACGGAAATCCATATAGCTTGCCATTTCTCCTGTAAAAGTAACTTTCACAGATTCTGGAATTGGCATGGAAGCTTCACCGGTAGCCAATGCAAGCGCAACAGTTCCTGAATCTGCACCAAAAGCAACACCTTTTGACATTCTTGTATGTGAATCTCCACCGATGATAATTGCCCATTCGTCAATCGTGATATCATTCAAAACTTTGTGAATAACGTCTGTCATTGCGTGGTAAACACCTTTTGGATCACGCGCTGTGATTAGGCCAAAATCGTTCATGAATTTCATCAACTTTGGAATATTTGCCTGCGCTTTTTTATCCCAAACCGAAGCCGTGTGGCATCCTGATTGGTAAGCACCATCAACAATTGGAGAAATGACAGTTGCCGCCATCGACTCTAATTCTTGAGCAGTCATCAATCCTGTCGTATCTTGTGAACCAACGATATTCACTTCCACACGAACATCTGAACCAGCGTGCAATACTTTTCCGGGTGCGATTCCAACAGCGTTTTTGTTGAAGATTTTTTCAACCGCCGTAAGACCCTGCCCTTCGATAGAAATTTCTTTTGAAGTTGCAAATACCTGAACCGGTTCGATATCTAAAATTTTAGCCGCAACGGTCTGGATTTTCTTTCCAAATACAATTGCATACGAACCTCCAGCTTTAATGAATTCCATTTTCTGAGGTGTAAATGCCTTCGAAATGTCCATCAATTCTTGGTCGCCGTTGTATAGTTTTTTTGTTTTTGTATTGATTGTAAGAACTGTACCTGTTTCAACAGAATAAGCTTCCTCTAAAATTGGATCATTATTCTCATCGCGAACAATTTCGCCATTTTCATCAAGTTTTTTCACCCAGTTTTTTAGGTCTAAACCAATTCCTCCGGTAACATCGACTGTTGTCAGAAAGATTGGCGAAATTCCGTTTGTACCACCCACAATTGGAGCAATATTTACGAATGGAATATATGGACTCGCTTGTTTTCCCGTCCAAAGCGCCACGTTATTCACACCTGACATTCTTGAAGAACCAACTCCCATTGTCCCTTTTTCAGCAATCAACATCACGCTTTTATCTGGATGTTGCGCTTGCAAACCTCTGATTTCAGATTGGGCTTGCGGCGTGATCATACATTGTCCGTGAAGTTCACGATCAGAACGTGAGTGCGCTTGGTTTCCTGGAGAAAGTAAATCTGTAGAAATATCTCCGATTCCGGCGATAAAAGTTACAACTTTAATTTCTTCTGGAACTTCTGGAAGCTTTGTAAAAAATTCCGCTTTAGCGTAGCTTACAAGAATTTCTTTCGCAAATTCGTTTTCGTTTTTATACGCTTCTTTTAAACGATCAATATCAGCATCATAAAGGAAAACTTGTGTTTTTAAAACCTCCGAAGCCTGTCTTGCAATTGTAGTATTTTCTCCTAGAGCTAAATCTAAAAGCACCTCAATTGAAGGGCCGCCTTTCATATGAGATAATAATTCAAAGGCAAAAGCTGGAGTTATTTCTTCAACTAGTGATTCGCCAAGAATAATTTCTTTTAGAAATCTAGATTTTACGGTTGCCGCACTTGTTGTTCCCGGTAAAGTATTGTATTTAAAAAAGTTAAGTGATTCTGCTCTGTGAGCATTATTTGAGTCCTTGATTTGAAAAATAATTTCGCTTAGTAACTCAGCGCCGTCAATTGGCTTTGGGTGAAGCCCTTGTTCTTTACGCTCTTCAATTTCTTTGAGGTAATCGTTATAAATGTTCATAGTTAAATTATAGGAGTCTTTTGAAAAACACAGGCTTTTTTAATCATCGAAGATTTTAAAATTGTGCTTTTAGTTTTGTTTATTTGTTTGAGGCAAATTTACGCATTTCCCTTAATATATTAAATATTTTTAAGAAATGGCGTGTTTTGAAAGATTATTATTTCTAAAATCTTAATTTTAATGATTATAATTAAATTATAATTAAAAAGGGGTGAAATTTTTCCGATTTTGTTAATTTAAAAAAGTTTTATTGTCAAATTCGGAATTCGATTGAGACGAAAACGATAGAAATCGAATTAAGAATGCTTCTAAATTAGCTGATTTCCTCGGTAAAACTGAAAAACGCTAGATTTTTTGCTTCCGAGAAAAGTCTCTCAAATCTGTCAATGGTTTTTCATAAAAGAAATAAAGTAGCGAGCTAATCGAAAAAGTGATGACCAAAAAAATGATTGTGTAAATATGTAATTCGTTTGTTGCATATTTCTCCGTAGGAAAATAAAATTTCATCAGTTGCAAAACTATTCCGTAATGAACTAAATATAGTGAATAAGAAATCAAACTTATGTAGGTAATTATCTTTGTTAGAATCGAATTTTTAAAATTAAAATCATACAAAAAAGGGAAAAAGAGGCACAACGACATTGAATTTAACGGAAGGAGAAAAACGGTATAAAATAAAATGTGATCTGCATCAGACTTTACGAAAAACGATTGCCCGAAATAAAGAACTGACATGAATAAGACGCCTAAAAATGCCAAATGAAATTTATACTTTTTACATTGCTCTAAGTAATTAATGTAAATCCATCTTGCTAAAACACCGAATATTATTGCATCAACTCTATAAATAACAACTGATTTCAGCCCATAATTCCATGCTAAAATTGTTGAATTTTCAGTGGTAAAATGGTGGATGATCTTATTGGTTTGGAATAAAAAAATTAAGAAAACCGTTAAGAATAAAAACAAATATTTCTTTTGGACATTCCTGACTTTTGTTAAAAGAAAAAGTAAAATTGGCAACGACAAATAAGTCCATTCTTCAACAGAAAGACTCCAAGATTCATTAAAAAAACGCGGAAGCAGATCTGAAAAATTTTGTAGAAAAAAGAAATATTTCCAAAATCCGTTGGTATTATATCCGATTACCAAAGCTATCAGAATATTGATTATCAGTATTAAATAATAATTTGGCAATGTTCGAAACCATCTTCGTTTTAAGAAGACAATTACTTCCTTTAGAGAAAAATCGTCGGTTACAAATTTGTCATATAGAATCTTACCTATTAAAAATCCGCTTAAAACGAAAAAGATTTCGACACCTAAAAACCCGAATAATTTTAATACTTGAACCAAAAAAGAATTGCTTTCAGGATATATCCAAAGAGAATGCGAACTCAAAACCATTAAAATGGCTGTGGCTCGCATTATATCTAAACCAAAAATTCGTTTTGGATTTTTAAGTATATCTTGAATCAAGGATTTTCTATTTTCATCAAATATATAAAATCCAATGTTGATATTTTAAAGCAATTTCTGAATAATCATTTCTTCTGTGATTCCTTCGGCGTCGGCTTTATAATTTTTGATAATTCTATGACGAAGAATTCCTGTAGCAACGGCTTTTACATCTTCAATATCTGGAGAAAATTTTCCGTTAAAAGCCGCATTTGCTTTTGCCGCTAAAATCAAATTTTGCGAAGCTCTTGGTCCGGCTCCCCAATCTAAATAATTTTTTATAAAATCATTTGACAAAGCATTATTTGGACGCGTTTTGCTAACCAAAGTTACCGCATATTCGATTACATTATCAGCCACCGGAATCCTGCGAATCAAATGCTGAAAATCTATAATTTCCTGCGCAGTAAACAACGGATTTATTTTATTTGTAAAATCTGAAGTCGTGCTTTTTACCACTTGAACTTCCTCTGCAAATGTTGGGTAATCTAATTTTATAGCAAACATAAAACGATCCAATTGTGCTTCTGGCAAAGGATAAGTTCCTTCCTGCTCAATTGGATTTTGTGTTGCCAAAACAAAATAAGGCAACGATAATTTGTAATGCTGGCCGGCAATTGTCACCGCTCTTTCTTGCATCGCTTCTAATAAAGCTGCTTGTGTTTTTGGAGGTGTTCGATTGATCTCATCAGCAAGAATTATGTTAGAAAAAATTGGCCCTTTTATAAATTTAAACTGGCGATTTTCATCTAAAATTTCACTTCCCAAAATATCCGAAGGCATTAAATCTGGCGTAAACTGAATTCTTTTAAAATCCAAACCAAGTGCTTGAGAAATCGTATTCACCATCAACGTTTTTGCCAATCCTGGAACGCCGACAAGCAAAGCATGTCCGCCAGAAAAAATGCTTAAAAGTATTTGATCAACAACAACTTCTTGGCCAATAATGATTTTAGAAATTTCTTTTTTTAGTTCTAATCTCTTTTGAACCAAATTCTGTATAGCGGCTACGTCTGACATTTTAGATCGTTATTTTTAGTTTAGAAACAATTAGATGAAATTAAAATGAAATTATTTTTGAAGCCAATTGTTTACAAAAACACAATTTCTATATTCTCCATTGATTTTGATGTAAGTTTCCTTGATTTTTTCATCAGTCCACTTACCTATTTTTTCAATTTGTTTTTCTCTAAGCGCAAGTTCCTTGATTTTTATATAATCTAACGCATAATCTGCCGTGTGCGCCTCATAACGTTTTGTAACAGTCAATAATTTATACGATTTTCTGCCTAATCTGTCTTCGTCCATGATTGGTTGCGAAACCTGACCTTGTTGCATTTCTGAAACTTCATTATAAAGAGTCGGATCCATTTTTGTTAATTCAAATCGAGGATCAAGAGTTTGAGGATTCGTCAAAGCTCCACCGTTTGCTCTAGTTTCTTTTTCATCTGAAGAATTTCTCGCAGCATCTGCAAAAGAAATATCTCCGTTTATAATTTTATTTCTAACGCCAATTGCTTCATCTTTTGCTTCTTGCAAAGCAATATCTGAGATTTTTGGAATTAAAAGAATATGTCTTAAATCCACATCTTGACCACGAATTTTTTCTACCAAAATAATATGCCAGCCATATTCCGTTTCAAAAGGCTCTGAAATTTCGCCTTCATCCAAGCTAAAAGCACGCTCTTTAAACTCTTTTACCAAAGGTGATTTTCTGCTTACACGCATGAATCCGCCATTTGATTTTGTACCTTCATCTTTAGAATATAAAACTGCTTTTGAGAAAAAACTTCCGTTGCCAGCAAGTACATCCTTTTTAAATTCATTAAGCTTGTCTTTTACTTTTTGCAACTCTTCTGCAGTAACTTCTGGCTTAATCACGATTTGTGAAACTTCAACTTCAGCACCAAATTGCGGTAACTCTTCTTTATTAAATTTCTTGAAAAAAGTTCTTACTTCTTCTGGATTTACCTCAACATCTTCAATGATTTTGTTTCTCATTTCACTAGTCAGCTTACCCATTTTCAAAATATCGAAGAAGTAAGTTTTAAATTCTTCCTCGTTTGGTTTGTTGTAATATTTCAACAGTTTATCCATTGATCCAGCTCTTTCAACCAAAGCGTCAATTCTTTCTGCCATCATATTATTAACTTCAGAATCCTTGACAACAATACTATCTTGAATAGCTTGGTGCGCATATAATTTGTCCTCTAATAATTTACCCAAAAGTTGGCATCTTGTAATTCCTTCAACCGAATTTCCTTGGCTTGATATTTCGATTAATGCAATATCAATATCAGAATCTAAAACCACATAATCTCCAACTACCGCAATCACGCCATCGATTTTTTGTCTTTTTCCTGTAATCTTTGGCTTTACAGTTTTCACGGTATCTTCCTGAATAATTTCTTGGGCATTCACTGTGTTTAAAACAGCAGCAAAGCCAAAAATTAAAAAGGCTTTCTTAATTATAGATTTCATATTTTTTATTTTTAATGGCATCATCGGTAATCTCTTTTTCAAATTTCTTTATTAATTCTAATTTTCTATTATTCAAAATAACCTGGCGTAAAGTCGGCTTTAAATATTCATAAGGACTTACCTGATTTTTATCCAATACATTTTTTACTTTAACCAGATAAACATTCAGTGAATCGTCTTTTTCAATTGATTTTCCTGTTGCAATATAATTACCTCGATTATCTGGATTTATGAACGGCAATTTCTTGTAAACTTGGTTCATTTCAACCCAAACTGAATCGTTTAAAACAAAACTTTTAAGTTGTAATCCGTAAGTATCCCAAAACTTTTTATCTGATTTTCTATAATCAAAAAATTTGCTTTTTATGGTCTGAAATTTCGGATGATCTTTCGTCAGATGAATGTATCTCAGTTTTACTAAAGTTCCATCTGTTTTAAAATTTTCCTTATTTTGATCGTAGTAAGCTTTTAATTCTTGTTCCGAAATCAATGTATCAACGGTCGTTTTTACTACTTCTTCGATGTAACCGCTGGTATATAAATCAATTTTATACTGGCGAATTAACTTGTTATAATCTTCTTGTCTTTCTTCGCTCAAGTTCATTTCTGCCGCTTTCATCAAGAGTTTTTGCGACGCCCATCTGTCAATAAAATTTCTGACAATAATCGTGCTGTCTTCCTTTGAAGTTCCACTCGGAACCAAGTCTTTAATATCTTCTTTAAAAAGATAAGAGTCATTTACTCTCGCGATAGATTGCGGTTTTGCTTCGGGTGTAAAAAAATTACAGGAAGCCAAAACCATCGCCAGAAAAAGGACTGCAACTTTTTTCATCAAGGCTTAATCTCTTTTTTTACTTTTTCAAAAACTGGTTTGTTGACAGAAACTTTAAATTCTTGCTTTAAATCGCCAACCCATTTTTCTTCTAAATATTGCTGGTAATCATTAACCACTTTTCCGCGCGCTTCGTCAAGTGTTTTTATTCCAGCCGGAAGCAATTTGTTAATCTTAACGACATAAAAATATTCTCCGTCAGAAATCACATCAGAAACACCTTCTTTTTTTCTCGATTCTTTTGGCAATGCGTCACTGTTTTCATCAAAAACTCCTGCATTTGACATCACGTTTACTTTTTCACCTACATTAAATTCAGTTTTGATTTCGTCTGCGGTTTTTCCTTTCTTTAAAAGTTTTTGCGCTTTTTTGGCAAAATCTTTATTTGTAGATGACAAGATTACCGCATCAACCCTGTTTCCCCAAGTGTAGTTATTTTTGTGATCTACATAGAATTTTTGCAAACCGATTGTATCTGTTTTGGCTTTTTCCCAAATTTCTTTTTCCATTAAATCAAACAACAACAATCCATCGCGATATTCGTCCATCACAGCAGAAAACTCAGGGAATTCTGCTTCAAGATTTGCGTTGTACATTTCATTTAATTTGTAATCAACAAACTCTTGGTATTGTTTTTCGACTAATTTACCAATTGGTTTTACCGTATTTTCAGCGCGTTGTTGTGCATTCAGATAGTTCAAAAAGTCGTTTCCAGAAACTACGTTTTTTTCGATTGTAACCAAGTTTCCTTCGTATGGTTTTGCATCTTCTGGCAATTTCCATTCTCCAAAATAGTATTTATCAGAAACTGTTTTTGCAACCGAAGCATACATTTTATCATTTCGTTTTACTGAATATTTTTTACGAAGTTTTTCAGTCAAAGAATTTGTGATCAATCGAGAACGCTCGTCTTTTCTGATTTTGTCTTCCAGTTCAGCAGTCATGTTTTCAATTGGTTCCACTTGATGTTTTTCGACCAATTTTATGATGTGCCATCCAAAATTACTTTCAACCGGAGCCGAAATATCATTTGGCTTTGCCAATGAAAAAGCAGCGTTTTCAAATTCTTCAGAACTTAATTGTCCCGAACCAAAACGGTTTATAACGCCACCTTTTGGAGCAGATGATTTGTCTTGAGAAAACTGTTTTGCAAGACTTTCAAAGTTTTCACCTTGCTGTAATTTTTTATAAATATCTTGAATTGTATTTTTTGCAGCTTGCAGTTCCTCTGGCGTTTGAGATTGTGGTTTTAAAATCATGATGTGCGCCACAGTAACCTCGCCTCTATTGTCACGAATATCTTCTACCTTAATAATATGATACCCAAAACGCGTTTTTGCAATTTTAGAAATTTGACCTTTTTTTGTAGAAAAAGCAGCACTTTCAAAAGGGTAAACCATTCTAAATGCAGAAAAATAGCCCAATTCTCCTTTATTTTCTTTTGCCGAAGGATCTTCCGAATATTGAATTGCCAATTGACCAAAATCTTCTCCTTTTAAAGCCTTTTCTCTAACCTCAACTGCTTTTTTATATGCTTTTAAAGTATCTGCAGGACTAGCATTTTCAGCAACCAATATTAAAATATGAGATGCTTTTACTTCTTTAAGAGATCTGTTATAAGCCTCATCCACAAGCTCTTTAGTGACTTTTGAATCAGTAAGATAGTTTTTTGAAAGCTGATTTCTGTACGATTTTAGCTCCGCTTGGTAAGCGAGGCCTTCTTGTAAACCTAATTTATTTGCTTTATTAATTTTTAGCTTGTAGCCCACAAATAAATCTAAGTATTGATCTAAATCTTTTTGGGATTCGTCTTTTACTAAATCTATATTTTTATTGTAAACCCTTTTAAATTCATCTGTATAATAAGGTTTGTCATCAATTGTAAATAAAACTTCCTTGTTGGCATTTTGAGAATAGCCGGCAAAATTCACAGAAAGCAGTATTCCGAAGAACAATTGTTTTAAATTCATTATGTAAATTCTATAAGTTGGAAAATTAATTAATACGCATAGGTTGCAATCAACAAAAGTAACAATTCAATCGCATTAAACAAGTAGTGCCCTTACTATTAACAAAAATTTATTAACAAATAATTAAAGGTATTTTCGTTGATTCCATTGGTGTTCTTGCCAAAAAAGATAACTCTATTTTTCTCTTATTATTATACGATGGTTATTTGCATAAGAAATAGTATTTTTGCAATCCATTTTACACAGGATATGAGTTTTCAAAAAGAAATAGAAAGAAGAAGGACTTTTGGGATTATTTCCCATCCCGATGCCGGAAAAACAACGCTGACAGAAAAATTACTTTTGTTTGGAGGCGCGATTCAAGAAGCCGGAGCGGTTAAAAACAATAAAATTAAAAAAGGAGCAACTTCCGATTTTATGGAAATTGAGCGCCAAAGAGGAATCTCGGTTTCCACTTCGGTTTTAGCTTTTAATTACCAAGATAAAAAAATCAACATTCTGGATACGCCAGGACACAAGGATTTTGCTGAAGATACTTACCGAACTTTAACGGCTGTTGACAGTGTTATCGTGGTCATTGACGTGGCAAAAGGTGTCGAGGAGCAAACTGAGAAATTAGTTGCCGTTTGCCGTATGCGAAACATTCCGATGATTGTTTTCATCAATAAATTAGATAGAGAAGGAAAAGATGCCTTTGATTTGATGGATGAAGTGGAGCAAAAATTAGGATTAAGAGTAACTCCGTTAAGTTTCCCGATTGGAATGGGGTATGATTTTCAAGGAATTTATAATCTTTGGGAGAAAAATATCAACCTTTTTAGCGGAGACAGCCGAAAAAATATCGAGGAAACCATCGCTTTTTCTGATGTTCAAAATCCAGAATTAGAGAAAATCATTGGTCAAAAACCAGCAGACAGACTTCGAGAGGAATTAGAACTGATTGACGAAGTATATCCTCCTTTTAATAGAGACGAGTATTTGGCAGGTGATTTACAACCTGTTTTCTTTGGTTCGGCTTTGAATAATTTTGGAGTAAGAGAACTTTTAGATTGTTTCGTTCAAATTGCGCCTTCGCCAAGACCAAAAGAATCTGAAACCCGCTTGGTAGATCCTTACGAAGAAAAATTATCTGGATTTGTGTTCAAAATTCACGCGAATATGGACCCAAAACACAGAGACAGATTGGCTTTTGTGAAAATTGTTTCGGGAACTTTTGAAAGAAACAAACCGTACATGCACGTTCGCCAGAAGAAAAATTTAAAATTTTCTAGTCCGAATGCGTTTTTTGCTGAGAAAAAAGAAATCGTGGATATTTCTTATCCAGGCGACATCGTGGGTCTTCATGATACCGGAAATTTCAAGATTGGGGATACTTTAACCGAAGGAGAAATGATGAGTTTTAAAGGAATTCCGAGTTTTTCGCCAGAACATTTCCGTTATATCAATAATGCTGATCCGATGAAAGCCAAACAGCTTGACAAAGGAATCGATCAATTGATGGACGAAGGTGTGGCACAGCTTTTTACTTTAGAAATGAACAACAGAAAAGTAATTGGAACTGTTGGCGCGCTTCAATATGAAGTAATCCAATATCGTTTAGAGCACGAATATGGCGCAAAATGTTCTTATGAGAATTTCCCAGTTCATAAAGCGTGCTGGGTAAAACCAGACGATGCTAAAAATGACGAGTTTAAGGAATTTAAAAGAATCAAACAGAAATTTTTGGCTCACGATAAATATGGACAATTGGTTTTCTTGGCCGATTCTGACTTTACGATCCAAATGACTCAAAATAAATATCCAACAGTAAAATTATTTTTTACATCAGAATTTGAATAATATTTATTAAAATTTGTAAATAAAAGAGCCGTATCAAATTAATGATACGGCTCTTTTGCAAAAATGAAGAAAGTACTATTTTACTGTTGGGATTTTAGTTTTCATTTTGTAAAAAACATAAATTAAACCAATTACTCCCAGAACCCAAATGTAATCTCCAATTGGTGCAACTGGTGCATCAAGCGGATCTGTATCAGCAGGATCACCAAAATCACCTTGGGCAAAAGTTACGGAGCTGACCAATAAAGCCGTCATAACTAAGATACTTTTTGCTATATATTTTTTCATAGTCTTAAATTTTAGAACATTACTTTAATTGTTACCACCTCATCATTTTCTGATGTTACTTGAACCAACAAAACTTGACTTTGAGACACCAAACCTTGTGCTACAAAATCTGTATTATTAATTCCAGATTGCTTGAATAACAAACGACCTCTCACGTCATAAACCGAAACTGCTTTCATAGAATTTCCTTTTGTTTGGATATTCAATTGGGCATTTTTAATGTAAGCTACTACAGAATTAGCAGTAAATGTGCTTTCTGGAGTTCCCAAAGTCGTTTGGTAAACCACATCAAAACGGTTGTTAAAAGTTCCTGCTTCCGAGGTAAATGCGAACGGTGCCAATTTAATATTATTGATCGATCCATTAGAATTATCTCTGATGTAAACATTTTGATCACCTGCAAAAACTCCGTCCATATCAGCAAGAGAGATACTGTAATTTCCTGGTGTTATCGCTTTAAATGATAACGGAACAACGTCTGTTTGATTAAAAGGCAAAGCTCTACCTTGAATTGTATAATCTGCATCTGCCAATCTCGAAGATAAAGCACTTCCCTCATTTCCAAAGGCAAGACCGTCATAAAGATTGTCAACTTCTTGAGTTGCTCCAGATACATATCCGATCAACATTTGATTAAAAGTTGTTCCTTCTGTATTTGTCAAGTTCAACCAAAATCTATGTCTTTCAGCATCATTTGTCGATTGCACTTCAGAAGCCATTCTAAAGAATTGATTTCCGTTGCTCGCTTCACGCATCGCATTTGTAAAATTAGCAGAACCGGCCGCCGTAGCTTTAACCAAGAAACCTTGCCCAACTTGAATTTTTCCATTTGGGACCAAAGCGGGAACACCAGACGTTCCTAAAGTTGCAGCGGTTTGACCTGTCGCATTCCAAAGTGCATAATTTGTTCCGACTGGAAAAGTTCCAGCTGTACTCATTGTCAATGTATGCGCATAGAAATAAAGCGTTCCATTTATTGTAGCGGTGTTTGCCGCAACAAAAGCAGCGGCATCAATCACAGACGGATAAGGATTTCCAACCAAGTTAAAACCTGTTCCTGTCAAAGCTAAAGTAAATGATTTGTTACCATTATTTGGATTTCCTGTAAAAGAACCCATCCAAGTTGCTGGCGTTTCTGGGTGATCATTTGCAGCACGAATTCCATAACCTTTAGCAACTATAAAATCTGTTGTTGCTGTTAAACCGCTGTTGCTGTAAGTATCCGTCGGAGTATTGTAAGCATAAAAACGATTTGTCAAAGTATTTGGAGAGAAAGCGAACAGTTTTTGCCCGGTAACTGGAGAAGACCAAAGTGTGTGATCTAAACGAACCAATTGTGCTGATTCTCTCTTTACAGTAATATTTCCAGTATTTGAACCATTAACAGTTTGAACCAAATTCGCATTACTTTCTAATGTAACTGAAGCTGTAGAAGCTACGTTCATCAAACCATTTAAAGTCAAATTGTTACCAGCTGTAAAAACTACTTGAGAAGTTCCAGTTATGTCAAGCGCACAAGCTGTAAAACCAGCACCGCTATAGTTCCCTGCAATAACAGCCCTGATACCCGCGACTGGAACACCATTAGACCAAGCCATTCCGTCCCATTTTGTTTCTACACCACAAGCTGGTACCGAAGCTTTAACCTTAAATGTTCCACTAGAGGCATTGTACCCCCATACTCTAATATATATCATCTCTCCAGAAGTAAGACCTGTCAAGTTCAAAAGCGAAAAATTACCATCATTAGAGTCATCATCATCACATTCAATATATACTAATGATCCACATGCGCCTCTGTAAGCTTCAATTCCTGTATCAGAAAGTGCCGTGTCAGAATTATTATTAGTTTCAATATCTAAACGGGTAACATTGGCCGGAACTGTAACTCGATACCAAACATCTTTCCCTCCAACAGCAAATGTTGTAGTACCTAAGATTGCACAAGTTGGAATTGCTTCAGGAGATTTTGTTGCATTGACATTAGTTGTAGTTAGCTGAGTTCCTAAAGTTAAGTCTATTGCTCCTGCACATTCATCATTTATAATTGGATTTATCGTTAAAACGCCACTATTAAAAGTTGTTCCGTCCCAATTACCTCCTACGTTTGATGAATTGATTCCACCATAGGCATAAACCCCTCCATTTAATGAAAATCTAGGAGCATAATAGTAAGTTCCTGGAGCTAACGTAGCTCCAATTGTTGCTTTATAACCGTCATTCGCCCCAGTAACCAACGCATCATAAGTCGCTGGTATCCAAGTTGTCCAAGTATTTGGATTTGTATTTAAGCCTATTGGACTGATTCCAATTGCTCCGATGATCCCGGCGGCTTGACCTGAAAGTCCTGGCTCAACATCAGTTAAACCCGCTTCAAATACTTGCGCATTTACAACCATACTTGAACCCACCTCAACAGAACTTGTTGCTGGCGAAGTTAGCGCTACCAAATCTGGCAAGTCTGCTGGTATATTTTCGACAGTAACATCATCAACATACAGATACCAACCGTTTGCTGGAGCGGCATTTCTGACAAATGCAATGTAAACGTTTGTGCCTACGTAAGCAGACAAATCTACTAAAAGCTCTTGATATGTTGTAGAATTCACAGCAACCGATGGCATAACTACAGTACTAAAATCGGCTAGATTTGCGCCAGTTGTTGAAATTCTAATTGAAATCTCATCTGGTTCACCGGCACTACGCGCCCGCACCCAAAATTTTAGTCTTTTTACTTCAGAACCCAAAGCTAATTGAGGCGTAATTATATAATCATTATTTGACAAAGCTCCGTCAGTATACATTTGAGCTGATCGCGACCCTGTTCTTGAATATGCTGCTGTTGTATTAATAGACCAATTATAGCTATCAGAGTTTGCGTTTATTATTCTGAAACATCCAACTGTCGTTGAAGTAGCTTCAAAACCCTCTAACCAAGGGAACGACGTTACAGCATTACATGGTGTCGTAAACGTTGAAGAGGTTGCTGTCCAAGTACTGAAATCCCCAGCACCACAATTAGATCTAACATATAAGGTATATGCAGTATTTGCAGTTAGCACAGAACTTGTTACCGATGTAACTCCAGTAGCTGTCGATCCACTATCTATTAACCCTGTTGCTCCACTCCCACCAACTCCCGATGTACGTACTTCCCATTGATAGCCTGTAGAAGGTGCAGTTGTGGGTGCAGTCCAAGATAAGTTAGCAGAAGTTGTAGAGGTAGCATTTGCATTTACTGCCGTCACGGGAAAACATGATAATGGAGTTGTAAATGTTGATGACTGCACCCAAGTACTAAAGTCGCCTGCACCGCAGTCAGAGCGCACATATAAACGATAAGTTGTATTTACCGCCAACAATGATGTGGCTGCCGTTAATACTCCTGCTACTGTCGCTCCGCTGTCAACAAGTCCTGTTGCGCCGCTTCCACCGGCTCCGGTTGTACGTACCTCCCATTGATAGCCTGTTGAAGGCGCAGTGGTTGGTGCCGTCCAAGATAGATTTGCAGATGTTGGAGATGTAGCCGTTCCGCTTAAAGCTGTTGCAGGAAAGCAAGACAAAGGCGTAATAAATGTTGAAGACTGTGCCCAAGTACTAAAATCGCCTGCACCGCAATCTGATCGAACATAAAGAGTATATGTTGTATTTGGTGTTAAAGTTGACGAGGTTGCAGTAACGATTCCAGCTCCAGTTGTTCCACTGCTCGCTAGTCCAGTGGCTCCACTTCCTGCTGCTGCTGATGAACGAACTTCCCATTGGTAACCAGAAGCTGGAGCGGTTGTTGGAGCCGTCCAAGAAAGGTTTGCGGATGTTGCGGATGCAACTACGCCAGTAACTGCGCTTGCAGGAAAACAAGATGGAGTGATACCACCTAAAACCACATTTGGTATTGTCGTACTGGTTCCTGAAGCCGTCGGTGGCGATGCTGGATTTGGATTAACGGAGTCGCTTCTATAATATATCCCTCTATTGGACCCTGTATATGTTGTGCTTCTCCACGAAACTTCAGTTCCAAAACCGGCAGTATTTTCATCAATCGCCACTACAAGATTGTCTGTATTATTGTAAGGAAACGGAGTTGTAAAAGTTATTGTAACGTTTCCAGGAACCGTAGCCGGATATGAAACTACGCCGTTAAATACTTCCGTAAGACCTGATAGCGGGACCCAGTCTGTCGTAGACGCAAACTGCGTTTTTGTGGTATGCCCCATATAAACTACCCAGTCTTTACTAGTAGCGAAATTTCCAGCTGCAATTGAAGTATTTGCTATAAATGTAATTGAGGTAATGTTTCCTGCAGCATTTATCTGAGCCTTTGTGAAAATTTGTTGGCTATAATTAGACCCATAATTACTATTAATAGGAATATTTACACTTGAAGCTGTTCCTGTCCCAATTGTCACCTGGGCACTTCCTGCTGTCATTCCTAAAATAAAAAACAAAGCTGTACAAAGATGCTTCACCGTGATATTTAGACTCTTTTGACGGGAAAGTCTCCGCTTTTCCCAAATAAAACTCTGCGGATTGCAGCAATCTTTTAATTTGTAATAATTCGTCATAAAAATGGATTTTAATTTTATCAACCAATTTAACTTGTTTAACATACAATTAATTGAATTTTAATTAAATCTCGATTAAATACAAACTAAAACGACGAATGGTGTAAAATATATGTATTTTACCATCAATATTTAATTAAATAATTACAACATTACCCATGTCTATACAACAAAAAAAGCCGTATTGTTAAAATACAGCTTTTTTTATCTTGACATTTAAATTAATTAGCTAGGCCAATTTCTTGCGATTATTTAATTTATAAAAAACGTACATGATTCCGATAACGGCAACTACCCAAATGTAATCTCCAATTGGTGCAACTGGTGTATCAAGCGGATCTACATCACTAGGATCTCCAAAATCACCTTGGGCAAAAGATGCCGAACTCATTAATAATGCTAATATCACTAAACTGTTTTTTGTTATAAACTTTTTCATATTTTTAGTAAATTACTTTGATTGTTGCAACAGTACCTTCTGTCGAAGTAACCTGCAATAATAATACTCCATTTTGAACTTGTAAATCTGATAATTGCACTGTTGATGCATTGATTCCCGATTTAGAATAAACCAATCTTCCTTGAACGTCGTATGCTTTTAACGAAGCCATTTCAAAGTTTTTAGTTTCAACATTCAACACATTAGATCTCTTGAAAGCAACAACTGAATTTGCTGTGAAATCAGATTGCGGCGTTGAAAGTGCAGTTTGGTAAACTACCTCAAACCTGTTATTGAAAGTTCCTTGCGTTGTGCTAAAAGTGTATGAACCTGATTTCAAATCATTCAATGTATTTGTAGCATTGTCTTTTAAGAAAACAGTTTGGTCACCAGAAAATAATCCGTCCATATTTGAAAGCGAGATTGTATAACTTCCTGCAGTTGTAGCAGTAAATGATACCGGCACAACATCAGAAGATTGAAACGGTAATGATCTTGCTTGAATTGCATAATCAGCTTCGTTTATTTTTGTTGAAAGAAAACTTCCGGTGTTACCAAAAGACAATCCATCAAATCCTCTATCAAAACCTTCTGTAGCTCCAGCCACATATCCAATTAAGATTTGATTGAAAGCCGTTCCTTCTGGATTTGTTAAATTCAACCAAAGTCTGTGTTTTTCAACTTCTGAATTAGCTGTAAATTGACTTGCTGTTCTAAAAAATTGATTGTCTGTATCTGCAGTTCTCATCGCATTTGTAAAAGTCACATCTCCTGCGCTTGTTGCTTTTACGATAAAACCTTGACCAACTTGAATTGTTCCATTTGGCGCGACTGTAGAACCTGTTGCCATAGTACTTCCAGTTAAATTCCAAGTAGCATAATTTGTTCCTTGTGGAAAAACACCTTGTGCATCCATCGATAAGCTATGTGCATAAAAGTACAAAGTTCCGTTAAGTGATGGATTCGCGTTGATAAATGCAGTTCCGCTGATTGCTGATGGGTATGGATTTCCAACCAAATTGAAACCAGTTCCCGCAGTTGAAGCTGCGAATGTAACTTCTCCATTATTTGGAATTCCTTTAAAAGTTCCCAACCATTGCGTTGCAGTTGTTGGGTGATTATTTGGAGCACGAACCCCAAAACCTTTTCCAGGAACGAATGTTGAAGTTGCAGAAATACCTGTTGTTACATAAGTATCTGTTGGCGTATTGTACACATAAAAACGATTTGTCAATGTGTTTGGAGAAAAAGCGTATAAATTTTGAGCCACTACAGGAGAAGACCAAAGTGTGTGATCTAAACGAACGATCGGTGCAGAATTTCTTTCAACTGTAATTGCTCCAGTATTTGCAACTGCTGTAGTTTGAATAAGATTTCCGCCGGTTTTTACTATCAAGTTACTATCTGCTTGTGTATTATTGACAATTCCTTCAACAGTAACGGTTGTTCCAGAAGCAATTGTAAAAATTCCGGAGTTAATGGTAAGCGATTTTGCAGTAAAAGCTCCTTGAGCTGTTGACGCTGTTGAATAATCTCCAGCAATTGTCGCGTCAAGAGACGATGTTGGAACTCCATTCGACCAAGTTAAACCGTTCCATGTTGTTGAAGTTGCACTTCCATAACACGTCCAAGTAATATCATCTAAAATAACCTGATTCCCAGTAATATTTCTTACTTCAATTACAACATTTCCAGCAATATTAATATTTTCAACGGTAAAAATATGTTCTTCAGTATTTTGAAAGGCAATTGACTGACCTTTTGAAACGCCGTTCACAAATAATTCAACTTGTCTGTCAGCTTGGGAAGTGAACCCTTTATAAAGTTTCACTGAAAAACTTCCGATACCGCTAGAAATAGTGCTTGAGGTAATTTTACTATTATCCGAGGCCCTTCTTAACATGATGGCTTTCCCTTGTATTCCTGAACCATTATCGTCGGCGTTTTCGTCTCGCGAAGCCAGATAAGTCCATACAACACCATTATTCCCTACAAAGTTTCCATCGCCATAAGATCCTGTAAGATTTGAATTTGAAAAATCTTCAGTTCCACAAACTGCTGGCGCCACTAACGTAGTTGCCGTTGCATTTGGAACGAGTCCATCTGTTTTATAATTAATCGATGTTCCTGAATTTGAATACGAATAAATAGCAAAATGGTAAGTTGTAGAAGGATTAAGACCAGTGATTAATTTTGTTTGAATTCCTTGCGCTATTTTAAAAACACCAGAACCATCACTTAAATTTGCATCTTCTGGTACGTCAGTTCCATCAACCGGAGACGTGAAAGTTCCTGTTTGGTTTATTAACAATAAATAACCCGATGGTAAATTTGTTCCTGTCGCGTCGTTCCAAGTTGCTGTAATTTGTGTATGACTATTTGCTATCGCTATTAAGTTTGAAACGTGATTTGAGGGTTCTGGAAAAACCTGGAAGCCCGTACCTGAGACTGCAACAGTTGGATACGAAGTAACGCCTCCTCCTGAAAATGTAATATTTCCTGATTTTAGGCCTGTCGAAAGAGGATGAAATCTTACATAGACTGGTACATTTGTTAGAGTTGTATTATTTGGTAAAGTAACCGAACTTTCCCAAGAAGTCTGATTCGAACTTACTTCAAAATTTTCTGGTGCATTAACTAAAATTGAACTAGACAAATTAGATCCCGAAACAGAAAACGATGTAGACGTTGACGAGCTATTTGTTGGGATTTCACCGAAAGATGGAATTTCCGTTACACTTGCATTTAGAGTTGGAGTTGTAGCAGAAAAAGCTGTCCAAGATATGTCATCGATATTAATTTGCCCTCCAGCGGTTCTCAGTTCTAATCTCACATTACCTGCTTGATTAATTACAGCTGAATATGCTTGAACAGTACTATTATTACTTACTACGGAAATAGTCGTTCCAATTTTCACATCATTCACATAAACTTCAATTGATCTATTGGAAGTCCCTGTAAAAGCTCGCACATAGTTAAACTGCAATAAACCCATACCATTCGCATAAACTGGAGATGAAACACTTCCAGAACCATTAGTACAAATCGCTTTCCCATTCAATGTTTGATCAGTTCTTGCCAGAGTAGCCGTCCATGTAACATTATCTGTCCCTGTCCAAGATCTATTGGCATAGCCAGATGCTGAAGCAGGAATATTCGAGAAGTTTTCAGATGCTTGCCCCCAAGCTCCATTAAAAAATAAACCAAACGCTAAAATCATCAACGTCCGTAAAAAAGTAAAGTGTAATGTGTTTTTCATAGTTCTGCTTTAAAAATTCGGTACAAATATAGAAATTCTTGTTGTGATATATTTAACCATTATATTACCAATTCGTTAACAACATTAGCTTTACAATCAATTAATAACTTCTTATAGAACAATTTAAAAAAAATCTGACTAAATTTTAAAGGAGGTTTTATGAAGTAAGCAAAAAAAACCTCCCGAAGGAGGTTTTTCTAAATATCAATTATCTAAAACAGATTATTGGTTTTTAATCAGTTTAACCATTTTTGATTTGGCACCCGAAGATACTTCTAAAAGATATGAACCCATTGGTAAATGCGACATATCAAGTTTAGTCTCGGTAGAATTGACTTTTTTGTTCATCAACTCTTGGCCAACCATGTTATACAATTTCAATCCGGTAATTTCTTCGCTGTAAGTTACAGTCAAGACATTACTTACTGGATTTGGATAATATTTCAATGATTCAAATCCAAAACCTTCAACTTTCAAGTTCACTCCTGCTGTAACCGGAAGCCTCGTTGGGCTTTCACATCCTCCAACAGTTTGCGAAGCATAATAAGTTACATTTGAAACTAAAATTGTTGAGGCAGGAAGTACATTTCCACCATTTGGAGCATCATACCAGATAATTCCTGTTCCTGTAACATCAAAGTCAGCAAGCGTGTCTCCTGTTGTATAATCTTGTGGAGAAGTTCCTGTTGGTGCTGCAGTAGTTGTTACGGTAACACTTAATGTTTGTGTAGTTGCACATTGTCCTGCTGCTGGTGTAAACACATAAGTTCCACTTGTTGTATTGTTAACTGTTGCTGGACTCCAAGTTCCTGTAACTCCATTTGGAGATGTAGTTGCTAGAGTTGGCGCAGTTGATCCTGAACAAAATGCAGGAATTGTAGCAAAGTTTGGAACTGTATTTGTTGTTACCGTTACAGCTAATGTTTGCGTGTTAGCGCATTGTCCAGCTGTTGGTGTAAATACATAAGATCCACTTGTTGTATTATTAACTGTTGCTGGACTCCAGGTTCCCGTAACTCCATTTGGAGAAGTGGTTGCTAAAGTTGGCGCAGTTGATCCTGAACAAAATGCTGGAATTGCAGCAAAATCTGGAGTTAAAACAGCGTTAACAGTCACATTAACAGTACTTGTAATTGAGCAAGATTGAGCCGTAGTTCCAGTTACAGTATAAGTAGTAGCAGCGGCAGCTGTGTTAGACTTAAAGTAAACTGTACTTGCATTTGTTCCTGCAACATAAGCTGTTGTAGCTGTAGCGTCAGAATAAAGGTTTGTTATTGGCGACCATGTCAAATTAGCATTTTCTAAAGTAGAAATTCTAAGATTTGGACGATTCGTAACGCCAGTTGGAACAGTTGCATTAGAACAAACATCAACAGTATTATCTTGAGATCTATGTAAATTTAGACCCGAAGCAACTGTAGATGACTGTACTGAAAGCGACGATGCGGCACCATTTCCTGAAGTACCGTTATTGAAGCAAGTTTCAACTAAAAGATTTGAGATACCATCCCAAACTAATGGTGTAGCAATAGAAAAATCTAAATTACCTATTCCTGTTGAAGGGGTGTAAGTTGCCGGCGCATAAACTACCGTACTTGCACCAGAAATAAACGTAGTACCTAAAGTTGCAGCACTAACAAAACCTGCAGAAATTGTAAAGTTATTGAAGGTCGATGGAGTTCCTGCCAACGATACATAACCAATTGAGTTTACTTTTTGTCCTGCTTGCAATCCTAATGCAGATAACTCAGCAGCAGTATACAATGCCTGAGATTTTGACCCACCCCAATTTCCTTTAAACGGAGTAGTTACGACATTAGTAGCAACACCTGAACCGATCTTGCCAGCAACACCTGTAGTTCCTCCAGTTACAACAAGAGGAAGTATTGTGTTTTCACAAACGCTTGCTGGTGATGGAGAAATTGTAATTGGAGTTGGCAAACCATTTACAGACACAACAACAGAAGCTATCGTACTACACAATGAGCCTGCACTTTGCGAAGCTGTCAATGTATATGATGTGGTAGTTGCTGGGTTAAAAATCCAACCTGTAGCTACATCACCTGAAACTCCTGTTGACGGTGACCAAACATAAGTATCATAATCTGAAACAGTAGAAGTTACTGTAACAGGCGCTGAAGATTGTCCAGAACAGAATGCCACAGGATTTCCGCTTAATGTCAATGCTGGCGGTGCAGTTACAGTTGCAACAACTTGCGTTCTTGGAGAGTTACAAGTTCCTGTTGTTTTAATATTATAAATATAATAATAATTTGTTGTTGTTGAGCCACCCCATTCACTTGCAGTCACACTAATATTACTATTGGTATATGGAAAAGCTACAGAAGTACTACCTCTTACAAGACTTACACCTGTAAAAGATTTAACCAAGATTTTATAATTGTTTCCTACAGGAAGATCAAAGTTAATTGGAACAACATTTGGTGTTGTAACCCCTCCATTTACAATATTTACATTTCCTGTTGAATATAATTCAGTACCAGCAGAATTTACAACTTTAAGATTTACTGTTCCAGCCGCAGTTGAATATAGATCTACAGAGTTAATAGTAACTGCATTTAAGGTATTAAAAATTATCCCCCAATCTGTAAGTGTAGTACCAGTCCAATCTGAAGGCGGAGCAATAATACCTCCTGCCAAAGTAGCTCCTAATGTTTGAGCTTCAGCCCAATAATTTGTAGTCGCACTTATAGAAGGTGTAGTAAAAGTATTTCCTGTACCCACTAAAGTTCCATTAGTAGCAGCATTAAACCAATTTATTGTTGCTCCTGCTGTTGCAGTTGCAGCTAAACTTACCGTACCAATTCCACAACGTGTTGCAGGAGTAGTTGTAAGAATGTTATTCGTAAACGTGATTTGTACAGGAGTAGAAATACCTGTATTTCCCCCACAAGTTACAGAAGCTCTATAATATAAAGGCACCGTAGGAATCGTTGAATAAGTTGAGGCCGTTGCTCCTGAAATTGGAGTAAAAGCAGCACCATCAACCGAACTTTCCCAAACATAAGTAACTCCAGTACCTGCAGTTAAGTTTTGCAAAGATAAAGTCACTGAACTTCCAGAACAGATTGTTGCTGCAGAAGCTACAGTATTACCAGGAGTTGGAGTTCCTGAACAAACATTGGAAGTTGCATATCCAATAAATCCTGTATAATTTGCTGAAGGTATTCCTGTAATAGATTGAACCGTGTTTGGAGTTCCTGTCGCAAAAGTTGCTGTAAAACCAAAAGCTGATGTATAAATTCCTGCTTCTGTTGGCGCTTGTACAGGTATGTTAGTTGCAACAATTCCTGCATCTGCAATTCTAACTTTTACATCAGTAATAGTTCCTGAAACTATTGGAGCTTCCCATCTTCTTGATGTATTCAACCCGACAATAGAAGCATCTGATGTACCTGTATTTGAATCAAAAGCTTCTGCTTTCATCTTAGCAACTGTAGTTGTTGCTGGAGATAATGAAATTGGTGCATACGCTGATTTTCCTACAGGAAACAAAATGTATGAAGTGTTTGAAGTTGCAATTGTTCTAGCAATTGGCCCATTAACGTAAGATGTAGCTGAACCTCCAGAAAGAGTTCCAGCAGCAGTAGCCGTACCTAATGTTAACAAATTTGTATTATTTGTATTAAGTAAACCTGCTGTTAATGTTAAAGTTCCACTGATTGAAAGAGGAACATTCAATGTTGCTCCAGCTGTATTATTAATTGTTAAAGAATTTAAATTAGCAGTTTCAGCAGTAGCTAAGTTTTTGAAAACTCCTGTCCCAGAAATTGACTGAGCTACAGTATTTACTACAGCACTACCATTAAAATCTCCTAAATTTAAAGTAGATGTCGTTGTTAAAATTCCATTATTAACTACATTTCCAACTACATAGGTTGCAGAATCTAACCTGTATTCACCTGATGTGATTGTAAGATTTTTTTTAATTGAAATAGGCGATACGGTTTTAACAAATCGATTTACACCAACTGTTCCTGCATCTACAACAACATTTCCAAGCCCATAGTAAAAAGTTCCTGGAAATAAATAAATATAAAATCCATTGCTTCCGGTTGTACTTGAGTCATTAGAAACTCCATTTCCAAATTTAAATGTATGATTTACAGATGCACTATTAAAAGCGCCTCCTTGAGAAACTCTAAGAGCATAAGTAGAAGTACTTGCACTTTGTGGTGGGTCAACAATTGTAATAGTTCCACCTGATAAATTTAAATTTCCAACCGCTGATGCAGTGATATTTAAAAGATGTGTACCAGATGCTACAGAATTTGCAGCAACTCCTGCATCATTTCCATCAATAATGATTTCTCCACCACTTTGATTAAATGTAGAACCACTATTGTGCGACATATTTCCATTCACATTTAAGATTCCACCGCTTACGGTTAAAGTTCCGTTATTTGTAAATGTATTATTTTTTAGAGTACAACCAATTGTTAAATCTCCTGCCGATTGGCTTAAAGTTGCTCCACTTGAGACAATTAGTCCTTTTGAAACATTTCCAACCGCATCAACTGTTACGGTATGTCCTGATGCAATTGTCACATTATCTGTACAAGTTGGAACTGAACCTTTATTCCAAGTAGATGGAGCGTTCCAGTTACCGCTTGCCACACTCACATAAGGAATATCAGAAGAAGCGATTCCAATATAAAGCGGTCCAGCAAATAAATCTGCTTGTGGAACATTAATTCTTTGAGCACCTGGAGTAACAGTACCGGCTTGATGTGTTCCACCAATTGGAGCAGAAGCACCTATAACTCTTACATTACCATTAGATGGATAAAGTGAGTTTTCCGCTAATAAAACAACAATATAAGAAGATGCGCTTACTGCAGTACCTTCATTTGAAACAACCCAGTTGCTATTATACCTATCGGTAACTGTGTATGCTCCGTCAACAATTGACAATCCCGATGCAGTCGTTGTTGCATCATTGTAAACAACTGCAATTTCTCCTGCTACAGCTCCTGTAGCATTTGTCCTTGTGATGTAAATTGGTCTATTTAAACCTGTTGCTGACAAAAAAGGATATCTACTAGTTGCATTGGTAGGATCGGTTGCTGACGTGATTGCCGTACCTGTAGAAGTGGCGTTCCAAAATCTTGAAAATTTACCATTCATGAATCCTGTTCCAGAGGCTGCCGTCAATGTATTTCCTGCCGCAGCATTACCAAAAGTCAATTTATTACCGCCAAGATTTACTTTTGCACCTGTTAAAGTTAAATTATAGGCAACTGCAACGTTATTCATCAACCAATTCACATTAGGCAAAGCTGTTGCTGTGTTATTAAAAATCAAATTTCTAATACTATTCGTTTTAAATGTCCCAGTTCCTGAAACTGTTTGAGCTGCGGAACCATTTAAAGTAAGCGTCCCTTCTGTTGTACCTCCAACTGAAAGGTCTATAATACCGTTTAAAATAATGTTACCACCCACAGTAAGTGTTTTACCAACTGCGGCATTAAAAACATTTACTAATCCCGAAGTATTTACGGTTAAATTCCCAGAAACTGGAAAAGTAGTTGAAGTCGTACTATATGCTAAAGTACCATCTACAACTAAGTTTGCGATCCCTAAACCTGTTGCATTCAGCGTTACTGTATGTCCTGCTGAAACTGTTGCACTATCGTAAATAGATGGGGCAACACCAGCATCCCAAGTGGTTCCAGCATTCCAGTTACCTGTAGCGATTGATATAAAATTACCAGGCGCAAGAGTAGTGTTTGAACCTAAAAGCCCTGTTAATGGAACATTGCCTTCATTGGCAGCTGTAATTTTATAATAATATAATGTATTGGGGATCATTCCTGATTGTGCAGAAGAATATGCAGTTCCCGTTGATGCTATTGAAGTTGACTGAACGATTGTGTTAACAACCCCTGTAGTAAAAGCAGCATCTGTAGCCCTTGTAACAATAAAAAAACTTTCAGTTGTTGAGCTATCAACCCAATTAACATTTGTTGCTGTAGAAGTATTCCCTGTAAATGTAATCGCTGTTGGACTAGATGGACTAGCTCCCGGACTAAAAGAGTACGTTCTTCTACTTCCATCAGCTGCAGAGTTTAAATCTGTAATCACACCTGTTGCAGCGATTATTGGATTTTGAGCGTATGTTGCTGTAGAAGCAGTATGAGTTGAATAAGTAACTGCAGCAAAACTTCCTGCAGTAGAACCGGTATAAAAACCAATCGAAGGCAATCTATTAGTAGTACCTGCAGTAGCAGTCACTGACATTGCGCCATAAACGTATTCAATAGTACCATTTTCAAAAAGACGCATTTGCCAAGTTGAAGTACCAGCTTCCGCAGTACCCGTATAAAACAATTGCATATTTAAAAATTCTACTGTCAAAACTCGGTTTGGAGCAACCCCACTAACCTTGTAGTGGATTTTACCTGAAGTTGTACCTGTTCTAAAATCAGCACAAAAGGCACTTAATCGAGGTGAAGTTGTCGTACCGCCCGTTAGTGTGTAAACGTTGGTATTAACTACAGTCGCTCCTAGTTGAAGTATTCCATCCTCTTGAACAGAAAATTGTGTAAAACGATTTCCCATAAAAAAGAAGTCAAACCCAATAGCGTTGACTGCCGAAGCATTCGCATCAAGTCCTGCAGCAACTAATTGTGTTGAACCAGTCATATCACTTAAGCTACCACTTGTACTAGTAGCAAAAGCGTAATTTGCACTCGATTGAGCAAAAATAGAGTTTGGCATAAAGCAAAGTAGCATAAAAAACATCAATAAGCCTTGCTTAAGACGCTTTTTGACCACTAGATTTGGAGGCCCACTCAGATTAGCATGATGTCCCGACAAAAATTGCCATAACATCTGAGAGTAATTTGTAATCATAGAAAAAAATTAAGTTAATTGAAGAGTGAAAATTATAACAAAATATTAACATGAAGATATATTTATCTAAAAAGTTATTAACCAATTAAAAAGGCCGTCGCATTTTAGGCAATATGAAAAATATCAGGTTAAATTTTTAAAAAATAAACACTTTTCGGGATTTTGTTTTTATTAGAAATTCTAAATTTGGTAGAAATTTATGCAAAAGAAATAGCATCAATTATTTTTTATAGAAACTTTCGATAACGAGTATTTATTAATCGTCAAAATACGTTAAAAAAAACTCTTCATGTCTGTCTTGGCAAAACAGCAGAAGAGAATTCTCACTTAACTAAAAAACCTTAAAATTATTTCAATTCGTATGGAAATATAAAAATTACACTGACAAATAAATTATCCGAATAAAATTAGATTTTACACCGATAGCATTAAATGTTTGAAAAAATTTAATTCTGAGATAAACTTAGACTAAAATAAAATAGATTAAAAACAAATTCGACGAAGGTCATTTAAAATCGTTTAAGACAATATTTTCAAATAGTTACAAAAAAAACCTCTTGATTTCTCAAGAGGTTTTTTGATTTAAGCTTGTCCAGCTGGACCAAAGTTTAAAGGAATTGCGGGTTGATCCGTTTCTTTAATTTCGCCGTGGGCGCTTTCAAATCTGTGGATATTTTCGCCTAATGCCTTTAATAATCGTTTGGCGTGCTGTGGCGTCAAAACAATTCTAGATTTCACTTTTGCTTTTGGAATTCCGGGCATAATGCTTACGAAGTCCAATACAAATTCTGAAGCTGAATGATTTATAATTGCCAAGTTTGAATAAATTCCCTCGGCTGTTTTCTCATCAAGTTCAATGTTAATCTGCCCTTGATTTTGGTTTTGATCGCTCATATCTTAGTAATTATATTCTTCTTTTGTTGCCATCAATTCGTTGTACTCATCTTTTGAACCTACGATTACATTATCATAGTCTCTCATACCTGTACCTGCAGGAATTCTGTGACCAACGATAACATTTTCTTTCAATCCTTCAAGGAAGTCAACTTTTCCAGCAACTGCTGCTTCGTTCAATACTTTTGTAGTTTCCTGGAACGACGCTGCAGAGATAAATGATTTAGTCTGTAACGAAGCTCTTGTGATACCTTGAAGTACTGGCGTTGCAGTAGCCGTGATAACATCTCTTGCCACAACTTGATTCTTATCGTTACGTTTCAATAGTGAATTTTCATCACGCAATTGACGCGGTGTAATAATCTGTCCTGGTTTCAAGTTTTCAGAATCCCCAGCGTCTTCAATTACTTTCATACCATAAAGTTTATCATTTTCAACGATAAAATCTTTTGTATGAATTAATTGATCTTCAAGGAATAATGTATCTCCTGGATCTTGAACTCTAACTTTACGCATCATCTGGCGAATTACAACTTCAAAGTGCTTGTCGTTGATTTTTACACCTTGAAGACGGTAAACTTCTTGAATTTCATTTACCAAATATTGTTGAACCGCTGCTGGTCCTTGGATTCTCAAGATATCGTCTGGAGTGATCGCACCGTCAGACAATGGAACTCCTGCTCTAACGAAGTCATTTTCTTGTACAAGAATCTGGCTTGAAAGTTTCACAAGATATTTCTTGATTTCACCAAATTTAGATTCGATAACAATCTCACGGTTACCTCTTTTGATTTTTCCAAAAGAAACAACTCCATCAATTTCAGAAACCACAGCTGGGTTTGAAGGATTACGAGCCTCAAGAAGCTCTGTAATTCTCGGAAGACCTCCGGTGATATCATTCGCTTTTGATGAACGACGTGGAATTTTTACCAAAACTTTTCCAGACTTAATTTTCTCACCGTTTTCAACCATCAAGTGGGCTCCAACTGGTAAGTTATAAGAACGGATCAATTCGCCATCTTTACCATAAATTAATAAAGTTGGGATTAATTTTTTGTTTCTTCCTTCAGAAATTACTTTTTCTTGGAAACCAGTTTGCTCATCGATTTCAACTTGGAATGATTGTCCTTGTTCTAAATCTTCGTAAGCAATTTTACCAGTAAATTCAGAAATAATAACTCCATTATATGGATCCCATTTACAAACTACAGTTCCTTTTTCAACTACATCTCCGTCTTTAACAAAAATACTAGATCCATAAGGAATGTTGTGTGTATTAAGGATGATTCCTGTTTTAACATCAACCAATTTTAATTCAGTTGAACGAGAAATTACAATATCTGTAATATTTCCTTCAAGGTCTTCACCTTTTACTGTTTTCAAATCTTCGATCTCAAGACGACCTGCAAATTTAACAACGATGCTAGATTCTTCAGAAAGTCCACCCGCAACCCCACCGACGTGGAATGTACGAAGTGTCAACTGTGTTCCTGGTTCACCGATCGACTGTGCAGCAATTACACCAACAGCTTCTCCTTTTTGAGTCATTTTTCCAGTTGCAAGGTTTCTTCCATAACATTTTGCACAAATACCTTTTGTAGCTTCACAAGTCAATGGCGAACGAACTTCCACTTTTTCAATTGGAGATTCATCGATTGCCTTAACGATAGCTTCAGTGATTTGCTCACCTGCTTGGATTAAAACTTCATTTGTAAGAGGATTAATTACATCTTGCAAAGCAACACGTCCTAAAATTCTTTCTCCTAAAGTTTCAACGATTTCCTCATTTTTCTTCAAAGCTCCAACTTCAACTCCTCTTAAAGTACCGCAATCAACAGTGTTTACGATAACGTCTTGAGAAACGTCGTGAAGTCTTCTTGTCAAGTAACCAGCATCTGCCGTTTTCAAAGCGGTATCCGCAAGACCTTTACGCGCACCGTGAGTAGAGATAAAGTACTCAAGGATCGAAAGTCCTTCCTTAAAGTTAGAAAGAATCGGGTTTTCAATAATTTCACCACCACCAGCAGTAGATTTTTTAGGCTTAGCCATCAAACCACGCATACCAGTTAACTGACGAATTTGTTCTTTAGAACCCCTTGCACCAGAATCAAGCATCATATATACAGAGTTGAAACCTTGTTGGTCTTCTCTAATATTTTTCATTGCCAATTCTGTCAATTGAGCATTTGCAGAAGTCCAGATATCAATAACTTGGTTGTAACGCTCGTTATTGGTGATAAGACCCATGTTGTAATTTGCAGAAATTCCTTCAACTTGAACACGTGCGTCAGCAATCAATTGTGTTTTTTGCTCTGGAATTCTAATATCTCCTAATGAGAATGACAAACCTCCACGGAAGGCAAATTTGTATCCCATATCTTTCATATTATCAAGGAAGGCAGCAGTTGTTGGAACATCTGTTACGCTTAAAATTCCACCGATAATATCTCTCAAAGATTTTTTAGTCAATACCTGGTTGATATATCCTGCAGCTTCTGGAACTACTTCGTTAAAAAGTACACGTCCAGCCGTTGTTTGGATAATTTTGTACACTAATTCCCCAGCTTCATTGAAATCTTTTGCTCTAATTCTTACACGAGCATTCAATTCAACTCTTCCTTCGTTTAATGCAATATTTACTTCTTCAGCAGAATAGAAAGTCAAATCTTGACCTAAAATTTTGTGATCTTCTGTAGAAATACGCTCTTTGGTCATATAATATAGACCCAAAACCATATCCTGAGAAGGTACCGTGATTGGCGCACCATTCGCTGGATTCAAGATATTGTGAGAAGCCAACATCAAAAGTTGTGCTTCCAAAATAGCTTCTGGTCCCAATGGCAAGTGAACCGCCATCTGGTCACCATCAAAATCCGCGTTGAAAGCCGTACAAACTAAAGGATGCAATTGGATTGCTTTTCCTTCAATCAATTTTGGCTGGAACGCTTGAATACCAAGTCTGTGCAAAGTAGGAGCACGATTCAGTAATACCGGATGTCCTTTAATTACATTTTCAAGGATATCCCAAACTACTGGCTCTTTTTTGTCAATGATTTTCTTAGCCGATTTTACTGTTTTCACAATTCCTCTTTCGATCAATTTTCGGATCACAAAAGGTTTGTAAAGTTCAGCTGCCATATCTTTTGGCAAACCACATTCGAACAATTTCAATTCAGGTCCAACGACGATTACCGAACGAGCAGAATAATCCACACGTTTACCCAAAAGGTTTTGACGGAAACGACCTTGTTTACCTTTTAACGAATCAGAAAGCGATTTTAATGGTCTGTTTGATTCTGTTTTAACAGCAGACGCTTTTCTTGTATTATCGAATAACGAATCCACAGATTCCTGCAACATACGTTTTTCGTTTCTCAAGATAACTTCTGGAGCTTTGATTTCCATCAATCTTTTCAAACGATTGTTACGGATGATAACTCTTCTGTACAAATCATTCAAATCTGAAGTTGCGAAACGACCACCATCAAGTGGCACCAACGGACGCAATTCTGGTGGAATAACTGGAACCACTTTCATGATCATCCATTCTGGACGATTTTCTCTGTTCAAGTTAGACTCACGGAACGATTCCACAACTTGAAGTCTTTTTAAAGCTTCAGTCTTACGTTGTTTAGATGTTTCGTTGTTAGCAGAGTGACGCAATTGGTATGATAATTCATCCAAATCGATTCTTGCTAACAAGTCCATAATACATTCAGCACCCATTTTGGCGATGAATTTATTTGGATCATTGTCATCTAAATATTGATTTTCCATCGGAAGTGTATCTAAAATATTTAGATATTCTTCTTCTGTTAAAAAGTCAAGTCTTTGTAATGATTCTCCTTCAGGATTTTTTGCAATACCCGCTTGGATCACTACGTATCTTTCGTAGTAAATAATCATGTCTAATTTTTTAGACGGAAGACCTAAGATGTAACCAATTTTATTTGGAAGTGAACGGAAATACCAGATGTGAGCAATTGGCACCACCAAATTGATGTGACCCACTCTGTCTCTACGTACTTTCTTTTCTGTAACTTCCACACCACAACGGTCACAAACGATACCTTTGTAGCGAATTCTTTTATATTTACCACAAGCACATTCGAAATCTTTTACTGGTCCGAAGATTCTTTCGCAGAAAAGTCCGTCACGCTCTGGTTTGTGTGTTCTATAGTTGATAGTTTCTGGTTTCAGAACCTCACCTCTTGACTCAGCCAAGATTGATTCTGGAGAAGCAAGACCTATCGAAATTTTGTTGAACCTTTTAATTGGGTTCTTGTCTTTATTATTTCTATTATTCATCATAGTTTTTACTATTGATTTATTGCAATTAAAATTAATTTAGTCAAATGTCGAATGTCGAAAGTTTTAAAGTCGCTCGGGACTTTTGACTTTTGACTTTCCAACTTTTGACTTCTACATTACCTCGGATTACTTCTCTAAACCTCAAGCGACACTTGAAGTGCTAATTATGAAAAAATTCATAAAAAATCGGAACGGTTTACGGGTATAAATCCTAAAAACTTTGTTATTTGTAAAAAATCAAAGGTCGAAAGTCAAAAGCCATTCAGACTTTCGACTTTCGTCTTTTGACTTAATATTTATTCTTCTAATCTGATGTCTAATCCAAGACCTTTAAGTTCGTGCATCAATACGTTGAACGATTCTGGCAATCCTGGTTCTGGCATAGTTTCTCCTTTAACGATAGCTTCGTAAGTTTTAGCTCTACCAATTACGTCATCCGATTTAACAGTCAAGATTTCTCTCAATGTGCTAGAAGCACCGTATGCTTCAAGAGCCCAAACCTCCATCTCTCCAAAACGCTGACCTCCAAATTGAGCTTTACCTCCAAGTGGCTGTTGTGTAATCAACGAGTATGGTCCGATAGAACGTGCGTGCATCTTGTCGTCAACCATGTGTCCTAATTTCAACATATAGATAACTCCAACAGTTGCTGGTTGGTGGAAACGGTCTCCTGTTCCTCCATCATAAAGATACGTATGTCCGAAACGTGGAATTCCAGCTTCGTCAGTCAATTCATTGATTTGGTCAAGAGAAGCACCGTCAAAGATTGGAGTAGCAAATTTTCTACCCAAGTTTTGTCCAGCCCATCCTAAAACTGTTTCATAAATCTGACCGATGTTCATACGTGAAGGTACCCCAAGTGGGTTCAACACGATATCAACTGGTGTTCCGTCTTCAAGGAAAGGCATATCTTCGTGACGAACGATTCTGGCAACAATACCTTTATTACCGTGACGTCCCGCCATTTTATCCCCAACTTTCAACTTACGTTTTTTAGCGATATATACTTTCGCCAATTTCAAGATTCCAGCTGGAAGTTCATCTCCAACAGTGATCGTGAATTTTTCTCTACGCAAAGCACCTTGTAAATCGTTCAACTTAATTTTATAGTTGTGGATCAAGTCATTCACCATTTTATTGGTTTCATCATCTGCAACCCATTGACCTTTGCTTAAGTGAGCGAAATCTTCAACAGCGTTTAACATTTTTTGAGTGTATTTTTTACCTTTTGGCAATACTTCTTCACCCAAATCATTCATAACTCCTTGTGAAGTTTTTCCGTTAACGATGTTGAAAAGTTTGTCAACCAATCTGTCTTTTAATTCCACAAATTTAGTTTCAAACTCTAGTTCAAGAGCAGCCAAATTGTCTTTGTCTTGACCTCTCTTACGTTTATCTTTTACCGCTCTCGCGAATAATTTTTTATCTAAAACTACACCGTGTAAAGAAGGAGACGCTTTTAACGAAGCATCTTTCACATCACCAGCTTTATCACCAAAGATTGCACGAAGCAATTTCTCTTCAGGAGTTGGATCAGATTCTCCTTTTGGAGTAATTTTTCCGATCAAAATGTCGCCAGGTTTTACTTCAGCTCCAATTCTAATCATACCATTTTCATCTAAATCTTTAGTAGCTTCTTCAGAAACGTTTGGAATGTCATTCGTTAATTCTTCGTTACCTAATTTAGTATCTCTAACCTCTAATGAATAATCATCAACGTGGATAGAAGTAAAAATGTCATCACGAACCACTTTTTCAGAGATTACAATCGCATCCTCGAAGTTATACCCTTTCCAAGGCATAAACGCTACTTTAAGGTTTCTACCTAAAGCAAGCTCTCCATTTTGAGTCGCATAACCTTCTGATAAAACTTGACCTTTAACAACTCTGTCTCCTTTTCTTACGATTGGTTTCAAGTTGATAGAAGTACTTTGATTCGTTTTTCTGAATTTAATCAAATTATAAGTCTTGTCATCAGAATCAAAACTTACCATTCTTTCTTCTTCAGATCTGTCATATTTAATAGTGATGATATTTGCATCAACATATTCAACAACTCCAGGACCTTCTGCATTGATCAAAACTCTTGAATCAGACGCCACTTGTCTTTCTAAACCAGTTCCAACGATTGGAGCTTCTGGTCTTAACAATGGTACCGCCTGACGCATCATGTTTGATCCCATCAACGCACGGTTCGCATCATCATGTTCCAAGAAAGGAATCAAAGATGCAGAAATCGAAGCGATCTGGTTTGGTGCAACGTCAGTATAATGAATTTCAGATGGATCAACGACCGGGAAGTCACCTTCCTCACGGGCAATTACTTTATCAGCAGTAATTTGTCCAGCGCCATCCATTTCAATATTAGCCTGAGCAATCATCTTTCCTTCTTCTTCTTCTGCACTTAAATATACAGGAGTTGATTCTAGATCCACTTTTCCGTTAGTTACCTTACGGTAAGGTGTTTCGATGAATCCCATTCCGTTTACTTTCGCATAAACTCCAAGAGATGAAATCAAACCAATGTTTGGTCCCTCTGGTGTTTCAATCGGACATAAACGTCCGTAGTGTGTATAGTGAACGTCACGAACCTCGAAACCAGCTCTTTCTCTCGAAAGACCTCCAGGTCCAAGGGCAGACAATCTTCTTTTGTGCGTGATCTCAGCCAATGGATTCGTTTGGTCCATGAATTGAGATAACTGGTTTGTTCCAAAGAAAGAGTTGATAACTGATGATAATGTTTTAGCATTAATCAAATCAATTGGTGTAAACACCTCGTTATCTCTAACGTTCATTCTCTCACGAATGGTTCTTGCCATACGAGCCAAACCAACACCGAATTGAGCAGAAAGTTGTTCACCAACTGTTCTAACACGACGGTTTGACAAGTGATCGATATCGTCAATCTCTGCTTTAGAGTTGATTAATTCGATTAAGTATTTTACAATGGTAATGATATCTTCTTTGGTCAAGACTTGCTTTTCCATTGGGATATCCAAACCAAGTTTTTTGTTCATTCTATAACGACCTACTTCACCTAAGTTGTAACGTTGGTCAGAGAAGAACAATTTATCGATAATACCACGAGCAGTCTCTTCATCAGGCGGTTCTGCATTACGCAATTGTCTGTAGATGTGCTCAACGGCTTCTTTTTCAGAGTTTGTTGGATCTTTTTGAAGCGTGTTGTGGATGATTGCGTAATCGCCTTGATTTGCATCTTCCTTGTGCAACAAAATAGTTTTCACATTAGCCTCGATAATTTCTTCCACATTATCTTTATCGATAATAGTGTCACGGTCAAGGATGATCTCATTACGCTCGATAGAAACTACCTCGCCAGTATCCTCGTCCACGAAATCTTCGTGCCAAGTGTTCAAAACACGCGCAGCCAATCTTCGGCCTACGTATTTTTTAAGACCAGTTTTTGAAACTTTGATTTCTTCTGCAAGGTCAAAAATTTCAAGAATGTCTTTATCTCTTTCAAAACCAATTGCTCTAAAAAGAGTGGTAACTGGTAATTTTTTCTTTCTATCGATATAAGCATACATTACGCTGTTGATATCGGTAGCAAATTCTATCCAAGAACCTTTGAAAGGAATTACTCTGGCAGAATATAATTTGGTTCCATTTGCGTGGAATGATTGTCCAAAGAAAACACCTGGTGATCTGTGCAATTGCGAAACAACAACACGTTCAGCACCGTTGATTACAAATGTACCACTTGGCGTCATGTAAGGAATTGTACCAAGATAAACATCTTGAACAATAGTTTCAAAATCTTCGTGCTCTGGATCTGTACAATATAGTTTTAGCCTAGCTTTTAAAGGCACACTATACGTAAGTCCTCTTTCAATACATTCTTGAATTGTATAACGTGGTGGATCAACAAAGTAATCAAGGAATTCCAATACAAATTGATTTCTTGTATCTGTGATTGGAAAGTTTTCCATGAAGGTGTTATAAAGCCCTTCGTTGCCTCTTTCGTCAGATTTAGTTTCCAGTTGGAAAAAATCCTTAAAAGATTTAACCTGAATATCCAAGAAATCTGGATACTGAGGAATATTTTTCGTTGAGGCAAAATTCAATCTTTCAGTCTGATTTGTTATCATCAATGGACAAAATTTTGATTAAAAAAAAAGTGATTTTTTGTGTGTAAACACTAAGTAATCCTTACTTTCTTTTATAATCAGTACATCTTTAAAAATAAACCAAGTTGGAGTTTATTTCTTTCTTCGTACGGATTAAAAGCTTTTCGTATTCAACTCAATGATTAATAAAACCGGATATAATTTTATTATACGAAAAATGGTTTAGGCCGTTGAGTATAACTCAAAGACCTAAACCTAGTTCTTAAAACTGAGTAAACTTATTTAAGTTCAACTACAGCTCCAGCTTCTTCTAATGATTTTTTAAGACCTTCTGCCTCATCTTTAGAAACACCTTCTTTAACGTTTGCCGGAGCACCGTCAACTAAGTCTTTTGCTTCTTTAAGACCTAAACCTGTAAGTTCTTTTACAGCTTTAACTACAGCTAATTTAGAAGCACCAGCTTCTTTCAATACAACTGTAAATTCTGTTTGCTCAGCAGCAGCAGCACCAGCATCACCACCACCAGAAACTACAACAGCAGCTGCAGCTGGTTCGATACCATACTCGTCTTTTAATATTGTTGCTAAATCGTTAACTTCTTTTACTGTTAAGTTAACCAATTGTTCTGCGAATTGTTTCAAATCTGCCATCTTTTCTATCGTTTAAAAATGATTTTGTAAAATATAATTTTGTTTTGCGTACTGATTAAGATTCAGCTCCTTCTTCGTTTGCGAATTGGTTCTTAAGAGCAGAAATAACTCTTTGAGCCGGAGACTGAAGTAATCCGATGATTTCTCCGATAACCTCTTCTTTTGATTTAAGAGAAGCAAGAGAATCTAAAAGGTTATCACCAATGTAAATTTCACTGTTGATATAAGCCCCTTTAAAAACTGGTTTGTCAGATTTTTTACGGAATTCTTTGATGATTTTTGCAGGAGCGTTCGCCACGTCTGCAAAGAATATAGAAGTGTTTCCTTTCAAAGTTTCTGGTAATTCACCATAGTTGTTTTCAGAAGCTTCCATTGCTTTTACAAGCAAAGTGTTCTTAACAACTTCTAGTTTGATACCAGCTTTGAAGCAAGCTCTTCTTAAGTTTGAAGTAGTTTCTGCATTTAGTCCAGAAATATCTGCTACATAAACAATATTTGTACCAGCTAACTGTGCAGTTAAATCTTCAATCGCGATTGATTTTTCTTCTCTAGTCATACTAAAAATTTTTAACTACCAATTATACAGCTTTAGGATCTAAAGCGATAGCAGGACTCATTGTTGATGAGATGTGGATACTTTTAATGTAAGTACCTTTCGCTGCAGTTGGTTTCATTTTGATTAATGTTTGAATAATTTCATGCGCATTGTCGGTAATCATGTCAGCTCCAAATGAAACTCTTCCGATTCCTGCATGAACGATACCAGTTTTGTCAACTTTAAAGTCGATTTTACCAGCTTTAACTTCTTGAACCGCTTTCGCAACGTCCATAGTTACTGTACCTGTTTTAGGGTTTGGCATAAGACCTCTTGGTCCTAAGATTCTTCCTAATGGACCTAATTTACCCATAACAGCCGGCATAGTGATGATAACATCAACATCTGTCCAACCATCTTTGATTTTTTGTAAATAGTCATCCAATCCAACGTGGTCAGCACCTGCAGCTTTAGCTTCAGCTTCCTTATCTGGAGTAACTAATGCTAAGACTCTAACGTCTTTTCCTGTTCCGTGAGGCAATGTTACTACACCTCTTACCATTTGATTTGCTTTTCTTGGATCTACACCCAATTTAACAGCGATATCAACAGACTCATCAAATTTTGCAGAAGCAATAGTTTTGATTAATGCAGAAGCATCTTTCAAAGAATATAGCTTGTTTTTTTCAATTTTAGATGCAGCCTCTTTTTGTTTTTTTGTCAATTTTGCCATGTCTTTTCTTAATTAGAAGGAGCGTCTCCAGTTACAGTTATACCCATAGATCTAGCCGTTCCAGCAATCATGCTCATAGCAGACTCAATTGTGAATGCATTCAAATCAGCCATCTTGTCTTCAGCGATCGCTCTAATCTGATCCATAGTAACTTTCGCTACTTTTTTACGATTAGGCTCCCCAGAACCAGATTTCAATTTTGCAGCTTCTAATAGTTGAATAGCAGCAGGTGGTGTTTTTACAACGAAGTCGAAAGACTTATCTTTGTAAACAGTAATTTGTACTGGTAACACTTTGCCAGGTTTATCTTGCGTTCTAGCATTAAATTGCTTACAGAACTCCATGATATTAACACCAGCAGCACCCAGAGCAGGTCCAACCGGTGGCGACGGGTTCGCAGCACCTCCCTTAACTTGTAGTTTAACTACTTTACTAATCTCTTTAGCCATTGTTTAAAAATTTAACACATCATCATGGAAGCGATGGATGTGCGGTTTAATTATATGTGTAACAAAAATTATACTTTTTCAACTTGCATAAAACTCAATTCTAATGGTGTTTTTCTTCCGAAGATTTTAACCATTACCTCAAGCTTACGCTTTTCTTCGTTGATTTTTTCAACAGTTCCATTGAAACCATTGAAAGGCCCATCGATAACCTTAATTGTTTCACCAAGAGTGAACGGAATTGCATGATGATTGTCAGTTTTCACAGCAAGCTCATCTACCTTACCTAACATTCTGTTTACTTCAGAAAGTCTTAATGGCACAGGATCTCCGCCTTTTACTTCACCTAGAAAACCGATAACGCTAGTTATAGACTTAATAATATGAGGTATTTCGCCGACAAGATTTGCTTCGATCATTACATAACCAGGAAAGTAAACTTTGTCTTTGCTGATTTTCTTTCCGTCCTTTACCGTAACTACTTTTTCAGTAGGAACAAGAACTTGAGAAATATAATCAGCCATTCCCAATCTGTTGATCTCAGTTTCGATGTAAGCTTTAACTTTATTTTCTTGTCCGCTTACAGCTCTGACAACATACCACTTTTTCACATTATTATCTGCCATCTTTTATTTAACCTTTTATCAAATTAAAGAAACCAGCTAATGCTTTTGCGAATAAAACGTCAACTCCCCAAGTAGCCAAAGCGAATAATACAGAAAAAACAGCGACAACAATTGTCAGACGCTGTACTTCTGCCCATTCTGGCCAGGTAACATTATTTTTTAATTCTCCGAATGCTTCAGATATGTAATTAACAACTTTTGCCATTGTAATTTGTTTTTGCACGGGCGGAGGGATTCGAACCCCCATCAACGGTTTTGGAGACCGCTATTCTACCCTTGAACTACGCCCGTTTATTAAAAACCAGTGTCGCCAAAAACGACACTGGCTTTATAAAATATTTATAGAAATTATTCTACGATTTCAGTCACCTGACCTGCACCTACTGTTCTACCACCTTCACGGATAGCGAAACGTAAACCAACTGTCATAGCGATTGGGCTTAACAAAGTAACATCAATTGTTAAGTTGTCCCCTGGCATAACCATCTCTACTCCTGCAGGAAGATTAATAACTCCAGTTACGTCAGTTGTACGTACGTAGAACTGTGGACGGTAGTTATTATGGAATGGTGTGTGACGACCACCTTCTTCTTTTTTCAAGATATAAACCTCTGCTTTGAATTTAGCGTGTGGTTTTACTGATCCTGGCTTAATGATAACCATTCCTCTTTTGATAGATTCTTTATCAATACCTCTTAACAATAAACCTACGTTATCTCCAGCTTCACCTCTATCAAGGATTTTACGGAACATCTCAACTCCTGTAATAGTAGAAGTCAATTTATCAGCTCCCATACCAATGATTTCAACAGCATCACCTGTATTAGCAATACCAGTTTCGATACGACCTGTAGCAACAGTTCCACGACCTGTAATTGTAAATACATCTTCAACTGGCATCAAGAAAGGTTTTGCAGTATCACGAACTGGCTCTTCGATCCAGTTATCAACAGCTTCCATCAATTCAAGAATTTTTGGTACCCATGTAGCATCTCCATTCAATCCACCTAAAGCAGATCCTTGAACTACCGGTCCATTATCTCCATCATATTCATAGAAAGACAATAAGTCTCTGATTTCCATTTCAACTAGCTCTAAAAGCTCAGCATCATCAACCATATCCACTTTGTTCATGAAAACAACCATTCTAGGAATACCTACCTGGCGACCTAAAAGGATGTGCTCACGTGTTTGTGGCATTGGTCCGTCTGTAGCAGCAACTACCAAGATAGCACCGTCCATTTGAGCAGCACCAGTAACCATGTTCTTTACGTAATCCGCGTGACCAGGACAGTCAACGTGAGCGTAGTGACGGTTAGCAGTTTCATACTCAACGTGTGATGTATTAATTGTAATACCTCTTTCTTTTTCTTCTGGAGCGTTATCAATCTGATCGAAAGATTTAGCTGCATTTTTAGAAAAACCTGCTTCAGTCAATACTTTAGAGATTGCTGCAGTCAATGTAGTTTTTCCGTGATCCACGTGTCCAATTGTACCTATGTTTAAGTGCGGTTTGGAACGATTAAAATTCTCCTTTGCCATTTTACTTAATTTTTAATCTTAGTTATATATTAGTGTTCAAATTCTTGCTTTACTGAGCCAATGACGGGAATTGAACCCGTGACCTCTTCCTTACCAAGGAAGCACTCTACCCCTGAGCTACACCGGCAGGGAATCCTGTTTAAAGGATTTATGATTTTTAGATTTAAGATTTAAATCAAAATCTTATTTCACAAATCTTTTGTGGGGAGAGCAGGATTCGAACCTGCGAAGTTTTCACAGCAGATTTACAGTCTGCCCTCGTTGGCCGCTTGAGTATCTCCCCTGACCATTTTATTTTCAATCTTTTAAAAGAACTGAGCCGATAGAGGGACTCGAACCCACGACCTGCTGATTACAAATCAGCTGCTCTAGCCAACTGAGCTACACCGGCAATTACAATAAAAAAAGTCCGCTATTTCTAACGGACTGCAAATGTATATCTTTTTGTTTCTTAATCAAAATATTTTTGAAAAAAAATTTATATTATATATGGGTTCTGATTTTTTCTTTCCTTTTTAGCAAGACTCTTTCAAGCGATTCTCCACACAAATCTACACCTTCCTCAAAAGTTTTGCATTGTTTTTTAACAATAAATTCGTCTCCCGGAACGTGAATTTTTATCTCTGCAATCTTATTTTCTTTATCACTCGTCTTTTCAACTTTCAAAAAAACATCTGCCGAAACTACTTTGTCGTAATATTTTTCCAATTTATCCATTCTCTCTTGAATGAACCCTACCAGTTTGGCGTCAACATTAAAGTTAACTGCTTGCACGTTTACCTTCATAATAAAATTTTTATAGGATTGAACTTTGAATTATTTCTGATTCCTCGGATGTGCATTTCCGTAAACTTTTTTTAGCTCTGCTAAACTGCTGTGCGTATAAATTTGCGTAGATGCCAGGCTAGAATGTCCTAATAATTCCTTAACTGAATTTAAATCTGCCCCGTTGTTCAGCATATGAGTCGCAAATGTGTGTCTTAAAATATGCGGACTCTTTTTTACCTTCTCAGAGACATTACTAAAGTACATATTTATTAATCTATAAACAAAAGAATCATTTAATTTAACTCCTTTTAAAGAAAGAAAAAAATACTCACTATCCTTAATCTGCTGTAAACTATTTCGTTCCGAAAAATAAATTTTGAATTGATTTTGAATTATTGGCAAAATCGGAAGAATTCTTTCCTTATTTCTCTTACCCAAAACCTTCAAAGTGCCTTTTGACCAATCTACATTTGAATTTTTTAAGTGAATCAATTCCGTTCTACGGATTCCGGTTGTGTAAAAAAGATCAATAATTAACTTGTCACGAATTCCTTCAAAACCTTCCGGATAACTTAGATGATTTAAAACAGCATCTAATTCTTTTTCAGAAAAAGGAATTTGCAATTTTTTTGGAGTTTTTAGAGCTTTGTGTTTAAGCAATGGACTCGCCTCGATTTGTTTTATTTTAAGAAGAAATTTATAAAAAGATTTTAAAGAAGAAATTTTTCGATTCACTGAAGCATTTGAGATTCCTGCATCCACTAAAGATACGATCCAAGTTCTAATTTGACTATAATTCACTTCTTCCAAATTACTCCCATCAAACTGGTCATTTACAAAAATTTCAAAGTCAGACACGTCATTATAATATGCCGTCACCGTATGCACGGAATACTTTTTCTCCTTTTCAAGATAATCCTTATATGAATCCTTATTTTTTTGCATAAAAAAAACCGTTAGCATCAAAGTTATAAAACTTTAATCGCTAACGGTAGTATGTCCAAGAAAATTATTTTATTAATTCTCTAATTGGTCTCTCATGTTCTGGATGTAACCAGCTTTTTGAATCTGTGCTCTTTTGATTACAGAAGGCTTGATGAAAGCTTGACGTGCACGCAACTGACGAACAGTTCCTGTTTTATCAAATTTTCTCTTATAGCGCTTTAATGCTCTATCGATATTTTCTCCGTCTTTAATTGGTATAATTAACATAATATTGACACCTCCTCTCGTTAAGGGTGCAAAAGTATAAATTATTTATGAAATATGGATTATGAATTGCAAATTATTTTACCGCTGGTTTATAATTTTCCTTGTCAATAATCATTTTTGACAAAATTTCTTTCAAGATTTCAGAAGTTCCACCACCAATTGGGCCCAAACGGCTGTCTCTCAACAAACGCGCCAAAGGATATTCTTCCATATATCCATAACCGCCTAACATTTGCAGACAGCTATATATAGTTTCGTCAGCCACTTTTGTAGATTTTAATTTAGCCATTGTCGCCTCTTTCACCACATATTCTTTTTGGTTTAATCTTGCAACTGCCGCGTAATTGAATATTTTGCAATGTTCAACATCAGTAGCATGTTCAACAATTGTATGACGCAATGCTTGAAATTTATCGATAGTTTTACCAAAAGCCTCGCGTTCTGACATATATCCGATTGTGTATTCAATTGCATATTCTGCTCTGGCGTGTGCATTGATTGCCATAATTAATCGCTCCAAAGCAAAATGTTGCATAATATATGGAAAGCCTTTTCCTTCTTCGCCCATCAAATTTTCCGCAGGAATTTCAACATTGTCAAATGCAATTTCAGCTGTATCAGAAGCTCTCCACCCTAATTTATCTAATTTTGTAGCCGCAATTCCTTTTTGATTTGCATCTACTAAAAACATACTGATTCCTTTATTACCAGATTCTGGATCAGTTTTCGCAGCAACTACATAATAGTCAGCGTAAACTCCATTTGTGATAAACGTTTTTGAACCGTTGATTACAAATTTATCTCCTTTTTTTACCGCAGTTGTGCGCATTCCCGCAACGTCGCTTCCTCCAAAAGGCTCTGTAATACAAAGTGCTCCAATTTTTTCACCCAAAATACTTGGCGCCAAATATTCTTGCTTGATTCTTTCGTCACCTTCAGCGTTCAAGTGAGTTTGCGCCAAATATGCGTGCGCCCACATTGCAGCCGCAAAACCAGAAGATTTAATTTTTTGAAGTTCTTCTAAAAATACAACCGTGTAAAACAAATCCAAATTCATGCCACCGTAAGCTTCTGGATAATTGATTCCGAAGAAGCCCATTTCTCCAAATTTCTTCCAAATGAAACGTTCAATTGTTCCGGTTTTTTCCCATTTTTCAATGTGCGGAACTACTTCTTTTTGCAAAAAATCTTGCAGACTCTTTCTAAACAGTTCGTGTTCTTCAGTAAAATAATTTGAATTCATAGGTATGACAATGGTGTTTTATATCTTATTTTTTTTAGAAATTCAAATATAAGGCAATTATTTTTTTATTATCAACAGAAAAAATAATATTTTTTATCAAATCCGCAATTTAACAAATCATTTACATCTTATTTAAGAATTAATGCTTGAAAAAGTTGTTTTCAATTTGAGAATTATCATTTCTACTGAATGCTCAATATTCCAAATACTTATCTATAATCTTAACCTTATCAATTGGAAATCCTTTTATTTTGATTAAATCATCTGCATTTTTAATTCCGTTATTCATACTTCGATACGTTACAATTTCTTTATTTAACGGATATCTGAAGTAAGGAAAAAGTTGTAATTCTTTGGCGGAAGCATCATTAATTTTAACTTTCTTGACATTTGGAATCACTCCTACTTTAAACTGCGCATTCAATTTTTCAATAACTTCTGGCGACAAACCCCAAACATCGTTCATCTGTTCCATACTTATAAAACCACCGAGCATGTCTTTTTGTTTCAAAATTCTTTCAGACAAACCCTGACCAATTCCATAAACCTTGATCAAATCTTCCTGTGAAGCGAGATTTATATCGATGATTTGGATTTTTTCTTTTTTGGCGTAAGCCTGATTTGGATAATTTTCAAAACTTTTTGATTGTTTTTTATTTTTTACCCAATCTGGAAATTTGAAATAAGGAGCCATTGTCGCCAACAAAGAATCTGAAACGTTGGTCAGCGCTTGAAATTCTTCCGCAGAATTCACATATAGATTTTTCTTTCTAAATTCTAAAAGCCGGTCAATTTCAGCCGTTGACATTCCGAGTTTATAACCTTTAAAGTCAGTGATAAAATTTGGATTAAACGGATAAATCGTTTGCTTGTAATTCGCCTTTTCCACTTTTGCGGTATCAATTTGGGATTGCAACGAAAGCCATTCCTGCTTCTCCAAAGATTTATCTTCTTCGAATTTCACTTCTCGAAAATAATACGCAATCTGAATTCCTACTATAATAAGAAGCAGTAAAAAAATTCCGGCGCGCTGTGTAGCCGTAAACTTAAAAAAGTCGTTTTTTGACATAATTTATATATTTTATTTGGCGGGGAAATTTTCATTTTGGTGGTAGAATTATAAATCGAAAACAGAACTTCGTTTAGTGTAAACCAAGTCTTTTAGCCTGACAAGAAAAGCCAGCGTTAGATAGACTCCAAACCAGAGTCCTACCGTGAAGAAGGAAATATAAATAAAAAACAGACGAACGCTTGAAGCTCGCATTCCCAAACGATCAGCCAATCTTGAAGAGACTTCAAAACCGTGTTTTTCAAAAAAATGTCTGACTTTGGTGATCATTTGTTTTTATAATTATTCAAAATTAGCAAATTGAATTTGGAAATGCATAAAAAAATCTAACTTTTCATCAACTCTAATCCAACTGCGCACTCCATACAACGCTTGTGATTGCAATATTCATTCTTTAACTGAAGTAAAGATTGCGATTCATACGCATTTTTTGATTGGATTCCGAAGTTGGAAAACTTTTCGATGATGACATTTTTTTCTGACTGAATACTTTCTAATAAGTCTATCAATTCTTCAGAAATGTCTTTTCCTTGTGATTTTTCGTAGGCGAATTTCAGCGGAATAATCGTGTTGATCAATAGCAAGTCCACAAATGAAGTCGTCAAAGATTTTCTTTTCTTTGGAGAAATTTTATCAAACTGATAATGCATTTTCCAATAGTCAGAAACCTCAATTTTAAAGATTTTATAATATTCCGGAAGCGATTCTGCATGAATTACGCTTGAAAATAAATTCAACCGCGAATGATACAAATTTGCCAATTGTGACAATCGAATCGTGGGGAAATTATCTGGCCGATGTTTGAAAAACTGAATCGGATCTATATAAACTTTCTGCAATTGATATTTTGTAAACGCATAATTATATCGAAATTTTAAATCTTTGAAGTACAAATCTTCGCTTTCAAAGTCCAGCAATCCGGTTCTTCCAAAAAATAAAGCTTCGAGATTTTCAACTTCAAAACTTTCTTTCCTGATAATTGAAAACGGAACGGATTGTGCGATTCTCATGAAAATCTCTCCATTTGTATTCAGTCCGAAGCTTTTTGCGATAGCACAAAATAATGTGGCTTCCCAATCATTTTCTGTTTCTTTCAAAATTTTTTGAATTGGAAATGACTTTCTTTCTAATCTTTCAAAGAATAATTTTTCCTGCCAATTCTTGAACACAAAATCATTGACATTTGAAATTTCTCTTTCGCAAAAAATCCAAGTTTTCGACGAAGTCAAATCCATATAATTCTCCAAAGTTTTCTTTGAAACATATTTTTTTAATTCCAAAACAGGAATCTCAGAATTGTCTTTTCTAAAAACCTCGGTATCGTGTTCCCAAACTACATGCAGAATTACGTTTTCATAATTTGTGTCATTTTCGTGGTGATGAACATACCAATCAGAGGACTTTAAATGTATTTCGACATTTCCAGCCCATTTTTGGTTTCCGATAATAATTTGTGAATTGAAAAAATCTGGTCCCGCTTTTTGCAAGTATTGACCTGAATTGAGAATCGTCAATTTTTCAGCTTGAGCAGTTTCTAAATTTGAAAAATCAAACTTTTTGAATTGCCAGATATGATGCAGAAAATCTTCTTTCATTTGGTTTGGAGTTTAAAATTAATTTTGGCTTATATCTCGAAAGATTTTTTAAATGTAATAAATTTTCAATAACGAAGCGCTTATATTTGTAAAACAACTTACATTTCAAAAATGAAATATTTATTTTTCCTTATTTTATTGGCTTTTAGCACGTTATCTTTTGCACAAAAAAATCCGAAAGCTTTAAAAATTACTTACTTAAAAAGTTCAAATGGAAAGTTAATTGAAGGCCAAGATCCAATTATTGTATTTGCTGACAATTCTCAAACAGTGATTTCTACACAAGATATCATTGCTGGAAAATCTAATTTGCCATTTGAAAAGTCAATCGTTGACAGAAAATCTACTAACTATATTCAGTCAGCAAAACTTGCTATAAAAAATGAAATTTTCACTTCGGATAGTACTTCGATTGCCAAACAAAATTTCGAGTTTTTAAATGAAACAAAAATAATTTTAGGTTACAAATGCAAGAAAGCAAAGACGATTATCAATTCGAATACTATTGAAATTTGGTACACAAATGATTTGAAAATTAAAGGAGCTCCGACAGTTTTAGGCCAGAATTTAGGTTTGGTTCTAGAAATGAATCGCAACAATAACTTTGTGATTTCGGCTTCTAAGATTGAAAAATTGAAAGTGATTCCTGAGAACATTTCTTTACCAAAATCAAATCTAAAAACTATTGATTTACTGACTTACAGAGATTTGCTTTGGAAATCAAGGTTTACAACAATCAAGATTTTTGAAAATGAAATCATTAATTTCTCGGATCAATCCAAATCAAACGACAGCATTTTCAGGTTTGGAAATGGAACAATAATAGTCAAAAAAGTAAAAATCCCAAGAATTTCGGCAGGAAGCCAGATTTATGTTGACTTGACAGAACAATCAAATGGCGATGCTTATGATAGAACGGGTTCGGTTTTTCTGATTCCGATGGATAGAAAAATTTCGTTTTTAGATGGATTGCAAAAAGGAATTAAGGAATTGCCGGCGTATGAAAATGGAAACGGGAAATCCTATTTGGGAATGGTTCGCACTGAAAATTACTCGCCGTTGATTGAGTTGATGCGCTTTTTTACGCCTTTTGGAATCAAGCAATATAATTATTTAGAGCTAAAAGACAAAACTTGGCAGGAAAGCGTGTCGTATCGCCAGGAAATTTCTGAACTGGTTCCGGCTTTAGACAATCAAGAAGTTTACATCGGAACTTTCATAGGAAATTATGATAAAGGCGGACACAAAATCAGCTTAAATTTGACGATTCACAAAGAAGAAAAACAAGAAGCAAAAAGCAAAATTGCGTTGCCAATTTTCAATTCCACCAATGTGATGGAAATGGCCGGACAAGATTATGCCACACTTTTTAATTCTGAAAAAGGGTTGGAAGTTACTTTCAATTTAGATAAAGACGTAAAAAATGCCAAGTTGCGATACATCACAACCGGTCACGGAGGCTGGGAAAATGGCGATGAATTTTTACCAAAAAAGAACACAATTATTTTAGACGGAAAAGAAGCTTTCAGTTTTGTGCCTTGGCGAACAGATTGCGGTTCGTATCGCTTGTATAATCCAGCATCTGGAAACTTCACTAACGGATTATCTTCTTCAGATTATAGCCGATCAAATTGGTGTCCGGGAATGGCGACAAATCCAAATTATATTTATTTGGGTGATTTGAAAGCTGGAAAACATACGATTTCTGTAACCATTCCGCAAGGAGAACCTGAAGGCGGAAGCTTTAGTTTTTGGAATGTTTCTGGAGTTTTGATTGGAGAATAGTTTTAAGTTTAGAAAATAGAAAAGCCTGACAAAATAAATTGTCAGGCTTTCTGTTTTTATTTAAAAGTCTATACTTTTTTTAGTTCGGATGCTTTTATGGCAATTCCTTTTCCTTCACGCATTATAACCCTAGAATGGTCTTTTTCGGTTTTGCTTTGAATTAATCTTTCAGATGATGGTTTTTGAGCGTTTCAATACTTTTAAAATGAATTCTGAAAGATTATTTTTTCCTTCTTTCATTTTAAATATTTTTTAGATTTCAGCAAATCCCAATTATTTTGATCTGCAACAGCAATTGCTGATTCAATTCTTTCAGCAAGCAAATCTGTTGTTTCTACAATTTATAATTATTTAATCGAACCGATGATGTCGTATTTTGTAATAATGTGGTGTTTCCCATTTCCTAAATCAACCAAAACTGCTTGATTGTCTTTTGTGAAAAGTTTTGAAACTTCCTCGATTGAAGTTCCGACTTTTACAATCGGATATGGTTTTCCCATAATATCTTTGATTGGTTTTTCGGCCACATTCTTATCAGAAACATAGCTTTGGAACAAATCAGTTTCGTCAACTGAACCCACAAATCCGTTGATATCAATTACCGGAATTTGAGAGATTTTATATTTGCGCATTCTTTCGATCGCGTGCGAAACCAATTCTTCAGTTCTAACAACAACCAAAGGTTTGTCGATATGATCTTTAATTACGTCTTCCGCTTTTTTAATTTCTTCATCAAGGAAACCTCTTTCGCGCATCCAATCGTCGTTGAACATTTTACCAACATAACGGCTTCCTGAATCGTGGAATAAAACTACAACCACGTCTTCGGGCTTGAAATGTTCTTTCAATTGCAACAATCCTTTTATTGCTGAACCGGCTGAATTTCCAACAAAAATCCCTTCTTCTAAAGCGATTTTTCTGGTGTAAACTGCAGCGTCTTTATCGGTTACTTTTGTGAATCCGTCGATTAAAGAAAAGTCAACGTTTAATGGAAGAATGTCTTCCCCGATTCCTTCTGTGATGTAAGAATAGATTTCATTTTCATCAAAAATTCCGGTTTCGTGGTATTTTTTGAAAACCGAACCATACGTATCAATTCCCCAGATTTTGATGTTTGGATTTTTTTCTTTCAAAAATTTTGCAACACCCGAAATTGTTCCGCCTGTTCCTACCCCGACTACAAAATGCGTAATTTTTCCTTCTGTTTGTTCCCAAATTTCTGGTCCGGTTTGCTCATAATGTGCAATTGAATTGGAAGGATTATCGTATTGATTTACGTACCAAGAATTTGGAATTTCAGTCGCCAATCTTTTTGAAACTGAATAATAAGAACGCGGATCTGTGGGCTCAACATCTGTTGGACAAACAACAACTTTTGCTCCAACAGCGCGCAGAATATCCACTTTTTCTTTTGATTGTTTATCAGAAATAACGCAGATTAATTTATAACCTTTTACGATCGCGCCAAGGGCCAAGCCCATTCCTGTGTTTCCTGAAGTTCCTTCAATGATGGTTCCGCCTGGTTTTAATCTTCCGTCAGCTTCGGCGTCTTCAATCATTTTTACGGCCATTCTGTCTTTAACGGAATTTCCCGGATTGAAAGTTTCCACTTTTGCCAACACCAAAGCATCAACCTCTTGAGTTACTTTATTTAATTTTACCAAAGGCGTGTTTCCGATGGTTTCTAATATATTTTTTGCGTATTTCATTTTTATAGAATTCGTAAATTTTGACTGCAAAGGTAGTTTTTAAGTTGCAGAGTTGCAAAGGTTAAACGCAAAGTTGGTTTGCGTGAAGGATTGTCGCGGAAAGCCCGGAACAAAAAAAGGATAAATTTCTTATTGAAAAACAGCGACCGGAGGAAGCTCGTTCTTTCAATTTAGAAATTATCCTTTTTTGTGAGGACTTGCAGCAGAAAGCCTGGTCGCTTTTTCAGCGACACGCCCAAAATATCTTATGAGAAGAAATTCCAAACTAAGCCAAATCTTACGATGAAATCTCGGTAAGGATAATTTGGAGCTGAATAGAAATCATTTCCGGTGAAGCTGGAGTTGAAATGTTCTGCTTTTAAGTAAATTCTGGTGTTTCTGACTTTTGCGTTTATGAAGAAATCGACTGTTGGAAATCCACCAATTTTTCTTTGATTTTGAACGAAGAACTCGCCTAAAACCGGGTTGTAATCGTTGGCATAATATTCTGTGAAATAGCTAAAAATAAATCCGGTTTGGAAATAAAGCGCTTTTTTGAAAATATGATCTGAATAGTAAAGCGTGTTTCTGGTCACAAATTGAGGTACATTTAAAATGTCGTCGTCCTGATCTGTTTTTTGATATAAAACGGTGTTATCTAAAGCCCATTTTCTGAATTCGAATTCTTTTGAAACCTTTAGAGAAAGATAATTTATAGTTCCTGAATATTGATTCGGCTTCACCGTTAAAGTGTCATAACTTGTGTTTATGTCTTGAAAATAAAGGTGATCTTTTAGTGACGAAATGTTTAATGACGCGCTCGCCCACTGCGTGTTTGCGTTAACTTCAATGGTATTTATCTTTTCATTGCTAAAATTGTTTGACCAATTGTAATCCACATAACTGCTTTGGAAAAGATTAAAAATGTGATCTGGAACTTTGCTTACATTCTGATATTTAAAGCTAACACTATTTTTTTCGTCAAATTTGTAATTTACCGACGCGTCTAAATTTGACATTTTTTGATTTGAGATGGAATTGGAAAATAGAAAACGTCCGTTCCAATTGTTTTTCTGGTACGTATATTGTCCTCCAACGATATTAAATTTGTCACTCAATAAATAATTAATGGGCTGGCCTTGATTTATTATCACTCTATTGTAAAAATAATTATATCTAAAATCTTCTATAAAAAATTGAAACTGGCCCAAAGTGGTGTTTTCATAAGTCGCACCAACTTTATTGTACATTCTATTGTAGCGGGTTTTGTCTTTTATATTAGATCTGTTATATGAATTTCCAAATCTTGAAATCGTTCTGTCAGATGTGATATCTGATATGAAAGTCGTTACCGTGGGTTGATTGTATTCGTAAAATTTATTTTCGTAATTAAATTGATGATTAACAAACAGGTTATTAGCTCCTTTTTCAGAGTTAATTCTGAAGAAATGATCCACAAAGTATCTGTTACCCTTCAATATTGACGATGCATCCAATGAATACACATCTAATCTTGGTCTATCGTTGAAATTATCATCGTCCCCTTCAAAATCTTCAATATTTGTAATTCCTCCATTTTCTCCGTTGGTCAAATCTTGCCCGGTGAAATGTGCTTTAAGAAAATAACGTTCATTTTTAGTGTTATAACTTGTAATAAATCTGAAATTTCCGTTGCTTGAAAGCTGGTTTACATATTTACCAAGTGACCTTAAACCTCTGTAACCAACTGCAAAATTAAGTCTTTCTGAAGTATTCAACGTAATAAATGCATCAATCATTTGGCCTTGTTCCATAACTGTTTTAAAGTAAAGTTCAGTCATTGGGGTTGCTACATTATAATATTTTATATCATCGACTTGCATATAGTTAAAGTGTTTGCCCGAGAATCCAAATTCTGGAAACGGATTTATATTGTTTAAACTATATTGTAATGTATTGTAAGTAGAACCTTCATTCGCAAACGGAAGTAATCCAAAATTGTCTTTTCGAAGGTAATTAAATTTGTATTCCTTTTGAATTGTTAGCGACGTATCGACAAAGGTTGTGTCGTTTTTTAATGTAATAATTTTGTATTTATCAATGGTTGCTATAGTATCTATTTTAAGTCCAGATTCTTGCTCAACCTTAGGCGTATTATTTTTAACGTTCAACGGACGCTTGTTTTGCGCAAACAAAAACATTGGACACAGCAAAAGTAAAAACAAAAATTTCTTAATCATTTTTATAACAGTTTGGACAAAGATACTTTTTTTCAGTAAAATAAAAGCATAAAAAAACCGCTCCAAGGAGCGGTTTTCAAAATCAAATGAAAATTATTTTTTCAATTTTCTTTTATTTTTAAAAGCTTGTTTGATGTTACTTTGCTTACCTGAAGCGATAGTAACGTCATCTGCATTTTTAATAGTAAAAATACCATTTTCAACAACAACAGAAGCTATAATTTCAAAATCATCATTTACCGAATCAGATGTCATGAATGGAGCTACAAAAGTGTTTTCGTCATTAAGAGTAGATGAACCACCACGACTGTAAGAGATATTCATTGGAATATCAAATGATGCTAAACCTAATCCATCCAAACCTTGATTTTCATAAAGATATCCAACTAAATAATAAGTTCCATCTTCATAATCAGCAAGGCTCATTGAAAGGTGCTCAGGACAGTCACCTGTTTGAGCATCAGCAATTCCTAAATCATTAAAATCTGCATCAAGAACAAGGATATCAACATCATATTCAATTTCACAAAGAGAATAGTTAGTTCCTGCATAATCAAAAGATTTATCCCAATCAAATGTCAAGTTTAATGTGTTAGAAGCAACATTATTGATATTGATATCGATAAACTCTGAAGCTGGATCAACTTTACCAATCATTGTTGCAGTAGTTGACATTCTAATTCTTACATTTTCTACATCTTCCAATTCTTCATCAGCAAGAGTTGTAATTGTAAAAGTGTAAGAAGTAGTGTTTGCTGGAAAAGTGATAAAATAACCATCATCTCCCCAACCATTAGAGAAATCTGCAACAGCGGCGTTGACTTCGAAATCCTCTACATCAACTGCTGTACCAGAAACCACATCCAATTTGAAATTCATTGGACGAGAAGACGCAACATTAGAAGTCAAAGTTACACTTACAACATCACCTTCATTAACAGTGTAAGAAGTAGTCGCAGCGGTAACAATTGGTTGCGTACCAGATACATAATCAGTTTCATCATCTTGACAAGATGAAAAACCTACGATAAGTGTAAATACACTTAAAAGCTTCAATATATTTTTTTTCATTTTTTTAATTTTAGATTATACTCTAAATATAAATTGAATTTTAAAGAAACATAAAGCATGGAAGCTTTATGTTTCTTTTATAAAATTAATTTACTTTAAATGCAGTTATAGTCCTATCTACAATAGCTACTCCAGTTACATTGATTCCTGTAAACAACAAGTTACCATTTGGCTGAACAGTACCTACTGGCATTGCTGTAGTAGTTCCATAAAGCGGGTTAGCCGCTTGAAATTGCCAATTAGTCATAGTTAAGTTATCACATACATCAGAAAATTCAAACCAATATATAGCTGTGAAAAATGGAAATTGTGTAGCTCTATAAACTCCAGGAGAAAGCTCAGATATAGTGAAATAAGCTGGACCTGTAGTATAATTCCAATAGTATTGACCAGCTAAATCAGAAAAACAAGCAGCTACTAATGTTAAAGTAACCGTGCTTCTGTTTGTTGCCAAAACAACACCATTATCAGAAACAACAGATGTCAAGTTGATCACGACAGTTTTGTCATCACCAACAACAAGTGCATCAGTATTTACAGTAATTGGAATAACTGTTGAAAGTGATCCTGCAGGAATAACTACATTTGAAGCAGAACTTACAAAATCAAACTCTACTCCAGCTGTTGCAGTACTTGTAGAAGCTAATTCCCAATTTACTGTAACATTTGCAGAAGATGGCAATCCTTGATTACCGCCAATTACGTTAACAGGAATAGAATAAGGTTTTACTTCTCCATCAGTAACGAAATTTGCAGCAAGTGTAGGAGCTGAAAATCCAACTAAAACAGATGAACCTCCACCTATTTGCTCGACATTATCATCTACAACGCAAGAAACGCTGATAAGTGATCCGAGTGTCAATGCTAAAAATAATTTAATTTTTTTCATGATAATTTATTTTTTTAGTTACCCCAAAATGGACTAGTGGTGAAAGCGTCATCTTGAGTTTGGTTAGGAACATTAGCTGTGTTAGCTACATATTCTGAAGCTGGATACAAAAGTCTTCTTGGTTTAGCAGGCTTCAAAGCTGTAATTGCCAATGGAACAACTGGGAATCCAGTACGTGTGAATTCAATATATGATTCAACACCATTAATACCATTTAAAGCAATCCATTTTTGAGTCATGATCGCTTCAATTTTATTTGAAGAACCATCCCAACCAATTTTATTTACAGTATTACTAGCAGCAATATAAGTATTGTATTGAGCAGTTGTTAAACCTAAAAGAGTATAAGAAGACTCAATACCACTTTGAAACAAAGCTTTAGCATCACCTGGTAATAAATTTTTAAGTGCTGCTTCTGATTGCAAAAAGTAACTTTCTGCAGCAGTAAAGATATAACCATCTTGTGCTGAATTTTTGATTAATCCAGGTCCGATTTGAGATAAATCTGAAGGGCTATTAGCACCAATCTCTCCTTGAACTACTCCTGTATAAGTACCATCATCGGCTAAACCATAGATTCTTGAAAGTCTTGTATCTAAAACACCAGTAGTTGTTCCATTCAAAAATTCAACTGCAAATTGCGTTGCAACAGTAGACTCTCTTCCACTACGTGGTGTAGTTTCATTAATTTGGAATCCGTAAGTACCATAAAAAGGATTTTGTCTCTCATTAGATGAGTTAGAATATCCAGGATTAATTACAACGTCTTCAGTAATGAACTCAGCATTTGCAGCAACAAGTTCTTGAAATTCGCTTGCTACATAAGAAGAACTTGCTCCTAAATCAGACTCTCTAATCAAAAGTCTCATTTTAATAGTGTTTGCAAGTTTAATCCAGTTATCCATATCACCTTGAAAGATAACATCTTCTCCTCCAACAGCCTTAGTGTTAGCTGGAGCATTTTGAATCAATGCAACTGCATCCTCTAATTGGATTACTAAATCTCTGTAGATAGCTTGATCGTCATCATACTTAGGCGTAGGATTAGTTACATCATGTGCTTCTGAATAAGGAATATCACCATATAAATCAACTAAATATTGAAAATAGAATGATTTCATGATTTTAGAGATAGCCTTATGATTGTCATAATCAGCACTTGGGTAGTCAATGATATCTTGATATGTCAAAGTTGACATATAAAAATTCTCCCAGATTCTAGCATAGAAAGTATTATTGATATCCAAGTTAAACTCAGTAACATAAATTCCTGTAAAAGCGTTTACGTTACCTCCCCAGTTATTCATAAATAAATTACCAAGTGTGTTTGGACGTACTGCAAACTCTCTAAATGGCTGCGTTAACGCACCAGGAAGAGAAAGCTCAGGAGCAACCGCCTCCGCAATTGGATTGTTTGGACTGTCATTTATATCTATATAGTCATCGCAAGAACTTAACCCTAAAACTAGGACTAATGACCATAAATGTATTTTATATTTTTTCATAAATTTTTAATTAAAATGTTAAGTTAAGACTGAAACCATAGCTTCTTGTGTTTGGATATTGGTTTGTACCATTACCTCCAGAACGACTTGTTCCACTTGCTAAACCAACAGCGTTTCCATTATTGATAGAGTTTTCTGGATCATCATATCCTCTGTTCTCTTTTGGAAGTGTTGTGAAAGGATTTCTAGCTTGAACTCCAAAACGTACTGAATCAAGACCAGTTCTATCCAAGAATTTAGTAGGCAAAGCATAGCTTAATGCCAACTCTCTAACTCTAAATGCTGTTGCATCTAAAACAAAATTCTCATCTAAAGTTGAGTATTGTCCTGTAATGTATTGTTGGTAAGAAGCATAAGACGTTCCACCTGTTACAACAGAAGTATTCTCAGTATAAACTCCAGGAGCTGTTTGAACAGATGAGTTAGGGAAAATAAATCCGTTACGTCCGTTTTCAGCAGTTTCTGTTAAGTATCCAAATTGAGCCAAAGTATATTTTGTACCTGAATAATATTGGTGACCTGTTCTATAGTCAAGAGTTCCAGAAAGACGCAAACCTTTATAGTCAAATGAAGTATTTAATCCTAAGATATAATCAGGAGTTGTTTTACCTAATTTAATTGGAGCAGTTGTTCTTTGTGGAGTACCATCAGCACCAACAATTACACGTCCTTCATCATCACGCAAGTAACCAATACCAGTAATAATTGGATATTCTTCACCTTTTGTTGCAGTAATACCATAAGTTCCATAAGGAGAGTAGATTGAAACAGAATCAGAGAAATCAGTTACTTTTTCAATCATAGTTTTACTACGAGAATAGCTCAATTTTAAGTTCCATACAAAATCTTCAGTTTTGATTGGAGTAAATCCTAAATCAAGAATATAGTTTTCTGAACTAGTTTCTCCAATATTTGTAAACAAGTTTGGATTTCCAGAAGCATAAGAAGATGATACGCTTGTAATCAAGTCAGTATTTTTCGCTTTGTTATATGAAGCATCAATTGTAATTCTGTTATCAAAGAAACCTAAGCTAGCAGAAATCTCTTTAGTCAAATAAAACTCAGGTCTGATGTTTGGATCTGTTAATGAGTTATAACGAACTGTCGGATCTAAGTTTGGCACATAAGAGTTCATTCCATCAAATGGGAAACCTGTTGCTTGAACATAACCACGATTAACAGCATAAGCAGCAACGTCAGCATTACCTACTTTAACAACTGCAGCAGCTATTTTCAAATAAGATAAGAAATCACCTTTTAATCCATCAATTGCATTTGTAGCTACGAAAGACAAACCTGCTGATGGATAGAAATAACTATTATTATCTTTAGACAAATAAGAAACAGTTTCTTGTCTTCCTGTAACGTTTAAAAACAAATAATTTTTGTAAGACAAATCTAAGTTACCAAAGAAAGCATATTTACGAGTTCTAGTGTACGTATTAGAACCATTAATTGCACTTGAAACGTTGCTAATGTTATACAAACCAGGAACTGACAAACCAGTACCGCTAACCGCAGTTTGAGTAGTCAATCTATCTTGGATGTTATTTCCTAAATTCACTTTCAAATTAAGATCATCAGTTAAATCATAATCAAAATTCAAGAATAAATCTCCATAAAAGTTTCTAGAAGTATTATTTGAAGTTGCGAATGCAGAAATAATAGAACTATCGCTAAGTTGATAAACATCTACATAATCGTTAGTATATGACAAACTTCTATTTTGAATAAAGTTAACATTTGCATTGTATGCAACATTGATATTTTTATTGATATCATATTGAACTCTTCCAATTGCAGCCACAACATCAGAATTTGTCATTGCTCTTTGATTATCACGAGTCCAGTAAGGGCTTGCGTTATAGTAAGAATAACCGTGCTCATTACCTCCATTAGCAAACAAATTCAACGGAATATTTGTTGGCGTTTGCAAAAGGCTATAATAAAGACCAGAATCAGTTTGCTTAGTTTTTGAAGTGATATAAGTAACGTTTCCATCAACTGTCCATTTACCTGCTTTTTTACCTGCTCTTAAGATAAACGAACTTCTTTTAAGTTCATCACCATCAATGATAAAGTCATTTTTAAGGTTATTTGCAGAGAAAAACAAGTGAGAATTCTCATCACCTGATGATAAAGACACACCATTTTGGTAAAGCATTCCTGTTTTAAAGAAATCTTTAATGTTATCACTTCCTCTTGAAGAGTAAGGCAACATTAAATAATTACCATCTTCTTGTGGCAAACCTGTTGGTTGCAAAGAACCATTAAACTCAGGACCCCAAGCACCATTCTCATAAGAATAATGTTGACCATCCCAACCTTGACCATATCTTGTTTGTCTTTCTGGCAAGTAAGCAACCTCAGTAAAATCTAAAGAGGTAGTAACATTTACAGTCATTTTACCTGATCTAGATCCTTTTTTTGTTGTTACGATAACCACACCATTGATACCATCAGATCCATAAAGAGCCCCACCTTGAGCACCTTTTAAGATGTTCATAGACTCAATAGACTCAGGAGGCAAAGATGATAAGATTGAAGCAGAAGAAATAGCCCCATCAATTACCACTAAAGCTTGATTATTACCAGTAATTGACTTAGCAGCACCAATAACAATTCTCAAAGTTGGATTAACAGAAGTATTAGTAGTGTTAATTTGCACACCTGATACTTTACCTGTTAAACCTTGAAGAACGTTCGGGTTACCCGCTTGAGTTAACTCTCTAGCTTTTACAACCTCTTGAACAGAAGTAATTGCATTTTGAGACTTTCTAATATTAAGGGCTCCTGTTACAACAACTTCCCCAATATCTACTCCTCCTTCAACTAATGAAGAATTAATAACAGAAGAAGCGCCAATTGTAGCCTCTTTTGCAGCAAAACCTATATAAGTAAATACAAGAACTTCCCCTGTACTTGCTTTGATGGAATATTTACCATCAATATCCGTCTGCGTGCCACGCGTTGTACCCTTAACAGTTACGCTAGCACCAGGCAAAGGTCCTGTTTGATCAGACACAACACCTGTAACAGTTTTCTCCTGTGCGAACGAAAACTGCATTGAAAACGCTAATAATAGCGTAAAAATCCATTTGAACTTCGATCTCATATTTAATTTATTTGAGTTAGTTATCCTGCAAACTTCTTAATAATTTCTTAATTAAACAAATATTACTTCGGAATAATGAGCGTTTAAATGTTAAATTATAAGTTTACAGACTTGATTGAGATGCTTAATTTGAATATTAGATTCCTTATTATTAGAAAGGTTGCGTGAATTTTTTATAAATTTGGAAAAAAAACTGAATGTTAAGCATAAGTTATACTAATCTTAAATTTGAATGCGGAACAGACGAAGCTGGAAGAGGTTGCTTGGCCGGCCCTGTAACTGCCGCAGCATTAATTTTACCAAAAGATTTTATAAACGAAACGCTAAATGACTCCAAACAGCTTTCAGAAAAAAATCGTGATTTATTAAGACCAATCATTGAAGAAAACGCGCTTTGCTATTCTGTTACTCACATTGAACCGCTGATAATCGACGAAATAAACATTTTGAACGCCTCAATTCACGCCATGCAAGAGTGTATCAAAAAATTAAATCCAATACCTAATTATATAATAGTCGACGGAAACCGTTTCAAGCCCGTAGAAAATATTCCGCACAGTTGCATCATAAAAGGTGACAGCAAATTTCTAAGCATTGCCGCCGCTTCGGTTTTAGCAAAAACCTACCGCGATGATTATATGAATAAGATTCACGAAGAATTTCCAATGTACAACTGGAAACAAAATAAAGGCTACCCCACGAAAGAACATCGCGAGGCCATCAGAAAATATGGCACCACAAAATACCACAGAATGTCGTTTAGACTTTTGCCAGAACAACTTGAATTAGATTTTATCGAAGAAATTAAACCGTCGCTTCCTTAAAAGTCACAAATTCTGCTTCAAAAAGCTCAGAAAAATATTTTTTAATCTTTTCCTTCACTTCCACTTCATCTACTTTTTCAACACCAAGTTCTACATTTAAAGTAGAAACCGCCTTGCCACGAATGCCACACGGAATAATATTGTCAAAATAACCCAAGTCAGCATTTACATTCAGCGCAAAACCGTGCATTGTTACCCAGCGCGAAGCCCGAACGCCCATCGCACAAATTTTTCGAGCAAACGGAGTTCCCACACCAAGCCAAACTCCAGTTTCGCCTTCGCTTCTTGTACCTACTATATTATAGTCGGCCAAAACGCGAATAATAACTTCTTCAAGAAAGCGCAAATATTTATGAATATCAGTGAAAAAATTTTCCAAGTCTAAAATTGGGTAACCCACAATTTGTCCGGGTCCGTGATACGTAATATCACCACCACGATTAATTTTATAAAAAGTCGCCCCTTTCGCCTCAAGCTGTTTTTCGCTCAGCAAAAGATTGGTAAGATCTCCGCTTTTCCCCAAAGTATAAACGTGCGGATGTTCCACGAAAAGAAAATAATTCGGTGTTTCTAAATCAAGCTCCTCGCGCCTATTTCTGATTTTCAAATCAACAATGTCTTTAAAAAGTTCCTCCTGATATTCCCAAGTCTCTTTGTAGTCTTTCTGACCCAAATCCAAAAGCTGAATTTTCTTGTTCATTTTTCTCGCACTTTATGAACCACAAAGTTACAAACTAATATCCTTAAATATACCATAACGTTTTTTTTGGAAGCGATTGATCAGTGAAGTTCCAGCAATCCATTTTCCCGCTTTCTGCAGTAGCTTTTCTCCGTACCGGAATAAAAGGCTACTGCCGCCAATCGGGGCTATTCAGCAATTCATGGCTCTGATGCAGTTTGTCGATTTTGATTGTCTTTTTTTTAATCTATTTTTGTCATTCCGACGAAGGAGGAATCTCTTCAATATTTGCCAACAGCGGAGATTCCTCCTTCGTCGGAATGACAAGTTACCTCGAAACGACGGTTTTTTGATTCCAATTGTCCCAAAAGCCTACAAAAACAAAAGACCATTCTCCCCTAGCCCTGATGCTGGAATTGTTTGAGCTCTTAATGCTGTGACCAAACAGCATTAAAGCGAGTTCCTGCAGCAGGAAAATGGTTTTAAAAACTTACTGTCGATTCGCTTCAAAAAAAGAAAAATAACTTTTTAAAATGGTCTTGTGACTTTCTGACATTTGACTTTCTGACTTTGCAACTTATTAACTATCTTTGCAGCCTTAAAATTAACACGATATGCAACTTTCAGAGCAAGAAATCATCAGAAGAGAAAAATTGGGCAAGTTGAGAGAACTCGGCATCAACCCTTATCCGGCAAATTTGTTTCCAGTGAACCACACTTCGAAACAGGTCAAGGAAACTTTTGAAGAAGGCAAGAAAGTGATCGTTGCAGGCCGTGTGATGAGCACCAGAATTCAAGGGAAAGCGTCATTCGCATCGTTGCAAGACAGCGAAGGCCGTGTTCAAATTTACATCAACCGTGACGAAATTTGTCCGGGCGATGATAAAGATTTATACAATGAAGTTTTCAAAAAACTGATCGATTTAGGCGACTTTATCGGTGTGGAAGGCGAATTATTTATAACGCAAGTTGGTGAAAAATCTATCCGCGTGAGCAATTTTACGCTTTTGAGCAAAACATTGCGTCCGCTGCCATTGCCAAAAACAGATGCTGACGGAAATATCCACGACGGTTTTACGGATCCTGAATTGCGTTACCGCCAGCGTTATGTGGACTTAGTGGTAAATCCGCAGGTGAAAGAAGTTTTCGTGAAAAGAACAAAATTGTTCAACGCGATGCGTACTTTTTTCAACACGGCTGGTTATATGGAAGTGGAAACTCCGGTTTTACAATCGATTCCTGGTGGAGCGGCAGCGCGTCCGTTTATCACGCACCACAATTCTTTGGATATTCCTTTATATATGAGAATTGCGAACGAATTATATCTAAAAAGATTGATTGTTGGTGGTTTTGACGGCGTGTATGAGTTTTCGAAAAACTTCAGAAATGAAGGAATGGACAGAACGCACAATCCAGAATTTACAGCGATGGAAATTTATGTAGCTTACAAAGACTACAACTGGATGATGAAATTTACAGAAAATTTATTGGATTATTGCGCCAACGAAGTAAACGGAACTTCTGACGTCACTTTTGGCGAACACCAAGTAAGTTTCAAGGCGCCGTATGCGAGAGTTACAATGACCGATGCCATCATAAAATACACCGGTTTCGATATTTCAGGAAAAACGGAACAAGAAATTTTTGAAGCTGCACGCGGGATGGGAATTGCCGTTGACGCAACAATGGGGAAAGGAAAATTAATCGACGAAATCTTCGGAGAAAAATGCGAAGGAAACTTCATCCAGCCAACATTCATCACGGATTATCCGAAGGAAATGAGTCCGCTTTGTAAAGAACACAGAGATAATCCTGAGTTGACAGAGCGTTTTGAGTTGATGATTTGCGGTAAAGAAGTAGCAAACGCTTATTCTGAATTGAATGACCCGATTGATCAAAGAGAGCGTTTTGAGGCACAAATGCAATTGTCAGAAAGAGGCGATGATGAAGCAACAGGAATTATAGACAATGACTTTTTAAGAGCTTTAGAATACGGAATGCCTCCGACTTCTGGATTAGGAATTGGAATGGACCGTTTGATAATGTTCTTGACAAATAACGCATCAATTCAAGAAGTTTTATTCTTCCCGCAAATGCGACCTGAGAAAAAAGCGGTTGAATTATCAGAAGAAGAAAAAGGAATTATCGAAATTTTGAAAGCAAACGAGAATGCAATGAACTTAAATTCATTGAAAGCAAATGCTGGCTTGAGCGGAAAAAAATGGGACGCCGCAATGAAAGGTCTTGCTAAACATGCTTTAGTGAAAGTGGCTGTGAATGGCGAAGATAAGATTGCAGAATACGTAGGATAATTTTTTTCCAAAACAAATAGATAGCAGAAATCGAGAGATTTCTGCTTTTTTTATTAAACCTAATAGTTAAAAATCAAAAAATATTTGTTTTTTTAGTAAAATGAAGTAGTTTTGATGTTCTATAAACTACTAATAATAAATGATGATGAAAAAAATACTTGCTACTTTCGTTTTATTCTTGGCATTTTCGATCAATGCAAATGCTCAATATGAAAAATCTTTAAGCGATGTTGTTGCGTTAAAAGCAGCCGTAAAAATCGATGATTCTTCAGAAAATACGCTTCAGTCTATTTTTTATGACAAGCATAAATTTTTGATGCAGGATAATCTTACTGAACAAATGAAAAACGAAAAATTTCAAGATACTGAAAAAAGACTTGAAGCTGCTCTTCAGCCAGCTGAATTTAAAAAATTGAAAGAAAATCAAGAGTTATACAAAAGATTGACTCGTTAATATGAAAAAAGGGAACCTTGATCAAGGTTCCCTTTTTTTTTGCTTACAAAGAATAATTCAAATTTATTGACCATCGATAATTGGCCTCCACTCTTCCGCCGGTTAAATTTTGGCTAATCGGAAGCATTGCGCTTACACCGATTGAAAATCGTTCAATTCCTGCTTCGATTCCTAATTTTCCGAAAAGAATGTCGCCTTTTGTGTCACGAACGTCTTCTCCATAAATTTGGTTTGTATCATAAACTTCGCCTGCAATTCCCGCTTGTGGAACTAACTTGAAACTTTCTTTTTCCAATTCATAAAAAACGGCAGTTCCATAATTAAATTGGTTCCCAAATTGATAATAGTCTTGATTTTCAGTTTTAAATGTATAATTCAACATTGAATTTAAGCCTATATTTTTTCGTTTTAAAACGTGCTCAATTGCTAAAATATAATCCCAACTTCCAGTTCCAACTTGAAAACTCGGATTGACACTTCCTTTATTTTCAGCATCATATTTTCCGGTTGGCGCTTTAATTCCACCGCCAATTTGCAACTGATTATAGAAAACTGCAGAATCTTTTTTGGTTTGTAAAATCGTGTAAAAACCTAAAATGGTAATATCGCCCAAACCGTCAATATTTTGTTTTCCGGTAGAAAGTTCGCGGTTGTGAAAATGATACGGTACCAATGCCGAGACTTGGATTTTCTCCGTAATTGGAACCCTCGCCCAAACTTGAATCGTATTAAAATTTTCATCAATCCACGGCGAATTATTAAAAAGTCCGTCACGGCTTGAATAGCCTTGATTCATATATCGAATTCCGATGAAATTTTGGTTCAACATCGAACTAAAACCCATTCCTCCACCGCTTGCTGAACAGCCACAAGCATCACAATCTTCTTCAAAAAGGAAACGTTCGTATTTTTTAAAACTATTTTGAATGGTATCTTCTAAAGATTTTGCCGAAACGATTTGCGTTGCAAAAAGCAACAAGAAAATATATTTTTTCATAATTAGGTTTGGAAATAAAATAACGGATTATTGATATATTCTTCATCCGTCAAGGTTTTCAAAAAGGCGATAATTACTTCTTTTTCGGAAGCTGAAATTTGGATTCCCAATATACCATTTTGATTTAAAATTGGGTCTAAATTTTCGGAATGCGAAACTCCATTAGTATAAAAATTCAAAACCGATTGAAGCGAGCCAAATCTTCCGTCGTGCATGTATGGCGCGGTCAATTCGATATTTCGCAAGCTTGGAACTTTAAATTTGTAACGGTCAGATTCAAAACCAGTAACCACTTCCCTGCCCAAATCATTTAAATTTGGATTTGGAGGCAAACCGTTATTTTTAAAGGAATTATCCGTAAATAAATCGGTAGCATGGCACGAAGCACATTTACTTTGAAACAAACTCAAGCCTTGCAATTCTTGAGCATTTAAACTTCCGCCCGATTCATTTCTGATGTATTTGTCATATCTGGAATTACTGGAAACCATCATTGTCATAAACTGCCCTAAGGCTTTCAGCATATTTCCTGTGGTAATTTCGCCGTTATCAAAAGCTTGGCTGAAGAGTTTCACGTATGCTGGGTCTTGTTTCAACTTTTGGACAATATTTGGCAACGTTTCGTCCATTTCCACGGGATTATGGATGGGAACGATGGAAATCATTTCCAGAGAATTTGAAGCTCCATCATAAAAATAATCGGTTTGGAACGCCAAGTTTTGAATGGCTGGCGCATTTCTGTTTCCGATTAAATTATCGATTCCGTGGCTGAAATCGTGGCCGTGATGCGTGAATGCTGACGATTGTTCGTGGCAAAAAGCGCAGGAAACTGTTCCGTCGCGGGATAATCTGCCATCATAAAATAGTTTTCTTCCGAGTTCAAAACCTTTTTTGGTGGGATAATTCAGGGAAATATCTTGTGCCAAATTTGGAAAATTATCTGGAATATTGAAATCTAAATTTTCGTTGATTTCTATGTAATCGCTGTCATCATTTTGGCACGAAAAGAACGCAAAAGTGATGATGAAAAAGATTGTTTTTTTCATAAAGTGTGAGCGTTTTGTGAGTCACTGCCCCAGATGGACGCGGAAACCCCGGAACTCAAAAAGCTATTTTTTCTTGCCTCAAAAAAGCGACCGGAGGAAGCTCTTTTTGTGGTAAAGAAAAAAAGCTTTTTGAGTGAGGAGTTGTAGCAAACAGCTGGATCAGGCCCAAATGAAAATCATTTTAATGTTCTGCTCCGCCGGCATGAACGTGGTCCACGACGAACATCGAAGTCGTGTTTGAAGCGATGGAAATCAGCTTTTCGCCACCCATAATTGCAGCAGAAGTTCCGGCTGGATTCATGGCTTCAGAAAGCTTGATTTTTGTGTTTCCGTCCAAGATTTTATTGGCGTCTGCGATAAAGTGAACGCTTGGCGATTCTGTGGTTCTCACGCGCGCTGTGTTTGGCAAAGTAACCGTTATTTCTCTGTAATTATCAGTCGCGGTGTTGCTTCCTTGGTGCACTTGAAAGGTCTTTTCTCCGACTAAAGTTGGAGTTGTGAAACTCCCTTCGAAACTGATGAATTTGTAGCCCGTTGACCAAGTCCAAGTTAAATTATTGGCGTCGGCGATGTCCCAAAAACTCTGTTGTGCCGTTTCGCCCTGAAGGTAGCGCTGTTGATCAACGCCTAGGCCAAATCTGATTTTTGTGTAGTTTCCAGCAGGAATATTTTCGAGGTGAATTGTGTTTAGTTGCGCTTCTTCACTGATAACGAAATATGAACTTTCTTTGTCATAAACTACTTCGGTTCCGTCGTCTTTTATCAAGACAAAATTGCTTAAGATATAACTAAATCGGTTGATTTTTAGCGTTTCGTTATTTGAATTTGTATAGGTTGAAGCGCCTAAAATCAAGTCGTCTCCGCTCACAGAATTATCAAAATAGAGTTCCATTTCTCCGTTCCCAGAAGCAATTTGCGAATCGTCATCGCTTGAACAAGACGCTAAAAATGAAGTCATTGCCAAAATGGCGAAAATATTTTTTATAGAAAATTTCATTGTTTTATTTTTAAAAAAGTTTTGCGTAAAATTTTCCTCCAAAGCATTTGTTTGGAGAAATAATTAATTTTTCTGCATAGCATTATCAGGAACATTTCCAGAAACGAAAAGGTACCAAATTGCTTTGCTAAACTATTTTTAAGAAATAAAAGATGGTGGGTGAAAAAACGTTTTGCAATTTAAATGAGAATATAAATTGCTATAAACTGAAGTGTTTTGATTGTCAAACACAATCGAGTTTTGTTCAATCGCAAAAGTATTTAGTTCCTCGATGAATAAAATTTCGACTTCAGAATGGTGATTTTTTTTATCAGAGGAAGTTGGTTTTTCGTCTTCAGAAGCTTTTGCCAATTCTTTCATCAAGTGACATTTTCCGTTACACTGAAGTTCTGGTTTTTCTTTATTGACACAAAGGACTTCGGAAATATATTGATAGTCAAAAACATATTGAAAAACCGGAACAATCGGCTTCACCAACATCATAAATGCAACTATGAACAGATATTTTTTCACTTGTGCAAAGGTAAGTCACAATCACAAATAAATCTAAAAATTTCGATAGAATTAAACCTTTTTCTTTTTATGCAGTCTTATCTCCAAACTAAAAATTTAAAACGAAGAATTATGAAAAAAATGTTTATGATTGCAATTATGATGATTGGATTTTCATCGTTTGCACAAGAAAAAATGATTAGCGAAAACAAGCCACAAAGACACGAAAGAGGCGATGTTCCTCAGATGGAGAAATTTACGCCCGAGCAAAGAAAACAATTGCAATTAAAAAAAATGACTTTGGCATTAGATTTGAATAGTAATCAACAGAAGGAAATGGAAAAAATTATTTCTGAACAATCTGCTAAACGAGAAGCCAAAATGGCGGAAAGAAAAGCTTCAAAAGAGTCTAAAAAAGAATTGACTGCCGACGCACGCTTTGCCATGGAAAACCAAAGGCTCGACGAACAAATCGCCACGAAAGCCAGAGTGAAAAAGATTTTAAACGCTGAACAATTTGAAAAATGGGAAAAAATGAAAGCCCAAAGACATCATAAAGGCGGAAAGAAATTTCACAAAAAGTAATTGAATGGTGAAAATAAGCCGATTGCGATAATTTAATTTTGATGTTTTGTTCAAATGATTTAGATTTGACATTCTATAAACTAGACTAAACCAAATTACCATGAAAAAAATAATTGCTCTTTTGACTTTATTCTTTGCTTTTACATTTAACGTTTCTGCACAAGATGCATCGAAAGTTAATGAACTTGCTAAAAAGGACGTTGCATTACTTTCAACAATTGTAAAAGTTAGTCCACAAGCTCAAGCAAAATTGAGCGAGGCTTTTTTGAGAAAACATGAGGTATACACTCAGGGAAATCTTTCTGAAGAAAGAAAAAAAATTGTAGCTAAATCTATCGATGCGAAATTGAGAGCTACTTTAAGCGCTGACGAAATGACTAAACTGCAAGCAAATGCCGAAGTTTACAAACAGTTGACTCAAAATTAATTTATCAAGAATAAAAAAAAGGCTTTCCGATCGGAAAGCCTTTTTTATTTAGAATTCTTTTGAAATTTTGTCGATTGCGTTTATCGTAAAATCTAAGTCTTCATAACTCAAAGCATCAGTGATAAACCAAGTTTCATAAGCAGATGGCGCAATGTAAACGCCTTCTTTTAATAATCCGTGGAAGAATTTTTTGAAGGTTTCGTTGTCTCCTTTTGAAGCAGATTGTAAGTCAGTTACAGACGCTTCGTCAAAATGTACCGAAATCATCGAACCAACTCTATTGATCGTAAATTTCACGTTATTAGCGGTTAACTTTTCAGCAATTCCTTTTTCTAAGTAAGCTGTTTTTTGGTCTAATCTTTCGAAAATTGCTGGTTCAGAATTTAATGCTTTCAACATTTCTAATCCGGCAGCCATCGCCAACGGATTTCCTGACAACGTTCCCGCTTGATAAACCGGACCTAACGGTGCCAAATAATTCATTATTTCATTTCTTGCAGCAAAAGCACCAACTGGCAATCCGCCACCGATTACTTTTCCGAACGCGACAATATCAGCTTTGATGCCAAATAATTCTTGCGCACCACCTTTTGCAAGACGAAATCCTGTCATTACTTCATCAAAAATCAATAACGTTCCGTTTTCATCGCAAAGCATTCTTAAAGCTTCCAAAAACCCTTTCTGTGGTGGAATACAACCCATATTTCCGGCGACAGGTTCAATGATAATCGCCGCAATTTCATTTTTATTTGATTCAAATAATTCTTTTACGCTATTTAGATCATTGTATTTTGCCAGTAAAGTATCTTTTGCTGTTCCCTTCGTAACTCCAGGACTATTTGGCGTTCCAAAAGTCATTCCGCCACTACCCGCTTGAATCAAAAACGAATCAGAATGTCCGTGATAACAGCCTGCAAATTTGACGATTTTATCTCTATTTGTAAATCCCCTGGCCAAGCGGATGGCACTCATACAAGCTTCTGTACCTGAATTCACAAAACGGATTTTGTCAATATTTGGAACCATTGAAACCGCTAATTCTGCAATCTCAGTTTCAAGCGCAGTAGGCATTCCGAAGGAGGTTCCCAGTTTTGCTCTTTCGATAACTGCGTTTACAACTGGTTCAAAAGCATGGCCCAAAATCATTGGTCCCCAAGAATTTATATAGTCGATTAATTTGTTTCCGTCTTCGTCAAAAAGATAAGCACCTTTGGCAGATTTGACAAAAATTGGCGTTCCGCCAACGCCTTTAAATGCGCGAACTGGAGAATTTACGCCACCCGGAATTACTTTTTCAGCTTCAGCAAAAAGCTGACTGCTTCTTTGATATAACATAATGTATTTTTAGAAGTTGCAAAGGCACAAAGTTACAAAGTTGAATTCTTTTGCGATGCTAATTTGTAGTTAAGTTTGGAGGGACAAAGATTCCAAAAGATAAAATGGTTTGTCAAATAGCCCCGATTGGCGGCAGTAGCTTTTTCTTCCGATTTTTCATCGGAGAAAAACTACTGCAGAAAGCGGGAAAATGGATTGCTGAAAATGCCTTAACTTTCGCTTCTAAGAAGAAAAAAATTATTTAACTTTTATCGATTGTCCGATTGAAATGGCGTTATCGGACATATTATTGAGTCGTTTTAAATCATCAACGGTCGTACCAAAACGCTTGGAAATGGAATACAACGTATCGCCCTTTGAAACTTCGTAATAACCTTCTCCTGAGCTGGTTGGCCTTGGTTTTGGAGCTGAAGCAATCGGCTGACTTTTGGTAATTGGCGTGTAATTTGTGCCTAAAACCTCAGCGTCATATTGGTGCAAATTGTAACGTTCGATGTAGCTGATCAATTTGTCTGGATATTTTGGATCTGTGGCGTAACCGGCGGCTTTAAGGCCTTTTGCCCAAGCTTCGTAATCTCCTTTTTCCAACTTAAAAAGATTGGCGTAACGGCTTCTTCCTGTCAAAAATTCGGCATGGTCGCGGTAAGATTCTGCTGGATCTTTGTATTTTCTGAAACATTCTTGAGACGCGTCGTCATCGTGGCGCACGCTTTCTCCTTCCCAACCTGTGTGGCATTTTATACCAAAATGATTGTTGGCATTTTTACTCAAAGTTCCAGAACCAGCGCCAGATTCCAAAATTCCTTGGGCCAAAATAATACTTGCAGGAATTCCATATTGCTTCATATTTCCTTTGGCGATGTCTTTAAATTGTGCCACATAATTGTTCACCACGTCACTGTAAACCACCGTTCTTGAAGTCGATTCTATGACTTCTGTAGTCCTGTCGTTTGAAGAATTCGATTTTGAAGAAGACGTTTTTGAAGCTGTTGGTTTTCTGGTTACAACAGTTTTCTTTGGTTTATAAGCTGTTTTTTTTGATCGTGATGACTTTGAAGAACCGCAACTCACCAACGTTGCGATTGCCAATAGAAATAAGATTTTTTTAAACATTTGTGGTTATTTTGGGTAATTGTTTTTTTGCTAATAATTGGTTCATCCCTTGAATTCCCTGCAATCCGCCGGTGTGAATCATCAAAATTTTTGAATTGGCTGGAAAATAATTTTTATCGATTAAATCTAAAACGCCAAACGCCATCTTGCTTGTATAAACGGGGTCTAATGGAATTTTATTACTCTCACTGAAATTATTTATGAAATTAATAAGCTCTAAATTTACTTTTCCGTAGCCTCCAAAATGGTAATCTGTAATCAATTGCCAATTATCGGTTTTTGCAAACTTACAAATTTCTTCTTGCAAGAAGTCACCTTTTAAGGCTGGAAATCCTAAAACTTTTTGATTTGGCAAAGCCGAATTAATTAATCCGGAAATAGTTCCACCGGTTCCAACAGCGCAGCAGATGTAATCAAATTGGGAATCTTCTTTAGTTAAAATTTCTTCGCAACCTTTTATGGCCAAATCATTTGTGCCACCTTCTGGAATCAGGTAAAAGCTTCCAAATTTTTGTTTTAATTGGTCGATGAATTCTGGTTTTTCTTTATTGGAATAATCATTTCTTGACACAAAATCAAACTGCATTCCGTTTTCTTGAGCAAATTTTAAAGTCGGATTTTCTTGAATTTTATGGCGTAATTCATCACCACGAATGATTCCGATGGTTTTGAAATTATTTTCTTTTCCGGCAAAAGCGACGGCTGCGATATGGTTTGAAAATGCTCCTCCAAAAGTCAGCAAAGTGTCTTGGTTTTCAACTTTTGCTTGGAGCAAATTATATTTCAATTTTCTAAATTTATTTCCCGAAACAAACGGATGAATCAGGTCTTCTCGACGAATCGCGACCGTAATTCCGTTTTTTTGAGCGGGAAGACATTCTGTTGGGATTTCCAAAATATATTAAATGTAATTTTTAAATTTCCAGAACGGACGCGTTTTCAAATAATCTAAATTTCGTTCATTATCATAAGCTTCTCTTTCAAAACTAATATTTCGATAGGCTTTATTTCGGTCTTTAAATTGAACCAATCGTATTAAATATTCCAGAAAATAAAGCACAAAAAACGGCAAAATTAAAAGTTCTAATTGCTGACGAATGTGGATTCTTTCGTGATTCAAAAGCACTTTATTTTCTTTGTCTAAAAAATCCCTAATGATAACAAAAGGAAAAAGCGTCAGTCCGCGATAACCTTTCGGAATTAAATATTTAGAAACGATTAGAAACATTAATTATAAAGTTTATATTTTTGCTATTATGAATGAGCAAAATAATGAAAATAAATTAAAAGAAGGCGAAGATTTTTATTATACTCCCGAAGGCTACAAATGTTTTACGGAGAAATTTCATCTGAAACGCGGTTATTGCTGCAAAAGCGGATGCCGTCATTGCCCGTATGGATTTGATAAAAAAACAGGCTCTAACAAAAGGACATCTTAGTATTTTAGACTTGTTAGACACTTTAGACTTAAGTAAATTGAAAAATAATTTCGATAAAACATATTGCGTTGCTTCCTTAGAAAGTTAGCAACTCTTAACCTCAGCAACTTTAAAAAAATGACTTTCAAAGAACAAATACAACAAGGAATTCCGTCGATTTTACCGGAACCAAAACCTTATGAAACGGATATAAATCACGCTCCAAAGCGAAAAGAAATTCTTTCTGACGAAGAGAAAAAACTGGCTTTAAGAAATGCGTTGCGTTATTTTGAACCAAAAGATCACCCGGTTTTAGTTCCAGAATTTTTGGAAGAACTAAATACCTACGGGAGAATTTACATGTATCGCTTGCGTCCGGATTACAAAATGTATGCGCGACCGATTGAAGAATATCCAGGAAAATCAGAACAGGCAAAAGCCATTATGCTGATGATCCAAAACAACTTGGATTATGCCGTGGCGCAACATCCGCATGAGCTAATAACTTATGGCGGAAACGGTGCCGTTTTCTCAAACTGGGCGCAATATCTTCTGACGATGAAATATCTTTCAGAAATGACTGACGAGCAGACTTTGACGATGTATTCTGGACATCCGATGGGATTATTTCCTTCGCACAAAGAAGCACCAAGAGTTGTGGTGACAAACGGAATGGTGATTCCGAATTATTCAAAACCAGATGATTGGGAAAAATTCAATGCGTTGGGAGTTTCACAATATGGGCAAATGACCGCGGGAAGTTATATGTATATTGGTCCGCAAGGAATTGTGCACGGAACGACAATCACGGTTTTAAACGGATTTAGAAAGATAAAAAAATCTCCGACCGGCGGTTTATTTGCAACTTCTGGCTTGGGAGGAATGTCTGGCGCACAGCCAAAAGCCGGAAATATTGCTGGATGCGTGACGGTTTGTGCCGAAGTAAATCCAAAAATTACCAAAATTCGTCATGAACAAGGTTGGGTAAATGAAATTGTTGAAAACATTGAGGATTTGGTTCCAAGAGTCAAAAAAGCTTTGGAAAATAAAGAAGTGATTTCGATAGCTTATTTAGGAAATGTGGTAGATGTTTGGGAGCGTTTTGACCAAGAAAATTTACATATCGATTTGGGTTCTGACCAAACTTCGCTTCACAATCCGTGGGCTGGTGGTTATTATCCGATTGGCCACACTTTTGAGGAATCAAACGAAATGATGGCAAATAATCCGGAGAAATTTAAGGAGGAAGTTCAAAAAACTTTGCGTCGCCACGCTGATGCGATTAACAAACACACGGCAAAAGGAACTTATTTCTTTGATTATGGAAACGCTTTTTTACTAGAAGCTTCTCGTGCCGGAGCTGATGTTTTTGCTAAAAACGGAATTGACTTCAAGTATCCGAGTTATGTTCAAGACATTATGGGACCAATGTGTTTTGACTATGGATTTGGGCCTTTTCGATGGGTTTGTGCTTCGGGAAAACCAGAAGATTTAGCAAAAACTGATGCTATCGCCTTGCAAGTTTTGGAAGAAATGAAGAAAAATTCTCCGGAAGAAATCCAACAGCAAATGCAGGATAATATCCAATGGATAAAAGGCGCTCAAGAAAACAAATTGGTGGTTGGCTCGCAAGCCAGAATTTTATACGCGGATGCGGAAGGAAGAATTAAAATTGCCGAAGCTTTTAACCAAGCGATTGCAAAAGGTGAAATCGGTTACGTAATTTTAGGTCGTGACCACCACGATGTTTCTGGAACGGATTCTCCTTACAGAGAAACTTCAAATATTTATGACGGATCAAAATTCACGGCTGATATGGCGATTCAAAACGTTATTGGAGATAGTTTCAGAGGCGCTACTTGGGTTTCAATTCACAATGGCGGTGGCGTCGGTTGGGGCGAGGTTATAAATGGCGGTTTTGGTATGGTTCTTGATGGTTCTACAGAAGCTTCAAGACGCTTGCAATCAATGCTTTTCTGGGACGTGAACAACGGAATTTCACGAAGAAACTGGGCAAGAAACGACGAAGCTATTTTTGCAATTAAAAGAGCCATGCAAACGCAACCTTTATTAAAAGTTACCATCCCTAATAAAGTGGACGATGCGCTCTTAAATTTTTAATATTTTCTTTTAAATATGTCGAAATTGAATAGCATATCATTAATGTTCATGGGGCTTGGATTTTTTATTTTGGGCTTAGTTTTTGAAAATATTTATTTGAAAATAACATTGCTTTTTTTGGCCGCCGTTTTAAACATAGCCGCTGCAATAAAAAGTTTTAAAGACAAGAAAAACAAACGCTTTTGATATAAAACATTTACTTTTAAACATGATTTGCTATGAAAACGATTAAATTTTTACCATTGCTTTTTCTCTTTGTATTGGCCTCCTGCTCTTCTGTGAGAGTGGCTTCTGACTTTGATAAAAACGCTGATTTTAACCAATACAAGACTTACGCTTTTTACAAATCTGGAATTGACAAAGTTGAAATTTCTGATTTAGATAAAAGAAGAATTTTGCAAGCAATTGATACAGAATTGGCCTCAAAAGGATTTACGAAAAGTGAAAATCCAGATTTATTGATTAATATTTTTACCAAGTCAAGACAGCAAGTTGACATCAACCAATTCAATGCGGGTTGGGGTTACGGCTGGGGTTGGGGTTGGAATCCTTGGATGTGGGGCGGAAACAATACTTCTGTTTCAACTTCTACGGAAGGAACACTTTACATTGACCTTGTCGACGCCAAAAAGAAAGAACTTGTTTGGCAAGGCGAGGGAATTGGCGTATTGACTCAAAATATGAATAAAAAAGACGAGCGAATTCAAGAATTTGTTCAAAAGATATTGGCGAAATATCCGCCAGAGAAAAAATAATTTCCTGCAAACTTACCCCAAAAAAGCCATGGAGAAATCTGTGGCTTTTTTATTATTTTACATTTTTTAAGACTCATTTCGTTTAAAGATTTGTAAATTTACCGAAACTACAACGTTTGAAAATATGGACGCAAAAATTGAAAGCAACCCGCTAATAGACAGACTTCCTGAACATTTAAAGCAATTTATAAAACCACAGGATTATGCAGATTACACACCGATAAATCAAGCGGTTTGGCGCTATGTGATGCGTAAAAACGTCGATTATCTTTCAAAAGTAGCACACAATTCTTATCTCGACGGTTTAAAAAAGACCGGTCTTGAGATAGAAAATATTCCAAATATGTATGGCATGAACCGAATTTTGAAGGAAATTGGTTGGGCTGCCGTCGCCGTTGACGGATTTATTCCGCCAAATGCTTTTATGGAATTCCAGGCTTATAATGTCTTGGTAATCGCTTCAGATATCAGACAATTAGAACACATTGAATACACTCCAGCGCCAGATATTATTCACGAAGGCGCCGGCCACGCTCCCATTATTGCCAATCCAGAATATGCTGAATATTTGAGACGTTTTGGCGAAATTGGTTGCAAAGCGATTTCTTCTGCTCACGATTATGAAATGTATGAAGCCGTTCGTTTACTTTCAATTTTAAAGGAAGCCGAAGGAACGCCGCAAAGCGAAATTGACGCTATCGAGAAAAAAGTCGACGATTTGCAAAACAATATGGGCGAATTATCTGAAATGGCTTTGATCAGAAATCTGCATTGGTGGACTGTGGAATATGGCTTGATTGGAGATTTGAACAACCCAAAAATTTATGGCGCCGGATTGCTTTCTTCTATCGGAGAAAGTGCTTGGTGCATGACCGATAACGTGAAGAAAATTCCGTATGATATCGAAGCTGCTTATCAAAATTTTGACATTACAAAACCGCAACCGCAGTTATTTGTAACGCCAGATTTTGCACAATTAAGTTCTGTTTTAGAGGAATTTGCAAATACAATGGCGCTTCGAACCGGAGGTCTTTCTGGATTAGAAAAATTGAAAGAATCAAATGCTTTAGGAACAATTGAATTGAGTACTGGAATCCAAATTTCAGGGGTCTTGACTAACGTAATTGAACACGAAGGAAAACCCGTTTATGTCCAAACCACCGGAAAAACGGCGTTATCTTACAGAGAAAAAGAATTAGTTGGACACGCAACTTCTTATCATTCTGAAGGTTTTGGAAGCCCAATCGGGAAATTAAAAGGAATTAATTTGGCCATTGAAGATATGAGTCCGAGGGATTTGCAAGCGTATGCAATTTACGAAGGCGAACGCGTGACTTTAGAATTTCAAGGCGATATTACCATTTCGGGAGAAATTATTACCGGAACTCGAAATATTCAGGGAAAAATCATTTTGATCAGCTTTAAAGATTGCACCGTTACGCACAACGACACCGTTTTATTCCAGCCAGAATGGGGAATTTATGACATGGCTGTTGGTAAAAAAGTGGTTTCGGCATTTTCTGGTCCGGCTGATGTGAGAAGTTTTGACTTAATCAATCACGTTCCGTCAAGTACGACAATTAAGGCGAAGAAAAGCGACGAAAGGGAAGAATTAGAAAGTCTTTATTTGAATATCAGAAATATTCGTGAAGGAAAAACATCGTTTATGACGATTGAAAAAACTTTTGAAAATCTAATCGAAAATCATCCAAAAGATTGGCTTTTGGCTGTAGAAATTGCAGAACTTTTAGACAAAGAAAATGAAACCGAATTGCTTCAAAAAGTGATTTTATACTTAGAAAAACAAAAACAAAACCGTCCTGAAATTGCTCATTTGATTTCTGGCGGATTAGAGTTGATCTTTGAGAAAGAAAGTGTTTAAAAGATTGCAGGTTGCAGATATTAGAAAACAGAACCGCAGATTCGCAGATTTTAAAATATGAAATTTTAGAATAATCTGCAAATCTGCGGTTTATTTTTAAAGCAAAACTTTGTCTAAAGATTCTTCATTCACGGTTTCGCCTTCATATTTCAGCGTCCAGCCCATTGAATTTGTGGTAATTAAAATCTTTGAAAGCTCGCTGATCAATCGATTTTTTGCGTTTGATTTCAACGTAGATTTTTCAATTTTCTTAGCCAAATTTGCTTTCACCGTTTTATTTATTTTGTTGTAATCATCGCCAGTAAACGGATTCATTCGGCTTTGATTCACGTCATAAAACTTAATATCTGGATTGATTTTTATTTCTTCCTTTGGAATATATGTAATCGTAATCGTTTTATTTTTTTCGTCGATATCATATTTCATTTGGCGCAAATCATAAGCTACAGTTACATCGGCGTTAACAATAACCAGCGCCTTTTTCTCGAAAGAAACCATATCCATCAAATACTTATCTTGGTCTTTATATGTCAAAACCTCAGCAAAATGGCCTTCGGTTACGATCAATTTCCCCACATTTACAATACGCTCTTGGATTAAATTGGTATCATATTCGATTGTTTCGCCATCATTTTTTTTAAATTCACAAAAGCGAAAAGCCAAAAAGATTACCACTATAATTCCAACAAAAATGAGTATTCTGCGCATAAGTTTTTTTATAAAGTTATCGAATTAAAAGTTAGTCTGTTTTAATTTTGTCCTAAATTGCAACAATTAAGCCAAACTAAATTAGAATTTCATAAACGGAAATTGGCGTTGCAAAACCGAAATTTGCTGTTGCAATTTCGCCAAAAAAATCAAATGCTGTTCAGATTCTGCATTAAACGGACGGTGATTTAAACCTTTTTGGATATTTTCAACTTCTTGCAAAACAGAAAATGCTTCCTCAGAAATCCAAGTTTCAGAAAAACGATTCCAGATATAATCAATCGCAGTTTGGTTTGGATGAATCATATCTTCGGCATAAAATCTATAATCTCGAAGCTCGTCCATCATAATTTCATAGCTGGGAAAATAAGAAGTGTTCAGATTGCAGTGTTCAGATTGCAGTGTTTGATGTAAAGCTGAAATAAGATTTGCCTTGCTCCACTGGTTTTCCACAAAACCGTCTTTTATGTGACGAACCGGCGAAATCGTGAAGACGATTTTTGCTTTTTTATTTACCGAAGAAATCTTGTCAATAATTTTGTCCAAACTACTTTTTATGTCTTCCACCGAAAGCAATTCCTTTTTAAATTGATTTTGTGACACTTTATGGCAATTGGCTACAACTGAATTAGTCTCAACCTTTCTGTAAATCCACGAAGTTCCTAGTGTGATTATAATATGGGAACTTTCGGCCAAATCATTGTACAAACTTTTTAAATTTACGTTAAGCGTTTTTAAAAATTGTGCCTCATCAGAAGCGCTCAAATCAGAATGAACATCAAACGAATGCCAACGTTCATTATGAAAAAAAATATCTTCTTTAGAAAATTCATCCTTAAGAATTGCCTTCGAAATAATTTTTTCCAAAGCCAAAGGATGAAATAAAATTCCAAACGGATTGACGCTATTTTGGAATTTATAGCGCTCAAATTTCTCTCCAATATTTACCGCAAAACATGATCCCAATGATACAATTTTTGAATTGTAATCAATCTGGCGATTGCTTTTTTTGATTGGAATTGGCGTTGTAAATTGCATTTTTTTATAAAGTTCAGAGTTACAAAGATAGAATTTTCATATGAAATCATATCCTTTGAATTTGTACACAAGTTACATTTTCGAGTAAATTCTATCCGTTTTCTGCAGCGAGCCAATTTTTAATCTCGCCGAAAAATAACTACGTTTGAAAGAATTGGACTTACTACAATTAAATATTTTTTAGAAGAATCAAATAGAAAAGGCATTCAGATTATAAAATTTGTATGAAATTTCAATCGTCAAAACCATTTTTTCGCTAAATTTACAAACCTAAACTATCCCCAAAGTTAGGAACCATGGAAAATCAAAAACGAATTATAACAATTGAAACCAGCATAAATGCGCCCATTGAAAAAGTTTGGGAAAGTGCCACTTTAAGCAAACATATTAAGAACTGGATTTTCGCTTCAGACGATTGGCATTCTCCAGGAGCAGAAAATAACCCAAATGACGGCGGTACTTTTTCTGTAAAAATGGCTTCAAAAGATGGTAGCATGAACTATGATTATGAAGGTAAATACAAATCGATCATAACTCACAAAAAAATAGAATATGAAATTTCGGAAGGTCGAGAAGTCAAGCTCTTGTTTGAAGAAATAGACCAGTTTATAAACGTTACTCTTACATTTAATCCAGAAATTCAGAATCCTTACGAACTTCAACAAAATCTTTGGCAAGCGATTTTAGACAATTTCAAAAAATATACAGAAACACTTTAAATAAAAAAACCACAACATAATAGTTGTGGTTTTTTGTTATCTGCAAACTGAAGTCTGCTACCTAAAATCTATTTCACAAAGTCAACTGCTTTTTCTAAAGCTTCCTTGATTCCGGCAACGTTCTTTCCTCCTGCTGTTGCAAAGAAAGGCTGTCCGCCACCGCCACCTTGGATATATTTCCCTAATTCACGAACAACTTTTCCGGCATTTATATTTTTTTCTGCGACTAATTCTTTTGAAATATAACAGGTAAGCATTGGTTTTCCTTCATCGGCTGTAGCCAAAACCAAGAATACATTTGTTCCCAAAGTTCCCAATTCATAAGCCAAATCTTTTGCAGCTTCAGCGTTTAAATCAACTTGTTTTGCCAAGAATTTCACACCGTTGATTTCTTGGATTTCTAAAGCCAATTCTCCTTTCAAGTTTTTCGCTTTTTCTTTCAATAAAGCTTCCACTTGCTTCTTCAATTTTGCATTTTCATCTTGCAATGAAACTACGGCTTTCAATGAATCTTGCGGATTTTTCAGCGCTTCTTTAATTTCTTTCAAAGCCACTTCTTGCGATGCAAAAAATACTTTTACGCCTTCATTGGTAATAGCTTCTATTCTTCGGATTCCTGCTGCAACTGCTCCTTCCGAAACAATTTTAAAGTGCCAGATCTCTGCTGTGTTTTTCACGTGGATGCCACCGCAAAGTTCCATGCTTTCTCCGAATTTTATCGCACGAACATTGTCACCATATTTTTCTCCGAACAACGCCATTGCGCCTTCTTCCACGGCTTGCTTAAACGGAATATCTCTTCTTTCGATCAATGGCAAATGTTCTTGAATTTTCTCGTTTACGAAGTTTTCCACCAATTCTAATTCTTCTTCGGTCACTTTTGCAAAATGTGAAAAGTCAAAACGCAGGTGATTTGGAGAAACCAACGAACCTTTTTGTTCCACGTGCGTTCCTAAGATATGGCGCAACCCTTGATGCAACAAGTGCGTAGCCGAGTGATTGCTTGCTGATTCGCTTCTTAATTTCGTATTCACCAACGCCATGAATTTCCCTTCTGGATTTTCTGGAAGCTCTTTTGTGAAATGCAAAATTAGGTTGTTTTCTTTCTTCGTATCTAAGATTTCGATGGCTTGGTTTGGCGTAAAAAGTGTTCCTTTATCACCAACTTGACCACCTCCTTCTGGATAAAAAGGTGTGTTGTCTAAAACGATTTGGTACAATTTACCGTCTTTTTTAGAATCTACTTTTCTATATCTTGTGATTTTTACTTCTTTTTCGACTTCGTCATAACCTACGAAAGTTTCAGTATTTCCTTCTACCAAAATTGTCCAGTCATCTGTTGAAGTTTCAGAAGCAGCACGAGATCTTGTTTTTTGCTTTTGCAATTCTGAGTCAAATTCTGCTTCGTTATAAGACATTCCTTTTTCTTTCAAAATCAAGGCTGTCAAATCTTTTGGAAACCCGAAAGTATCGTATAATTCAAACGCTTTTGCTCCAGAAACTTCTGCTCCTTTTGTGTCTTTAACAACATTTTCTAGCAACTGCAATCCTTGGTCCAAAGTTCTTAAAAACGAAGCTTCTTCCTCACGAATTACGTTGGTAACCAAGTTTTGCTGTGATTTGATTTCTGGGAAAAATTCGCCCATTTGATTGGCCAAAACCGCCACCAATTTGTAAATAAACGGTTCTTTTGTATCTAAAAATGTAAATCCGTAGCGAATCGCTCTACGCAAAATTCTTCTGATTACGTAACCAGCTCCTGTGTTTGAAGGCAACTGTCCGTCAGCAATCGCAAACGCAACAGCACGAACGTGATCAACAACCACACGAATTGCGATGTTTGTTTTGTCTTGCTCTTCGCTTACATTTTTAATTTCGTTTGAAGTATATTTTCTTCCTGTAATTTTTTCAACTTCTTCAATAAGCGGTGTAAAAACATCGGTATCATAATTAGAAGTTACGCCTTGCAAAGCCATGCACAAACGCTCAAAACCCATTCCGGTATCGACGTGCTGCGCTGGTAACTTTTCAAGCGAACCGTCAGCTTTACGGTTGAATTCCATGAAAACGTTGTTCCAAATTTCCACCACTTGCGGATGGTCATTGTTCACCAAACTTTTTCCGGAAACCTGTGCTTTTTCTTCCGCAGTTCTTAAATCTACGTGAATTTCTGAGCAAGGACCACACGGACCTTGGTCGCCCATTTCCCAGAAATTATCTTTTTTATTTCCTAAAATGATTCGGTCTTCATCGATCAAAGTTTTCCAGATATCCCAAGCTTCCTGGTCAAAAGGCACATTTTCCGCTGGATTTCCTTCGAAAACAGAAACGTATAGATTTTCCTTCGGAATTTTATAAACTTCCGTCAATAATTCCCAAGCCCAATTGATAGCGTCTTTTTTGAAATAATCTCCAAACGACCAGTTTCCAAGCATTTCGAACATCGTATGATGGTAGGTATCAAAACCTACATCCTCTAAATCATTGTGCTTTCCTGAAACACGAAGACATTTTTGCGTATCGGCAATTCTCTTGCTTTTTGGCGTGGCGTTACCCAAAAAATATTCTTTAAACTGCGCCATTCCTGAGTTGTTGAACATCAAGGTTGGGTCATCTTTTAGAACAATTGGCGCCGAAGGAACAATCAAATGTCCTTTGCTTTCAAAAAATTGTAGAAACTGCTTTCTGATATCTTGTGATTTCATTGAAAATTGGTTTAAGGTCTTGGGTTTAAGGTTCAAGGCTTTGCGAAGCGATCTTGACCGTCAACATTTTAAATTTATTATTACAAAATAAAAAGGCGAACGAATGAAACATTTATTAAATTTGTTCGTCTAACTATATATCAACCGACAATTAAATTGCATCAGCATTGATATTTACGGTGCAAAAATAGCATATTTTAAAATATGAAAAAGGTAAAATATTATTACGATACCGAAAATTTAGCTTACCGAAAAATCAAGCCGAAGAAAGGACAGAAATTAGGCGTAATTGCTTTATTTTTATTGGCTTCGGGATTGTTTGGATTTTTATGTTTCGTAATTTTGATAAATACGCCATTTTTTGAAACTCCTAAAGATAGACTTCAAGCTCGCGAAATTGAGAATATGAAAATCAATTATGCGCTTTTGAATAAAAAAATGGATCAAGTCGATGAAGTTTTAGAAAGTGTTGCTGAAAGAGACAATAATTTATACCGAGTTTATTTCAACTCGTCACCGATTCCGGAAGAACAGCGAAAAGCGGGTTTTGGAGGAGTGAATCGTTACAAAGCTTTGGAAGGTTATGACAATTCAGAATTGGTTGTCAGTACGACAAAACGTGTTGATGTCATCTCAAAAGAATTAGTCATTCAGTCAAAATCTTTGGACGAAATATTGAAATTGGCTAAGGAAAAAGAAAAATTATTGGTAGCAATTCCAGCGATTCAGCCAGTTAAAAATGAGAACTTAAAGTCGATGGCGTCTGGGTTTGGCTACCGAAGCGATCCGTTTACCAAAATCAGAAAGTTTCACGCAGGAATGGATTTTTCTGCCAAAACCGGAACTCCGATTTATGCGACTGGCGACGGTGTTGTGGAACGCGCAGACAACACCGCGTCAGGTTATGGAAACCATATTGTTATTCGGCACGGATTTGGATACGAAACATTATACGGACATTTGAGCAAATACAAAGTCAGAGCCGGGCAAAGAGTCAAACGTGGCGACGTGATTGGTTATGTGGGAAGCACGGGACGTTCAGAAGCGCCGCATTTGCATTATGAAGTACACAAAAACGGGGAAGTCGTAAACCCTTTAAATTTTTATTACGGAAATATTTCGGCGGCAGAATTTGCAGCCATTTCAAAATTAGCGAACCAAGAAAACCAATCTTTAGATTAATGCATTTAGACTTACCAACAGACAAAAGATATTACAGCATTGGAGAATTGGCCAAGGCTTTTGACGTAAACGCCTCACTAATTCGTTTTTGGGACAAAGAATTTGATATTCTGCAGCCCAAGAAGAACGCAAAAGGAAACCGAATGTTTACTCCCGAAGACGTGAAAAACCTGCAATTGATTTATCATCTGGTAAAAGAACGCGGCTTTACTCTGGAAGGCGCGAAAACGCATTTGAAAGAAGGACAGAAAAAGACTTTGGATAAATTTGAGGTGATTAGTAAGTTGGAATCTATTAAGGCGCAGTTGAGTAGTATTAAGAATGCGTTGTAGATAACCGAAAAATATATTTGTAGAATTTTGTAAAGAAAGAAAACTAATGAAAATTAAAAAAATTAATTTTAAAAAATATCGTGCTATTAACGAATCAGGCAAAATCAAAAAAATTCAATTAGAGCAAAATCACATCTTAGATTTAAATATCTATGGAGATGAAATTCAGAATATCCTTTGTGATGTTTACGGAAATGAAATTTCAACTTGGAAAACAGAATATAATGATATTGGCAAAATTTCTAAAAGCTATAATGATTCAAACTCAAAAAAAAATTTTCATTATAACGAAAATGGTTTATTGATAGAAATGCTATTTTTCTTTAATGAACAAATTGAGTATAAATTACAATATGAATATGATGACGAAGAAGGCGGAACAGGAGATTTAATTTCAGAATACCGCATTGATGAGAAAGCACAAAATTTCACTAAAACATTATATGATTTTGATTCAAGCGGAAATAATTTAGAACGTACCAGGTTAAAACAAAAAAATGGAATAACAACTAATGAAAAATTCTACAAGAATGGACAACTCACTCATGAGCATTTTTTCAGTTATGATTTAGGTGAAAAAACATCTACTATTTGTTATACTTATGACCTTTTTGGAAACCTCATTAAAAAGGATTCTTATTTTGCACCTGATGGGAATGCCAGCGTTGAAGAATATGATTATGAATTCGATAATTATCAAAATTGGACAAAACAAATTGTGAATAAAAACTCAATGTCCCCAATAGTTATTGAAAGAGAAATTCAATATTTCTAAACGAAAATAAAATTATTTAAACAAAAACAAATCAATAAATAAACTCTAAAAACAAGAACAAAATGAAAAGATGGTTAATACCTGTAGGAATTATTATTGCGTTAATAGTAATTATCGGATTCTGGGTTGTGGGAATCAAAAACACAGCTTTGAAACACAATCAAGCCGTTGGAAAAGAATGGGGTAACGTGGAAACAGCGTACCAAAGAAGAAATGACCTTATCGGAAACTTGGTAAACACGGTAAAAGGTGCCGCTGATTTTGAAAAAGGAACGCTGACTGCTGTTGTAGAAGCTCGTGCAAAAGCAACTTCTGTGACAATTGATCCAAGCAATGTGACTCCAGAGCAAATGGCACAATTCCAACAAGCGCAGTCGAATGTTTCTTCTAGCTTATCAAGATTATTGGTTTCTGTGGAAGCATATCCGCAATTGAGAGCGAACGAAAACTTCTTGAAATTACAAGATGAATTGGCAAGCACAGAAAACCAAATTTTGACCGCAAGAACACGTTTTAACGAGCAAGTTCAAGTATATAACGGTTATGTACTTACAATTCCAAACAGTTGGTTTTTGGGCGGTTCTTATCCTGAAAAACCATATTTCAAATCTGTGGAAGGTGCTGAAAAACCAGTAGAAGTAAAATTCTAAAAACGAAAACCGATGTCAAAAGTAGAAGATTTTTTAACTTCTGAAGAAGAGGCTGAAATTGTAAAAGCGATTTCTCAGGCTGAAAAAAACACTTCGGGAGAAATAAGAGTCCACATCGAAAATCATACAGAAAAACCTCCGCTTGAAAGAGCTCAGGAGGTTTTTCATTTTTTAGGTATGGATCAGACTTCCTTGCGAAATGGAGTCCTTTTTTATGTGGGCGTTGCCGATCATGCTTTTGCCATCATTGGTGACGAAGGCATTGATAAAGTTGTGGAAAGTGATTTTTGGGATTGTACAAAAGATACGATAATTTCAAATTTTAAAGAGAAGAAATATAAAGAAGGTTTGGTTGCCGGAATTTTGAAAGCTGGCGAAAAATTGGAACAGTATTTCCCATTCACAGATGGCGACAAAGACGAATTATCTAACGAAATATCAAAAGGATAAATGAAAATTTTAAATTTAAAAAGCGCCTTTTTCCTGTCGGTATTTTTGTTGGTTCAAACTTTGGGATTTGCGCAGTATGACATTCCTCCTGTTCCAAAATTTCAGACCAGTTTATATGATTATGCCGGAATAATGAATGCTTCGGAGAAGGCAAATTTGGAAGAAAAACTGATCAAATATTCTGATTCGACTTCTACTCAAATTGTAATTATCACGATTGAATCTTTAAAAGGAGAAGATATTGGAATCCTTACACCAAAATGGGGACAAGCTTGGGGAATTGGCGGCTCGAAAGATAATGATAACGGCGTTATTGTGCTTTTAGCAGAACAAGAACGCAAGATCTGGATTTCTGCCGGATATGGCGTTGAAGATCGTTTATCTGCAGGAATTATTGGAGAATTGACAAGAAACGTAATCATTCCGGAATTTAAGGCTGGAAGTTATTACAAAGGCCTGGACAAAGGGACGGATGCTATTTTTGAAGTCTTAAAAGGAAAATATAAAGGAACCAGAAAACAAGATTCTGGAGAATCGAATTCAGGTGGTTTGATTTTCTTTATCATCATTTTTGTGGTCTTGATTTTTATTATTTCTAAGAATAAAAACAATAAAAACGGTGGAAATCGCGGTGGCGGAATGGATTTGGCTGACATTATCATCTTGAGCAGTCTGGGTCGCGGAAGCGGTTCTGGCGGTGGCTTTGGTGGTTTTGGAGGCGGTTCTTCTGGCGGTGGCGGTGGATTCGGCGGTGGATTTGGCGGTGGCGGCTTTAGTGGCGGTGGCGCTGGAGGAAGTTGGTAAACCTGTTTTAAAATATTTAAAAAGCTTCGCTGTATTGCGGAGCTTTTTTTTTGCTTTTCTTCAGACGCGGATTTTGAATAATGACGCGGATTTTCGCAGATTTCTTCCTAACAGGCATTTCTCCTGTTAGGTTTAATTTATAGAACAAAGAAACAACTGGTGTAATCTTTATACCTAACAGGTTTTTAAACCTGTTAGGATATCGACAACGATTAGTACAGACGTTTACTGAAAATTCAAATGGTTTCTCCCATAGCCCTGATGGTTGCAACTATCCTTTTGTTCTGTGGTTCAGAACAAAAGATAGTGCATCCAGCAGGAAAATGGTCAGCAAATATGCCTTCACTTTCGCTTCAAAAAATAAAAAAGTCAAGAGATGAAACCCGACTTTACTTTCTTAAAACATTTGAATTCCGCCGCCCTTTTTTTCTTTTCCGGCGAATTTTTCGATTTTATAAGTTAGCGAAAACATAACGTATCGTTTCAAAACGTCGTTTTCTTCGTCGCGGATTGTGGTGGCAGAAATGGTTCGTGTTGTGCTTAAATTTTGGTTCAAAACATCATAAACTTTTACTTTTGCGAGTAAGGTTTTGTTCAAGAAATTGTAGCCCAAACTGGTGTTCCAAAGGTAAAAATCTTTCTTGAAACCGTCGGCGATATTTGAGTTGTACGTGTATCCAAAATCGTTCCCGAAAACAAAATTCTTTGGAAAATATGTTGTGGCTTGTAGGTTAAATTTGTGCGTGAAATTTGAAGCTTTGTCTAAAATATAGTTGGTGTATTCTGTCTCTCGATACGTAAAATTATAGGTTGGATTTAAGGAAATCAGCTCGCCATAATCATAGTTAAAAGAAAGCTTTGGCGTGATTCTCTTGCTCTTTGCGTCAAACAATTGACCGTCTGTAAAACCTTTGTTTATGTCATACGAACCGCCTAAACTTAATCCGAATTTATACGAATGTGCTTCGTTTTTTAGCGCTTTGTTCCAGCTTGCACCAAACCAAGAACTGAAAGTTCCCGAAACGTTTTTATATGTGGTTGTTCGCTTGTTACTTTCATCAAATGTCGTGGAAGAGACAATTTGGCTGTCATAAAAATTACCGCCCATATAAATATTAAATCCGGTTTTTGTGGCAAAATCATAATCTCGCAAACTCATGTAAACATAGTGGCTTTTATTGGGATCAAGATCTGGATTTCCGATGTAAGTATTCAAAGCATTTGAAAGGTCTGCAACAGGCAAAATTTCATTTGGATTTGCAAAATCTACTTCGTAGCCGTAGTTCATCCAAAAGGATTTTGACTTTGTAAATTTGTAATTTCCGTATAATCCCACACTTGGAAGCACATAATTTTTTACCAGATTTGTCGCGTTATTCAAATACAGTGAGCTACTTTCAAATTTTGAAATTGCCGTTCCCATGTTCAAACCAAAATAAAAATCTTTCTTAGTCATACCGATAAACATGTACGGATTTACAGTATTTGTCGTGGACGAAAGAAAATTTGTAAGCAACTCATTTCGAACCGAATATTCGTTTGTTGTCGCGTCAAAATCAAAACCATCTCTATTTTCTGAAGTCTTGTTGTTTTTATATTTTAAAGTAAAACCAACTTTTAACGAATCGGCAACCGGTTCAAAATATGAAAATTCTGCCGTGTACGTATCTTTTAATTTTCGGTTTTTCAAGATTTGATTTCTTGCGTCTATCGTTGAATCATCGAAAATTCCGTCGTTGTCAGTATCGGTGTAAAATGTTGTCGTTGTGTTATTTAAACTATTTAAATCCTCTTTTGTATTGTCATTTTCAAAACCAACTTCGATTGATCTGCCTTTTTTCTTAAACGATTTGTAAAAATAAATGGAGTTTGCAAAATTCAAATTATCGGTTTCATCAAAGGTATTTCCCACGCTTTCATTTGCAATCTGATTTGTCTCATTCGTAGAAAATTCAGAAAGATTTTTTGAGTATCTTGATTTTGCTTTGACAAATTTTGGAGCCACATAAATTGAAGTTGTCGAATCGATTTTATATTCAAAATTGTAATTGAAATTATGGGCAAATTTATCGTCAACAGTTTTTGAATTTGACTCTGTAGTGAAATTTCCGGTTGGCCTTAAATTGATCTGCTTGGTTCTATTGTTGTTTTTTGAATTGGCATCTGTATAAAAATAGCTTCCGTTTGCGTCGAGATTTTTGAACCATTCGTCGGCATAATTTAATCCGACCATGTTTGAAACGGTGATTCCAGCGCCTCCGCCAAAACGCATTCCGTTAATTCCAAAGCTTCCGTTGTCGCTCGTGTAAATTGAGTTATTTCGGCCGCCGCCCATGCTATCAAAAATTTCATTCATCGAAAATCCGGTAGAATTGATATTATTTGAAGAAGCCAGAACGCTAATTTTTCTCTTGTTTTTAAAATAATTGACCAAAAAACTGCTTTCGTATCTATTATCGGAACCATAACCTCCCATAAATTTTCCGAAAAATCCCTTATTTTTATCTTCATCAATTGTCAAGTTGATGCTGGCATTATTTGAGCTCGCCTTCTCGCCAGAAATCTCTTCTTTTTTAGATTTTGTGTCTGTAATTTGAACTTTGTTGATGATTTCAGAAGGCAAATTTTGGAGCGCAATTTTTCCGTCTTTGTCAAAAAACGGTTTTCCGTTTACAAGAACTTGGTTGACTTCTTTTCCGTTGACCGTAATCTTTCCTTCGTTATCGATTTCAACGCCGGGTAATTGCTTAAGCAACGCTTCAACATTGGCATCTGGCCGAACTTTAAATGACGAAGCATTGAATTCTAAAGTGTCATTTTTGATTCGGATCGGTGGTGCTTCGCCAGTTACCACAACTTCTCCCAACGTCGTCACGTCATCATTAATCAAAAGTTCTCCCAAGTCTAAATTTGCTTCCAAACTCTTAAATTCTTTTTGAAAGGTTTCAAAACCAATTGAAGAAACTTTGACGATAAAAGGTTTCGTTTGTTTTTTTACAGAGAAGTTGAAACTTCCGTTTTTATCAGAAATCGTGTAGTCAATCATCGTTGAATCTTTTGCAGATGTCAAATAGACAGTTGCAGATTCGATTGGTTTTTTATCAACAGCGCTCAAAGTCTTTCCTTTAATTGAAAAATTATTTTGGGCAGAAGCGATAATCGAAAAAAGGAAAAAAGTTAAAAATAGAATGATTTTTGGCACTGAATGAGGGTTTTAAGTTTTAGTTTGTAAGAAAATAAAAACAGCGAATTAATACAATTATTGTCAATAAAAATATTTTATTTTATAATTTTTAACGATTTATGACGAAATGTTAAAACCCAAAAATAGTTACAAACAAATTGGTTTCAATACAAATGATTCTGATGGCGGCTGTAATTCGTGTGGTTTATTTTTAGAAAACCGAAACATTACTTTTCAGTCGATTGAAGGAATTGTTTATTTCAATCCTAATTTGATTAAACCGCGTTTACCAACCAGTGAAATTTTTTGAAAGAAGCTGAAGTTTATTTAAAAAAATCAATTTAAAAGAAAATTGTCTGAAGTTTTTACGATCAAAACAAAAAAATTTTACGATCTCATTTAAATTTTACGAATCGTCTTTATTATTAGCTATTGCCGATTGCTTTTCAATAGTTATCTTTGCCAAACACAACACACAAAACAATGAACTACTTTTCTTCCGATTTCAAGCTCGGTATTTTAGGCGGAGGCCAATTAGGAAAAATGCTCTTGGCAGACACCCGAAAATTTGACATCCAAACTTATGTTTTAGATCCAAGCGAAGAAGCGCCAAGCCGAATTGCCTGCAATAAATTCTTCCAAGGAAATTTGATGGATTTTGATACCGTTTATAATTTCGGAAAAAATGTGGATGTCCTGACTTTTGAAATTGAATTGGTCAATATTGAAGCTTTAGAAAAATTAGAAAGCGAAGGCGTAAAAGTCTTTCCTTCTCCAAAAACCTTGCGAGGTATCCAAAACAAAGGAAAACAGAAAGATTTCTACGTAGAAAATAATATCCCCACAGCGCCACATAAAAGATTTAAAGATCTAAAAGATTTAAAGATTGAAGTAGAAAACGCTGCCGTTTCTCTTCCATTTGTATGGAAAAGCGCTGAATTTGGTTATGACGGAAATGGCGTGAAAGTCGTTCGCTCTGTTTCAGATTTAGAAAATCTTCCCAATGTGGAATGTATTGCCGAAGAAATGGTTCCGTTTAAAAATGAATTGGCTGTAATTGTGGTTAGAAATCCAAAAGGTGAAATCAAAACTTATCCGGTTGTGGAGATGGAATTTCATCCGGAAGCCAATCAAGTAGAATATGTAATTTGTCCTGCAAGAATTGACGAAAAAGTCGCTGAAAAGGCAAGAGCAATCGCTTTAAATGTTTCCGAAAAATTCAACCACGTTGGACTTTTGGCTGTGGAAATGTTCCAAACTAAAGACGACGAAATTTTGGTCAATGAAGTCGCTCCAAGACCGCATAATTCTGGCCATTATTCTATCGAAGCCAGTTATACTTCACAATTCGAAAACCATTTGAGAGCAATTTTAGATTTGCCTCTAGGAAATACCGACAGTAAAGTAGCCGGAATTATGGTAAATTTAGTTGGCGAAGAAGGTTTTTCTGGACAAGTAGTTTATGAAAATATCGAAGAAATCTTGGCGATTGATGGTGTAACACCGCATATTTATGGAAAACGTGAAACGCGTCCGTTTAGAAAAATGGGACACGTGACAATTGTCAATGAAGATATTACGAAAGCTAGAAAAATCGCAGAAGAAGTGAAGAAATTGATTAGAGTAATTAGCAAATAGATTTTTAGATAGTTGGACCTCTTAGATTTTTAGACTTTCGACTTTTGACATTCAGACTTTAAGACTTAAATAAATAAAAATGAGCAAAGTAGCAATAATAATGGGTTCCATTTCAGACATGCCAGTCATGCAAGAAGCCATCGACATACTGAAAGATTTCAACATCGAAACAGAAGTTGATATCGTTTCGGCACACAGAACGCCTGAAAAATTATTCGATTTCAGCAAAAACGCACATACAAGAGGAATTTCGGTAATCATTGCCGGAGCTGGCGGTGCTGCACATTTACCAGGAATGGTGGCTTCAATGTCGCCTCTTCCAGTAATTGGAGTTCCAGTAAAATCGAGCAATTCTATTGACGGCTGGGATTCTGTTTTGTCGATTCTGCAAATGCCAGGTGGCGTTCCCGTTGCAACTGTGGCCTTGAACGGGGCAAAAAATGCTGGGATTTTGGCAGCACAAATTATCGGAAGTTCTGATGCTTCCGTTTTAGACAGAATTATTGCTTATAAAGAAAATCTGAAACAGGCTGTTATTAAAGCTTCGGAAGGATTAAAATAGCAAGTTTCGAAGTTTTTTCAAACGCAAAGAGACGCAAAGTTTTTCGCAGAATTTCGCAAAGCTACCTTGGCTTTTCATTCTTTGCGAGACCTTAGCGAACTTTGCGTTTAATTTTTTTTATAACGTCAACGTTTTCACAACAATCTTTCAAATCTATCTCCAATTTCATACTTTTGAAATCAATCATAACGAAATTCATTACATGTCAATACTCACACAAAAATTCACGACACAACACGATACCGCTCCTTTTTCCCAAATTAAAAACGAAGATTTTCTTCCCGCTTTTAAGGACGGAATCGCAACTGCAAAAAAAGAAATCGACGAAATAATTGCCAATCCAGAAGCGCCAACTTTTGAAAACACAATTGAAGCAATGGATTTCAGCGGTTCGACTTTGGACCGAATTTCAAGTATTTTTTTCAATTTACATTCAGCAGAAACCAATGATGAAATCCAAAAAATTGCTCAGGAAGTTTCGCCACTTTTATCCGAATTCGGAAATGATATTCGATTGAATGCGGATTTATTTCAAAGAGTAAAAACGGTTTATGACAATAAAGAAAACTTGAATCTGAATGCAGAACAAACAACTTTATTAGACAAAAAATATAAAAGTTTTTCAAGAAACGGTGCCAATTTATCTGAAGAAAAGAAAAATCAACTTCGCGAAATTGACAAAGAATTATCAAAATTGAGCTTGGAATTTGGAGAAAATGTTTTGTCTGAAACACAGAATTTCCAGCTTCACATTACAGACGAAAAAGATTTGTCAGGTTTGCCAGAAGGAACAATTGAAGCAGCAAAAGAATTGGCCAAAAGCCAAGAAAAAGAAGGCTGGATTTTTACTTTAGATTATCCAAGTTATGTTCCGTTTTTGACGTATGCGGACAATCGTGAATTGCGTAAAAAAATGGCAATTGCTTTTGGTTCAAAAGGTTTTCAGAAAAATGAATTTGACAATGAAGAAATTGTTTTGAAAATTGCAAGATTACGTTTTGAACGCGCAAAACTTTTAGGTTATGCTTCGCACGCACACTTTGTTTTGGAAGAAAGAATGGCGGAAAGTCCAGAAAAGGTGACAACTTTTTTGAATGAATTATTAGAAAAAGCAAAACCTGCAGCTGAAAAAGAATTTGAGCAATTGAGGAAATTTGCCAAAGATTTAGACGGAATTGAAGAATTGGAAAAATGGGACGGGGCGTATTATTCTGAGAAATTGAAACAGCAATTATTCAATTTAGATGATGAAAAACTGAAGCCTTATTTCAAATTAGAAAATGTTTTAAACGGCGCTTTTACTGTCGCAAGTCGTTTGTATGGTTTGACTTTCGTCGAAATTAATTCGATAGAAAAATACCATCAAGATGTAAAAACGTATGAAGTAAAAAATATTTCGGGCGAATTGGTTTCCATCTTTTACGCCGATTTTTTCCCAAGAAAAGGAAAACGAAACGGCGCTTGGATGACTTCGTTCAAATCGCAGTATGTTTTGGGAGGAATCAACGAAAGACCGCATATTTCGATTGTTTGCAACTTTACAAAACCAACAGAAACAAAACCTTCTTTATTGACTTTCAACGAAGTAACTACGTTATTTCACGAATTTGGGCACGCTTTACACGGAATGTTGGCCGACACGATTTACCCAAGTTTGTCAGGAACCAGCGTTTTCTGGGATTTTGTGGAGTTGCCGAGCCAGATTTTTGAAAACTGGTGTTATGAGCCGGAAGCTTTGGCTTTGTTCGCGCACCATTATCAAACGGGCGAATTAATTCCGACAGAATATATCCAAAAAATTAAAGAAAGTGCAAGTTTCCAAGAAGGTTTGGCAACAATGCGACAGTTAAGTTTTGGACTTTTAGATATGGGCTGGCACGGACAAGACCCGACGGAAATTAAATCGGTTAAAGATTTTGAAACCGCGCAATTTGAATCTACAAAATTATATCCGGATGTGAAGGAAAATGCGATGAGCACTTCGTTTTCACATATTTTTCAAGGTGGTTATTCTTCAGGATATTACAGTTATAAATGGGCGGAAGTTTTGGATGCCGATGCTTTTGAATTCTTCCAAGAAAAAGGAATTTTTGATGCGGAAGTTGCCAAAAGATTCCAAGAAAATGTACTTTCAAAAGGTGGAACTGAACACCCGATGATTTTGTACAAACGCTTCCGCGGAAGCGAACCAAAACCAGATGCTTTGCTGAAACGAGCGGGATTGTTGAAGACTTCTTAGATTTTTAGAATTTTAGATTATTATTGAGATGGATTGCTGGATTATTTCTGGCAATCCATTTTTAATTTTAGCATCGAATTAAAATTTTTCTTACTAATAAATTATATTTATATATTTGTTTTAACATTTTAATCAAGTTAACTTAAATTTTTTTAAATATGAGCCAAATTTTTACGCCAACTCAAAAAAGAGCTTTAGACTTCATCTGGATTTTAGTTCTGATTATTGCGACTTTTGATATCAGCAATTACTTTGTAAACAACTATGGACCAGACAACACGACTTATACTTATGTTTGGAGAATCCAAAATTGGTTGATTTACAGCACTTTTTTTGCTTGGTATTTTTATAGAAACAGTAAAATCAAACAAGGAATTTTGATTCAGTTGCTGTTTATTCCATACTATATTTTCAGGATTGATTGGAGTATTTTGGGCGATTATTATCTAGATTTTGACAACAGCAGTTCCATTTATAATGTTATTCGGTTTGTTACTTTTATAATTCCAATCACCTATTTTTCAGTTGCTTATTTTAAAAACGAAACGCTTTCTACTTCCATTTCAAAGAAGAAAAAATTCTTTATTCAGCTGGCTCTGACGTTGATTTTATCGTATGTTGTTGAAACAGACGTTGATGAATTTTACAAATATGTGGCTTTTGCGTCAGACTCTCTTTACACGCAAGACATCATCGTTTCGGTAATTTTATTGTTTATTTCAGCCAAAAGCGTTCTAGCGTTAATCGGATTTTTTTACATTTCAAACCGAATTTATTCCAGAACAGAACTCAAAAATCCGTTGGACGTTCAGCACATTTCGAGCGGTCTTTTCAAGTGGGGATTTGTGGTGAGTTACACGCTTTTTGTATTTTCAATCATTGATTTGGGAAGCAGTGCTTTCCGAATTTCGTTTCTTTCCTCAAACATAAAACTAACCGGAATTTTATATCTTTTATCAAGTTTCTTTGTTGTTTTTGTCAGCGGAAGATTTTTTGCGCAGTTGATTCAGTACCGCAATTATTCGCTTAAAAAATATTTTGGCGTAATCAATTCGCTTTCTGTACTTCCTATCTTTAATCTAATTCCGTTTCTGGTTTTATCGATTTCTAAAACAAGTCAAGAAACCATCGAAAATTACATCTCAAAATTAAAAAAGAAACGCAATATTCATCTATTGATTTATTGCTCGTTGCTCATTTTATTTATATGCTACGGTTATTTTTCAACAGATGCAGAATATCGAGATGCGAGCACCTTTTACAAAATTCCAACGATGATTGGCGCTGTAATCCTGCTTTCAAGGTACCGTGTGATGACGAAGGTGGTTCCGTTTGTTTTGGTTTTTATAAGTTATTATGAAGACATTAAATACCTGTTTGATTTCACCAACGGCTTCTTATCTTTCTTTGAAGAAAATATTTTATCCTTTGTTTGGCTCGGAACAATTTCTGTTTTTCTGCTTTATTATTTGATTTACTATGTACTTCACAAATCGTTTTATACCGAATATTTTGAAGACCAAGACGAAGATGAATTTGAAGAAAACATCAAACAATTTCAATAAAAAACGGCTGTCAATTGACAGCCATTTTTGTTATTTCTTTCTAAGAATAAAGGAAAACCGTTCTCCGAAAAAAGAACCGTCTTCTTCACTGGTAATCTTGAAATCGAAATCATATTTACCATCTTTAGGAACTACAAATGATTTATTTTCCCGTTCAAACTCTTGAGACGAATCTTCTCCGCCATTAAAAAGACTCGAGATAAATCCGCTTTCAGACACTTTTGAATTTATTGTGTGCTCGCCACTCATCACGCTGGTGCTGTCAAACGCGACGACTTTATTTTGTGAAGCGATGCTGTATTTTACTTTGTAATCTGAAAATTTGGTCGTGGAGACTTTTGACCAAAAAACAACTTCTTCTCCTTTCTTTAATTCTAAATCTTTTATCGACGTAATTTCATCTAAAACTAACGGAACTTCAGCCAAATCTTCCCCGATTGGGTTACAAGACACAAGCGAAATTAAACCCAAACCAATTATATATTTCTTCATAAATTACTTTTTTTGAGAGATTTCCAAGGAATTATTATTGGAGTAATAATTGAACATTTTGACAAAAAAATCAAGTCCTTTTTCATTTAAAGCTTTTGTATTTTTCAAAATAAACGCTTTTTCATCTTTGTTTATAACACAAATAACTGCAAATTGTTTCTCGGTTTTATTGTCTTCTTTGTTAAATCTTGAAATTTCTACAACGGTGGAATTTCCGTACGGAGTCACTTTATAGTTTGCGCTATAAAAGTTGTTTAAAACATCATAAAATAGTTTTTCAAGCCATTTGCTTCCTTCACCAACTTCAATTCTATCTTGATTTAAGGTATTCAGATATTCAAAAATTTCAGCCTCCTTTTTTGGATTAAATCGATACAATTCTACAAAGGCAAAATCTTCAATTTTCGGCGACACCGACTTATTTTCATCTAAAAAAACGCTCATTTCTTTTTCAAAATTGGCGAACATATTTTTCACCAAATTGATTTCAATTTTTGGACGATTTTCAACATAATCTTTCCAAGCAAATTCTTGTTTTGAAAAATTTGTATTCAAAAGATTTCTAGCATTTCGAAGAAAATAAAATGCCAAATCAAGCTTTTCTTCTAACGGAAATTTCTTTGCCCAGCTGATGGTTCCGTTATAAATCAGGTAACTTTCGGTCTTGGCATCATATTGAAAATGAATCGTCGTAAAAGAATCATCGGCACTAAAAACCAGGCTGTTTTTATCTTCATAATAGATAGTTTCGCTTTCGTACTGTTCTCTTACATCTTCAATTGTCAATAAATTAGAATTTTTTTCCTTGACCACGTAAACCGATTCTTCATATAAAGAATAATCTATAAAAAGTTCATTATGAAGTTCGACGTTGCTGTAATTTTCTTTGGTTGCAAAATCTAATTTCCCAAAGGTATTTTCTGTTTCAAATTCCCCTTTTTCAATAAATTGTGTCTGAAAGTAATAGTTATCCGGAAGGCTAAATTTTAATTCATCAGTAACTTGATGACTTTCAAGATTGACTTTGGTGTTTAAAATTCGCTGGATTTCTCCTTCCGAAATTGAGGCTGTTTCTTGCATTAACTGGCTTTGTAAATCTTGTTTTTCGATACGTTCACAACTGGAAACAATTGCAAACATAGAAAATAGCAAGCCGAGAAATAGTGATTTTTTTAAAGGCATAAACTTTAATTTACATTTCATATATAAAATTTTATACACAAATATATAAATATTAAGAGTTTAACAAGCAATTTAGTATAAAACAAAATAAGTTTCAATTATTTTTGAAAGTTTAAAAATAAGTACTACATTTGGACTATGGAATTCAAAGAAGCAAAAAATAAATTCATTCAAACTTGGGGCGCGCTTGGTTCTCAATGGGGAATTAACAAGACGATGGCGCAAATTCATGCCTTGTTGATGGTTTCGCCAGAAGCACTTTCAATGGAAGATATTATGGAAGAACTTTTGATTTCAAGAGGAAACGCCAGTATGAATTTACGTGCTTTGATGGATTGGGGAATTGTATACAAAGAATATAAATCTGGCGAAAGAAAAGAGTTTTTTACTGCCGAAAAAGATTTGGATGAATTGGCGGTAAAAATAGCAAAAGAAAGAAGCAAAAGAGAAATCAAGCCCGCTTTGCGCGTATTGAAAGACGTTTCTTTAATCGATGCAAACCAGTCTTCAGAAACCAAACATTTTGTGGATCAAACTTCAAAATTATATGATTTTGTATTAAAAGCCGACAATATGATTGACAAAGTAACTGAGTTTAAAGACAATTGGATTGGCCGTTTGGTTATGAAGATTATGAAATAGTATAAAAAAATTTGACTAAAAGTTTCAATTTTTTCTGAAAGTTTAAAAATTTATAGATATGAAAATTATTAAATATATAAACACTTTTGCAATCTTAATTCCTTTTTTAGCAGCTCTTTTTTTCTTACAATTTGGGATAGAAACAATGATTTATAGCCTGTACTTTTTAATGCTTACGGGATTCATTCAAGGTATTTTAGGAATTATTTTATTTATAAAAAATCCGAAAGATAAATTCATTAAAGCCTATTTAATCGCTGTACTGCTATTTTTTGGTCTTTGGTATTTTAATATGAACGTTCACTATTTAAATTTTCTAACCAATTTCCTTATTCCTATTCCACTTATCCTTGCCGTATATCTTTCCGTATTAATTTATAAAAGGAAACAATTATGAAAACCGCCAATAAAATAAATTACGCTCTCGTACTCCTCCCGATACTTCTGGTAATATTAGGGATTTTTGACGAACAATTCTTTTTTTATTTCTTGGTTTCGTTAGTTCCCTTGGGAATTTTCCAAGTCATTATTGCCATTGGATATTCTTCAAAATTTGGCAAAAATCTGCATTATAGAATTTACACGTATGGCGTGATGTTCTTTTTTTCGCTAGCGATTACCGCGCAATTTTGGTGGGATTATTTAGAACCTTACGGCGGATTATTTTATGCTTTGCCTACTATTTTAGCTATTTATTTTTCAATTATTCTTCACGATAAATCTAAAGAACTATGAAAACTCTTGAAAACCAAACATTGCTTTTTGACGAAGATTGTCCGCTTTGCCAAGTTTATACAACTGGTTTTATTAAAGCCGGAATGTTAGACGAAAACGGAAAGAAACCATTCTCAAATTTAACCGATGAAGAACAGAATTTCATAGACATCAAAAGAGCTTCCAACGAAATTGCTTTGGTCGATAATAAAAACAAAACCGTAATCTATGGAATTGACAGCTTGTTAAAAGTCATCGGAAATTCATTCCCTTTTATGGAAAAAGTTGGAAATATTGCTCCTATAAAATTCTTGCTTAAAAAATTATATTCTTTTATTTCTTATAACCGAAAAGTAATTATTCCAAATAAAAAAGTAAGCGAAAAAGTATTGCAATGTGTTCCAAGTTTTAATTACAAATACAGAATTATTTACATCGGTTTTGCAAAACTAATGACAGCTTTGACGCTTTTTAATTATTCAGAATTGATTCCAGATTTACCAAAAGGGAATTTTAACAGAGAATTGATTTTGGCTTTTGGACAAATTATTTTTCAGAGTTTATTCTTATTGAAATTCGACAGAAAAACAATTTTAAATTACGCTGGAAATTTAATGACCGTTTCTCTATTTGGCTCTTTAATTCTGACTCCGATATTAATTCTGAATCAATTTATAAACTTGCCAGAAATAGTAGTTTTAGGTTGGTTCGGAATCACAGTTTTGATAATGTTTATCGAACATTTCAGAAGAATAAAAATTTTAGAACTTCCAAATCATTTAGCTTTCTCTTGGATATTTTATAAAATAATCGCTTTACTAATCATCTTAATTTTATAGTTATGAACATTCAAATCCCAAACTGGCTCATCATCCTCAGCGGCATCGGCCAGATTTTCACAGCAATGATTTATCCTTACATCAGACATCAAGTTTTTGACTGGTACAATGACGTAAAAAAACTGAAACCACTGAATCAAGAAATTGCGAAAACCTATGGAAGATATATTCAAGGTCTGAACTTTTGCTTTGGATTAATTGCAATTGTTTTCACGAATGAATTACAAGAAAAGTCAGCATTGGCAGTTGCTCTGACAGGATTGATTGCTTTGTATTGGGTCGGAAAAGTCGCTACGCAAATTGCCTATTATCCAATGTACCAAATTCCGCAGAAATTGATTTTTAAAATCGGAAGCTATTGTATGAACACGCTTTTCGTATTATTTGCGGTTGTAAATACTTGGCTATTTATTTACAATTTAATCGGACATTACAAATTATGACCAAAATAAAACTCCAAACTAAAATAAAAGCGCCAATCGAAACCGTTTTTAATTTATCCAGAAACATTGATATTCACTTGCTTTCCACAAGCCAAACCAATGAAAAAGCTGTCGCTGGAAAAACTTCGGGATTAATTAATTTGAATGAAACGGTAACTTGGAAAGGCAAGCATTTTGGAATTTATCTGAAACATTCAAGTAGAATTTCTGAGATGGAATTCCCAAACTATTTTGTTGATATTATGGAGAAAGGTCATTTTAAATCGTTTCGTCACGAGCATTATTTTGAAGAAAAAAATGGCTTTACGACGATGAAAGACGTATTGATTTATGAAACGCCTTTTTGGATTTTCGGAAGATTATTTGATAAAATTCTTCTAAAAAATCATATGAAGAAATTTCTTTTAGAACGAAATTCGGTTTTAAAAAACATCGCAGAAAATCAAACCAAATAAACCATTGCCAGCCAAAACATCGGGATACTTTCTACCCAAAAAGAAGTATAATATTTCGAACGATTTTCATTGGCAAAAATCATGAAAAGCGAAGTAGTTACAATTAAAATTGCGTTGACAAAAAGCTGATTCACATCAATTTGGCTTTTTAAAAATTCCAAGAAATAAAGCGGAATCAATAAAAGTATTCCCAAAATTTTCGTCTTCTTCACTCCTATTCTCTGCGGAACGGTTTTCAAAGCCGGGTCATCGGTTCTTAAATCGATGATTTCAAAAATTAAAATCAAGCTGATTACCAATAAAAATCGCTGGCAACATTTTAAAATTACATCCGAAAAAACTTCAGTTCCCGCATTGATTAATGGAAGCAAAGTTGTTACTCCAGACCAGCAAATCGCGACGATATAAATTTTAACACCACTCCAATTTCTAATATTTTTCTTCTTCGAAAAAACTGGAACTGTGTATAAAAATGTCAATCCAAAGAAAATAATGGCGACGATTTGCGTAATTCTTTCCAAACAAAAAAAGAAATAGGCCGAAGCCAAAAAAGAAATTAGGCTTAAAACTAAAATTGCTTTTAGTTCTAATCGAAATGGTTTTTTATTCCGAAAAAAAACTTCGTATTTAATGAAATTGTAACCAAAAATGGTTCCGAAGAAAGCAAATCCCGCCATCGCCAAATCAAATGGATTTTGAAACATATGATTGGTCATCAAAACCAGCGACAAAACCGCAACGGCAACGTGAATGCTTCCGTTTATGTAAAAATTAAATAGTCGTCCGATAGCGTGCATACTGCAAAAATAGCGAAAGTGTTAACAACATACGGTTTTCGTTGAAAAATTCCTAAAAAAACCGTGTTAAAAAACGATTAAATTTTGAGATTAATAAGTACTTTTGTGCCACAAAAAACAACCCACTACACATTATTATGAAAACAGATGCTTTTGCTTTAAGACATATCGGTCCAAGAGAAAACGACCTTCAACATATGTTCAAAACTATTGGTGTTGAGTCGATTGACCAATTGATTTATGAAACGCTTCCGGATGATATTCGTTTGAAAGCGCCATTAAACTTGGAACCAGCAATGACTGAATATGAATATTTGAACCACATTCAGAAATTAGGAAATAAAAATAAAGTATTCAAATCATATATCGGTTTGGGTTATCATCCGGCAATTGTACCTGCGGTTGTTCAAAGAAATGTTTTTGAAAATCCAGGTTGGTACACGGCTTACACGCCTTACCAAGCAGAAATTGCACAAGGTCGTTTGGAAGCTTTGTTGAATTACCAAACTACTGTTATCGAATTAACAGGAATGGAAATCGCAAATGCTTCGTTATTGGATGAAGGAACTTCTGCTGCTGAAGCAATGGCGTTGCTTTTTGACGTAAGAACTCGCGACCAAAAGAAAAATAACGTAAACAAATTCTTCGTTTCTGAAGAAATTTTGCCTCAAACTTTATCGGTTTTAGAAACACGTTCGACTCCAATTGGCGTTGAATTAGTTATCGGAAACCATGAAGAATTTACTTTCGGAAATGATTTCTTCGGAGCAATTTTGCAATATCCAGGGAAATTTGGACAAGTTCACGATTATGCTCAATTTATTGCTAAAGCAAAATCAAGCGATATCAAAGTGGCTGTTGCCGCAGATATTTTAAGCTTGGTAAAATTAACTTCTCCGGGAGAAATGGGCGCTGACGTGGTTGTTGGAACGACACAACGTTTCGGAATTCCGATGGGTTATGGTGGGCCACACGCTGCTTATTTTGCTACAAAAGAAGAATATAAAAGAAGCATGCCAGGAAGAATCATCGGTGTGACTGTTGATACTAATGGAAACCGTGCCCTTCGTATGGCTTTGCAAACACGTGAGCAACATATCAAGCGTGAAAAAGCGACTTCAAATATTTGTACGGCGCAAGTACTTTTGGCTGTTATGGCCGGAATGTATGCCGTTTATCACGGTCCAAAAGGATTGGAATATATTGCTGACAAAGTACATGCTTCGGCAGTAACTACGGCAGAAGCTTTGAATAAAATCGGCGTTTACCAAACGAATACGTCATTCTTCGACACGATTGTTGTGAAAGCTGATGCTCAAAAAGTAAAAGCGATTGCTGAGAAAAACGAATTCAACTTCTATTATATTGACAACGAATCAGTTTCAATTTCTTTTAATGAAACGACAAGTTTGGCTGACATCAACACAATCGTGGCGATTTTTGCTGAAGCTGTTGGAAAAGAAACTGTGACAGTTAGCGAATTAGCGAATGTGTCAATGATTTTGGAAAGCCTAAACAGAACTTCAACATTTTTAACGCACGACGTTTTCAACAAACACCATTCTGAAACCGCTTTGATGCGTTACATTAAAATGTTGGAAAGAAAAGATTTGGCGCTTAATCACTCGATGATTTCGTTAGGATCTTGTACGATGAAATTGAACGCAGCTGCAGAAATGTTGCCTTTAAGCATGGCAAATTGGAACAACATTCACCCATTTGCTCCAGTGGAACAGGCGGAAGGTTACCAAATAATGCTTAAGAAATTAGAAGAGCAATTGAACGTTGTAACTGGTTTTGCAGGAACAACTTTACAGCCAAATTCTGGTGCTCAAGGTGAATATGCAGGTTTGATGGTTATTCGTGCGTACCACCAATCAAGAGGAGATTCTCACAGAAATATCGCTTTGATTCCAGCTTCGGCACACGGAACAAATCCGGCAACGGCAACGATGGCCGGAATGCAAGTTGTGGTTACAAAAACGTCTGAAAACGGAAATATCGATGTTGAAGATTTAAGAGCAAAAGCAATTCAGTATAAAGATAACTTGGCGTGTTTGATGGTGACATACCCATCCACTCACGGAGTTTATGAAGCTTCAATTATCGAAGTCACAAAAATTATCCACGAAAATGGAGGTCAAGTTTATATGGACGGTGCGAATATGAATGCACAAGTTGGTTTGACAAATCCAGCAACGATCGGTGCTGACGTTTGCCACTTAAATTTACATAAAACATTTGCGATTCCTCACGGTGGTGGCGGACCTGGTGTTGGACCAATTTGCGTTGCACAACACTTGGTTGAATTTTTACCTACAAATCCAGTAATTCCAACAGGTGGCGATAACGCGATCACGGCAATTTCTGCAGCGCCTTGGGGTTCTGCTTTGGTTTGCTTGATTTCTTATGGATATATCACAATGCTTGGTGCTGATGGTTTGACAAGTTCAACTCACCACGCCATCTTGAATGCCAATTACATCAAAGAAAGATTAAACGGTCACTTCGACACCTTATATACAGGAGAAATGGGACGCGCGGCACACGAAATGATTATCGAATGTCGTCCGTTTAAAGAAAAAGGAATCGAGGTTACCGATATCGCAAAACGTCTGATGGATTATGGTTTCCACGCTCCGACAGTTTCTTTCCCAGTGGCTGGAACATTGATGATTGAACCTACGGAAAGTGAAAACTTGGAAGAATTAGACCGTTTTTGTGATGCGATGATTTCAATTAGAAAAGAAATTGAAAGAGCTTCTGCAGACGATAAAAATAACGTGTTGAAAAATTCGCCACACACTTTGGCAATGTTGACTGCTGATACTTGGGATTTCCCATATACCAGAGAAGATGCTGCTTTCCCATTAGAATATATTGCTGAAAATAAATTCTGGCCATCAGTTAGAAGAGTTGATGACGCTTATGGTGACAGAAACTTAGTTTGTTCTTGCGCTCCGATTGAAGCTTATATGGAAAGCTAAGAATTTTTGAAGAAATTACATTATAACCCTTTCAAATCGAAAGGGTTATTTTTTTGTCTATAATTTTGATTTAAAATATTCGTTATCTATGTAATAAAATATTTATAATTTGATGCCATGAAAAAAAAATTATTATTTGCATTTATGCTTTACAGTTTCGTGACGTTTAGCCAATCTAAAGAGAAAATTTACCTCATTAATGAAAACGAGAAAATTAGCAAACAGCAATTTGAGGCTTTAGATAAAGAAAAATTTTATTTTACCAAAATCAAAAATGACTCTTCAATTATATCAATTGCAAATTCCCGCCAAAAAATCATCCAATTAAACCCAACTCAACAAAGTCAGATCTCGTTGTATCTGGATAAAATTATTGGCGTTAACTACGATAGTACAAAGAAAACGATGATTCACTTATATAGAAAGAATCAAAAGATCGGGAACGATGCTGAATATAAAAGATATTGGTCATGGATCGAAAGTAACTCGAATAAGTATCAAGCGTTTTTGTTAGGTTCAAAAAATTCCAAAATAGTAGAAAATAGCAAAAAACATATTTTCTTAGACAACGATGGTTTATTTGAAAACTCATTTTTCAGCAAATCTGATTTTGAAATAAACCACATTTTAATTAAGCCATCAGGAGAAGTTTATGTCTTTTATGGAATGGAAGATATTTTAAATGTATTAGATAAATCCGTTGATTAAATTAATTGAAATGCAAGACATTGAAACCAAACAAGATTTGGAAATTCTTCTATCTAAATTTTATTCGAAATTACTTTCTGACAAAACTATAAATTACATTTTCACTGAAATTGCAAAAATTGACATCGAATCACATTTGCCAAAAATCATCGACTTTTGGAATTTAAGTTTATTTGGAAAAGGTGATTATTCGAGCAACGTGATGAAAATTCATTTGGATTTAAATGCGGAAGAAAATTTGAATGAAAATCATTTTAAAACTTGGTTAAGTCACTTTTATAATACTGTTGACGAGAATTTTTCTGGCAAAAACGCAGAAATAATAAAAACCAAAGCGTTGTCAATTGCTACAGTTATGCAAATTAAAATGCATAAACTCAACTAATCACCTATTTATCAGCAACAAAAAATAAAATTATTGAATATTTCATAATTATATGCGCGCATAGCATTTTATTATGTAAGACTATTTATTTTTAATACATTAGCATAATATAAAATTTCCAAAATGAATATCAAAATAATTGGTTCTGGCAGTTACATTCCAGAGGTTAAAGTTACCAATCAAGACTTTGACAAGCACATTTTTTTAAATGAGGACGGGACGCCTCTTGCCCATTCTACTGAGGTCATTATTGGAAAATTTAAAAGTATTACCGGAATTGAAGAACGTCGTTATGTTGACGAAAACTTACTGACTTCTGACATTGCTGCAATCGCCGCTGAAAATGCAATTATTGACGCAAATATCGACCGTGAATCAATTGACTATATCATTCTTGCTCACAATTTTGGAGATGTAAAACATGGAAAAATCCAAGCGGATACTGTTCCAAGTTTAGCAACTAGAGTCAAAAATAAATTACGCATCAAAAACCCAAGATGTGTTGCTTATGACATTCTTTTTGGTTGTCCAGGTTGGATTGAAGGAACGTTGCAAGCCAACGCTTTCATTAAATCCGGCATGGCAAAACGCTGTTTGGTGATTGGTGCTGAAACTTTGTCAAGAGTTATCGATCCGCACGATCGCGATTCGATGATTTATGCCGATGGAGCCGGAGCCACAATCGTGGAAGAATCTCCTGATGATTCTGGACTTTTATCTTATGAAAGCGCCACTTTTGCTTATGACGAAGCCGATTACCTTTACTTCGGAAATTCTTACAACAAAGATTTAGATCCAGATGTTCGCTACATAAAAATGTATGGCAGAAAGATTTATGAATTTGCTTTGAGCCAAGTTCCGTGTGCGATGAAAAGTTGTTTGGAGAAAAGCGGCATCGATATTTCTGACGTTAAAAAAATCTTGATCCACCAAGCTAACGAAAAAATGGACGAAGCGATTATCAATCGTTTTTACAAACTTTTTGACCTTCCGGCACCAAAAGATATTATGCCAATGAGCATCCACGAACACGGAAACAGCAGTGTTGCCACGGTTCCGACGCTTTATGACTTGTTGATGAAAGGAAAAATCGAAAATCAAGAAATTCATAAAGGAGATGTTATTATCTTTGCATCCGTTGGCGCGGGAATGAATATCAACGCCTTCACTTACCGATTATAAAAGTTTTTGTGTTTAAAGTTTAATGTTCTGACTTTAAAGCATTAAACTTTAAACAATTATAAAATGTACGAAAAAACTTTTCCAAATAAAAGATTCGGGCACACGCTAGAATTTTTAAAAAAACACATTACAACTTCTGAAACCATCTTGGATTTAGGTGTAGAAAATCCGTTTTCAAAAATCATGAAACAGGAAGGATTTTCAGTTTCAAATACCAAAGGAGAAGATTTAGACGTTAACCAATCTACGTTGCAAAACGAAAATTATTCGGTCACAACGGCTTTCGAAATTTTCGAACATTTGCTGAATCCTTATACGGTTTTGCAAAACATAAAATCTGACAAATTATTTATTTCCATTCCAATGCGTTTGTGGTTTTCGCCAGCTTATCGCAGTAAAACCGATATGTGGGACAGACATTACCACGAATTTGAAGATTGGCAGCTAGATTGGCTTTTGGAAAAGACGGGCTGGAAAATCATCGACAGAAATAAGTGGACAAATCCGGTGAAAAAATTTGGAATTCGTCCTTTATTGCGAAGATTTACTAATAGATATTATATTGTTTACGCAGAAAAAATTCGTAGCTAAATTATGAACTATTACATTGTAATTCCGGCACATAACGAAGAAGCTTTTATTGCTTTGACATTACAATCTTTATCAGAACAGACTTTGCTTCCTTCAAAAGTTGTAGTCGTTGATGATAATTCAACCGATAAAACTTCGGAAATTGTAAATGAATTTTCTATAAAATTTCCTTTTATTTCTTTGGTCAAAAAAACTTCAGAAGCAATTCATTTACCCGGAAGCAAAGTAATTCAAGCATTCCATAAAGGTTTTGAAACTTTGGACGAAAATTATGATGTCATCGTAAAATTAGATGCTGATTTGATTTTGCCAAGCAATTATTTTGAAACTATAATTAATACTTTCAAGTCAGATCCAAAAATCGGGATGGCTGGAGGTTTTGCTTACATCGAAAAAAATGGGGACTGGATTTTAGAAAATCTTACTGATAAAGATCATATTCGTGGTGCTTTCAAAGCTTACAGAAAAGAATGCTTTTTGCAAATCGGAAACTTAAAACCAGCTATGGGTTGGGATACTGTTGATGAATTGCTTTGTAAATTTTATGGTTGGAAAGTTGTTACCAATCAATCCTTGAAAGTAAAACATTTAAAACCAACTGGCGCAAACTACAATAAAACAGCACGTTACAAACAAGGCGAAGCTTTTTATACTCTTGGTTACGGATTTTTAATTACTTCAATTGCTTCCGCTAAATTGGCGATGCTGAAGAAAAAACCATTGTTGTTTTTTGATTACATCCAGGGATTTTTAAAAGCAAAATCGGCTAAAAAACCACTTTTGGTTACAACCGAACAAGCCAAATTTATTCGAAGCTATCGCTTAAAAAAAATGAAAGAAAAGTTAATTAAATAGCTTGTTTCCGCTTTCCGACTTACCTTTATTTTATTGGCATTATTAGTTTTTGAGCAAATTGAAAAAACAAACAACTCATAACTTATAACTCATAACTAATTTCGTATTTTAGCCATTATTTAGAAAATTGCAATGATTAAAAGATACTTGACCCAAATTGGCCGTTATTTCATAATGTTGAAGGAAATCTTCAACAAACCGACGAAATGGACGTTTATGAAAGAATTGGTTTTAAAAGAAATTGACGACCTCATCATCGGATCTCTTGGAATCGTCGCTTTCATTTCCTTTTTTATCGGAGGTGTTGTGGCGATTCAAACGGCACTAAACTTGACAAATCCGCTTATTCCAAAAACCTTAATTGCGTTTGCAACAAGACAATCGGTAATCTTAGAATTCGCTCCAACATTTATTTCGATCATTATGGCCGGAAAAGTGGGTTCTTTTATTACGTCAAGCATTGGAACTATGCGAGTTACAGAGCAAATTGACGCACTGGAAGTTATGGGTGTAAATTCCTTAAACTATCTGGTTTTCCCAAAAATAATCGCACTTTGCCTTTACCCTTTTGTGATTGCCTTAAGTATGTTTTTAGGAATTTTTGGAGGTTATATGGCCGCAGTTTATGGAAATTTGACCTCAAGCGACGAATTTATTACGGGACTTCAAACCGATTTCATTCCGTTTCACATCCTTTACGCATTTATCAAAACCATGGTTTATGCATTTATTTTAGCAACAATTCCATCGTTTCACGGATATTACATGAAAGGTGGCGCACTGGAAGTTGGTAAAGCCAGTACGGTTTCATTCGTTTGGACCAGCGTCGTGGTCATTCTGATGAACTTTATCTTAACACAATTACTTTTAAGCTCATGATAGAAGTTAAAGACATAAAAAAATCGTTTGGCGATGCCCAAATTTTAAAAGGTATTTCTACGACTTTTGAGACAGGAAAAACCAACTTGATTATCGGGCGTTCTGGTTCCGGAAAAACGGTTATGCTTAAAACTTTATTAGGAATTCATACACCTGACGAAGGAGTAATTTCTTTTGACGGAAGAGATTATGCTAAAATGGCGCCTGATGAAAAACGAGAACTTCGTACTGAAATTGGGATGGTTTTTCAAGGAAGCGCACTTTTTGACTCGATGACCGTTGAAGAAAATGTAGCTTTTCCGTTGCGAATGTTTTCTAATAAAAAACGAAGTGAAATCAAGGAACGTGTCAATCAGGTTTTAGAAAGAGTGAACTTGGTCGATGCCAATAAAAAAATGCCTTCTGAAATCTCTGGGGGAATGCAAAAACGTGTGGCGATTGCAAGAGCGATTGTGAACAACCCAAAATACCTTTTTTGTGATGAACCAAACTCTGGTCTTGATCCAGAAACTTCGATTTTGATTGATGTTTTGATTCAAGAAATTACAAAAGAATATGGAATGACAACCGTGATTAACACGCACGATATGAACTCTGTATTGCAGATTGGTGAGAAAATTGTCTTCCTTAAAAACGGATTAAAAGAATGGGAAGGAAATAACGAAGAAATTTTGGAAACAAAAAACAAATCAATCGTGGAATTCGTTTATTCTTCTGATTTATTCAAAAAAGTAAGAGAAAGTCTCTTGGCGGAAGCTGAAGAGGACGATGATAAAAAATAGTTTGCAGTTTGCAGTTTGCAGTTTGCAGTTTGCAGTTTGCAGTTTGCAGTTTGCAGTTTGCAAAAATAAAAAATCCTGAAACTCAATTTGAATTTCAGGATTTTTTTATTCTATTAATTTGATATTTACTTCGAAACCAGAGCCGTGATTCTCTTAATTTCTTGCTCCTTGCCTTTTGGGTAAATGAGTAAAACATCTTCTTTATCAACAATAATGTAATCGTTTAATCCATCGATAATGATGAGCTTTTTCGCATCAGTTCTGATTATATTGTTTGTAGCATTTTCTAAGAATACATCTGCATTTACAACTGCATTTAACTGATTGTCTTTTGGAAGTTTTTCATACAAAGAACCCCAAGTTCCCAAATCGTTCCAATCAAAAGTCGCGGGCAAAACATACACATTGTCCGCTTTTTCCATTACGGCATAATCAATCGAAATGTTTTCTGCCAAAGAATAATTATTTTCGATGAAGGCTTTTTCTGCATTGGTATTATAAACCGGAAGTCCTTCGTTAAACAAAGCGTTCATTTGTGGCTGAAATTGCTCAAAAGCTTCGGTAATTGCTTTGGCACTCCAAATAAATATTCCGGCGTTCCAAACAAAATTTCCGGCTTGCAAAAATGATTTAGCCGTTTCATAATCTGGTTTTTCTCTGAATTGGCTTACTTTTTTAATCGAATTTTCATCCGACTTATCATACTCGATGTAGCCGAAACCTGTGTTTGGAAAAGTCGGTTGAATCCCCAAAGTCATCAACGCATTTTCCTTTTCACAAAAATCAAAAGCCGTTTGAAGATTATTCACAAATGAAGTTTCGTCTTCAATCCAGTGGTCGCTTGGCGCTACAACCATCACCGCATCCGGATTCATTTTTTTAATTTTCAAAGACGCATATAAAATACAAGGCGCTGTGTTTCGCATTGCTGGTTCAAGCAAAACCTGATCTTGATTTACTTGAGGCAATTGTTGCAAAACCAAATTATTGTATCGTTCATTGGTCAAAATCAATATGTTTTCTGCGGGAATTAGCTTTGATAAACGGCTAAACGTTTTTTGGATGAGCGTCTCGCCCGTTCCAAGCATATCGTGAAATTGTTTCGGAAATTCATTGGTACTGACTGGCCAAAATCGGGAACCGACTCCGCCCGCCATTAATATCGCAAAATAATTTTTATTCATTTGTATTCGTTTTCGATCTATAGTAAATATTGCGATTTTAAGCTTAAAATCATAATAGTTTAGATTTCATTTAACAATTAATGAGGCAATAATTCGACCTCAGCATTTGGGTTGAACAAATATACTCTTCCCGAACTTATTTCTTGGCATTCATAGCGTTTTATTCGCAGTGCGCCTTTCTTAAAAATCTTGCCGTTGTGGATTCTAAAAACGCTTCCTGTCGGCAATTCAAAAACGTAATTCTTATCGTTTTGAGCGTCAAATTGTTTCAAGGCCAAAGACAACTTTGCATCAGTATCGCTACTTGCCGTGGGATTTTTAAAATGTTTGGCAAGCAAAGGCAAAATATGATTCGGAAAAATTTCTGGTCGAATAAATGGAACCATCAACTGCTGAAACGTAAATTTCCATTCGTTTCCGTGTGGTTTTATATTTCTCCCAAATTTTTTAAAAGCTACCAAATGTGCAATTTCGTGAATCAAAGTCATCAGAAATTTGTATTTGTTCAAGCTCGAATTTATCGTGATTTCGTGTTTTCCGCCTGGTCCTTTTCTGTAATCGCCGTGGCGCGTCATTCGCTCGTTCACAATTTTAAGATGGACTTCATTGACCTTGATTAATTCAAAACAAGGAATTACGGCATGTTCAGGCAAATATTTCGAAAGTGTTTCGTTCAAAAGTAACTATAATTTAAGGCGTTGAAGAAGAAACCTGCAACACTTTTCCGTTGTAAAATTTATTTCCCTTTAAGGTAAAATCAAAAATATAATCGGCCATATCTTTTGCCGAAAGTGGCGCTTCATAACCTGGAAAAGCTTCCGCCAACATTTCGGTTTGAACCGACCCTAAAGCCAAAACGTTGAACGAAATTCCTCTTTCTTTAAATTCTTCAGATAATAATTCAGAAAGTGTAATCACGGCGCCTTTGCTCGAACTATAAGCAGAAAGTCCGGCGAATTTCATACTTCCCTGAATGCCACCCATTGAACTAATTGTCACAACGTGGCTTCCGGGATTCAAATATGGCAAAACGATTCTGGTCAATGAAGCGACTCCAAAAACATTTACTTTGTAAACTCTTTCAAAATCTGCCGAAGTAGTTTCTGCAAAAGGTTTTAAAACCAAAGCGCCCGCATTGTGCACAATCGCATCGACTTTTTTCCAAGTGGAAGAAAGAAAATCAGACACTTTTTTCAAGTCATTTTCCTCTGCCAAATCAACTGAAAGGCACGTAATATTTTTGTGTTCTAATAAAGCCTGAGGCGTTTTTCTGGAAATTGCCAAAACTTGGTGACCTTCATTTGCAAATAAAAGTGCCAATTCATAGCCAATTCCTCTGCTCGTTCCCGAGATAATTATATTTTTCATTCTATTCATTTCGAGCTTGCAAAAAGCAATCTCAATTATTTTTTTCTTATTTCTTTAAAGCGATTTCTTTCGTTCCAGAATTGGTCATTTTTTCAATTACCGGAAGCATTTCTTGAACAAAAGAAGCCATGTGCGCCGTGTCCATCAACTTAAATTCGTCTTGTGGCTTGTGGTAATATTCATAATTTTCAAAGTCAAAAGTACAAACTGTTTGGGCAGGAACATTAAATTCTGTGAAAAAAGGATAATTATCTGAAGCCATAAAAAGTCGGTAAGTCAATTCAGCTTGGAGAAAACCAACCAAGTTTTTACCAGCATATTCATTGAATTTCGACGCCATATTTGATTTTCCGTAACCTGTTATGTAAGCTGTAAAATCACGTTTCATCGGAACACCGATCATTTCAAAATTTAGCATCGTGTAAATATTGAAATTTTTCTCTTTCAATTTTTTAGCCAAATGTTTTGAACCTAAAAGCCCTTTTTCTTCGGCAGAAAAGAAGGCAAAAAGTATGCTCCTTCTGTTGGTTTTATTCTTAGCAAAATATTTAATTACTTCAGTAACTGCAGTAGTTCCAGATGCATTGTCATTAGCTCCATTATTAATTTTATCGCCTAAAGCTTTTTCATCAATTCCGATGTGATCGTAATGCGCACCGATGACAACAAATTCATTTTTCAACTTTGGATCGTTTCCTTCGATAACACCAACAACGTTGTAAGCGGTTTTGTCAAAATTGGAAAGCGTGTCTTTATAACTTACAAAGTAAGGTTTCACGCCATTTTGCTTGTACACATTTTCCAAAAAAGCAACTGCTTTTTCGATGCTTTTTGAACCCGGATCTCTTCCTTCCAATTCATCAGAAGTCAAGAATTCCAAGGTTTTTGAAACGTCTTGCTGGCTAACTTTGTAAGTGATTTCAGAAGGTTGCTTTATTTCTGTGACAACGGCATTATTTGATTTACATCCGAAAATAACAACCGGAAGTAGATAAAGTATTTTTTTCATTTTTGTGTTTTATTGGCTTTGCTAAAATAAAGAAATAAAACGCAGATTGCACAGATTTTAGAAATTTCCGTGCACAAAATTCTAATCTATTTCTTGGTTTTAAAATACTTTTTGTAGAATTTATAAGCTTGATACAATCCCATTCCGATGAAAAAAAGCGGAATAATGTGCGACATTAAATAAGTGGAAAGTCCCGTGGAAGATTTTGTGACCAAATTTAAAAATAGGATAAAACAAAGCATTCCGAAGAAAGTGCCAAGCGTTGTTCCGAAAACGTACAAAAACTTGAGATTTGATTTTGAAACGATATAATTTCCGTTGACCAAATAAAGATTCCAGCCACACCAAAACGGAATTTGAACAAAATTTAAGCAACTCAAAATCACTCCGATAATGTAAGGTGAATAGTCTTTGTATTTTTCTAAAACGTCTTGGTTTTCAACTTTCGCTTCTGATTGAGAATAAAAAACATAGGCCAAAAGAAACATAAAAAACACTGAAAAAATCTCGATATATTTCATCAGTTTTTTGTTTTCCAACAATTTACTCGCAAAAATCAACGTGAAATAAATGACAAAAACTTCAATGGAAATTACACCCAAAAGATAAAAAATTAAGATTGAAATTTCTGTTTTGGAATAAATCTCAAAGCCGATAATATTCAAGAAACCCAAAGGAATAGAGCCCAAAAAGCTGACTGCGAAACCAACAAGTATGTTTTTTAACGCTTTCATAAATTAAAAATTCACGATTTTTTTCTTCATCGCAGCATCTAATTTCAATTGTTCAAAACCTACTTTTTTTGTCAAAAACGGAATTCCGTTTTTGTGATTTATCATACTGATTTCAAACATATATTTGATGTGTCGCGCCAATTCTTTCCAAGCAAAAAATAACGAATGTTTTGGATCATAAATATGCGTCGGCTCACTGGAAGCGCCGTTTAATTCTACCAAAAGAAAGTTTTCGCCACGTTCCAATTCTTCAAAAGAGTTGTACATTACATCCAATCTTCCGAAGTAGAAACCTGGAATTTGAAGACACATTTCGTTGATTGTTTTTGTCAGTTTTGGCGTAATCCAATTGGTTCCGTCGATGAATTTTGCACCGCGAGCGTGATTTCCGTAGGGAACCAAATTAACACTTTCGCCTTTTGTCAAAATTTCTTGCAGTTTGCTTCCGTATTCTTGCTTTAAAACGCTTAACTGCATCTCAAATCTTGGATTATTTTTGATCAAATTTTCAATTGTAGAAACTCCGTCGCCATTAATTATTAAAAATTCTTTGGCTACAATTCCGGTGATTCTGCCTTGTTTTTCATTTGGATAACGAACATAAAAAATCCCAACTTCGTTGGCAAACGGAATCATATCTTGAATCACATAATCAAAATCTGCTTTTTCAGAATATACCTTTAAATCATCTGGCGAGTCGATTTTTTTCACCGCCGTTCCGCGCAATCCCATATCTGGTTTGGCAATCATTGGGTATTTCAAATCAGCTTCCTGAGAAATTTTTAGAACTTCAAAAAAAGTTGAATTTGCCTTGACTAATTTGGTTTTTGGATAATATTGCTGCGGAATTATATCATAGATTTCCATTTTTGAATCCATAATAAATCCTCCGTTTCTGATTGTTGGATTGCTGGCATTGAAGAAAAAAATGGTTCTTGCTTTGATTGAAAAATAGGCCCACAAAAAATATATTGGAATATAAACTATTTGGTAAGGCCAGTATTCCCAATGGATCAGCTTATGAAAAAAGAGTTTCAATGCGTTTTATTTGCTACGAAGTTAATTGTATTTTCAAATTCTTTTTGATTCACTAAATCATAATGTTTCATCTTCGCTTCGATATTTTCAACTGTGGTTTGGGTGATGCTTAATGTTTTCAAAAAATTATTTCGGTTAATAACCAAACCGTTTTCTGAGTTTTCATTTTCAGTATATCGATGGAAATTATACATATCATTTTCAGAAAAAATCTCCTTTGAATTCATATAATCAAAAAACCATTTTGCCCGATTTTCACGAACTTCTTTTGGATATAAAGTTGTGGACGACCAAATATAATTTTGATTTGTATCTAAAGCTAATTTGTCTTTTTGGATTCCGTTCCATCGCAATTGATAGAGATTTTTATCTTGAAACAACACTAAAGTAAACGGTTCGATGTTATCTAAATCAATCTCGTTCCAAGCATTTATAGGAGAAAAATCGCTGATGATATCAAGCACGATCAAGCCACGGCTTTTTCTATAATTTCCCGTCATTTTATGTTTTTCATCGGCTCCATTTAGCAATACCAAAACAGTTCCGTCTTCGTTAACAGCATACCAGGTTCCACCCGCTTTTGGGTCTTTTGGAAAAATTACTTCTTTATTATTAACTGTGTAGTTTCTAGGTTCGAGCGCATTTGGCCTCAAAACCTGCTCATCCCGATTTGAAGTGATAATAATTTTATCGTTTGAGCGAACAAAAGTTACTGTGCACATTGATTTCTATATTCGATTGTGGAACGAGCAACGCCGAAATTCTCATCAACTTGAACTTGCTTACATTGCAAAACGGCAACTTTAATCAAGGCTTGGTGGTGAATGCAGTGCTCTAAATTGTATAACAACTCGCGAAAATAATTGCTTTCAATTCTGATTTCGTCTCCATCAATAATTTGTTGCAATTGAATTTCCTTATTTTCTTTCTGGATATTTTTTTTTATTTCGTTTATTTTTTCGATCGCAAAATTCGTGTTTGTTTCGATTTGCAAATTTCTTTCTCGCTTATCATAATTCACTAATCCCGATTTATAATTTTTTTCGAGACATTGAAACATTTCGATAATATGACGCGTGTGTTCCCCGATGGTGGCATTGCTTAAATGCTCACATTTCTTTGAATATTCTTTGTCTGGCAATTGATTTAAAAGCGAAACCAGATCGTCAAGACCTTTTGTAATTGAGTTTGTCAGCATTGGTTTGGTTTGGTGGTTGGTAAAAAGTTGCTAAAAACGTACTCTAATTTAGCTATTCTTTAAATACGACAATTAATCGCTTGCAGATTTTAACATTTTTAAAAAAAGACCTTCGGTTTTGATCCATTTTCTGTTGAATTCTACAAAATAATTACAAGTTATTCCACACAATTACACAAAAACAAACTTAAGATCGAACTTGCCAAAACTCATAAATACTTAAAGAACAAATACTTAAATAGATTTCAATTTACTATTTTACTTTTGGCACATTTATTTCAATTAGCTAAACAACTAAAACATACCACAAAAAATATATATTATGAAAAAGATTCTTGCACTTACAGTTATCGCATTAGGATTCGGAATTAACGCTAATGCATCTATACAAATAAACAGTTCTACTGAGATAAATATCTTACAAGAAAAAACATACACACCTATTGAAGCTTCTGCTATTCCTGCCGATGCGTTAAAAAACATCAGCTCAAAATATGGCGGTTATACATTAAAAGAAGCGCACAAGGCTGAAGATGGAGAATACAAATTGATTTTATCAAAAGACGGTAAAACAGTTACAGCGTACTTTTCAGCTACAGGAGAATTCATTAAAGAAGCATAGTTTAAGTTAAGTTTGTTGAAAAGGGAATTTGTAAAAGTTCTCTGCAAAATAAAAGGAGATGTGGGGGCATCTCCTTTTATTGTTTTATGAAAATTCAATTCGAAAAATTATTGGATTGATTATTTTCCACACTTTTTTTGAGCAAATTTCCACACTTCCACACTTTTCAAATGTTAGAAATTAATGTTGGAAAAAGAAAAATACGTAGCAATATCAAGGCTTTAGAAGAAAATACAGCTTTCATTTTTAAATTGGCATATTTCTTTCATTACTTACATCGAAAAAGAAATACGCACATTATTTACCATAAAGAAATTTGCTATGAAAAAGATATTATTAATGACAGCGATTGCACTCGGTTTCGGAATAAACGCAGATGCAACTACAGATAAAAACATTTCTTCAGAGTTAAATATTCTGCAAGAAAAGCAATATACATCGATTGAACCTTCTGCAATTCCGGCTGATGTACTAAAAAACATTAGCAAGAAATATGGAGGATTGACAATCAAAGAAGCTCACTTGGCAAGCGATGGCGAGTATAAACTGATTTTGGCGAAAGACGAAAAAACAGTTACCGCTTACTTTTCATCGACCGGTGAATTCTTAAAAGAAGCATAGTTTAAGTTAAGTTTGTTGAAAAGAGAGTTTTAAATTCTCTGCAATATTAAAGGAGATGTGGGGGCATCTCCTTTATTGTTTTTATAACATATATTAACACTCATATTTGGTTTAAAACTTTAAATTTGTAAAAAACAGATAATCCATTTATGAGTTCTAAAATTTTGGTAATTGACGATGACACATCTTTTTGTGTAATGCTGAAGACTTTTTTGCAAAAAAAAGGGTATGAAGTTACCAACGCTTTCACTGCGAAGGAAGCCGAAGATGCAATAAAAAATCAGGTTTTTGATGTGGTCTTAACCGACATCAGATTGCCAGACAGCGATGGTATCCAAATTTTAAAATCCATTAAAGAAGTTTCTCAAAAAACACAGGTCATTTTAATGACAGGTTACACCGATATTAAAACTGCCGTGAGCGCTATGAAAATGGGTGCTTATGACTATGTTGGAAAACCAATAAATCCAGATGAAATTCTTCATACGATTGAACAATCCTTAAAAAAGCAAGCTGAAAAACCGGAAGCAGCTTCTTCTAAAAAAGATATTGCTGACAAGGTCGACGTTTCGTTTGTAAAAGGAATTAGTTCAACATCAAATCAACTACACGAATATGTGAGCCTAGTTTCACCAACCAATATGTCAGTTTTGATTATTGGCGACAGCGGAACCGGAAAAGAATATATTGCCCACACGATTCACACGCAAAGCAAACGCAAGGAAAAACCATTTATTCCTGTGGATTGTGGTGCGATTCCAAAAGAATTGGCTTCAAGCGAATTTTTTGGTCACATAAAAGGTTCTTTTACCGGAGCAATCAACGATAAAGTCGGCCACTTTGAAGCGGCAAACGGCGGTACATTGTTTTTGGACGAAGTAGGAAATCTTTCTTATGAAGTTCAAATTCAATTGTTGCGTGCTTTGCAAGAAAGAAAAGTGAAACCAGTGGGAAGCAATCACGAAATTAAAGTGGATATCAGAGTTATTGCGGCTACAAATGAAGATTTATCAGAGGCTGTAAAACGCGGTGATTTCCGTGAAGATTTATACCACAGACTTAATGAATTCTGCATTCAAGCACCACGATTGAGCGAAAGAAAACACGATATTATGATTTTTGCGCATCACTTTTTGGCGCAAGCAAACGAAGATCTTGAGAAAGATATTAAAGGTTTTGACGACGAAGTCATTGATTTATTCATGAATTATGACTGGCCAGGAAATCTTCGTGAAATGAAAAATACGATAAAAAGATCAGTGCTCTTGACCAAAGCTGATTTTGTGCCAATCGAAGTTTTGCCACAAGAAATGCTTTCGGCAAGCGACAACTCACCTATTTCATTTTATACCAAAGAAAACGAAGAATCTGCAATTCGTCAAGCTTTAGAACAAGCCGGATTTAATAAAAGTAAAGCGGCCAAATTATTGAATATTGACAGAAAAACACTTTACAACAAATTAAAACTATACAGCATTGACCTTTAAGCAATGTGCTTTTTAAGCTCAATCACCAATTCGTCGAGCTTTTCGAATATCACTTTTGTATATTCTTCCATTTTTGTTTTATCGCATTCCAAAACGTTGTCCTCGATGGGTTCTAACAAATCCGAAATCGTATAAACTTCCATTTGCTTTAACATCGGAATCATTTTATGTGCGATTTCAGACATTTTTGGTTCGTCCATTGCGGCGACAGCTTCCTTTAAAACTGCCGTATTTTCTGCAACACTCGTGATAAATGTGTCTAAAATCAATTTTAACGAAGCCGGATCATCTTGTGTAAATTTGTTTAAGCTCGTCAAATCAAACAGTTTTTCATCTCTTTTTGCATCAGCAACTTGCACAAAAACATTCATCGGTTTTCCGTTGAAAATCGATTCCATTAAATGTAAAAGTTCTTGCAATTTCAATGGCTTCGGATGAAATGCCGTAAATCCTTTGCTTGTAAAATCTTCTGGATTTAAATTTCTTTTTCCAGACAAAGCGATTACCGGAATCGAAGCAATCTTTGGATTATTATTGTTTCTAATAATTCGAACCAATTCAAAACCGTCGATATTTGGCATTTGAATATCGCTCAAGACCAAATCAAACTGTTCGTGTTCCAAAAGATTTCGCACTTTTGAAGCATCAACCAAAGTCGTGATTTTCACAGGATAATTTGCAAAAATTTCTTTCATCAATGACAACTGCATCGCATCGTCATCCACAATTAAGATTCGCTTATTTTGTAAAAAATCATATTCAGAATTTAAAACCGGAAGCGCTTCCTCAACTGCTTTTTCAACACCCGATTTTATCGCCGGAATTGTAATTGTAAATATCGAACCTTTATTTTCTTCACTATCCAATGTAATTTTTCCGTCCAAAAGACGAAGCATTTTTTTGGCGATTGTTAAACCTAATCCTGTGCCACCAAATTTCTTTTCGATCCCAGAATGAGCCTGTGTAAACTCTTTAAAAACTGCTTTTTGTTTGTTCTTCGCAATCCCAATTCCGGTATCTAAAACGGAAACCTCAATGTTTCCGTTTTCAATTTTTGCACTGACTTCAACAGAGCCTTCTTGTGTAAATTTGATAGCATTTGAAATCAAATTGGTTAAAATCTGCTTCAATCGATATGGATCAGAAACATAATTATTATCTAAAACATCTTCCACATCCCAATTTAATTCGATGCCCTTATTCTCAGCATTTGGTTCTAAAGGTTTGCAAGTACTTTCAATCAAATCTTTAAAATTAAAACTGACTTTTTCAATTTTTATGCGATCATTTTCCAATTTAGAAAAATCAACTAAATCGTTGACTAACTTCAAGATATAGTTGGAAGAATGTTTTATATTATCTAAATATTGGTTTTGTTTAGAACTGATTTCCGTGTTTTTTAGTAAGTCAGAAAAACCGATTACACTTCCCAAAGGCGTTTGAATATCATGCGTTACAGTCGCCAAAAGCATCATTTTACTTCGTAACAAATCTTCTTTTTCAGCATTTAATTTCTCGAGTTGATTTCGATAATTTTGGTTAATCGTCAAATCTCGAATAATAATGTAAGCGAAAATAATCAGGAGACAAAAAGTAAGCGCTCCAACCCAAGCGATTGTCTGAATAATATTGTCGATCGCCAGTTTTGATTCGTTGATTTTGGCGTATGATTTTTGCAAAATCTGCTTTTCTAAAGAGGAAAGCACAATTCGGAGTTGGTCAGAAATGATGCGGTTTTCGTCCAGCATTTTCTGTTCTTTTTTGAAAAGTTGGTATTTTAATTTGTTGTCTTTGATAATTAATTTGGTCAAAACTCCTTCAAAAGCCATCGCAAGCGAATCATTTGAAAGTTGCAATCTTCCCAATGAATCCAACTGTTTTTCTGTTAACGCAGCTTCCAAGAAATCTGTAAATTGTGTTTTTCTAGAAAATTTTACTGGTTTTGAACCACGATACAAGGAATCTTTTGCATCATAAATTCCTTTGACAGCGCGATCAAAAGTGGATTCTTTATTATAGTAATTTCTGAATTGTATAATTTCGTTGATACTATTTCGCTTCTTTTTTAAAAGACCTTGAATCGTATCTAACTTTGCCAATTGAGTCGTGTCTCTAATATCTTTTATGCCTTCAATTTCTAAATTAACGCTATCAAGAAGTCGATTATATTCAGCATAATCAGCTGATGAACCGGTTAAAATTGATGTTCGTCCAACGGCTTCAGACGCATAAAGATTGGCAATTGCATTACTGATTTGGATAATTTGCTGATTGTCTGAATTGACATCTTTGTTGGGAATTGCTGTCTTTAAAATTTCGGTATAAATAAACCAAACAGACAAAACTGCTATCGCAAAAAGCAATAGATATCCAACAATAACTTTTATTTTTAACGATCTTGGCTTCTGACTCATAGCATAAAGATAGTATTTTATGACGCTTTTCTCCAAAAAAAATCCAGCGTAAAAGCTGGATTTTTATTTTTTTTTAAAGGTGCATCTTCACGTTATTGTTGTGAAGTTTACAAAAATGCCGATAGTTTCTCAAATAGCCCTGATGGTGGTGATTATCCTTTTCTTTTTTTCCTTAAAAAAGAAAAGATAATGCCGTCCAGCGGGAATTGCATTTACTGAAAATACCAGCCGATTCGCTTCTAAAAATATTAATCGGCAAGAATACTTCTTGAAATCACGATTCTTTGAATTTCAGAAGTTCCTTCATAAATCTGCGTAATTTTTGCGTCACGCATCATTCTTTCCACATGATATTCACGCACATAACCATTTCCACCATGAATTTGAACGGCTTCAATTGTTGTATCCATCGCAGTTTGAGAAGCAAAAAGTTTTGCCATCGCACCCGATTGAGAAATATCTTGACCATTATCTTTTTCGTAAGCCGCCTTGAAACAAAGCAATTCTGCAGCGCTAATTTGCGTTGCCATATCTGCCAATTTAAAAGCAATTGCTTGGTGTTTTGAGATTTCTTTTCCAAAAGCTTTTCTTTCTTTTGAGTATTTCAAAGCCAATTCGTACGCCCCAGTTGCGATTCCCAAAGCTTGAGAAGCGATACCAATTCTGCCGCCGTTTAAAACTGCCATTGCGAAATTAAATCCGAAACCGTCAGCACCAATTCTGTTTTCTTTTGGAACTTTCACATCAGAAAACATCAAAGAATGCGTGTCAGAACCACGGATTCCCATTTTTTGTTCCTTTGGTCCAATATCAAAACCAGCCCAACCTTTTTCAACGATGAAGGCATTGATTCCTTTGTGGCCTTTTTCGATGTCAGTTTGCGCAATCACGATATAAGTTGAAGCTGTCGCTCCGTTCGTGATCCAGTTTTTTGTTCCGTTTAATAAGTAGTAATCGCCTTTATCAATTGCTGTAGTTTTTTGCGAAGTCGCGTCACTTCCAGCTTCCGGCTCAGAAAGACAAAATGCTCCGATCACTTCTCCTTTTGCCAAAGGCACCAAATATTTTTGTTTTTGCTCTTCGTTGCAATATTTTTCTAATCCTGCGCAAACCAAAGAATTATTTACAGACATCACAACAGCCGCCGAAGCATCGACTTTTGCAATTTCTTTCATCGCCAAAATATAAGAAATACTGTCTAATCCAGAACCTCCATATTTTGGGTCAACCATCATCCCTAGAAAACCTAGTTCAGCCATCATTTTCACCTGTTCTGTTGGAAATTTTGAGTGTTCGTCTCTCTCAATTACACCTGGCAATAATTCATTTTGAGCGAAATCTCTCGCTGCTTGCTGAATCATTATGTGTTCTTCGGTTAATTTAAAATCCATAATTTATAAAGGTATTATTTGCCGTTTGCTGTTTTTTTGTGCCCAAATGTAAATATTAATTATCAAATTTTCAATAAGAATACTTAATTTTGGCATTATGATTACAGAAAGCTATAACGTTATCGGAGTTATGTCGGGAACTTCTTTGGATGGAGTCGATTTAGCCCATATAATTCTTAAAAATACAACAAACAAATGGCATTTTGAAATTCAGGAAGCGACTGCAATTCCGTATTCTGAAGATTGGATTTCAAGATTAAAAAACGCTGTGGATTTCTCGGAAGCTGAATTAAAAAAACTGAATGAAGATTATACCTTATTATTAGGAGGAATAATTTCTGATTTTATCCAAGAAAACAAACTCGAAAATTTAGACGGAATTTGTTCTCACGGACACACAATTTTACACCAGCCACAAAACGGATTTACATTGCAAATCGGAAATCTTCCGAATATTTCAACATTGGTCAATCAAAAAGTTATCTGTGATTTCAGAGTTCAAGATGTAGAATTGGGCGGACAAGGCGCGCCGTTGGTTCCGATTGGCGACCGTTTTCTTTTTTCGGAATATGATTATTGCCTGAATCTTGGCGGTTTTTCAAATGTTTCTTTTGAGGAAAATCAAAACAGAATTGCTTTTGACATTTCTCCTGTAAATACCGTTTTGAATTTTTATGCCAATCAATTAGGACTGGATTATGACGACAGAGGAAATTTAGCAAGAACCGGAAAAATCTCAGAATCGCTTCTGGACGAATTAAATTCGATTGATTTTTATTCCAAAAAACATCCAAAGTCTTTAGGTTTTGAATTCGTGAAAACGGTTGTACTTCCGATGATTGAAAAACATTCGATTTCTTTGGAAGATAAATTGGCCTCTTTTACAGAACATATTGCCATTCAAACTTCTTTGGCTTTGCCTAAAAAAACAGGAAGACTTTTGGCAACCGGCGGTGGCGCTTACAATGATTTTTTGATGGAAAGAATGCAATTTTACTTGCCGGAAATGACTTTTGAAATTCCAGATGACAAAACGATACAATATAAGGAAGCTTTGATTTTTGGATTATTGGGTGTTTTAAAATTGAGAAATGAAATTAATACGTTGGCGAGTGTGACTGGCGCAAAGAAAGATCATAGTTCTGGGAAAATATTTTTGCCTTAACGACTTTAGTATTTTAAATAAATTTATCAAAACTTTTTAGGTTAATAAACCCCAATAATAGAATGTGAAGAAAACTATTTTATTTTTTTTAAAACTCTCAAATTTAGAGAAATTAACGATTATATTGAGTTTGTCAAGCTTGATATCATCTTTGTTTTTCCCTTCTTTTTATATCGACAAACCAGGTAATCCACAGGCCTGGGCAGATAGTTCGTTCATATTTTTTTGCGGAGCGCTTTTTCCATTAGGCGGAGCTTTCATCCCCTTTCTTTTTTGGTTGGCAAATCCTTTATACATCATTGCGCTTATATTTACAATTCAAAGAAATCCAAAAGCATTTTATTTAAGTTCTACATCTGCAGTTTTGGCTATAATCTTTTCCCAAATTGATACTATAATGACAAGCGAATCAGGAAACAATTCTAAAATAACTTCCTTGGAACTTGGATTTAAGTTATGGCTAACCAGTTTTGTAATTTTGTCTGTCGGAAATTTAATAACCTTTTATCTCAAGTCCAAAAAAGAAATTTAACAGACAAAGAATTATCCGAATTATTGAAAGATATCCCAAAATAGAAACCAAAAATTTAAAGTCAGGCAGAAAGCTTGACTTTTTTATGCAAATAATTTAAAAATTGATCCTTTAAAACTATATTTGCGAAGCTAAAAAATAACACTACTCAACAATGAAAGATTTATTAAATAAATTTGAAAATAAAGAACCTGAAATTGTATTCAACTGGAAAGATTCAGAAACAGAAGCTGAAGGTTGGACTGTAATAAACTCACTTCGTGGTGGCGCTGCAGGCGGTGGAACCCGAATGAGAAAAGGACTTGATATGAACGAAGTACTTTCTTTGGCAAAAACAATGGAAGTAAAATTCTCAGTTTCTGGACCAGCAATTGGCGGTGCAAAATCTGGAATCAACTTTGACCCAAATGACCCGAGAAAAAAAGGCGTTTTGCAAAGGTGGTACAAAGCCGTTTCGCCTTTATTGAAAAGTTATTATGGAACCGGTGGCGATTTAAACGTTGACGAAATCCACGAAGTGATTCCAATGACTGAAGAATGTGGCGTTTGGCATCCGCAAGAAGGTGTTTTCAACGGACATTTCAAACCTACTGAAGCTGATAAAATCAACAGAATTGGGCAATTGCGTCAAGGTGTTGTAAAAGTTATCGAAAATCCAATATATTCTCCAGACGTAAACCAAAAATATACGGTTGCTGATATGATTACTGGTTTTGGAGTCGCTGAAGCTGTTCGTCATTTTTATGATATCTATGGTGGGAGCATCAAAGGAAAAAAAGCGATTGTGCAAGGTTTTGGAAACGTAGGTTCGGCGGCAGCTTATTATTTGGCTAATTCTGGAGCGAAAGTTGTTGGGATTATTGATCGTGACGGAGGTGTTATCAACGAAAACGGATTCACTTTTGAAGAAATTAGAACGATGTTCGTTAACAAAAACGGAAACCAATTGGTTGCTGACGGAATGATTCCGTTTGAAGAAATCAACAAAAAAATCTGGACGATTGGTGCTGAAATTTTTACGCCATGTGCTGCTTCAAGATTGGTTACGCAAGAACAATTAGATAACATGACGGCTTCTGGTTTGGAAGTAATTTCTTGTGGTGCGAATGTTCCTTTTGCCGACAAAGAAATTTTCTTCGGACCAATTATGGAAGCTACAGATAAAAAAGTAAGCTTGATTCCTGATTTCATTTCAAACTGTGGAATGGCACGAGTTTTCGCTTATTTTATGGAAAAGAAAGTGCAGATGACTGACGAAGCAATCTTCAACGATACTTCTGAAATCATCAAAAATGCCATCCAAAAAGCACACGATTTAAATTCAGACAAGAAAAACATTAGCGCGACTGCTTTCGAGATTGCCTTGAAACAATTGGTCTAATTATTGATTCCAGTATTTTTAGATAACATTTTTTCGTTATTTCCGTTATCTTTCTATACTTTTATCGAGCAATATTTAAAATTATGAGTCACACCATTTCTGAAGAACAAAAAAAATCATTGGTTATCACTTGCGTCTTGTTTGTGATATTCACTTTGCTTTTGATTTTCATCACTTTTGCTTCGCAAGAACGAATTGAAGAGCTTGCCGGTGGCGGTGGTGGCGGTGTGACGGTAAACTTTGGCGATAGCGAATTTGGTTCTGGAGCTGATTATACGAGCGAGGTTTTAAAAGTAAGCCAAACTGCAAAATCAGCTCCGCAATCATCCGCGAGCGCTCAAGAAGATATTTTGACGCAAGCTTCTGATGACGAAGACGCGGTTTCTGTGGTTGAAAATAAAAGACCAATTAAAACAGAAATTAAAAAAACGGATAAGCCTGTTGTGGTTCCCGAGAAAAAACCTTCAAAATCGACTAATGATGCGCTTGCAAATATCTTAGGCGGAAATAACAAAGGTGGCGATGGCGATGACGGTGTTGCCGGAAACAAAGGAAAACTCAACGGCGATAAAAATTCAAACAATTATTATGGCGACGGAGGTTCTGGCGGTGGAACAGGTGGCGGTAACGGTCCTGGAAATGGACCAGGCAACGGCCCTGGAAGCGGACCAGGTTCTGGTGGCGGAAGTGGCGGCGGTTATTCTTTAGGAAATAGAAAAGCACTTTCTAAACCAGCCCCAAAATATACCTGTAATGAATCTGGAAAAGTTGTGGTTCAAGTAACTGTGGACAGAAGCGGTAAAACCATTGGTGTTGTTACTAATTTTAAAGGAACCACAAATACGGCAAGATGTTTGGCTGACCAAGCTAAAATTGCCGCAATGAACACAAAATGGCAAGCTGACAGCGATGCTCCCGAAAAACAAGTTGGAACAATTGTGTACAACTTCAGCTTGAATTAATTTTCAAACTCACATTTCTCATTTTCAATTCTGAAAAATGAACTATTCTGAAACTTTAGACTGGATGTTCGGTCAATTGCCGATGTACCAAAAACAAGGCGCTTCTGCGTATAAAGAAGATTTGACCAATACTATTTTGTTGGCAAATCATCTCAATAATCCCGAAAAGGAAATCAAAACAATTCACGTTGCAGGAACTAATGGAAAAGGTTCCACTTCACACTTTTTAGCCTCGATTTTACAAGAAGCTGGATACAAAACTGGATTATATACTTCTCCGCATTTAAAAGATTTTAGAGAAAGAATAAAAATCAACGGCGAAGATATTTCCCAAGATTTTGTGGTGGATTTTATTGCATCTAACCAATCGTTTTTTGAAGAAAATCAATTGAGTTTTTTCGAAATGACTGTTGGATTGGCTTTTGATTATTTCCGTCAGGAAAACGTCGATATTGCTATAATTGAAGTTGGTTTGGGCGGAAGATTGGATTCTACAAACATCATTTCTCCCCTACTTTCTGTGATCACAAATATTGGTTTGGATCATATTCAATTCTTAGGAAATACGATTGAAAAAATCGCTTCAGAAAAAGCTGGAATTATCAAACCAAAAACTCCTGTTGTAATTGGCGAATATACTTCTGAAACAAAACCAGTTTTTGAAAGTAAAGCTAAAGAAACACAATCAGAAATTTTCTTTGCTTCGGAATTAATTCAAGAAACATATCCTTCTGTTTTATTGGGAGATTATCAAGTTCAGAACAAAAAGACGGTGTTGCAGGCAATTCGTGTTCTGCAATCTCAAAACCAATTTAAAATTTCGGAAGGAAATATAAAAGATGGTTTTTGGAATGTAGTCAAAAATACCGGATTGCAAGGAAGATGGCAACAACTTGGAACCCATCCAAAAATAATCTGCGACACGGCACACAACAAACACGGACTTGAAATCGTGATGAAACAATTGCAACGAGAAGATTTTGATACTTTGCATTTTGTTTTGGGAGTTGTTAATGACAAAGATTTGGACGATGTCTTGCCACTTTTTCCAAAAAATGCGAAATATTATTTCTGCAAGCCAAATATCCCACGTGGATTGGAAGCTTCGATTTTAGCAGAAAAAGCAATAATTTTTGGACTTAACGGAAAAGTATTTAATTCTGTTACAGAAGCTTATGAAGAAGCTAAGAAAAATGCTTCTGAGAACGACTTTATTTACATTGGCGGAAGCACTTTTGTAGTTGCAGAAATTTTGTAATTTTTTCAAATAAATGCTTGCAGATTTAAAAAACTAGCTTATATTTGCACACGCAATAAGGGAAACCAAATTGCTGAAATCGGGCGATTAGCTCAGCTGGTTCAGAGCACCTCGTTTACACCGAGGGGGTCGGGGGTTCGAACCCCTCATCGCCCACCGATTAACTCCTTAAGAAATTAAGGAGTTTTTTTTTACACAAATTTAACCTCAACAACTTTTTAGAACTTTCAATTCACCTTGAAAATAAACATAAAAAAACACTTGCAAAATAATTCACAAGTGTTTTTTTTAGGTATTCAAATTAAGTTCTGTTCAGCCAATTCGTATTTTATTTCTCTCTAATATAAATATCAATCGGAACGCCTGAAAAATCCCAGTGTTCACGAATTTTGTTTTCCAAGAAACGCTTGTACGGGTCTTTTACATACTGTGGCAAATTGGCGAAAAACACAAACTGAGGCGTTGGTGTTGGCAATTGCATACAGAATTTAATCTTTACATATTTACCTTTCAAAGCCGGCGGTGGATACGCTTCAATCAATTTCAACATATAATCGTTGAATTTTGAAGTCGCAATTCTTTGCTTTCTGCTTTCAAAAACTTTTACCGTTTCTTCCAACGCTTTTAGCAAACGTTGTTTTGTAATTGCTGACGTAAAAATAATCGGCACATCGGTAAAAGGCATTAGTTCCTTGCGGATTTTTGCTTCGTATTCTTTGGTGGACATCGTGTCTTTTTCGACTAAATCCCACTTGTTTACCAAGATAACCACACCTTTTCTATTCTTTTCAGCCAACCAAAAAATATTTTGGTCTTGACCTTCAAAACCTCTTGTGGCGTCGATAATCAAGATACAAACGTCGGCGTGCTCAATCGCACGAACCGAACGCATTACTGAATAAAATTCTAAATCTTCCTTAACTTTTGCCTTACGGCGAATTCCCGCAGTATCGACCAAGTTAAATTCAAATCCAAAACGGTCAAATTTTGTATCGATAGAATCACGAGTTGTTCCCGCAATATCAGTCACAATATATCTGTCTTTACCAATCAAAGCGTTGATAAAGCTCGATTTTCCAGCATTTGGACGACCAACAACTGCAAAACGAGGCAATTCAATTTCTTCCTGAGTTGGTTCTGGTTTTACCGGAAATGACTCAATTAAAGCATCTAATAAATCTCCTGTTCCGCTTCCAGAAATACTGGCAAACGTGTAATAATCACCAAGTCCTAAGTTATAAAATTCCACCGCGTCTTTCTCACGCATAGCATTGTCAACTTTGTTTACCGCTAATAAAACCGGTTTTGTAACCTTGCGAAGCAATTTTGCCACAGCATCATCCATCGGAGTAATTCCTTCCTCAACATCCACGACAAAGATGATAACATCAGCTTCGTCGATGGCCAATTCCACCTGTTTTCTGATTTCGCCTTCAAAAACGTCATCAGACCCGCGCACGTATCCGCCGGTATCAATCACAGAAAACTCTTTTCCGTTCCATTCGCTTTTACCGTAATTTCTATCTCTGGTAACTCCAGAAACTGAATCTACAATAGCTTCTCTTCTTTGTATCAGCCTATTGAAAAGGGTTGATTTCCCCACATTAGGTCTTCCTACTATCGCAACAATATTGTTCATAATTTTTTCAAATATTTTGCAAAGGTACAACTTTTGCACAAGCTTTCACGCTATGAAGCAGTAAGTTGTTTCTGCCTGCCAATTTTGTAATGATTTGTTTAACTTGAATTTAGCTTTTCTTTAAAAAATAAAAAATGTGTTTTTGTGTTTATATGTATATTATTCTCAAGAAAATGGAAAGCAAGAAAAACATAAAACTACGTCTTCGATTTGAACGATTTTCGTCTAAAACTGCCGAAGAAATTAAGGCAGGTTTTGAGCGATTGAGGCAATCTGAATCGGATAATTTCAAGCTAAATAATGCTGGAAACCACATTTGGCTTGGCATCGGGATGTTACGTCGTGAGTTCTGGTCGCCCACTTTGCACATTGAATTAGACAAATATGAAGACGGAAGAACGCACGTCATCGGAACCTTTGGGCCTGACCCAATCCTTTGGTTTGTCTTTTTAGCGGTTCATTTTATTGTAGCAGTTTTATTCGTAATCTTTGGAATCATCGCGTATTCGAAATGGGCTTTGGAACAATCGCCACAATTTGACTTGACCCTAATGTTTCTTTTGGTCAACGCTTGGTTTGTCTTATATTTTCTGGCCAGATATAACAGAAAAAAAGGAGCCCGCCAAATGGACGAACTCCTTAATTTATCGGAGCAATTGATTTAGTTTTTTACCGCAGATTCGCAGATTAAATTTGATTTGTTAATTTCAAAAATCCGTCGAATCCTTTAATCTGTGGCTAAAATTTCAAGCCTACTTATTATTATATCCAAATCTTTTCAATTGGTAAGCGCTATTTCTCCAGTCTTTATTAACTTTTACATACAATTCAATATGGATTTGCTTTCCGAAGAATTTCTCTAAATCTTCACGAGCCTGCATTCCCACTTTTTTCAAAGCACCGCCTTTGTGACCGATGATGATTCCTTTTTGGGTATCTCTTTCCACCATAATTACAGAACGAATACGGATGATTTTTTCGTCTTCCAAAAATTCTTCTGTTTCAATTTCCACTGAATACGGAATTTCTTTTTCGTAATTGATTAAGATTTTCTCACGGATAGTTTCGTTTACGAAGAAACGTTCCGGCTTGTCTGTCAAAGCATCTTTTGGATAATACGCCGGCGATTCTGGCAAAAGGTCGATGATTCTTGAAAAAACTTCTTTCACATTAAAGTTCTCCAAAGCAGATATCGGATGAATTTCAGCATTTGGAACTTTCTCTTTCCAAAGTGCAATTTGTGCTTCCAATACATCTTGGTTCGACTTGTCAATTTTATTCAAAAGCAACAATACCGGAATTTTAGCGTGCACAATCTTATTGAAAAAAGCTTCGTCTTTCAACTCCTTCTCCCCGATTTCAACCATATAAATCAAAATATCGGCATCTTCAAAAGCAGATTTCACAAAATCCATCATCGAAGATTGCAGTTCATAAGCCGGCTTGATGATTCCAGGCGTATCAGAAAGAATGACCTGAAAGTCTTCTCCGTTGACAATCCCTAAGATTCTGTGACGTGTTGTTTGTGCTTTTGAGGTGATAATTGACAAACGTTCGCCAACAAACGCGTTCATCAGCGTTGATTTCCCAACGTTTGGATTACCGATGATATTTACAAATCCTGCTTTATGTGACATTTCAAAAATATTTATTTTGCAAAGGTAGTCATATCAGTTCAATAGAGAAAATAAAACATTTTTCATTAAAAAGCTTGTTTTTTAAGATATTCGTCGTAAATTTGCACCCGAAACATCGCGGGATAGAGCAGTAGGTAGCTCGTCGGGCTCATAACCCGAAGGTCACAGGTTCGAGTCCTGTTCCCGCTACTAAGTTTTACTGGTTCAGTAAACAAAAATACATATTGAGAATACAAACGCACATCGCGGGATAGAGCAGTAGGTAGCTCGTCGGGCTCATAACCCGAAGGTCACAGGTTCGAGTCCTGTTCCCGCTACTAGGTAAAAAAAAAGCTTCAGAGAAATCTGGAGCTTTTTTCGTTTATAGCTATCTCAAAATCGCTTTTATTTTTGCAAATGTTAGAAATTCTTTATCAAGACGAATATATCATCGCAATCAACAAACCAAGCGGATTGTTGGTTCATAAATCATTTTATGCACGCGATGCAAAGATTTACGCCATTCAAGAACTGCGAAATCAAATTGGGCAACACGTTTATCCGATTCATCGGTTGGACCGAAAAACATCTGGAGTCTTGTTATTTGCTTTGGATAAAGAGACCTTGAAAATTATGAATGAGCGTTTTGCCACACGCGAAGTCGAGAAAAAATATCTGGCTATTTTACGTGGCTGGTCACCCGAAGAAATGACGATTGATTATGATTTGACTAATGATGACAATATTACACAAAATGCGATAACCTACTTTCATCGTTTACAAAATGCCGAAGTTGCCTTAGAATTCAACAATAAACCAACGTCCCGGTATTGCTTGGTCGAAGCGGTTCCTGAGACTGGACGTATGCACCAATTGCGAAAACATTTCAAACATATCTTTCATCCCATTTTAGGAAGCCGTCCGCACGGTTGCAACAAACAAAATAAATTATGGTTGGAGAATTATGAGCTGAAAGGAATGATGCTTCATGCACATCAGTTAATTTTTAATCATCCAATGAAAAACGAACAGCTAATCTTGAATGCAAAAATTAATGAAGAGTTCAGCAGAGTTGGCACTATTCTTAATTTAAATTTGGATAAGTATAAATAGAATTTTAAAACTTAAGAGCGCGGTTTAGCCAAATTTCGGTCATACATAACAATAGTCCCTGCAACGGCCACATTCAAACTTTTTTCTGATTTAAATTTCACCAAATGATGGCATTTATCAATTGCTTTTTGAGATAATCCGTGATCTTCTGCTCCCAATAAATAAACGCAACGTCTGGGATGTTCAAAGCTCTCTAAATCACACGCTTTTTCATCTAATTCAACTCCAACTAGTCGTGCTCCTTTTGGTAAGTTTTCAAAAAAAGCTTCAAAAGTATCATAATGAAAATAAGGAATCGACTTTACCGCGTCATGCGTATCAGAGGCTTGTTTGGCATATCGATTGCCTATCGTAAATATAAAAGTGGCACCTAAATTTTGAGCAGATCTCCACAAAACACCCAGATTTTCAGGAGTTTTACCATTTTGAATTCCTATCCCAAAGTATTCATTTATAAAATTATCATTCATTTGGCAAAAATACAAACTGTGATTAGAAAAATCAATTTTATTAGGTAAAACAAAGACTTCTAATAAATCTGTTTTTCTTAAATTTGCTTCTCTCCTATTTACCAAAATTTTTAAAATGAAGAATTTTTATATTTTCGCAATTGCATCGGCTTTTACGATTTTTTTTAGTTGCAAATCCAATATTCCAAAACAAAAAAATGCTATTCAAGTACAAGCGCATCGCGGTGACCGAGGCTATTTTCCTGAAAATACCTTGCCAGCGTTTTACAGCGCAATTGATAAAGGTGCTGATGTCATCGAATTAGACCTGGTGATTTCAAAGGACAAAAAAGTGGTGGTTTCTCACGATACTTTTATGCATTCCGCCTATATTTCTTGGCCAAACGGAAATCCAGTTACGAAAGATGAAGAAAAGAAATCGAATTTGTACCAAATGACGTATGACAGCATCAGGAGTTTTGACGCTGGATTGAGAACGAATCCTGCTTTTCCTGACCAAAAAAGTGTGAAAACCTACAAACCGTTGCTTTCGGAATTGATTGACAGCATTGAAAATTATATTGTAAAAAACAACAAACGGAGAATTCGTTACAACATTGAAATAAAATCGGGTTCGGGAGATTATGGAATCAAGCAACCTCAACCTGAAGAATTTGTGGATTTGGTTTTACAAGTCATCCAAGAAAAGAAAATTGAGAAGTATTGCAACGTGCAGTCTTTTGACCCAAATATTTTAAATGCTTTGCATAAAAAAGCGCCCAAAATAATGATTGCTTTTTTGACTGGAGATATGGGTTTGGATAAAAATTTGGCCAAATTAAATTTCAAGCCAGAAATTTATGCACCTCATTATGGCTTGGTAAATTCGGCTTTAATCGATTCTGTACGAGCTAAAAACATGAAAATTATTCCATGGACGGTGAATGACGTGAGAGATATTGAAAATATGATTTCGTTGAAAGTGGATGGAATTATTACGGATTATCCAGATAGAGTTATTGAGAAACTGAACTAATAATATTGTGTCTTGGCACCTTTGCAGGATATCTTTCACGCAAAGTCGCGAAGACGCAAAGCAATATTTTATATTTTTATAGAGAATTAACTATAATCACTAATACTCATTTGGTTCAATATGAATCAAAATATGTCCCAATTCAGGGATTTCAATTCGAAGGAAATCCTCTAAATTGTGCGCCAAAAGATGTCCTTCTTTTACCGAAATATCTCCGTTGACAATGGCGTGAAGTTCCAAGTGATAATTCATTCCGGCCTTACGGATAAAACATTTTTCAGTATCAATAATTCCTTCGACTTTAACCGAAGCTTTTCTGATTTCCAAAGTCAAATCTTCATATAAATTTTCGTCCATAATTTCGCCCAAAGCCGGACGGAAAATCTTGTAGCAATTAAACAAAATAAATCCGGAAGCAAAAAGCGCTGCCCAATCATCGGCCGATTCATAGCCTTTTCCAAAAAACAACGCAATTGAAATTCCTATAAAAGCCGCAACCGAAGTAATTGCGTCGCTTCGGTGGTGCCAAGCATCGGCGGCCAACGACGAACTTTTGGTTTCCTTGCTCCTTTTCATTACCAATCGAAACGAAATTTCCTTCCAAATAATAATTCCACCAAGAACAATTAAGGTCCAAGGTTTTGGCAAATCGTGCGGCGTTTGGATATTTACGATACTTTCATAAGCAATTATCGTGGCCGAAGTTATCAAAAATCCTACAACTAAAAATGTAATCAGAGGTTCTGCTCGTCCGTGGCCATAAGGATGATTTTCATCCGCTGGACGGCTTGAATATTTAATTCCAAATAAAACCAAAAACGACGCAAAAATATCAGAAGTTGATTCAATCGCATCAGCAATCAGCGCATACGAATTCCCAAAGTAACCCGCGAGCCACTTGATTAAAGCCAATGCGGCGTTTCCGAAGATGCTGAAATACGTAGCTTTTATCGCTTTTTGTTCGTTTGTCACCTTAAAAGAAATTAAGCTTTACAGCAATTGTCAAGACTTTGATAAGCATTTGGATCCGCTTTTAAATCGTCAGCATCATATCCCAGCTTTGTGATAGCCGTTTTAACCTTATCTAAATTTGTCTTTTTTGAATTGTAAACCACTTTTATCGTCATTGCTTTTTCATCCAATTCTACCATTTGAACGCCTTTTTCACGAAGCAAAGTTTTGTTGAATTTATCACCACAAGTCTCACACGCTTTGCAATGATCGCAATGAATCACAGTTTTGATTATTGCAGTTTGAACCGCCTTTTGAGCAAAAGCTGTATTCGAAAAAGTTATCATTCCGATTAATAGCAAGAAAGATTTCAAAAGTGTTTTCATCGATTTAATTTTTTACAAAGTTAACTTTAAACTTTCATTTTTTGAATTCTGACGGCATTTAAAATTGCCAAAAGTGCCACGCCAACATCAGCAAAAACGGCTTCCCACAAAGTTGCGATGCCTCCCGCGCCTAAAATCAGCACTATAACTTTAACGCCAAAAGCCAAGGCGATATTTTGCATCACTATTTTTCGTGTCAATTTCCCGACTTTTATGGAAGTGGCGATTTTGCTGGGCTGATCATTTTGAATTACGATATCGGCTGTTTCAATCGTGGCATCGCTTCCTAAACCGCCCATCGCAATTCCGGCGTCGGCCAAGGCAATTACTGGGGCATCATTTACGCCATCACCAACAAAAACAATTGTTCGCCCTTGATTTTTTAATTCTTGTACTTTTTCAACTTTATTTTCTGGAAGCAGGTTCCCAAAAGCGCTGTCGATATTCAATTCTTTAGAAATTTTATCCACAATGCTTTGCTTGTCACCGCTTAACATTACCGTTTTGATATTCATTTGGTGCAATCTTGAAATCGCATCTTTGGCATCTTCTTTAATTTCATCTGCAATTATAAAATAGCCCGCATATTTATTTTCAATCGCAACAACCACAATAGTTTCGGGATTTGAATCTATGGTTTTATCATAATCAATTTGGAATTTCTGAAGCAGTTTTGCATTTCCTGCCAAGACATTTTTGCCATCAATTTTTCCCGAAAGTCCGTGGCCAGAAATTTCTTCTACATTTTCTACCGAAACATTTTTATAGCTTTCTTTTGCAAATTGAACGATCGCATTGGCAATTGGATGCGTCGATTTGCTTTCCAGCGAAGCTGTTATTTTGATTAATTCTTCTTCAGAAATTCCTTCAGAAACTACTTTTTGGACTTGAAAAACGCCTTTAGTCAAAGTTCCGGTTTTGTCCATCACGACGGTGTCAACCTTTGTCATTACATCTAAATAATTGCCTCCCTTAAATAAAATTCCGTTTCTAGAAGCCAATCCAATTCCTCCAAAATAACCCAGCGGAATTGAAATTACGAGCGCACACGGACAAGAAATTACCAAGAAAACTAATCCGCGGTAAAGCCAATCGTTAAAGACGTAATTTTCGATAAATAAATAAGGAAGAAAGACAATTCCGATTGCCAAAAAGACAACAATTGGCGTATAGATTTTCGCAAATTTTGAAATAAACAATTGCGTTTTTGATTTCTTGGCGGTCGCTTCCTGAACCATCGTCAGAATTCTGGAAAGCTTGCTATCTTTGAACAAAGCCGTAACTTTTACATCGGCTAAAATTTGCAGATTTATCATTCCGGCTAAGATTTTTTCGCCTTTATTTTTAGTATCAGGCTTGCTTTCTCCGGTCAAAGCCGAAGTATTAAACGAAGCCGATTGAGAAATTAATTCTCCGTCCAAAGCCACTTTTTCGCCCGGTTTCACTTGGATAATTTCACCGATTTTTACTTCGGAAGGTTTTACGACAAAAAGCTCTCCATTGCGAATCACGGTCACTTTATCAGGACGAATGTCTAGCAACGCCTTGATGCTTTTCTGTGCTCTTTCGACTGCCGCGTCTTGGAATAATTCTCCGATGGAATAAAAAAGCATCACGGCGACGCCTTCTGAATATTCTCCGATTAAAAATGCCCCGATTGTGGCAATTGACATCAGGAAGAATTCTGAAAAAACATTGCCGTGGCGAATTTCTTTTAAAGCTTCAAAATTGACTTTTAGGCCTACAAACGCATAAGCTAGGAGAAACCAAATTAAATTGATTGGATATCTAAAAAAGGAGGCTTCGGTTTGTTCGAAAATAATTCCGGAAACGAGCAACGTAAAACTTACAATCGCTGGCAAATAAGTACAGAAATTGCTTTGTTCGTGGTGGTGCGCGTGCCCTATTTCTCTGTGATCGTGTTCCATGATATTGAGTGCGAGTTAAATAATCAGCCTGTTACTGCAATTTAAGTAATTATCTCTGCTTAAACGACCTTAAAAAGAATAATTCAATTCGAATTTATATTATTTGCTGCTAAAATTTCGTTGAATTTAGCCTCTTTTCCCTGCTTTTTCATTTCAGAATAAATTGTGTTTATCAATTTTTCGGCATCTGATCTGTAATTCTTAACCAAACAAAAAAGTCTATTTCAAAGCACCCAAACAAATTAACACCCAACTAATTATAATATTTCAAATTAATTTACCTACTTTTGCACCCCGAAATAAGGATTCAAAATTATGAAAAGAGTTGTTGAGCACAGAAAGCTTCTTGGGGTTGATAAAACCGTTACTTTAAAAGAATTAAAAACAATTTACAGAAATACGATGAAAGACTCGCATCCTGATAAATTTGTGAATGACGATGCTGGAAAATTAGAAGCTGAAGAAAAAAGCAAATCTGTGATTGAAGCGTACCACTTTTTGGTGAGCATCAACCCAGAAACGCAAGAAAAATATAAGGAAGAATACACTGAAACTATTGCAAAATCTAATATTCACGATTTTTATTTTGAAAAACAGATTTTGAAAATTCAGCATTTGAACGGAAATATGTACGAATACATTGGTGTTCCAAGAAATACTTACGTGAAAATGGTAAACGCTGAATCTCCAAGCCGTTTTGCAAGAAGACACATCTACGGAAGCTTTATCTACAGAAAGTCTGGTGAAGCAATGGAAGATTAATTCCTCGAAATAAAAAATAAGCGAAGGCTTTCAGAAATTCTGAGAGCCTTTTTTATTGTCAGAAAAAAATAAAGACGTACTTTCATTGAAAGAAAAAATCCTATGAAATATTACCTTCCTCTTTTTGCCATTGCCTTACTTTCTTGCAACGGAAAGTCTCAAGAAATAAATACAAATACCGTAAAAATCAAGTTAAAGGAAGCTTCTGGAGTCGAGGTTTCGAGCGCTTCTGACCTTATTTGGGTTTTGGAAGACAGCGGCAATAAGAACAATATTTATGGCTTAAATTCAGATGGAAGCATCAACCAAACCATTAAAATTGAGAATGTAAAAAACGTGGATTGGGAAGATTTGACGTCTGATAAAGCCGGAAATTTATACATCGGAGATTTTGGGAACAATGATAACGCCCGAAAAGACCTTTGCATTTACAAAGTCAATTCAGATAATTTGAAGCAAGATATTGCAACCGCTTCTCAAAAAATTTCTTTTTATTATCCAGAGCAAACCGAATTTCCTCCAAAGAAATCTGGGCTTCTTTATGACGCCGAATCTTTTTTTGAACACAATGGCAACTTCTATATTTTCACCAAAAACAGAAGCAAAGGTTTTGACGGAATCGTATTTTTGTATAAAATTCCAAACCAAGAAGGAAATCACAAAGCGCAACTTTTAGGCACGTTTCAAGCGTGCAACATTTATAAAAAATGTGCAATTACTTCAGCAGACATAAGCCCTGACGGAAAAACTGTTGCCATTTTAAGCGCCAGCAGAGTGTATCTTTTAACCAATTTTTCTTCTGATGATTTCTTAAGCGGAAAAACAGAAGAAATTCAATTGCCAGAAGTCACACAAAAAGAAGGAATCTGTTTTAAAGACAACGAGACCCTTCTTATTGTGGACGAAAAAGATAAAAAAACCGGTGGTAATCTTTATAAAATAAAAATCTCAGATTTAAAATCCAAACCCTAAACCAGCCGTGAATCGCAGGCCGTCTGTGGAATGAAAAAGCGACATTTGGCCTGTAACCAAATTGACACCGTTAATCCAAATTCCACCGCCGTAAGCTTGGTGCCATTTATCTGAAATTTCATTCGGAACCCAAACGCGTCCGTAATCGAATCCTCCAAAAACGCCGTAGCGAATTGGCGCAAATCCATTTCTGATTTTACCCAAATTTAAACGTAAATCGGTGCTTTGGTACAACGCCGTTTTTCCTGAAAAACGATTGTTTCTGAAACCTCGCAAGTCCATATCACCGCCAACTGTTGCTGCTTGATAAAACTCATAACTGTCGTCAAAAATCGCTTTTCCTTTCACTAACGTTGCCAAAACCCATTTTCCGCTGGTCGAAAGTTTGTACGTAAATCCAAGCGCGCTTTCCGCGTAAGGGAACTTTCTGTCCGTTTCCTGAAGGTTCATTTTGTAGCCACCAAGAACATAAAAAGTCATTCCTAATGCGGGATTCGAAACGTTGTCATAATTCTGAAAACCATATTTTCCGCTGACGTCCACAAAGTTTTTATAAGTGAAAACATCAGGATTTACAACGCCAGGAACATTCACAAAACGCCCTGCTGTATTATCGACTTGAATTCTTTCAAAAGAAGCCTGAACCACCGCAAAACCACCTTGTTCTCCAGTCCATTGTGCTGACGGAGTTGCTTTCAACGTTCTAATTTTTACACGATTGTAATCTCTGTCGATTTCTTTCTGCGGATTTTCGGATTCATTTCCTAGACCAAAATAATTGATAGCAAAATTTGGGCTGGTGTATAAAGCATCCACAACCAAATTCCATTTACCGATTTGCCTTGGAAAAATTCCTTTGTATAACAATTCATATCCGCTTGTCGCGAAATAATAATTGGCTCCAATTGTATGACGTTGCGAATATGGAAATCTATTGAAACCGTTCACCGTGTAATTTACTCTCGCACCGATTTTCACGCCGTCATCTGGGTTAAACCCTAATAATGGATAGCCTGCAAAGACATTATATTTTGGTTTTTCATAGTCATACGTATTGATTTCATAAGAATCCGAAAGCATTAATTTTGCTTTTCCAGCGGAAACCACATCGTTTTCATCATTATCGGCGTCGTAAATTCTAACTTTTTTACCGTTATCAATTACATATGAATCGCGATTTTGTCCGCCAAGAAGTCTGATTTTCATCTTTTTCCTGCCGTTCCCTTTTATTTCAAAAACGTCATCTCCGTCTAAACCATACACCCAAATTTCCTTTGTTTCTGGAGAATTGTATGATTTTTCGTGAATCAATTCTTCGCCGTCTTTTTTAATTCTGTACACTTCAACTTTTGTTTCGTCGTTTTGTCTTGTAATTAAAAAACGGTCTTTTTTATCAGTTCCAACAACCAAAACAGTCTTCTGAAGAATTTCGTGATACTGCACCGCATATTTCTCCAAAAGGTTTTTTCTTGCTTTTAATTCTGATTTAATTTTCTCAATCGAATCGTCTTTAACTTCCTTCGGAAGACCCGCAAAAGCTTTGTCAATTTCAGCATCAGACAAATTATCTACGATGTATTTCGCTTGCTTTAACCATTCTTTTTCATCTGATTTTGTGATGAAAGCCAAATCTAAATTATAAGCTTCACGATTATTCCACTTTAAATTGTCAATTTTTTTGTCGTACGAACGCATGTGTCGCAATGCCGGAATGTTCATCAAAATAGACAATAAAGTTCCGTCATACTTAGAAAAAGCCTGGTCTCTATCACGAGGAATCGGGCGGTAAATAACTTTTCCATCTTCCTTATATTCGCCCCAGCGCCATTGGTCTGAATGACGGTCCCAGTCGCCAATTAGCATATCAAAAAGTCTTGCTTTGATGTAACTTGGCTCATCCACTTCATATTTTTCATCCGAACGAACATTGGCCAAAACATCTTCTGTACTTAAGATTTTCAGCGGATTTCCGAAGCTTTTCAAATTCTTCCATTCATCCATCGGACGTTCTTCAATCATATACAATTCATCGCCGTATTCTTCATTGAAAAGCGCCAAAGTGTTTTGTTTTGGAACATAAAAAAGCTTTGGATTTGAATGGCTGATTTTCACTTTCTCTGACAATTCAGAAACGATAAACGGCGTGTATGGATGCGCTGTCGTGTAAAAATCCATAATGAAATTTTCCGCATACGTATCTTTAAAATCCTTTTCAACCGCTTGGTCTTTAAAAGCTACGGATTGCAAAAATCTAGTGGCGCTTTTTCTCAAGGCGCGCATCACATATTCTTTTCCGTTTTTATCGACCAAACGAAGGGATTTTGACTGATGTCCTCCGCCCGCTTTTGTTGGCGTCAAACCGCCATAAAGCGTATCCAAACTCACCGCTTTCGCATGAATTTTTGTGCTGTAAATATTTCTGTAATGTTTCCCCCAAAGAAAACGATAGGCTCCGCCTTTTTTGGTTTCTGCGCTGGTGTAAATCGTGGTATCTTTGAACGTAGAAAATTTATTTGGAAATTCTCTCAAGTTTGGTTTTGGTCGGTTGAAAGTAGTTTGCTGTTGAAACAAAAGACCTTCTTTTCCTTTGGAATCCATCCCAAAATATGACACTTTTGAAGCTCCGTTTTTCAAGACTTCTAAAACCGCATAACCGTTATTTCCATACGAGAAATCATTTTTATTAATAGCTCGCGCGGCCTCAGTTTTTGAACCCGAACCCGAAATTATCTGCTTGACATTTTCATTGTCGATGTATTGTAAATTATGGTCGTGGCCCGAAACTACAACCACATTGCTCTTTTCTTGAATCAAGGTTTTGATTCGTTTTACAAAGGCATTGTACTTTTTATTTTGCAAATCCTGCGGACTGATTCCAGAAGTTTTTCTCAATAAATTTATCAAACTTCCCACCACAGGAAGCGGAATTTTCTGCTCTAACGGAAACAAATGTTTTACTAAAGAAAATTGGCCACCATGCGTTCCGTTTGACATCAGCGGATGGTGAATCGCGATAATCGTGGTTCTGTTTTGGTAATCGTTTAATTTATTTTCAAAAGCTTCAAAAAATTGCTCTCTGGTTTTAATGTCACAATCGTTATTTATTGTTGGATGTTTGTCCCAATCTTCAAGATACCATTCGCTGTCAATTACGATTAAACCTACATTTTCGTTGATATCAATGTGGTCAAGTCCGCAGTTATTTCTTGGCAAAAATGATTTCTTAGCTTTTAAATAATCTTTCACGAATTTTTCTTGCTCTTTCAAACCTTCCACACCGCTGTACCAATCGTGATTTCCAGGAATAACAACGGTTTTTCCTTTGTAACCTTTGGTCAAATCCAACTGAATTGTCATTTTTTCTTCCGCCAATTTTCGAGTTGGGTCGTTTGGCAAAGGCATTCCGTTTGGATAAATATTGTCTCCAAGAAAAATAACGGTGCTCGCTGAATCGGCTTTTTTGATTTTATCCTGAAATAGTTCTAAAACTCCCTTGGCTTTTGGCTCATCGGCATTGCCTGCGTCGCCAATTAAATAGAAAGTGTGCGCAATTTCTTTAGAATTATTAAAATTATCTTTGATGGTAACCGGCTCTTTTTTACCGAATTGAGAATGGTTGGTGGCACACGATTGCAAAATAAATGCAATGGCGAAATACTTAAACAGTATTATATTTCGTTTATCAATCACATTAAGCCGAAATAATTTCATAATTTGGTGGTAGATTTAATTCAATTTCTATGAATATCGTTCAAAAAGCGGAAAATTTTATATTTGTCCTATTCAAAGATAGCTTATCTTCTGAATATATTTACCATAATTTCAATCATACTTTGCGTGTTGTAAATAGTGTGAATATTCTTATAGAAGGCGAAAACATTTCTACCGAAGATGCAGAATTACTTGTATTGGCATCTTGGTTTCACGATTCTGGATATATTTCTGGCGGAGAAAATCACGAAAAAAGAAGCGCCGAAATTGCTTCTAAGTTCTTAAAAGAAAATAATTATCCGGAGGAAAAAATCGAAATTATCAAACGATTAATTCTTGCGACTGAATTATGCACAACTCCAGAAAGTCATTTGGAAAAAATAATTCGCGATGCCGATTGTTCGCACTTTGCCAGCCCAGATTATTTGAATTTTTCAGAATTATTGCGCCAGGAGTGGAAAAATCTTGGCTTAAAAGAATTTAGCAACAAAGAATGGGCGAAAGAAAATCAGCGCATTTTTGTGAGCGGACATCGATTTTTTACTGATTTTGCCAAGAAAAATTGGCAACCGCTGAAAGACACCAATCTTTCTTTGATTCAGGAAAAAATAACTTCGATGTCAAAAGAAAAGAAGGAAAAAACCAAAGATATTTTAAACAAAAAGAAGCTTGAAAAAATGGACAGTCCAGAACGTGGGATTGATACCGTTTTCAGGGTGACGCTCAACAATCACACGCAATTGAGCCAGATTGCCGACAGCAAGGCGAACATTCTGCTTTCTGTTAACGCGATAATTATTTCGATTGCACTTTCGACTTTGATTCCAAAATTAGACAGTCCGTCGAATGCACATTTGGTTTTTCCAACGTTTATTATGTTGATGTTTAGCGTAGTTTCTATCGTCTTTGCGATACTTTCTACACGACCAAAAGTGACCAGCGGATTTTTTACCAGAAAAGATATTGACGACCGAAAAGTCAATCTTTTATTCTTCGGAAATTTTTATAAAATGCCCATCGATGAATACCAATGGGCAATGAATGAGATGATGAAAGACCGCGAATATCTTTATAATTCGATGATTAAAGATTTGTATTATCTCGGTTTGGTTTTGAACCGAAAATATAAATTATTGCGAATTACTTACAATGTTTTTATGTTTGGGATTATTCTTTCGTTTTTTGCGTTTGTTTATGCGTTTAAGCACGTTTAATTTTTTGAAGGTAATTCTTTTAGCAAATCTTGAAATGTATAACTTGTTTCTGAATCATCATTTTGACTGTATAGAATTTCAACGCGAAGCGCTTTTAAACCTGTAACTCCTTGTAAATCTTCTACTTCAAAAGATTCTACCTTGCCTAACTTATTTTTAAATTGAAGCAATTTGATGTATCTTCTGTATTCGGCTTCCTCTTGATTTTGAGAATAAACTATCGTGATTTTCCCTTTTTCGGTAATTCTTTCGTTGGTTCCCTTGATGTTTGATTTGTCAATTCGCTTTTTCACGACTTCGTATCTCGCATTATAAGTTCCGTCCACATCAAAGCGTTTTTCGTCCATTCTAAAACGGATGGAAATCGGTTGGCTGAAAACCAAAATCAAAGAAGTTACGTCTAATTCATACGGCAAAGTTGGTCGAAGCTGGTAATATTCGTTCTCCAATTCGCACAAAGCCTGCAATTGCCAAAGGCGAAGATTACTTAAATACATTGGATTATAAGCCAATAACGGCGCAATTGAAGCTCCAATGTACAAATTATGCTCTACTCCATCGGTTTTAAATCTTTCGTAATAATGCGGAAAAAACGACTGTGCTTCCTCTTGTTTTTTATCTAAAAGCGAAGCCATTTTTTTATTAATCAAAGAAAGCGTTTGGTCAAAATCTTTTCTAGCGTTGTAAACCATATTAATTTTCGCATCCAAACTAGAAAAATAAGAGCCAATTTTGTCTCCCGTTATTCCTTGCTGTCCTTTAAAATGTTCCAAAATCGGATGCACTTCATTCAAAATATAATTCTGAATAATCGATTCGGTATCTGCTTTTAAATTTTCTTTCAACTGCAATTCATAGGCTTCCAATTCAAAAATATTCTGATAAATTACTGGCATATTTAAATTTTCGCTTAAATATCTCAGCAATTCTAAAAGCGAATAAATTTGTTGCGACAAATCTTTTGCAATTGCAAAATTCCTTGCCGTTGAAGAACCTTTGATGTCAATTTGACCATAAAGCGGATAAACTTCCTTAAAAACAATTTCTTTGAAAGGCAAATCTCGGCTGTTTTTATCGGTCGTGTGCAACGAAGCTTCTTGACGGAATTTCCAGTAAACGCTCGGATGAATCGCGGTATATTCTTTTTGGATAATCGCGTCAATTTGGTTTTGCATATCGACATAAAATCGGTCAATTGTATCAACCAAAAACGGCAAAACCATATCCAACTTATTGGCATTTATAGAATTAAGTTGTTTTGGAACCGAAGAAACCAATTCAACAATTCCCAAAAGTCGTTCGTTTTTTATAACCGGAGCAAAAATACAGCTGTGAATATCTTGCGCCAATAAATGTTCCGCAAGTCTTTTTTCATCAGGCATATTTAACAAAAATTCCTTTACATCAGAAATTACGAAGAATTTTTTCTGACCTAATAAAGTATCGAGTGAACATTCGCCAAGCATATTTTTGCAGTCTTCTTCAAAGCCGTCGTGCATTATATAACTTTTAATATTCTCTTTAAAATCAGCTATTTTAAAATTGGTATCTTCATAACTGAACGCCGTAAAACCGATTCTCAAATCTGGAACTTTAAATATCGAACGAAAAATAGTTTCCATACTTTCATCGCGAAGCGACGTTTTTTCCTCAGAACTTAAAAGGTTACTTTTTAAATTTGAAATTGCGCTTTCCACCGTGTTATCATACAAAGTCATGATTCCAAAACCTTTCACGAGCCAACTTCCTTCGGGAAATTTTTCTTTCCAAAGTTCTAGATTATCATAATTATCTAGCAGAAGATGAATGTCATCTTGTGTCAACGCTATCGCAGATTCCGTTGGAGAAATATCTAAAAAATCAGCGTTATAAAGAATTCTGTAATGTTTAATTACACCGTCTTTATCTGGAATATCATAGAAAATTGGGCTCGAAAAATCGATTTTATAGCCATAATAATAGTTGAGAATCAACGTGCAATTCATTACGTAAAACTGATGCTCGTCAAAATCTCGAATAATTATTTCAAAATCTTCGCCGGCATCTGTAATAATTTTTTCAAGTCGCTCAGAAATATTAAAAATGTAATTGTAAAAAGGAACGGTTACCGCCTTAATTTCGTTCTTGGTCAAAGCCGTTGGAAACAAATCTGACAGCAAATATTTTATTAATTGGTAATGCTTTTCAATCAATTCATAAGATTCAATTCCTTCTCGCAATTCTGGAAAAGGCTCAATTTCTTTCAGCAAACCTTTGGCATAAGTGGCACGATAATCAACGTTTGATTTGGCGATTTCTTCTAAAACCTGAATTACTTTTTCAAAAGAAATTTTGATTTTAAACGGACTGATTTTATCGTAAGTATGGTTCATATTTTTGTATTCAAAAATGTAGGCAAATTTACGAAATAATCCAACCAAAACCTTTTTAAACGCAAAAAAGCCATCAACGGCTTTTGATGGCTTTTTCGAAATAAAAAATCTAAAAACTAAATACTATTTTATTTTCTACTAACTTCTCAATGTATTTTAATTATAATCATTAAATCAAATACTTTGAATTTTCAATAGCTAATATATTAAAATATCGATTATCTGCAAATAAAATCGATAAACTGCAGATTTATTTTAGCCGGTTCTTAAAATTACCAATTATTGAAACTTCATTTTTTTATGTAAAGTGCTGATATTATTGACACAACTGTTAAATTATGACCAACCTACATTAAAATTTGAATAATAAAATTTAGCTTTGTGAATTCAACTATTTAGCACCCTCAAACTAAATTACATACTGGTTTCTTATGAAAATAAAACACTTCGTCTATGCAATACTTATCATTGGAATCGGCGGTCTAATTGTTTACCGAATTACAAATAATAAAAAATCGGATGCCGAAAACGGAAAAGGTCCGGGTAAAAAAGCGCCGACAGCCGTTAGCGGAATTGTTCTAAAACCTCAAAAATTTGCCGATGTTCTTTCACTTTCTGGCTCAATTGAAGCTAATGAACAGGTGGACATCAGAAGTGAAGTTCCGGGAATTGTGGAAAGCATAAATTTTAACGAAGGAACAACGGTTTCAAAAGGCCAAATTCTTTTTAAAGTCAATGATATTGAGCTTCGAGCCAATTTGGCCAGAATTAGAACCGGACAAGGATTGGCTTCAGAAAATGAACGAAGAGCCAAACTTTTATTGCAGAAAGAAGCCATCAGTCAAGAAGAATATGATATCGCAAGTGCCGATTTCAAGACTGCAAAAGCGGAAACGCAATTGATTCAAGCACAAATTGCAAAGACGACCGTTCGCGCTCCGTTTTCTGGTAAAATTGGATTGAGAGCAATTTCAAAAGGAACTTATGTTACTCCAGAAACGGTGATTGCGAAATTGGTAAATACTTCTCAATTAAAAATTACGTTTTCGATTCCAGAAAAATATGTTTCGCAGATGAAAGTTGGAAATTCACTGACTTTTACAACCGCTGGTTCTGCTGAAAAATTTACAGCAAAAATTTATGCAATTGAACCAGAAATTGAAATTGCAACAAGAACTTTAAAACTTCGAGCAATTGCAGAAAATAAGGACGGAAAATTATATCCCGGAACTTTTGCAAACGTAACGCTTCCTTTGGACGACATTAACGACGCACTTTTAGTTCCCACGGAAGCCTTGATTCCGATTCAAAACGGAAAGAAAATTTTTGTTTCTGAAAATGGCAAAGCCAAAGAAATTATCGTGAAAACTGGCGCCAGAACTGATAAAGATATTTTAATTACAGAAGGCTTAAAAGCTGGCGATACAATTTTAACAACCGGCGTGATGACCCTGAAAAACGGAATGCCAGTTCGCGTTCAAATTAAAAAATAACCCATGAGTTTATCCACATTAAGCATTAAAAGGCCGGTTCTGACGATTGTTTTGAACTTGATGCTGATTCTTTTTGGAGTCATCGGTTACACTTATTTGGGCGTTCGAGAATTTCCTTCGATTGACCCAGCGCAGATTTCAGTTAGAACAAGTTATGCTGGTGCAAATGCCGATATCATTGAATCTCAAATCACAGAACCGCTTGAAAAAGCCATCAATTCTATCGACGGAATTCGAAACATTACCTCTTCAAGCAATCAAGGAAGTAGCAATATCACCATCGAATTTAACTTGGATAAAAATCTTGAAGAAGCAGCGAATGATGTTCGCGATAAAGTTTCGCAAGCCGTAAGAAGTTTGCCTCAAGATATTGACGCACCACCAGTTGTATCAAAAGCAGACGCTGATTCTGAGCCAATTATCACGATGACCGTTCAGAGTGATAGCAAAAATGTTTTAGAGCTTTCTGATTATGCGGATAACGTGATTGCACAGCGTTTGCAAACGATTCCTGGCGTAAGTAGCGTTCAGATTTGGGGACAGCGAAAATATGCAATGCGACTTTGGATTGATCCTATAAAAATGACTTCGTATGGCGTGACGGTTTCTGACGTAAGAAATGCTTTGGCGAGTCAAAACGTAGAACTTCCTTCGGGAAAATTGACTGGCGCTAATACCGAATTAACCGTAAAAACTTTAGGAAATTTATCTAAAGAAGAAGAATTCAATAACATCATAATTCTTGCTCAAGGCGAAAAAATTGTGCGTTTCAGCGATATCGGAAATGCCTCTTTGGAAGCCGAAAACTTGGAAACAAAGATGAGCGATTCTGGTCAAGAAATGGTCGGGATGGCAATTATTCCACAACCCGGAACCAATTATCTTGATATTGCAGATGCTTTTTATGTACAATATGACCAATTGAAAAGAGATTTACCAAAAGATTTTAAGCTGAATATTGCCATCGACAACACGGTTTTTGTAAAGAAAGCAGTTGTGGAAGTGGCGGAGACATTGCTGATTGCAATTGTTTTGGTAGTCTTAATTATCTATTTATTTTTCAGAAACTGGGCAATTGCGTTCAGACCTTTGATCGATATTCCGGTTTCATTGATTGCGACGTTCTTCATTATGTGGCTTTTCGGATTTTCAGTAAACGTTTTGACACTTTTGGCAATTGTTTTGGCAACAGGTTTGGTGGTTGATGACGGAATTGTTGTCACCGAAAATATCTTCAAAAAAGTCGAAGAAGGAATGTCTCCGATTGAAGCAGCGATAAAAGGTTCAAACGAAATTTTCTTCGCCGTAATTTCGATTTCCATTACGCTTGCAGCTGTATTTCTTCCGGTAATTTTCTTGGAAGGTTTCGTCGGGCGATTGTTCCGGGAATTTGGCGTGGTTATTGGCGCGGCTGTTTTGATTTCAGCTTTTGTTTCCTTGACCTTAACGCCGATGTTGAATGCTTATTTAATGAAAGGTGGCGAACAAAAAAAATCAAAATTCTATAATTGGAGCGAACCTTATTTCTTGAAATTAAATTCTGGCTATGCGGAAGCTTTGGCCAAATTTATGAAGAAAAAATGGCTGAGTTTTCCAATTTTAATTATTTGTATCGGATTGATTGCTTTATTTTTTAGTACGTTACAAAAAGAAACAGCTCCTTATGACGACAGAAGTTTTGTCGGTGTAAATGTTACTGCTCCAGAAGGCGCTTCGTATGAATACATGGACCGTTTCATGACAGAACTTTCTGATTTGATAAACGATTCGATTCCAGAGAAAAAAGTAAGTTTGATTATTACTTCGCCGGGTTTTGGTTCTGCTTCCGTAAACAGCGGTCGTGCCAGAATTGCTTTGGTGGAAGCCGGCGAAAGAGAACGTTCTCAAAAAGAAATTGCCGAAGCCTTGACAAAAGCTACCAAGAAATTTCCAGAAGCAAAAGTTTCGGTTTCTGAACAGCCTACAATTTCTGTGAACAGACGTGGCGGTTTGCCAATTCAATATATTATCCAAGCGCAGAATTTCGAGAAATTGCAAGAGAAAATTCCTGAATTTATGGATGAAGCCGCGCAGGACCCAACTTTTGCCATTACCGACGTGAATTTGAAATTCAACAAGCCCGAAATTTATGTAACTATCGATAGAGAAAAAGCCCAAAGTCTTGGTGTTTCTGTGATTGATATTGCCCAAACGCTTCAATTATCGTTAAGCGGACAGCGTTTTGGATATTATATGATGAACGGAAAACAGTATCAAGTCATGGGGCAATTTGACCAAAAAGACAGAAATGCGCCAATGGATTTGACTTCGATTTTCGTCAGAAGTTCGACCGGAGAATTGATTCAACTGGATAACGTTGTGGAAATTGAGGAACAAAGTAGCCCGCCACAATTGTACCATAATAACAGATATATGTCGGCCACGGTTTCTGCCGGTCTTGCTCCTGGAAAAAGTATTAGCGACGGAATTGAAGCAATGGAACGTATTAAAACCAAAGTTTTAGACGAAACTTTTACCACAGATTTAGGTGGAGAATCTCGAGATTTTGTGGAAAGTAATTCGAATACAGCTTTTGCTTTCGGATTGGCTTTGCTTCTGATTTATTTAATTTTAGCAGCGCAATTTGAAAGTTTTATTGACCCATTTATAATCATTTTAACCGTTCCGATGGCGGTTGCCGGAGCACTATTTTCGCTTTGGTTATTTGGTCAGACTTGGAATATTTTTAGTCAAATCGGGACCATTATGTTGATTGGTTTGGTGACGAAGAACGGAATTTTGATTGTGGAATTTGCGAACCAACTTCGGGAACAGGGAAAAACAAAATTAGAAGCTATTTTAGAAGCTTCTGAAGACCGTTTGCGTCCGATTTTAATGACGAGTTTGGCAATTGCTTTAGGCGCTTTGCCAATTGCAATGTCGCTTGGCGCGGCGTCAACAAGTAGAATTGGAATGGGAGTTGTAATTGTTGGAGGAACTTTATTCTCTTTAGTTTTAACTTTATTCGTGATTCCTGCGATTTATTTTATGTGGTCGAGAGAAAAGAAACACCGACCAGAATTTGACAATATTGAGAAATATGAAAAAGAATAGTTTTATGAAAGGGAATCTCTTTTTCGCTTTTTTTTGCTTTTTTGGAATTATATCTGGAAATGCGCAAGAATTATTGACTGTCGAAGATGCAGTAAAAATTGCTTTGGAAAACAATTATGAAATAAAAATTGCTTCCAATGATTTAAAAATTGACAAGCAAAATGTAAGTCTTGCCAACGCTGGAATTATGCCGAGTTTAAACGGAGTTCTGACCGAAAACAGTTCCATTTTAGATACCAAACAAACGCAACAAGACGGTTCTATCAGAGAACTTGATGGTGCAAAAAACATGAATCTTTCGTATGGCGTGGCTTTAAATTGGACGATTTTTGACGGTTTCAGAATGTTTGCGAGATACGACCAATTGAAAGAATTGGAGAAACTTGGCGATGCTGAATTAAAACTTTCCATCTTCACAAAAGTTTCTGACGTGATCAGCACTTATTATGATTTGGTTCAGCAAAAACAACAACTTCAGGCTTTAGATACGGCAATTGTGATTTCAAATTTGAGAGTTACGACTGCCGATAATCGCTATAAAATTGGAAAAGCATCAAAATTGGAAGTCTTGAACGCGCAAGTTGACATTAATACCGATACTACAAATTTATTACGTCAAAAGGAATTATTTGCCAACACAAAAATCTTGTTGAATGAACTTTTAGCGCGGGACGTTAATACGCAATTTGATATCATCGCAGAAATTTCAATTGACGAAAGCCTTCTACTTCCTGAATTAATTACGCTGGCAGAAAAACAAAATCCGCAGCTTCAGACACAAATTATAAACAAGCGCGTGACCGAACTGCAACTCAAGCAAGTAAAATCCACTCGTTTGCCGATTGTAAGCATTTCTTCTGGATATAATTTTACTAGAAGTGAGTCGTCGCTTGGTTTTGCAAGACAATCAAACGGTCAAGGTTTGACGTATGGAATCAATGCTTCTGTGCCTATTTTTAACGGCGGATTGCAAAATAGAAACGAAAGAATCGCAAAAATTCAGGTCGAAAATTCGAAAATTTTAGTGGAACAGCAAACGCAAATGCTTCGTTCACAATTGGCTTCGGCATATCAAACTTATTTGACGAATTTGCAATTGACAAAATTGGAGGCCAAAAACGAAGAAATTGCTAGAGAAAACTTGGATATTACCTTAGCAAAATATAAAATCGGAACCATCGCTCCGCTAGAATTTAGGGAAGCGCAATTGAATTATGTGAACGCAAAAGTGAGAAACAGCAACGCGCAATATGAAGCTAAAGTTTCTGAAATTAATTTGAAAGAATTAGCCGGAAATTTGCCATTGGCTTCATTTTAGATTTGCTACTCGATTTCTTAAACGAATGTTAAAAATTTCTATCTTTGATTTTGAACAAACTTAAAAACAAAATCAATTATGGAACTTAATTTTTACCCAATTCTTGCGAGTGGAATTATAACACTTTTAGCTGGCTTCGTTTGGTATCATCCAAAAGTTTTTGGAACAATTTGGATGCGTGAAGCTGGACTTACTCAAGAAGAACTTTCAAAAGGAAATATGCTGAAAATCTTCGGATTGACATATATTTACTCCTTATTAATCGGATTTATGATGATGCCGATTGTGATTCACCAATTTGGTGCCATGGGAATGATTGGCGGTGGCGCTCCAGGAATTGTGCAACCAGAGTCATTCGTCAAGTTTATGTCTGAATATGGAACTGCCTACAGAACCTTTAAACACGGCGCTTTCCACGGTTTTTTAACTGGTTTTCTATTGGTTTTACCGTTAATCGCCATCAATGGTTTATTTGAAAGAAAATCATGGAAATATATTTTAATCACCGGCGGTTATTGGGTTTTAAGCTTGACAATCATTGGGTCTGTAATTTGTGGCTTGTCATAAATTTTTAAACCTAAATTAATTATTCGCCTTTTGAAAAATTCGATACATTTTAAAATTTTTCCTGCCACAAATTTGCTTCCTGAAAACTGGGACTATTTAGCGCAGGAAAATATTTTTCTGTCTAAAAACTACTTACAAGTTCTTGAAAAATCGGCTCCAGAAAATATGTCTTGCCATTTTATTGGCCTGTTTAAAGACGAAAAATTGGTTGGGATTGCCTTATCCCAGTTTTTAAATTTAAATCTTCTGCAATCTTTTGGAGAAAGAGATAAATGCTTAAAAACTTCGGTTCGGAATTTTATTTTTAAGAATTTCAGCTCGCACGTTTTGTTCATTGGAAACAACATGCTGACCGGACAAAATGCCTTTTATTTTTCTCCTGAAATTAATTTTCAGGAAGCACTGAAATCGCTAAAAAAAGCTTCGGAAGCCTTAAAAGATATTTATAAAAACAAAGGTTTAAAAATCCATTTGACTTCTTTCAAGGATTTTTCTGAAGAAGAAATTACGAGTTTTGAAAAAGCTACTTTCGACGGTTATTATAAGTTTTCCACTCAGCCAAATATGGTTTTTGAAATCAAGGAAAATTGGAAAAATTTCGATGATTATGTGGCTGATTTAAGCAAAAAATACCGCGACCAGTTCAAGCGTTCCCGAAAAAAATCAGAAGGAATTACCAAGCAGAAAATGGATTTGGATGCGATTATCAAACACGAGAAAACAATTTATGATTTGTATTTTCACGTTGCTAAAAATGCGCCATTTAATACATTTTTCTTGGCCAAAAACCATTTTCGGGTCTTTAAGGAATTACTTGGCGATAAATTTCTATTTTACGGTTATTTCATTGATAATAATTTAGTCGGGTTTAATACTTTGATTAAAAACGGAGATTCAATGGACACTTATTTTTTGGGTTATGATGACCAAATCCAAAAGGAAAAAATGCTGTATTTGAATATGCTTTATGACATGATTGGCTATTCGATTAATCAAGGTTTCAAGGAAATTGTTTTTGCCAGAACGGCTTTAGAAATTAAAAGTTCCGTCGGTGCAAAACCTGTGGAAATGTTCGGATTTATTCAGCACAGCAATTCTTTGATTAATAAAAAGATAGACAAAATTTTTGATTATTTGGAACCGAAAACAGAATGGCAGGAACGGAATCCGTTTAAGGTTTAGACTTTATTTTACAAACACCAAAAATTATTTTACACGCCATTTACAAATGTTTACATCCACTTTGTTTGGAGCACAAAAATCGATTTCCATTTTTAAATTCGTTGGATTTAAGGAAACAGGTTTGGAATCACATTAAAGAAAATGCCACCTCAAAAGGCATTTTTATCGATTTCGTAAGTGGTTACAACGACCATTGTCATTGTTTAATTTCTCTAGGAATTGACCAAACGATTCAAAAAACAGTTATGTTAATCAAAGGCGAATCATCGTTTTGGATTAATAAAAATCAGCTTACAAAAGAGAAATTTGAATGGCAAGATGAATATTTTGCGGTTTCGGTTTCAGAATCTAAGATTGACGCGGTTAGAAATTATATCAAAAATCAAGAAGAACATCATAAGAAAAAGTCTCTTCAAGAAGAATATGATGAGTTTATTTTGAGATATGGTTTTGAAAAAATTAAAGGTTGAATTAATTGTATTGGAATAAGAAAATAAAAAGATTCGTGTTTTTGATAATCAAAATATGAGTTGGAATGGGCTTTAGCCCATTCATTAAATTACAAAACAAATCGGCTTTAGCCAAATTTTAAAACAAAAAATTAAAGATTTGGCTAAAGCCAATTCAATTGAAACCATGAAATAAACGGGCTAAAGCCCATTCCTATTCATCATAAATTTCGTTGAATCTATTCTTAATATCATCTCAAAAATTAAGGAATCGCCACTTTCATTTGTCCAGGCAAAATTTCAACTTCCAAATTTGTTACTTCGTCGCAATATTCGCCGTCAATTTGAAAACTTACGGGAACGTTTGTGGTAATCGTGGCTTTGTCTGTGGAAATGATTTCAACATCGCCACTTTCGATGGGCATATTTCCAGAAAGAATTTTTCCGAAGACGATTAAATCAAGATTTTTAATGATGACAATTTCAAATTTTCCGTCGTTCATCACCCCATCTGGATTGATGCTTACGCCTGTTCCATATTTTTGAGAATTGGCGATGACCACCATTCTGGCTTCGGTTTCAACGGTTCTTCCTTTGGTTTCGATTTTTGCATGAAACGGTTCTTTTAATCCGGTTAGCGTATTTATAGCTTGAAGTGCGTAGCCTAATTTTCCGCGAACATTACTATTTTCATAGTTTTTTACTAGCTCAGCATTGATTCCGATGTCGCTCAAATGCAAGCTTTTTTTGCCATTGATGGAAATCATATCCATTTCCATATAGGAATTATGGAAGGCAATTTTCAAGTTTTCCTCAATTTCATCGGGTAAATCTAAATCTACCGAAAGTCCGTTTGCAGAACCTCCTGGAATGATTCCTAAAATTACATCGTGGTCTTGAACGGCTTCGGCAACCATTTTTATCGTGCCGTCACCGCCAACGATGATGATTCTTTCGGCATCATTTTCTTCTTGTAATTTCTGAATTGATTTCTCGTCGTTTTTCCCTGTGGTTTCAAAAACGATTAAATCTATATTTTCGTTTTCGGCAAAAGCGGTTGCTGTTTCAATGATTTCGGCCTTGTCAACATCTCCAGAAATGGGATTTACGACCAAGATATACTTCTTTTGCAAGCTCATATTTTTCTTATTGCTATAAATTTTGTAATTTGTTGTAACGTTATATAAATATACAGATTTTTATGAAGCCAATTCTAAAATTATATCGGGGTTATGCCAACGACCAGGAGCTGATTGTGATGGGCCACGTTTTTAAGCCGACGACGAAAGAAGATTATGATTTTGAGAAGAAAAACTTGAAAAATGCGAAGTCGGTTATCAGAATGTTTCGGATTAAAACACAAAAAAATGCTTCGGTATATTTAGAACATAACGGCTTGAAAATCCATACCAAAACGCTTGACGACGGTTATTTTAAATTCTGTATTCCGCTGAATCGTGACTTGGCTTATGGCTGGAATGAGTATAAAGTGAGTATGTTTTTTAAGGAGAAAGAAATCGTTGAAAAAGGAAGTTACATTCGTCCGCACGAAGGCGATTTGGGTTTTATCTCAGATATTGACGACACGTTTTTAGTTTCGCATACGCGGAATGCTTTTAAGAAATTATACATTTTACTTTTTAGAAATGTGAACGACAGAAAGATTTTTGAAGATGTGGTTCCGCATTATCAGGCGCTAAGTTCTGCCGGAAGAGAAAGCGACCGAGAGAAAAATGCATTCTTTTATGTGTCAAGCAGTGAGTGGAATTTGTACCGATTTATTACAAAATTTGCCGAATTGCACGAGCTTCCAAAAGCCGTTTTATTACTGAAAGACATCAAGACCAGTCTAACAGATTTTTTCTTGACCGGAAGAGGCGACCACGACCACAAATTTGAAAAAATCAAACATATTTTAGAGTTTTATCCGCATTTGAAATATGTTTTATTGGGAGATGATTCGCAACACGATCCTTTTTTATATGAAGATATTTGCAAAATATTTCCGATAACGATTAAAGCCGTTTACATCCGCCAGACGGGAAAACACAAAAAGCAAAAAGCGATTGAAGCCGTCGCCAATATGGAAAGTATGGGCGTTGACACTTGCTATTTTAAAGATAGTAAAGATGCGATGGACCATTCAGAACGCATCGGGATTACTTCTGAGACCTTTCACAAAAAGCTATAAAAAAACCAGAGCGAACTCTGGTTTAAAATTTATGCGTTATCGATTTCTAATTGAACGGCTTCCCAATCTTCAAGAAGTTTGTCTAAATCTTTCTTCTTTTTATTGTAAGCTGTAAAGAACGAAGCGTCTTCAATGTGTTTGTCATATTCCGAAGCTAAAAGCTTGTCATCGCGCTGGATGTCATTTTCGAGTTGCTTAATTTGGCTTTCCACTTTGCTTAATTTGTTTTGCAAAGACTTATTTTTCTTTTGGTCTTCGTATGAAGCTTTGTTATTTTCCTTCGGATTTTCTTTTTTGGCGATGTCTCTTTTTTCGACTTCACGCATATTTTCAAGATTGCGTTGTTCCAAGAAAAAGTTGATATCTCCTAAATATTCCTTGATTTTTTGGTCTCTAAATTCATATACCAGATTTGACATTCCTTGCAAGAAATCTCTATCGTGAGAAACCAAAAGCAACGTCCCTTCGTATTTCTGCAATGCCGCTTTCAATACATTTTTAGATTTTATATCCAAGTGATTCGTCGGTTCATCCATCACAAGCACATTTATCGGTTGCAAAAGCAATTTACAAAGAGCAAGACGGTTTCTTTCGCCTCCAGAAAGGACTTTTACCTTTTTCTCAACGTCATCGCCTCTGAACAAGAAAGAACCCAACATATCGCGTACTTTTGAACGATTCGTGTCCGTCGCCGCATCTTCCATAGTTCGCAATAGCGTAATTTCTCCGTCTAAATATTCGGCTTGGTTTTGGGCAAAATAACCCACTTGAACATTATGGCCTAATTTAATATTTCCTTCGTATTCAAATTCATTAACAATCGCTTTGATAAACGTAGATTTCCCTTGACCATTTTGGCCGACGAATGCAATCTTGCTTCCTCTTTCCACCAGAAGTGAAATGTCCTTCAAAATTGTCTTATCGCCATAACTTTTGGTCACATCTTCGGCTTGAATCACCACGCGACCCGGAACTTTTGAAACCGGAAACGAAATATTCATCACAGAATTATCGTCTTCGTCTACTTCAATTCTTTCGACTTTGTCCAATTTTTTGATAAGCGATTGCGCCATCGAAGCCTTCGAAGCTTTCGCACGGAACTTTTCAATCAGCTTTTCTGTTTCTTCAATTTTTTTGGCTTGGTTTTTCTGCGTAGCCAATTGCTTTTCACGAATTTCGTGACGTAATTCTAAATATTGAGAGTAAGGTTTATTGAAATCGTAAGCTTTTCCTAATGAAATTTCGATGGTTCTATTCGTTACGTTATCCAAAAACATTTTATCGTGCGAAACAATTACCACAACTCCCGGGAAATTACGCAGGAAACCTTCCAACCAAATGATACTTTCGATATCCAAGTGGTTCGTTGGCTCATCCAGAAGCAAAATATCGTTGGATTGCAAAAGTAATTTAGCCAACTCGATACGCATTCTCCAACCTCCAGAAAAAGTTTCGGTTTGGTTATTGAAAACTTCTCTTTTGAAACCTAAACCAAGAAGAATTTTCTCAGTATCTCCAACGTAATTGTATCCACCTAAAAGTTCAAAACGGTGTGTGTAATCTGATAAATCTTCAATAATCTGGCTGTATTCTTCACTTTCATAATCAGTTCTTGTAACCAATTGATGATTGATTTCTTCTAATTTTTTCTCAACGTCTTTAATTTCTGTAAACGCCTGATAGGCTTCCTCCAAAACAGTCCTTCCTTGCTCAAAATCAATATCTTGACGAAGAAAACCCATCCTGATTTCTTTTTCTTGAGAAATTGTACCTGAATCTGGAGCAAAATCTCTAGCCAGCATTTTCAACATCGTCGATTTTCCAGCACCATTTTTCCCGACTAAACCAACGCGGTCACCAGCTCCCAAACGGAAAGTAACTTCTTCGAACAAATAAGTTCCTCCAAAGGAAACCGATAAATTATGTATATTAAGCATTTAAAATTGATTAAAAGATTGCGAGATTTAAAGATTTAAACCTCAATTATATTGTAAATTTGTGGAACCAAATAACGGCCAAATCAAATTTTTTGCAAATGTTAAAAAAAGGATCCAAATTATATAGCATTTTAACAGGAACTTGTCCTAAATGCCAGAATGAGAGTATGTATGTGGACAAAAATCCTTATAATTTGTCGAAAGTTTTTGAAATGCACGAACGATGCAGCCATTGTGATTTGAAATACAAGATTGAGCCTTCCTTCTTTTTTGGCGCAATGTACGTCAGTTATGGTGTCGGAATCGCTTTTGGCGTTGCCGCGTTTATTATTTCTTATGTGTTTCTGAAAACAAATTTAAAGGTCGCTTTCATCGCAATTATTGGAGCTTTGATTGTATTCATGCCAGTAATTATGCGAATTTCTAGAAACATTTGGATTAACTTTTTTATCAGTTATGATCCAAACGCTTCGAAGAAATAAACTACCATTGGACTTTTTTAAACCTTTTGATATCAATTGCCAAATCTAACGGTTTGCCGGTTTCAATATTTTCAAACAAATCTCTTGCCATTGCTGGTGCGAGCATCACACCTCGCGTTCCAAGGCCGTTTAATAAATGAACATTTTGGTGTTTTGGGTGCGTTCCTACCATCGGTCGTCGGTCTTTTACTGTTGGCCGAACTCCTGCTAAATGCTCGATTATCTCAAAATCGCAATGTAAAATTTCTTTTATGTTTTCTAAAAGTTCTTGCTTTCCTTCCTCGGTTGGCAAATTTGTTTTGTCTTTCCAATTGTAAGTCGCACCGACCTTGTACAAATCATTTCCCAATGGAAGAATAAAAACTGAAGTTTTCACGACTACATCCAAATTCAAATCTGGCGCTTTAATAATAAGCAATTCGCCTTTTGTTCCATCCAACGGAAGATGTCCGAAATAGGGATTAGAAATCATCCCGAACCCTTCTGCGAAGGCGATATGTTTGGCTTTTATATCTTTATATTCTATGAAATCGCCGTTGGGAATTAAGCTTTCATATTCAAAAATTTCTGCCGAAAACCAACCTTCTGATTTTAAATAATTTTGGTACGATACCAATAAAGCTTCGGTATCAACATAACCGGTTTGCAAAACTTCGCCAAAATTATATGGAGAATCGATACCATTATATTTTTTTAAAACTAATTTAGTTGATAAAAATGATGCCAAACCAATTTTGTCTGTTGCTTGAAACCAATTATTTTGTTCTTCCACAGAAAAAAGCTTTCTATAAATTGGAATTTTAAAATCGAATTTTGCCTCTAATTTCTTTTCCAAATTTCCGTAGAAAGAATCTAGCAAAGTGATTTGTTCTTGGGCATTCCAAACTTCACTAAAGCGTTTTAAAATTACCGGATTATATAATCCGCCGGCAACTCGCGATGATTGCTGTGAATTATTATCAAAAACTCGAATTGATTTACCATTCTGCAGAGCTGTTTCCGCAAAAGCAATCCCCGCCAAACCACAACCAACAACTATATAATCTACCATAATGCAAAAATAAAAAAACTCTTGCCGATTAAGGCAAGAGTTGATTTGTATTGGAGAAATTTTTTATTAATAATTCCACATATCTTGTTCGAAGTTGCGGATTTTATCTTTAACTCTTTCAGATTCTAATAACTGCATTTGAGCGTTATCTTTCAAATAGTCTTCAATTTTCCTGTCTCCCATAACATTTTCTTCTTGATAAATTACACCACTAAAACGGCGCGCATTTAATAAGTGATCAAATGTTACGCCCATTGCAGAGTTTCTATCGTTAAATGCCGAAACACTATGAAGAACATCTCTTGCAGAAGGGAAATAAACCCAGAATAATTCAATTGGATCTTCTTCTTCACTACCCTTTGTATAGACATCAGGAACCATTGGACAAAGTCCTAAAAGACGATATTTTAATTCACCTTGACGTTTGTCAAAATACCAATATCCTTTAATTTTATATCCCATAACATCAGCAGGAACGATTTCTGTTTTAACAATATATTCTTCAGAGATTTTTTCTCCAGCATTATATTGCTCTCTACCAGCATCCATTGTATCCAACCTAGAAAAAGAAGTTTCTATATCTTTTAAGGTTCTCTTAGTCGTAAAATAACTGTCGTCATAAACTTCAGTAATTTTACCATCTTTTATGTTATCAATAAGAGTAACATAAAGTGATTTTCTGTCAGGTCCAAGATTTCCTTCTACCGGAAAGTAAAGAGGAAAATTGATTCTTTCATCAAGATCGACATATTCCCAAACCGTTTTTCCCAAAAGGATGTCACGATCGTGAACATACCCGTAAGGAAGCGGTTTGTCATTGTCAGCGTTAAGCTGTGCTTCTGTTTTCTTCCCGATTTCATCAGGAGTCTTCGCATTTAAAAGATTAGACTGTGCAAAAGTTGCACTAGAAACTAAGCTTAATGTTACTATTAATGAAAAATTTCTCCAATTCATCTTTTTGTAATTTATTAGTTAAGTTAAAAACTCAAACTTTAAATAATTATTGTGTGATTTCGTAAGCAACTGGTGCTGTTTTAGGCAACATAATTGAGCTACCTACTAATTTAGTTTTAATTTCAGAAATTACAACAAGATCTCCTCTACCTGCTTTTTGAACAGCCGATTTTGCTCTAGCATCTAATTTATTTCCAGAAACCACAATTGTTGGTTGTCCAGGAACTTTGATATTAAATCCAACTACAGCAAGATTAACATCAAAATCGAAATCTTCAAGAATTGCATTTACCGTTTGAACTTCTAAGTTAGATTTAGGACCTTTTACAGTTCCTGTTTCTCTTCCTCTTAAAGCACCTGTTGGACCAGGAATATTTTTGATTCTAAATACTTTTTTGTCATTTGCTGTTTTACCGTCAGACATTTTAGCCGTAACATTAATAACAACCTCACGACCAGCACCTGGATTCATCATGTACTTACCATTTCCAGTTTTTGCTAATCCAGCAGCAGAAGCATTTACAGCATTGTCTGGAACACCTGCGAATGAGATTGTCATTGGATTTGCAACACCACGGTAAACTACGTTCATTTTATCAGCAGAAATTGTAGCTGAATTTGGACGTGGAACTACAACATAGTTTCCTGCAAATTTCAATGGAATAACTTTTCCATCTTCCGTAAATGTAAATTCACCATTGATTGATTGTTCACCTACTCCACCTGCAGTTAAAGAGATAACAGCTTGACCGTTTTCTAATTTACCTGGACCTTTAAATGATGTTGGTTTCGTGTTTTCGTCGTAACGACCTAAAACTACTTTACCTTTTACATTCTCACCTTGGAAATAAGCATTTTTCTCAAGAACTACAATTGCTTGGTAGTTACTATAAGATGCAGCTTGAACCGCAGCTTTTCCTAAAGCAGCACTGATTACATCAGATTCTGCTTTTTTAGCATCATTTTGCCATGCAGAAATTTTAGCTACAGAAGCAATCTGTGGGAAACCTTTAAAGTGGTAATCTAAGAACTTTACTTTGATACCTTCTTTATTTGTAACATCAGCTGTCGTAAATGCAGTATTAACTTGATTCAAGATTGCACTGTATTTTTTCTCATTGCCTAAAGCCGCTTTCATTTCTGTTTTATAAGCTTCAATTGCAGCGATAACTGCATTTCCTCTTGGAGTATATCCTTCACCAACAAACAAACTGTTGTCAAGGTTATCCGCCTTATCCTGAGTTTCGTAGTTAGTAGCTTCTTCTGGTTTTGTTCCTTTAGAAGCGTCAGCTTTTAATCCTCCTAAGAAATCATAGAATTTTTTTGTAGCCGCTTCCACTTTATGAGCAGTTTCAGCAGCAACTTTAAATTCTCCTCCGGCTTCACCTGCTTTAGCGTCTAACGCTTGCATCATCCCTTGGTTAGTTTCTGTTGCAGATTTATTTGCTGTTTCAAATTTTTCATTCATCAATCCAAAAGCAGATAAAACTTCTTTGGACATATTCATTGCCAACATCGCGATGAAAACCAGATACATCAGGTTAATCATCTTCTGTCTAGGGGTTAATTTTCCTCCTGCCATTTTTTCTAATTAGTTTAGTTTTATTTTATTAAAATGAAAATATAGTCTTAAACTAATTATCCTTTGTTACTCATTGCAGAAAGCATACCACCATAAACATTGTTTAATGAAGCAATGTTTGCAGTCATAGATTGCATTTGTTCTTTTAATTTAGTAGCGTTATCAGCGATTTCTTTGTTAGCTTCAGCATTTCTAGAAGCGCTTTCTAATTGTACTTTGTAAAGACTGTTCAATGTTTCAAGTGAAGTTGCAGCACTTGTCATTTCGTCAGCATATTTTCTTTGAGAAGCGATAGCATCCACAGTTGGCGCCATGTTTTTTGCTGCTCCTTCGAAGTTTTTGATAGAGTTTCCTAAGCTTGCCATTAATTCTCCGTCAATTTTAGCATCTTTCAACAAGTTGTCTAATTTTTGAGATAATAATCCTTGAGCTTCTGTTGGAGTTTCTTTTTTAACTTCTTTCTTTTTAGCTTCTCCGCCAGCTAATTCTGGGTAAACCAATGTCCAGTCGATTTCGTTGTCAACTGGTTCGAATGCAGATAAAGCAAAGATTAACGCTTCAGTTACAAGACCGATAGATAACATCAATGTTCCTGTTAATGGTCCGATTTCGAAGTGAGTAATTTTGAATAATGCTCCGATGATTACAACTGCCGCTCCCATACCGTAAGCGAAATTCATTGCTTTTTTGCTTAAAATTGCCATAATAAAAAATAGTTTTTAGTTAGTTAAGTAAATAGTAATATAAATAAATATAAAGTTGGTTAAATTTTTATCTGTTTCCAGTATTTTGGGTTCCCATGTAATCTTGAACAGTTCTGAAACCGATAAAGCTTCTTGCAGAATCTGCATATTCAAAATCTCTTGTACTTACTTGCAAGAAATAAGCAACATCTTTCCAAGAACCACCACGTGTTACTTTACGTTGGTTTTTAGCATCCGGAACATTTGGATTCATTGTTGAAACAAATTCGTAAGAACCTGCATCATAAGCAGAATTTGTCCACTCAGCTACGTTACCAGACATATTATATAAGTTATAATCGTTTGGATCGTATGATTTAGCTTCAACTGTGTATAAAGCACCATCAGCTGCGTAATCTCCTCTGTTTGGTTTAAAGTTTGCCAAGAAACAACCTCTGTCGTTTTTAGCATAAGGACCACCCCATGGGAAAGTTCCTGACTCTAAACCACCTCTTGCAGCATACTCCCATTCAGCTTCTGTTGGAAGACGGAAAGAGTTAACTTGATTTCTACCTTTTTTCTTTTTCAAGTAAGCATTTTTCTTAAGGGTCCTCCAAGCACAGAAAGCTTTAGCTTGTTTCCAACTAACTCCCACTACAGGATAATCGTCATAAGCTTGGTGCCATAAATAATCATTATGCATTGGCTCATTATAAGAATAAGCAAAATCTTTAATCCAAACTGTTGTATCAGGATAAATTGCAATCGGCTCAGTTTTCTTATAGAAATCTTTTCTTCCTTTTGTTTTTACAGCTTCGTTTAAGTTAGCTTCAGAATATCTAAATTTCAATTTAGAAACATCAATAGTTCTTAAACCATTATAAGACTCAGCAACTGGCAAATACATTGAATCCATTACCTCAACATAATACTCATCTGGGTATTTCTGTGGATCAGTGATCAATTTAATTTTGTTGTTCAGCTTTCTTCCTGCATAAGGATCATCCCCGCTTCCTAAGCTATAGTAATTTTCATACATATACTTGTCGTAAGCAGACATTGTTGCCGGATCTGTATCGTCAAAAGCAAAGTCTCCAATTCCGCCGCTTCCAGCAGTCTGACCCATTTCTTCAGCCATGATTGCAAGACGCATTCTGATTGTTGAATCTTTTACCCATTTCACGAACTCCTTGTACTCGCTGTTTGTAATTTCAGTTTCATCCATATAAAAGGAACGAACGGTAACTGTTTTCGTTGGAGCATCTTGTACGTTAGCCAAATCATCGTCTGATTTACCCATAATAAAGGCACCGCCTGGAACCAAAGTCATACCATATGGCTTCTCTGGATGCCACTTACGACCTTTAACACCTACTAATTCCCCTTTATCGCTCGAACCACAGCTAGACAATATTGACGCTAATGCTGCAAATGCAATGAACTTCTTCATATAAATTTGGGTTATGATATATTCTTATTTTTTAAGGGCGTAAACCTATTTATTATTTTTCTAAAAAACAATTTTTTTATTAAAAATCCTTAATTAAACTGTAACATTAAATTAAAATTACGTTAAATAATTTACAGGGTACGCATACTAAATTATGTTTTTTCTTTGTGCCTTCCACCATCTCTCAGGGATTTCGCTAGAACAAGCGCCTAAATAATCATCGTGTGTGCATGGTAATAACGTATTTCTTTTTAGTTTATTATTAACATTTGAAATAAATGGTATCTCTATCCACCAACGATCAGTTTTATTGCTTTTGAAGAAAATTAACTCTTCATCCTCTAACGGAACAATGTACTTTAAATAGCTTTCTCTGCTTCCAAAAGGATATTCATTTGATCGGTAGTGAAACCCTTCAATAAAATACCAGATGATTTGGGCAATCAAAACGGCTTCTTGCTTTGAATTATTGTGATTAAAAATGCCAAATATTGAAACTTTATCACTGATCCCTGCATATCTTGATAAAGAACATATCTCTTTACCGTTAAATCCGTTGGGTGTAAATGTAATAAAATTACCGGAATCACAAGATTTTACAGATGTTAAATCTACACTTACAATGTCGGCATCTCTAAATACTGGCTCCGCAATCGATATATTATTGGATACTTCTCCAAGTCGATACGCATCAAAAAATAATTTTTCTACCAAATCGATCTCTTCTTGCGAATTATAATAGGTTTGGTAGCCCAAATTACTATAATTAAAAAGGTTGTTTGGCTCCTCGATAATCATTTTTGTGAGGTACGAATTCGCAGAAAGCGGTTTGCTCGCATCTCCAAAATCAAACTTATTATCAATCGAAACCAAATTTACCATTTGTTCCAAGTCATCATACGCGCGATACAACGGATAAGTTAAATCTTGAGAACCACCAATTACAATTGGGATGATTTTCATCTTTAACAACGAAGCAACGACCTTACGCAAAGCGAAATACGTGTCGTCAATATCGTTTCCAGCCAAGATATTTCCCAAATCGGCAATAGAAGCTTCCCAGTTGCCCGGAAATAATCCATACAATTCTTTTCGAATATGACTCAACTTTGTATTTTCAACTTCAGTGTGTGCACCGCGATTTTCCTTTACGCCAATAATAGCGAGTTTGATTTTATTCAAATCCGGAAAATCTTTGCTCGTATGCAAAACAACCTTACTTCCCAGATTTTGAGAAGAAAGGCCGTTTATAAATTCTAAGATTTCATCATCTAAGGGCGACAGGAAATCAAACTCCATATATTATTTCTTTTTGGTAACTGCTTTTTTTGCAGCTGGTTTTTTAGTTGCTGTAGTTTTTTTCGCTGCCGTTTTCTTTGCAGGTGTTTTCTTTGCAATCATTTCTTGAACTTCTGCCAAGGTCAATTTTGTCGCATCGACATCTTTGCTTAATTCAATCTTGATTTTTCCTTTTGTAATTTCACTTCTTCCCCAACGGGCTTTTTGAACCAAAATTCCTTCTTCTTCCCAATTATGAATTACCTTATCAATGTTTTTCTGAATTTTATCTTCAATTAATTCTTCGATATCACTTTGAGAAAGGTTGTCAAAATTATATTTTTTAGCAACATTAATAAAAATTCCGTTCCATTTTATAAAAGGACCAAATCTGCCAGTTCCTTTTTGAACACCTTCGCCTTTATAAACTGCAATTGGTGCATCAGCTTGAATTTTTTCATCAATTAAAACTTTAGCCCTTTCAAAATCCACATCCAATGGTTCTTCTCCTTTTGGAAGCGAAACAAACACTTTCCCGAATCTAATAAACGGACCAAAACGTCCCAAACTCACTTCAACTTCTTCTCCTTGATAAGTTCCTAATGCTTTTGGAAGCAAAAACAAATTCAAGGCTTCTTCTAAAGTAATTGTTCCAATATTTTGCTCCGGACGCAAACTTGCAAATTTCTTTTCTTCGTCTTCGCTATCCCCAATTTGCGCCATTGCTCCGAATTTCCCCAAACGAACCAAAACCGTTTTACCAGATTCCGGATGTTTTCCTAAAATTCTTTCACCGCTTTCTCTTTCGGCATTTGCTTCTACATCTTTCACATTCGGATGAAACTGATCGTAAAATTCCTGCATCATTTTTGCCCAATTCACATTTCCTTCGGCAATTTCGTCAAAATCCTGTTCCACTTTTGCCGTGAAATTATAATCCAAGATTCTTTCGAAATTCTTCACCAAGAAATCAGTAACGATTGTACCAATATCTGTCGGTACCAATTTTCCTTTATCAGAACCTGTCGTTTCTTTCAGCAATTTCTCTCCAAGCTTTCCAGACTGCAAAGTCAACTGCGTATAATTTCTTTCGTTTCCTTCTAAATTTCCTTTCTCAACATAATTTCTGTTGATAATCGTGGAAATCGTCGGAGCATAAGTTGACGGACGGCCAATTCCAAGTTCCTCCAATTTCTTAACCAAAGAAGCTTCGGTATATCTCGCCGGCGGTCTTGAATATCGTTCTGTCGCTGTAATATAATTGTTTTGCAATTTCTCATTGACTTTCATCGCAGGCAACATGCCTTCTTGCTCTTCATCATCGTCATCATTTCCTTCCAAATATACTTTCAAGAAACCTTCAAAAAGCAACACTTCTCCTGTCGCTGAAAATAATTCTTTATGATTGTTTGCTTCAATTTTTACATTGGTACGTTCCAACTGAGCATCACTCATTTGAGAAGCCAACGTTCTTTTCCAAATCAAATCATACAAACGCGCTTGGTCTCGGTCGATATTCACAGTGTGACGCGACATATCGGTCGGACGAATCGCTTCGTGTGCTTCTTGAGCACCTTTGCTTTTCGTTGTAAAAGTTCTAGGTTTAGAAAACTCTTTCCCGTATGATTTGATGATTTCAGCTTCCGCTGCATTCATAGCATCTGCCGAAAGGTTCACGCTGTCCGTTCTCATATAGGTAATCAAACCCGCTTCATATAATCTTTGTGCTAACTGCATCGTGATTCCAACCGGAAGATACAATTTTCTCGCCGCTTCCTGTTGCAAAGTCGATGTGGTAAATGGAGCAGCGGGAGATTTTTTGGTAGGCTTTGTTTCCAAATCCGCTACCTTATATATAGAACCGATGTTTTTATTTAAAAAATCTTCGGCCTCTTTTTTCGTATTGAAATTCTTGGGCAATTTCGCCTTGAATGTTTTTCCTGCTTCGTTAGCAAATTCAGCCACAACCGAATAACTAGCAACAGCATTAAAATTCTGAATTTCTCTTTCTCTTTCCACAATCAATCGAACCGAAACAGATTGTACTCTTCCCGCTGATAAACCGCCTTTTATTTTTCTCCAAAGAACTGGAGAAAGTTCATATCCCACCAATCTATCCAAGACTCTTCTCGCTTGTTGGGCATTTACCAAGTCGTAGTTAATTCCTCTCGGATTGTCAATCGCTTTCAAAATTGCCGTTTTGGTAATCTCGTGAAAAACGATTCTTTTGGTCTTTTCAGGTTTCAAATTCAACTCTTCCGCCAAGTGCCACGAAATGGCCTCTCCCTCGCGGTCCTCATCACTCGCCAACCAAACCATTTCGGCTTTTTTCGCTAGTCCTTTTAGTTTCGTCACCAATGCTTTTTTATCAGGGGAAACTTCATATTTTGGTGTAAAACCATTCAATACATCCACCCCAATTTCCTTGGAAGGCAAATCCGCAATGTGCCCATAACTGGACTCCACCTGGTAATCGCTTCCCAAAAATTTTTCTATGGTTTTTGCCTTCGCAGGCGACTCAACTATCACTAAATTCTTTGCCATAATGCTTTTATTTCTGTCGCAAAAGTATAGGAATTTTTTAAATATTGCGTTTTAAGATTTTTTTAAATTCAAAATACCTGATTTTCAACACTTAAAAACCGAAACATTTTTGTTTTTATTTAGAAGCGAATCGGCAGTGAATTTCAGCCATCCATTTTCCCGCTGGATGCCACTATCTTTTGTGGCTCCCGAAGCGTCGGGACCGCCAAAAAAGGATAATGGCAACCATCGGGGCTATTTGAGAATCCATTTTAATTTTTGGAATCTTTGGGACCAAGATTGCCGATAATTGGAATCTTTAAAAAATTTTAAAATTATATATATTAAGGTATAAACTATTTTGAAAAATCCTCTAAAAGCTTCGCAACAGTTCCTAACAGGTATTTTCTCCTGTCAGATTTCATTTAAAGAAATCTCGAAATACCTAACAGGAGAAAATACCTATTAGAAATCGAGAACCAAAGAACAAAAATGTAAACAAAATTGTTTACATTTGTATAATGAAATCTAAGCTCGACATATTAAAAGGAGTTCACCCCGGAAAATTCATCGAACGCGAATTGCTGAAATCCAAAATCAGCAAAAGACAATTTGCGCTTTCTATCAATGAATATCCACAAACATTGGGAGCCATCATCAAAGGCACCCGAAATATGAACGTGGATTTATCCTTGAAAATTGAAGAAAAATTAGAATTAGAAGAAGGTTTCTTGATGACCTTACAAGTTTTTCACGACATCAAAAAAGCAAAAAGAGATGAAAATTACAAACCTGATTTATCGAAATTAAATAAAATCACATTTTGGGATACAACTTTTGAAAAGATAGATTGGCGCTTGATGAAAATTTCAGTAATCAAAAGAATTTTCTCTTATGGAAACAAAGACGAACAAGAAGAAATAATTCGTTTTTATGGTAAAAATGAAGTCGATAAAATTCTTTCAAAAATAAAACTACGATGAGCAAATTATACTGGAATACAGTAGCCCCAATTTTGGAAAGTGTTTTGCAAGATATCATAAATGAACCGCTATTTAGTTCTTTCAGATTAGTTGGCGGAACTTCATTAAGTTTACAATTAGGTCATCGAATGTCTGTGGATATCGATTTATTTACAGACGCAGAATATGGCTCAATTGACTACAAAGCGATTAGAGAATTTTTAGAATTGAAATATCCATTTTGTGTTTCAAGAAATTTAGAAAATGTAGCTTTCGGAACCAACTTTGTAGTCGGTAATTCCATAAATGACTGTGTAAAAATCGATTTGTATTACACAGACGACTTCATAGAACCGCCAATAATCATGGAAAGCATTAGAATGGCAACCACAAATGAAATTATTGCAATGAAACTTGACGTTATTCTTCGTGGTGGAAGAAAAAAAGATTTTTGGGATTTGCATTACTTCATCGATAAAATCAATCTTGACGAAATGATTTCCTTGTTCCAGAAAAGGTATCCTTACAACGATGATTATACTAAAATTAGAGAGCAATTTACAAATTTTGAAATCGCAAATACTGATTTCGAACCAATTTGCTTGTTAGACAAAAATTGGGAAATTATAAAACTTGATTTTACGGAATTTGCCTGATTTTAAAGCCACAATTCCTAACAGGTATTTTCTCCTGTTAGGTTTATTGTTATACAATTCAAAAGAAATACCTGTTAGGAAATCACATCATCCAAAATCTTTAAATCATCATAAAAAGTTAAATCTAACCCTGCCAACTTGTCATATTTCTTAAATTTATTCTATATTTGCCAATCGAATAAATTCCGTTGAAGGAAGACGTATGGAAAAGATAATTGAAGAGAACAAGCAAGGTGAAAGTCTTGTTTTAGAACATAAAAAAGAGAATACCAAAAAACTTTTTATCGAGAGTTACGGCTGTGCGATGAATTTTTCGGACAGCGAAGTCGTGGCTTCCATCCTATCTGAAAACGGTTTCAATACTACCCAAATCCTTGAAGAAGCCGATTTGGTTTTGGTAAACACCTGTTCCATCAGAGACAAGGCCGAACAGACCATCAGGAAACGTCTGGAGAAATACAACGCCGTAAAACGCATCAACCCAAAGATGAAAGTCGGGGTTTTGGGCTGTATGGCCGAACGTTTGAAAAGCCAATTCCTGGAAGAAGAAAAAATTGTGGATTTGGTTGTAGGACCAGATGCTTACAAAGATTTACCAAATCTTCTAGCCGAAGTTGAATCTGGAAATGACGCCATCAACGTGATTTTATCGAAAGATGAAACGTATGGCGATATTTCACCTGTTCGCCTGAACAGCAACGGAATTACGGCTTTTGTTTCCATCACAAGAGGTTGTGATAATATGTGCACGTTTTGTGTGGTTCCGTTCACGCGAGGTCGCGAAAGAAGCCGTGAGCCACAAAGCATTATGACTGAAATCACCAATCTTTGGAATCAAGGTTATAAAGAAATCACGCTTTTAGGCCAAAACGTCGACAGCTATTTATGGTACGGTGGAGGATTGAAAAAAGATTTCGAAAAAGCATCGGATATGCAGAAAGCGACAGCCGTGAATTTTGACAATTTATTGGAAATGGTGGCAACTACTTTTCCGAAAATGCGTATTCGTTTTTCAACGTCGAATCCGCAGGATATGCACGAAAGTGTTTTGCACGTCATTGCGAAATATCCAAATATTTGCAAACACATTCACCTTCCGGTTCAATCTGGAAGCGACCGAATATTGAAAGAAATGAACCGTTTGCATACTCGAGCAGAATATTTCGACTTGATTACAAAAATCAGAACCATAATTCCAGAATGCAGTATTTCGCAAGATATGATTGCCGGTTTTCCAACCGAAACAGAACAAGACCACCAAGACACATTGAGCCTGATGGAATTTGTAAAATATAATTTTGGTTATATGTATTCCTATTCTGAACGTCCGGGAACCTTGGCGGGAAGAAAAATGGAAGATGATGTTTTGGAAGAAACAAAAGCGAGAAGATTACAAGAAATTGTGGATTTGCAACAAAAACACAGCTGGTTTAGAAGTGAGGAATTCATCGGAAAAACCGTTGAAGTTTTAATCGAAAAAACATCCAAAAAATCTAAAGAGCAATTTTCAGGAAGAAATTCTCAGAGTATTACCGTAGTTTTTCCAAGAGAGAATTACAATATTGGTGAATTTGTGAATGTAAAAATCAACAGTTGTACAAGTGGCACTTTGATTGGAGAAGTTGTGGGATATAGTGAAATGAATTAAAAATAAATTTCAACACAGATTTCACTGATTAGCACAGAAATATAAATATGGAAAAGGAAATTATTATTGTATACAAACCAACATTGGAATCTTTGACAAGAGTTTCCAAACATCTGTTATATAGCTTACCATTTATCAAATTTATGCCTTTCTTTGTTTTAATAGTTATCCTTTTTAACAGATTTCCTCAAATAATGGGCTTAGAGAATAATCTGGAAAATCAAAATAATGAAATTTTAGAAATTACATTGGCACTTTTAATACTGAGCATAGTTTGGGGTTTTATTTATTTCAAGACGCTTTCAACGATGAAAAAAAATATTCTTTCTAACAAAAGAAATCTCGAAACTCAAAATATTATTCTCTCAAATAAAAGTTATATCCAAGAAGGAGAAACCTTTAAAGTTGAAAACTTTTGGAGTGAAACCTATCAAATCAGGGAAACTAAATTATGGTTTTTAATTTACCCAAATAAATTTTCAGCTTTTCCAATTATTAAATCGAATTTAGAAGACAACCAATATCAGGAATTAAAAACTCTTTTTAATTCATTAGACATAAAAAAGAAATTAAAGTCATAAATTCTACGAATTAATAGAAATTAAATCTGTGAAAATTCGTGAAATCTGTGTTTAAAAAACAAATTATGGAATCAGTTCAGGCCATAAAACAGCGATTTGAAATCATCGGGAACGACCCGAAATTAAATCGTGCGATTGAAAAAGCAATCCAAGTTGCACCAACGGATATTTCGGTTTTGGTTGTGGGAGAAAGCGGTGTCGGGAAAGAAAGTATTCCGAAAATCATCCATTCACTTTCACACAGAAAACACGGAAAATATATTGCCGTAAACTGTGGTGCCATTCCAGAAGGAACTATCGACAGTGAACTTTTTGGTCACGAAAAAGGCGCTTTTACAGGAGCAACTTCCACACGTGAAGGTTATTTTGAAGTAGCCGACGGCGGTACGATTTTCTTGGATGAAGTTGGAGAATTGCCTTTGACTACTCAGGTTCGTTTGCTTCGTGTTTTGGAAAATGGAGAGTTTATTAAAGTAGGTTCTTCACAAGTACAAAAAACAGACGTTCGAATCGTGGCGGCGACAAATGTGAATATGTTTGACGCCATCGAAAAAGGAAAATTCCGTGAAGATTTGTATTACCGTTTGAGCACGGTTGACATTCCGTTGCCTCCATTACGTGATAGAAAAGACGACATTCACTTGCTTTTTAGAAAATTTGCTTCTGATTTTGCCCATAAATATAAAATGCCTCCGATTAAATTGGACGATAATGCCGTTCAATTTTTATTGAAATTTCGCTGGAGCGGAAATATTCGTCAACTTCGAAATGTGGCTGAGCAAATTTCTGTTTTGGAAACCAACAGAGATATTTCGGCTTTGACTTTGCAATCGTATTTGCCAGTTGAGGGAAGTAATTTACCTTCGGTAATTAAGGACAAGAAAAGCGAAAATGATTTCAGCACCGAAAGAGAAATTCTATACAAAGTGCTTTTTGATATGAAAAGCGATTTAAACGATTTGAAAAAATTGACGATGGAATTAATGCAAAACGGAAGCTCGAAAGTGCAAGAAACCAATAAAAATTTGATTCAGAAGATTTACGGAAACGCTAACAATCAAGGCGACAGCGAAATTGATTTTGAAGAACAACCTCGCGTTGCGTACATATCAAATCCGAAGAAAAATGAAGAAGATTTCGAGGAACACGATGATAATTATACTTTTGCAGAAACTGTTGAAGAGGAAGAAATTCTGAAATTAGAAGAAAAAGAGATTGAGCTGATCAAAAAATCTTTGGAGAAAAATAAAGGAAAACGAAAAGCTGCCGCCGATGAACTCGGGATTTCTGAAAGAACTTTATATAGAAAAATCAAACAATTCGATTTATAGTATATTTGTCACAAGATGAAAAAAATTAAAACCATAATTCCTGCGATTCTGCTGTTATTGACGTTCAATAGCTGTTCAGTGTATAACTTTACGGGAACCGGAAAAATTGATGCAAAAACGTTTCAAGTAAATTATTTCCAGAATAATGCAGAATTAATTGAACCAGGAATTGAGCGAACATTTACGCTGGCTTTGCAAGATTTGATTCAAAACCAAACCAATTTGAGCTTAACCAATTCTGGTGGCGATTTGGTCTATGAAGGCGAAATTACGGATTATAGAATTGCTCCGATGACGGCAACCGCTGACCAAAGAGCGGCTCAAAACAGATTGACAATTTCTGTTATGTTGCGCTATCGAAATACCAAAAAAGAAGAAGACGATTTTGAAAAAAGATATTCTTTTTATTATGATTACGCCGGAAACGCCCAACCTGTTGGCGCCGTTTTAAGAACCGCATTAGACGAAATTTTCTTGAGAATTACGCAAGACATTTTCAACGATACGCTTGCAAAATGGTAATTTAAAACCAAATATTTTGAACCTGACTGAATTTACATCTTTATTGAACAACCCAAACGCCATTGGCGACAGGCATACCTTTGTCTTGGAAAAAATTGTGGATGAATTTCCATTTTTTCAGAGCGCAAGAGCTTTACGTTTGAAAAATTTGTACAATCAAAATAGTTTTAAATATAACGGCGAATTAAAAACGACTGCCGCTCACACAACTGACCGAAGCGTTTTATTTGAATTTATTACTTCAGAAAATTTTACGGCGGTTCAAAAAGCATTTTTCGAAGAAAAAGAAGCAAGAATTAAGGAAATTTTGGTCGAAGGTTTTGAAATTGTCCGTGAAGAAAAAATTCAAAAAGAAGAACCAAAGGTAAATCCGTTAGAACAATCAATTATTTCTTCGATAAAAGAAGCAACTCAAGAAGTTGAAACGACCGAAAACTCCCCTGTTTTAGAAGTTGTTCCAGAAGCAGATGGAATTACTTCGGATGAAAAATTAGAGGAGAAATTAGAGATTGGAAAACCGTTAGAATTTTCAACAAATGAACGCCATTCGTTTCAAGAATGGTTGCAATTGTCAAGTTTTAAGCCAATTGAAAGACAAGAAAAGCCAGTTGAAGAGCAAAAAATTGAAGAAAATTTAGAAATTGACTTAGAGAAAAAGAAAAAATTAGACATCATTGACAAGTTCATTGAAGCGAATCCAAAAATTTCTCCGGTAAAGAATACACCAGCAATTTCAATAGTTTCAGAGCGAAATTCACAAGACAGCTCTTATCTTATGACCGAAACTTTAGCCAAAGTTTACCTCGAACAAAAAAAATATCAGAAAGCAATTCAAGCATATGAAATATTAATTTTGAAATATCCAGAAAAAAATCATTTCTTTGCAGACCGAATTTTAGATATAAAATTATTACAACAAAATAACAATAATTAATACAATGAGCACATTTACAATTTTTTTGGTTTTAATCACGATAGTTTGTTTTCTATTGGTAGTAGTAATTATGGTACAAAACCCTAAAGGTGGCGGTTTATCATCTACACTTGGTGGTGGCGGTCAAATTGGTGGTGTGCAAAAAACATCTGATTTCCTTGATAAAAGTACTTGGACTCTGGCTACATTATTAATCGTATTGATTTTATTATCTAGCTTAAGCTTCACAGGAACTTTTGGTGACAACGGATCAAAAATCATTGATAGAAACGCAGCTCCAGCTCCAAAAACAGAAACTGCTGCTCCAACTGCAACAACTCCAGCTCCGGCTACAACAACTCAAGCTCCAGCAACAACAGCTGCTGACACGACGAAATAATCATTACAACATATATATTAAATGCCAACATCTGACGTGTTGGCATTTTTTTTTGCCCAAAATGTCAGAAACAGCGATTGGCACAATTTCTGACTAATAGAAGGAAACTTAGAAAAACAACCTAATATAAATTTTTAATTATGGCTTTAAACATTAAACCACTTTCAGACAGAGTATTAGTGGAACCTGCTGCTGCAGAAACAAAAACTGCTTCTGGAATCTTTATTCCTGACACTGCAAAAGAAAAACCACAAAAAGGAACTGTTGTTGCTGTTGGAAACGGAAACAAAGATCACGATATGACTGTTAAAGTTGGAGATTCTGTACTTTATGGAAAATATGCTGGAACTGAATTGAAATTAGAAGGAAAAGATTATTTGATTATGCGTGAGGACGATATTCTTGCGATTATTTAAAAAGCTGTAAGCTTTAAAATTTGAACATTTACAAATAAAATAACTAAATATAAGAGGACGATTGCTTCGTTTCTCGCAATGACAAAAATGGCAAAAGAAATAAAATTTGATATTGAAGCACGTGACGGTTTAAAACGCGGTGTGGATGCATTGGCAAATGCAGTAAAAGTAACTTTGGGACCAAAAGGTCGTAATGTAATTATTGGAAAATCTTTTGGTGGACCAACAGTTACAAAAGATGGTGTTTCTGTGGCAAAAGAAATTGAGTTGCAAGACACACTTGAAAATATGGGTGCTCAAATGGTTAAAGAAGTAGCTTCAAAAACTAACGATTTAGCTGGAGACGGAACTACAACTGCAACAGTTTTAGCACAAGCAATCGTAAAAGAAGGCTTGAAAAACGTTGCTGCCGGAGCAAATCCAATGGACTTAAAAAGAGGTATCGATAAAGCCGTTGAAGCCATCGTTGCTGACTTGGCAAAACAAGCTACAGAAGTGGGAACAAACGTTGATAAAATCAAACAAGTTGCGTCTATTTCTGCTAACAATGATGATGTAATCGGGGAATTGATTGCAACAGCTTTTGGAAAAGTTGGAAAAGAAGGCGTAATTACTGTCGAAGAAGCAAAAGGAACTGACACGTACGTTGACGTTGTGGAAGGAATGCAATTTGACAGAGGATATCTTTCTCCATATTTTGTGACCAATTCAGAGAAAATGGAAGCAGAATTAGAAAGTCCTTACATCTTATTATATGACAAAAAAGTTTCTTCTTTGAAAGAATTGCTTCCAATTTTGGAACCAGTTGCTCAATCAGGAAAACCGTTATTGATTATTGCAGAAGATGTTGACGGAGAAGCGCTTTCAACTTTAGTTGTAAACAAATTGAGAGGCGCGTTAAAAATCGCAGCTGTAAAAGCACCAGGTTTTGGAGACAGAAGAAAAGCTTTGTTAGAAGATATCGCAATCTTAACTGGCGGAACTGTTATTGCTGAAGAGCAAGGTTACACATTAGAAAACGCAACTCTAGAAATGCTTGGAACAGCAAAAAGAGTAACAATCAACAAAGACACAACTACATTGGTTAGCGGTGCTGGCGATGCAGAATTGATTAAAAACAGAGTGAACCAAATCAAAGGTCAAATGGAAACTACGACTTCTGATTATGACAGAGAGAAATTGCAAGAACGTTTGGCTAAATTAGCCGGAGGTGTTGCCGTTCTTTATGTTGGCGCTGCTTCTGAAGTTGAAATGAAAGAGAAAAAAGACAGAGTTGACGATGCTTTACACGCAACTCGCGCTGCTGTTGAAGAAGGAATCGTTGCTGGTGGAGGTGTCGCTTTGTTAAGAGCTAAAAATGCTTTGAAAGACATTAAAGCTGACAATGCTGATGAAGCTACAGGAATTCAAATCGTAGCTCGCGCGGTTGAAGCTCCGTTGAGAACTATCGTAGAAAACGCTGGTCTTGAAGGCTCTGTGGTTGTAGCAAAAGTGGCTGAAGGTTCAGGAGATTTTGGTTACAATGCTAAAACTGACGAATACGTTGATATGCTAAAAGCAGGAATCATCGACCCTAAGAAAGTGACTCGTGTAGCGCTTGAAAACGCAGCTTCAGTTTCTGGAATGATCTTGACTACAGAATGTGCTTTAGTTGAAATTAAAGAAGAAAACGGTGGCGGAAACCCAATGGGTGGCGGTATGCCGGGAATGATGTAATATCATTTTAAATATATTTTCTAAAAAGACGCTTTTTTCAAAGCGTCTTTTTTTTGAAACTATTTTAATCAATTAATAAAAAAAATCCTATATTTCCCAACTAAAACTTTATAAATGAAATTCAATTCTTATAAGCCAAATTTGTTCTGTTTATTTCTCTTACTATCCTCTTTTTGCACTTACTCTCAAGAAATATCTGATCAAGAAGACTCTGAAATCACAAAGCACATTTCAAGTTATTTTTCATTAGACAGAGAAAACATACATATTCAATTTCCGAAAAAAATATTTTTTACCAATGAAAAAATATTCTTTAAAGGCTTTGTGTACAATATCAAAACAGGAATTCCTTCTGTAATGACCACAAATATCTATGCTACTTTATATAATGAGCAAGGAGAAAAAGTAACTGAAAAGCTTTTTTATTCAAGTAACGGAAGCTTTACTAGCGATTTTGACCTAAATAATTCGTTCTCAACTGGAAAATATTATATTCATTTTTTTACAAATTGGATGAAAAATTTTAAAGAAGATGAGTCGTCAATCAATTCCATACAGATTATTAATAAAGATGATAAATCTTACTCAAAAGAAATAATTCCGGATTTTTCAAGTGTTTCTATAAAATTTAATCCAGAAGGCGGCACTCTTCTTGAAAATCAAAAAAACATAGTCGGCATTAAAATAAGCGATTGTAACGGAAACCCATTTCAAATTTCTGAAGGCGATTTAATCGACGATAAAAACATCGTTTTGCAAAAAATTCACTTAAATAACTTTGGTTTTGGCAAGTTTGAATTTGTCCCAAATAAAAAAATCTATAAAGTTAGATTCCTTATAAATGGCACTTCTTATGAAGAAATGCTTCCAATTGCATCTGCCGAAGGGTTTGCTTTAGACGCAAATAGCTTTTCAGTTAAAGACAAAACACTTTTAAAAATTAGAACCAATTTAAAAACCATTGAAAAATACAGAAACAATTCATTAAAAATTGTTATCAATCAATTTGATAAAATTGCGTTGCTTGACTTAAATTTTATAAATGATCAAGAAGAGCAAACCATTCTTTTTGAAAACGAAAACATTTCTGACGGCATAAATACCATCCGAATTATCGATTCTAATTTAAATGTTCTTGCAGAACGGATGATTTTTAAACATCAAAAAGAAAAATTAGAAGTTGATTTACAAGCCACTAAAAAGGCGTCAGACAGCATTTCTTTTTCTGGAAACTTAAATTTGAAATATAGCGACATTTCTATTTCAATCTTGCCAGAAGAATCGTTATCAATTGACAATGAAAACGATATTTATGGAAGCTTTTTATTAAATTCTTTTCTTTTAGAGAAGTCAAAAAATTCTAGATATTACTTTAATGAAATCACGACAAAAAAGAAATATGAACTTGATTTATTACTTCTAAATCAATCCAAATTCAAATATGATTGGAAAGATATAATTACTTCAGCTCCAAAGGAAACTTTTGAATTTGATAACGGATTGACATTAAAAGGAACTGTAAATCAAAAAATTTCTGACCCAAAAAAAGCGCAAATAATCGTGACTTCTCCAACAAGCGCCAATTTTGGAAATATCGACGAAAAAAATGAATTCTTTTTCAATAATTTGATTTTAACTGATTCGACAAAAGTGAACATTACTTTTATTAACGAAAGAAGTAAATCGGTAGAATTTAAAGATTATCCGCAAGTTTTAAACAGTCGCAGAACGTTTAACAAATCGATTCGCTTCAAAAATAGTTTATGCGAAATCCAGAAACAAAAAGTCGAAATAGATTTTCCACAATTTAAGTTGAAAACAATCATGCTAGACAGCGTGAAAATCGTTGGCGCAACCAAACCAACTCTCAATTATGAAACAAGATTTGGAAATTCAAGATTGAGAGGATTTAAAATTGCTGAAAACGAAGGCAGCGCCATGCTTTTACAGTTTATCAGAATGAATGGCTTTACGACAGAAAATGAAAACACATCGCTTAGAATTCTTAGTGATCGAAATTTTGGCACTTTTAGAACAGGAAAAAGTTCTCCCGCGATTTACATGGACGATATACCAGTCGCAATTTTGGATGTTTTACAGCAAATTACAATGCGTGAAGTGGATGAAATATATTTAGATACAAACATGAGATCGTCTGCCTTTCCTGATAATATTGGAGTGATAAAAATATACATGAAAAAGGGTGCCCGAAATTCTTCCTATAAAAATAATATTACAACCTATCCAATACCCAAAGGTTTTTCAGCGATAAAGCCTTTTAAAAATGTCAGTTACAATTCAACATCGGACTTAGGTTTTAAAAATTTTGGTTTAATTAATTGGATTCCAAATATTATCGCAAATGAAAACGGTCATTTTGCATTTCAAATTCCAAATATGAATCAAAAGAAAGTGAAAATTTTAATCGAAGGTTTTTCTGCCGATGGCAAGTTAATCTCTGAAATAAAAACAATTGAATTAGAATAAAAAAATCCGGAGCCAATTAAGACTCCGGATTTTTTTTTATTTTCGATCGTAGGAACAACACGTATGAAGCTTTGCGTAATCTTCATCTGTCGCGCGAACATCTTTTGTGTCGTGTCCAGCTTTTGCGACGGCCTGCTGTATTTTTAAAGCGTCTGCTTTTTCCTCATTTACAATAACGTGTAAAGTTTGATCATCTTGATGCCATTCAGCAGATTTTACTCCTGAAACTCCAAACGCAGCCTTTTCTATTCGCTTCTTGCACATCTCGCAATTTCCTCTGACTTCGATGTCTTTCTTGGCATTTTTACTCTTTTTTTCTTGTGCCTCAGATGAAAATCCGATTATGGAAAGCAAAAGCACGAACATTATTTTTTTCATATTTGATTGTCTTTGCGAGGAATAGCTTTTCCCGAAACATCGGGAAAGCAATCTCATCCTCAGTTATTATTATTTTATTTTGAATCGTAAACCCGCGTAATACATTTGACCAAAAATTGGCGCATAAATTATAGAACTATCAAAATTTGGTCCAAAAGGATTATCAGCTCCAATTATTGCTTTATCTTGCTTATAGTTACCAATGTTTTCACCACCAACATATACTTCAAATGTAGATGAAAAAGTTCTGGTTATTTGTGCATTCATAACGGCAAAAGCTGGAGAATATTCTGGAAGTCTGTCTACTTCTGGATTTGTAGCCGTGTTTGGCAATTGTTGTTTTCCTAACCAATTGTATGTAAAATCAAATTTCCATTGTTTCCCTTTTTCTGCAATGTGTGTTTCATAAGCTAAATTGGCGAAGAAACGATGCTTTGCCTGAAGCGGTCTTTGGGCACTTCCGCTCAAATAATCGGTTTCAATTTCATAATATTTGTAAGCTGTTCTCAAGTTGAAATGCGTGGCCAATTCATAGTTAAAATCCACTTGCAAGCTGTTGGCATACGAACTTCCGTTCAAGTTATAAAACAAAGCCTGTTGAGGCGAAGCATATAAATCGACAACGGCCTGATTCTGAAAATCAGTTCTATAAAAATCTACGCTAACATCCGCTGGGCGGTTAAAAAGCGTGAAACCTTGCATAAAACTTAAGCCATAATTCCAAGCGATTTCCGCATCCAATCCATAGATTTTTCCATTGGTACTTAAAATATCAAACACTCTTGAACTTGCAAAAAGTTGTTGGTTTTCAGCAAAAATATTCGCAGAACGCTTTCCTCTTCCAGCCGAAGCTCTCAAAGTTGCTTTTTCCCAAGGAATGTATTTTAAATGCAATCTTGGCGTTACAAAAGTTCCCAATCGGTTGTGATTGTCCACCCTCGCGCCAGCAACCAAGCTGAAATTAGTGGTGTTATCATACGTATATTCAAAAAATGCTCCAACAGAATTATCGATTCTATCAAAATCTCTGGAGATATTTGGAACGCCCACAAATTCATCATATTTGTCATACGTAAAATTCAAACCTGTAGAAAATTTGTTCAACGTATTGCTGATAATTGAATTAAAAATTAAGTTCGAATAAAAACTTTTTTGATTGATATCATATTGATTTAAACCAAAATAAGATTCCTGATCGTGACCGTTAAAAGCAGTTTGCAAACCGATACTTTGATATGGCATATCTGGAAAAACGTAACCCAATTTTGCCGAAACATCATAACGTTGCGTCTTGATTTCTGAACCCCAATAATTGGTTGTCAGCTTGTCGCGATCTTTGTCAAAATCAATTTCACCGGTTTGTTTATCGTCGTTCATGTAACGAAAATTGATGAAACTTACCCAGCCTTTTTCAAGGTCTGTATATTGCCAACGGTTTAAAACATTGATTTGTTTTGCCAACGGATTGTCTAAAAATCCATCATCATTCATATCGTTTTTTGCGACACGAGTGTTTCCATGTACAAATAAACTTGTTGCCCATTTATCAGAAACTTTTTTGTTGAAATGCGTATTTACCTCAAAACGGCTATCGGTTGAACCGTAAACATTTAAGAAAAACGGAATGTCATTTACAGGTTTGATTAACTCGGTATTTATTTGTCCCGAAATACTTTCAAAACCGTTTACCACAGAGCCCGCACCTTTTGTAATTTGAATACTTTCCACCCAAGTTCCAGGCGTAAATGATAATCCGTACGCTTGTGAAGCGCCACGAACCGAAGGAATATTTTCCTCCGTAATCATTAAATACGGACTTGTCAAACCCAGCATTTTAATCTGTTTTGTTCCTGTCAAAGCATCCGAAAAATTTACATCGATGGACGGATTTGTTTCAAAACTTTCGGCCAAATTACAGCACGCAGCTTTCAACAATTCTTTGCTTGACATTGTAGAAACATTGGCAGTTTGCAGATTTGAACGCTGTAAACTTTTGCGTTCCTTATTAATCACAACTTCGTCAAGATTTTTGGTTTGAGAAAGCGAATGTTTGATATATTCAGAAGAATTTACGGTCAAGGTATCGGTTTCAAAACCTACAAAACTGATAATCAATTGTGTATTTTCTGAACTATACGGAATAGAAAATTCTCCGTTTTCGTCTGTAATTGTTCCGATTTGTGTATTGAGCCATTGAACGCTGGCTCCTGGAAGTGACTGATTTGCAGTTGTAGCTTCAGTAATTTTTCCTTTTAATTCTTGCGAAAAAGAAAAAGTGGAAACTAAAAATAGTGCAATCAGAAATAATTGCTTTTGCATAAAAAAGATTTAATGTTATCAAGAAATTTTGGCCACAAGAAATGGCTTTGTCATTGAAACATTAATTCACGCGTAGAAAATATATTGAGAATAGAGCTTGAACAGCGGTGGCGCATTGGCATCACAGCAATATTCAATTGGAGTTTGTTTGGTTGAAACAGGAAGCGCTTCAAAAACCAATGGTTTCCAATCATTGATTACAAACGGAAGATCTGAGCTAAAAGAGAAAGTTTTAACGACAACTTGTTCTGATTTTTTCTTTTGCTCAATCTTTTTATCAGAACAACATTTCTTATTTTCCTTTGCTTTTTCGGCACAACATTTTTTAACGGGAGCTTTTTTTTCCGGAATTGTGCAACTTTCGTCAACCTTGTAATTTAACGTAATTGAAGAAATTGTTCCGCTACAAAAGTGCACGTTAAAAGCCATTCCCATATTGGAAACCAATAGGAAAAATGCTAAAATTAAACTTGTACTCTTTTTAAAACTCATCGAATTGAAACTTAATTCGTTGCAAACATATCAAAAATTCGAAGGAAAAACTGTTTATGACTTGTTATTTTTTTTTTCTAATTGCTTCTGATAATAAAAAGCTGGAACAAATAACAGCACGAAAAGTGGCTGGATCAAAAATCTTCTGACATAAAAAAGAAGCAAATTATTGGCTTCCGCCGAAAAAGTTAAGATGACAAAAAAAGCAATTATTAAGATGATAAAAAATATCAGGTACAAAACCGAAGCAAATTTGGTCAATGAAAAATCCTTGAATAAAACCTGAATTATCGCCAGAGAAACGATCGAATTTAAAGCGTATCGTAATAATAAACTGAAAAATAATTTGAGCGAATCATATTCGGGAAAAGGCAAATTTGAATAATCTGTCTTAAAATAATTTAAAAACGGATCATAAAATAAATCTTCAAAAGCACGGATTATGGCCAGCAAAAAGACGAGCGCAATTGAAAAGGCGATTTCCTTTTTATAGTTAAGAAGCTTTTGCATAAGACGAAAATTTTTGAACCCAAATTACCCACAAACCGAAAACGACTCCATAAATAAACAACGGAAAAATCACGCCGTGCAACAGATGTTCGTATTCTGGATAATGGAAAAGCGCAATTGTCAACAGCGCAATTCGCAAGACATTCAATAAATGTATGATTAAAACTCCGATGATTAAAAATAAGATTGTGTGTTTCAGTTTTCCTTTGAAAGCAATTACAAAAGCCACAAAAAGAATCATCACGCTCATCGCATTGCAACCTTCCACTACTCTTGCCAAATATTTTTCATTTAGAAATAATTTCATGCACGCTTGCCCCAGATGCGGAATTGTGTACGCGTCTTGACCAATGAATTGCAGTAAATCTTCGGTTTGATAGGCCACAAATTTTGTCATTCCGTCGATTTCCAATTCTTTTGAATCAAAACTATTCAAATACATTTGGTAGCAGAAAGTAAGGATTCCGTAAGTCACAAAAAACTTTAGGAGGAAAATAAAAAACGGGCGGTAAAGCTGGAAATACTTTTTCAAAAAATTGAGTTTTAACAAAACTATACAATTTTATCGTCTGTCAAATAAATACTTTTGTAAAAAAATTATCAATTATGACTTTCGAAGAATTAAAACCAAAGGTTCAAGATATATTACACCATAAAGACACATTGCGCGACGACAAATTATTACAGCTTTGTCATCTTTTAAAAGACAATATTGATTATTATGACTGGGTTGGATTTTACTTCCGCAATGGCGAAAAAGAAGAATTATTACTGGGGCCATACGCCGGAGAGCCAACTGATCACACGGTAATTCCGTTTGGGAAAGGAATTTGCGGACAAGTGGCAGTTTCAAATGAAAACTTTGTGGTTCCAGATGTAAAAGCTCAGGATAATTATATCGCTTGCAGTTTTACGGTAAAATCTGAAATCGTGGTGCCGCTTTTTGTGGATGGAAAAAATATTGGACAAATTGATATTGATTCTAATGTATTGGACCCATTTTCTGACTTGGACGAAAGATTCTTGGAATTTGTAAATGCAGAAGTAGCGAAGTTATTTTAATTTAAAGATTTAATTATTAAAAGATTGCATTCGCTTTTTCGAACAATTTTCAAATTCTTCAATCTTTAAATTTTTTAATCTCAAATTAATAGTTACCTTTGCACACGAATAAGAAAAACTTGTTCATACATAATAATCATTTAAAATAATATTAGCATGTACTTAACTAATGAAGTTAAAGCGGAAATCTTCGCTAAACACGGAGGAAAAGCTGAAAACACTGGTTCAGCAGAAGGTCAAATCGCATTATTCACATTCAGAATTAGCCACTTGACAGAGCATTTGAAAAAAAATCGTCACGATTACAACACTGAGCGTTCACTTGTACTTTTAGTAGGTAAAAGAAGAAGCTTACTTGATTATCTTAAAAAGAAAGATATCAACAGATATCGTGAGATTATCAAAGAATTGAATATTAGAAAATAATTCAATAGAAAAGAGGTGCTCACGCGCCTCTTTTTGTTTTTACACATATTGCAATAAAAGTTTGGTTTTTCATTGGGTTTTAGAACAATAACTACACACAACAACTACAACACAACTAAAACCCATTGTTTAATCAATTAGAGAATTAATTTATGATTCCACAATTATTTGTAGAAAGCATCGATTTAGGTGATGGCAGAAGCATCACAATCGAGACAGGTCGTTTAGCAAAACAAGCTGACGGTTCTGTAGTAGTAAGAATTGGAAAAACTGTAATTTTAGGTACAGTTGTTTCCGCAAGAAAAGCAAGTCCAGGTATCGACTTTTTACCGTTAACGGTAGATTACAGAGAGAAATTTGCTGCAGCAGGTCGTTTTCCTGGAGGTTTCTTCAAAAGAGAAGCACGCCCAAGTGACAACGAAGTATTAACAATGAGATTAGTTGACCGCGTTTTGCGTCCGCTTTTCCCATCAGATTACCACGCAGAGGTTCAAGTTATGATTCAGTTGATGTCTCATGATGAAGACGTTATGCCAGATGCTTTGGCAGGTTTGGCAGCTTCGGCAGCACTTGCTTTGTCTGACATTCCTTTTGAAACATTGATTTCTGAAGCTAGAGTTGGAAGAATTGACGGTAAATTTATCATCAACCCATCTCGTGCACAATTAGAATTGTCAGATATTGACATGATGATTGGAGCTTCAACAGATTCTATCGCGATGGTGGAAGGTGAAATGAAAGAAATTTCAGAAGCAGAAATGGTGGAAGCCATTAAATTTGCACACGAACACATCAAAGTACAAATCGCTGCTCAAGAAAGATTGGCTGCCGCTTTTGGAAAAAAAGAAGTTCGTACGTATGAAGGAGAAAGAGAAGATGAAGCAATTTACGAAAAAGTAAAAGCTGCTTCTTACGATAAAATTTACGCGATTGCAAGCAAAGGTTCGGCTAAACACGAACGTTCAGCTGCATTTGACGAAGTAAAAGAAGAAGTAAAAACGTTATTTACTGACGAAGAATTGTTGGAAAACGGAGATTTAGTTTCTAAATACTTCAAAAAAGTTAACAAAGAAGCTGTTCGTAATGTAACTTTAGACTTAGGAACACGTCTTGACGGAAGAAAAACTACAGAAATCAGAGATATCTGGTCTGAAGTAGATTACTTGCCATCAGTTCACGGTTCTGCATTGTTCACACGTGGAGAGACTCAAGCTTTGGCTACGGCAACTTTAGGAACTTCTAGAGAAGCCAACCAAATCGATTCACCATCTGAACAAGGAGAAGAAAAATTCTATTTGCACTATAATTTCCCGCCATTTTCTACAGGAGAAGCGCGTCCATTGAGAGGAACTTCAAGAAGAGAAGTTGGTCACGGAAACTTGGCTCAAAGAGCGTTGAAAAACATGATTCCTGCTGATTGTCCTTATACAATTCGTGTGGTTTCTGAAGTATTGGAATCAAACGGTTCGTCTTCAATGGCAACAGTTTGTGCAGGAACTTTATCTTTGATGGATGCTGGTATTCAAATGATCCGTCCGGTTTCTGGAATCGCGATGGGATTGATTACTGACGGAGATCGTTTTGCCGTTTTATCTGATATCTTAGGTGATGAAGATCACTTGGGTGATATGGATTTCAAGGTAACGGGTACTTCTGAAGGTATCACGGCTTGTCAAATGGACATCAAAATTGACGGATTGAAATATGAAATCATGGAGCAAGCTTTGGCTCAAGCTCGTGACGGACGTTTGCATATTTTAGGAAAATTGATTGAAACTTTAGACAAACCAAGAACTGACGTTAAAGTTCACGCTCCAAAAATCATCATGCGTACTATTCCTGGTGCTTTCATTGGTGCATTAATCGGACCTGGAGGAAAAGTAATTCAAGAATTGCAAAAAGCTACAGGAACAACTATCGTGATCAACGAGGTTGACGAGCAAGGTGTTGTTGAAATCCTTGGAACTGATCCTGACGGAATCGCAGCTGTATTGGCTAAGATCGATTCTATCATTTTCAAACCACAAATGGGAGAAGCTTATGAAGTGAAAGTAATCAAGATGTTGGATTTTGGTGCAGTTGTAGAATATACAGAAGCTCCAGGAAACGAGGTTTTATTGCACGTATCTGAATTGGCTTGGGAAAGAACTGAAAACGTAACTGATGTTGTTAACATGGGTGATGTTTTTCAAGTAAAATACTTAGGTTTAGACCCAAAAACAAGAAAAGAAAAAGTTTCTAGAAAAGCGTTGCTTCCAAGACCTCCGAGAGATGAAAATGCTCCAAGAGAAGAAAGAGCGCCACGTCCTGAAAGACGTGACGATCGTAGAGACGACAGAAAATAATAATTATTCTTTTTTAAAGGTTAATTCAACTAAAACCCCATTTCATTTTTGAGATGGGGTTTTTAAGTTTTATCTAATTCGTGAAATCAAAAAGTGTTAAAATGAATTATGAAATATTTTTGTAAGATATTTTACCTACATTTACTTTCTTAACATTCCATTTGCATTTTCGATATTATGACCACAAAACCACTTTTATCAGTTTGCTCAATAATTTTATACTCGCAAGTTTGCTTTTCCCAATCTTCAAACAATTCTCTATCTAATTGGTTTGATGCGACTATAGGCAAAGAAAATTTAAGCATCAGCAACGGTTTTATTGCTAATGAGCAATATATTACCAACAATTCAAATTTGTATTTCAAAGATTCCAAATTTTCTCTTGGTTCAGTTTCTTACGAAGATCAGTTTTACGCTGATTTATATATAAATTACGATTCTTACAATGACGAGCTTCTACTGAAACCAAATGGTACCGAAGACTTAAAATCGATAATTGTCAAAAAAGAATACACGTCAAGCTTTACTTTTTTAGGCAGAAATTTTGTGAATTTGACATACAATAAAAAAACTTCGGAAAATTTTTTAAACGGTTACTTTGAAGAGAAAATATTCGATAAAAATTTAATTTTATATACGAAATATGCAAAAACCAGAAGTGAAAAAATCGATAAAAATCAGTTAATCAGTGAATTTTCTAGTTTTAATCAATTCGTAATTTTACACGACGGAAAATATTTTAAATACAGCCAAAGCGCTATCGAGCAGTTATTTCCAGATTTGAAAAATCAAATAAAATCTTTTTATTCTGAAAACTCAATTATTCAGAAATCTGATGAAAAGTCTTTTGTTGAAATGTTATTAGAACGAATCAATTCCTTATCCAAATAGTTTATATGAGAAATTTAATCTTAGCATTGTTGTGCACTTTTGGGTATGCTTCTTATTCGCAAAATAATAATGAGAATTACAATCTCGAACTTCAAAATGCAACGCTAAAAAACGCGATTGAAAAAATCGAATCAACCACAAAATACAGGTTTTACTTCGATCCACAGTGGATTGAAAAAGACAGCACGGTCGTATCTAAATCATTTTCGCAAAAGAATATAAAAGAAATCGTAGAATCTGTTTTATCAAATACCGATTTCAATTTTTTAATTCAAAACAATAAAATTGTCTTAACTAAAAATAATATTATCAGAGACAACCTTCCTGATAATTATTTTGGTAAATCACTTGAAAATCCTGCGTCTTCAGGCAATGTCGAAAGTCCTATTTTTCGTGAACAACCAATAGTGCAAACTGAGAAAGATTTTGATCCAAACATTATATTTATAGGAAAAGAGTCAAAAACTGATAACAAAAAATCAAAAAAACTCACCGGATACTTAAAAGATATAAAAACGAACAAGCCTGCTCCTGATGTAACCATTCGAGTAAAAGGGAAAAATATTAGCGCTATCACCGACGAAAGAGGGTTTTATACATTGCAAGTTCCAAGTGGTGTCGTAACTTTAGAAACAGAATCGATAGATTTCAACAAGATTGAGCGAAAAGTGGTTTTGTATAGCGATGGAAAACTTGATCTTGAGTTATCAGAAAATGTAACGCTTCTTCAAGAAGTATTGATTAATGCGAAGGCAAATGAGAAATTGGTTAGCACAAAAACCGGTGTAACTTCCATTGATCTTGAAAATTTAAAAAGGGTTCCTTTAGTTCTTGGAGAACGCGATATCTTTAAAGCCGTTACCATTTTACCTGGTGTGAAAACAACTGGCGAAGGCGCTGCAGGATTTAGTGTTCGAGGCGGAAAAGAAGATCAAAACTTAATTCTTTTAGATAACGGATTAATCTATAATCCGTCGCACTTCTTTGGTTTTTTCTCGGCGGTAAATCCATTTACGACACAAAAAGCAGATTTATACAAAGGAAGTATTCCTGCAGAATTTGGCGGAAGACTTTCATCTGTTTTTGACATAACTTCAAAAAGTGGCGATGAAAATAAATTCTCCGGCGAAGGAGCAATTGGTCCGGTCACAAGCAATCTTGCAGTAAGCACACCAATAATAAAAGGAAAATCAAGTCTTATGGTTGGCGGCCGAGCTACTTATTCTGACTGGATTTTGAAATCTTTAGACGATGAAAACTTAAAAAATAGTAAAGCTTCTTTTTATGATGCCATTGTAAAATACAGCCACAAGTTTAACGAAAATAATAGAATTGAAGCCACATTTTACATGAGTAATGACAAGTTCAATATTTCATCTGATTCTCTTTTTAATTATAGCAACAGGCTCGCGACTTTAGAATACAATCACAAATTTAATGATAAAAATAACGGCCAATTAGTCCTTACAAATACTGAATATAAATTTGGAATCGACTATGACAGCGATAATTTGAATGCCTTTGATTTTGGATATAAATTAAATGAAACGCAAATTTTAGCAAAATTTAATTATTTGTTGAATGACAAGCACAAAATTACTTACGGAATTTCAAGCAAATTATACGGAATTAGACCTGGATTCTTAAATCCAAAAAATGAAAGTTCGCTTTTAAACAGAACTGACATTGATAAAGAAAGAGGTTTAGAATCTGGCATTCACATTTCTGACAGCTACACGATTAACGACAAACTTTTAGTCGATATTGGTTTGCGTTATTCTACTTTTTCGGCTTTAGGAGAATCTACACAAAGAATTTACCAAGCTGGCGCCCCAATTACTAACGGATCTGTTATTGAAACGCGAAATTTTAAAAAGAACGAAGCTTTTAAAACTTACGGCGGATTAGAACCTAGAATCTCAGCTCGTTATTTTATCGCTGACGATTTCTCGGTTAAAGCAAGTTATGACAAGGCTTATCAATATATTCATTTACTTTCAAGCAATACTACTCAATCGCCAACAGATACTTGGAAACTTTCTGACATGAACGTAAAGCCACAAGTTTCACAACAGTTTTCAGTTGGTTTCTTTAAAAACATCAACTCAAAAGACTTAGAACTAAGCGTGGAAGGTTATTATAAAAAATCAAAAAACTTTTTAGATTACAAAACTGGAGCGACATTGCTTTTAAACGAAAATATAGAAACAGAACTTTTGCAAGGAGAAGGAAAAGCGTATGGAGTTGAATTCTTAATCAAAAAAACAGCTGGAAGATTAAACGGATGGCTTGGCTATACTTATTCGAGAACATTGATAAAATTAGACAGTGAATTCACTGAAAACAGGGTAAACAATGGTGATTTCTTTGCAGCAAATTTTGACAAGCCACACGATTTTAGTTTAATTTTAAATTATAAAATTACTGAACGATATAGTTTTTCTTCTAATTTTATTTATCAAACCGGCAGACCAATCACTTACCCAATTGGTTCTTATCAATATGGAAATGCCGAATATACACTTTACAGCGACAGAAATAAATTTAGAATTCCAGATTATTTTAGGCTAGATGTTGGATTCAATATCGAAGGAAATCATAAAATTAAAAAATTGGCACACAGTTTTTGGAACATTTCAGTCTATAATGTGTTAGGCAGAAATAATCCTTATTCTATTTATTTTGTAACTCAAAGTGGAGAAATTAAAGCATATCAAACTTCAATTTTTGCGATTCCGATTCCAACGGTGACGTATAATTTCAAATTCTAAATGGGCATGAAAAATAAATTTCTAATAAAAACAACTTGCTTTATATTGCTAATCATTAGCACGATCAGTTGCGTTGATCCTTATCATTTAGAATCAACGAATTTTGAAGAAGCAATTGTAATCGAAGCTACGATCACAAATGAGCTTAAAAAGCACGAGGTTAAATTATCAAAAACATATCGATTTGAAGACAACGGTCCAACATTTCAAAGTGGCGCTTCTGTATATGTTTCAGACGATATGGGTAATACCTATGATTTTGAAGAAGATAATGGAAAATATATCTCCGTTTCAGAATTTCAAGCAATGCCACAGCGAAAATATCAACTGAATATAACTACAAGCGATGGAAAATCATACATTTCAAACGAAGAAATACTAACAACTTCAATTCCAATTTCTGATGTCAACGCAATTGTAACCACGAAAGAAGGACAACGTGGCGTGCAGTTGAACGTGAATAGTTTTGATCCAACAGCAACTTCCAAATATTATCGGTATGAATATGAAGAGACTTTTAAAATCGTCAGCCCTTCGTGGGTGGCGTTAAATTTAAACTATAATGAGCCTCCAGTCGATGATTTTTATTACACGATCAGAGATAACGATTCAAAAATTTGTTATTCTACTGAACTATCGAACGAAATTATTTTAAAATCGACGGCAGAACAAAGTGAAGACCGTGTTCAAGATTTTGAAGTGCGATTTATCAGCGATCAAAATTATATAATCTCACACCGTTACAGCATTTTGGTTAAGCAATATGTAGAAAATTTATTTGCCTATAACTTTTATGCAACGTTGCAAAAACTATCCTCTTCAGAAAGTATTTTGTCGCAAACCCAACCAGGTTTTTTATCTGGAAACATAAAGAGCACAACCGACGCGAATGAAAAAGTAATCGGTTTTTTTGATGTTGCGTCTGTTTCAAAGAAAAGAATTTTCTTTAATTATGCTGATTTATTTCCGGGCGAACCTTTGCCTCCGTTTAAAATTGATTGTGATCCTGGAATATTTGACCTTAATCCGGAAATCAATCCTAGAGCTGATTTAATTCATATTGTAAATACCGGCAACTTGTTATATTTTAATTTTGAAGCTAACATTTATTACATGGTTCCACCACCGTGTGGCGACTGCACGACATTTTCTTCTAACGTAATACCTTCATTTTGGGAATAAATAAAAACATAACATCAGCACTTTTTTTGTTGTTTTCGCTTTGTTTAAGCGCACAACAAAATACAGTTTTCAGCGCGCCATCAGTTGAAAAAACTACGCCAGAATCACTTTTCTTGCACTTAAACGCAAGCACTTTTGTCTCTGGAGAGACGCTGTTTTATAAGATTTATAGTTTAAATCAGGTTGATAATACGATTTCTCAAATAAGTAAAGTGGCTTATGTGGAACTGATTGATTCAAAGAAAAACAGTATTGTAAAACATAAATTATTTTTAAAAGAAGGATTGGCTAAATCCGATTTATTTGTTCCAATTACTTTAAAAACAGGAACGTACAAATTAATCGCTTACACAACTTGGATGCTTAACAAGAAAGAATCTGATGTCTTTCAGCAAGAAATTTTTATTATAAATCCTTTTGAAGAACTTTCTGAAAACAATATCGCGAAAGAAAATGAGAATTATGTTGCTACAAAAGTGAACGGTAATTCTTTACCGACAAATAGCACTTCAGAATTAAAAGTCAATTTAAATAAAAAAACATTCAATCAAAGAGAAGAAGCCATAATTAATTTCACTTCAAGCAAAAATTTGTCCGGAAATTACTCTGTTTCCGTAAGAAAAACTGATTCATTACCAAGTCCCTTTATGTTTTCGGCATTTGACTTTAAAAATAATTCGAATAAGTCATCCGTTTCGTTAGACTCAAAAAAAATAATTTTACCAGAAATGAGAGGCGAATTAATATCCGGAAAAATTGAGGCCGAAGATAAAAATTTGCAGGTTCAAAATATCGCAGTTGCTTTGAGCATTCCCGGAAAATCTTTTGTTTTTAAAATCGTAAGAACAAACAAACAAGGTGAATTCTTTTTCATTATTGACCAAAATTACCAAAATCAAGAATACGTAATTCAAGTCATCGGAGAAAAAAATATACAATATTCTGTGTCAATAAATAAAAAGGAAACAGTCGATTTAAGTAAATTAAGTGTTGCAAATAATTTCAAAATAAATTCAAAAATTAAAAATACTTTAAAAGAACGATCTATTTCTAGTCAAATTGAGAATGCATATTTTTCTAAGAAAACCGACAGCGTCACAGCAGTTAATCAAAAATATTTTTATGACCCATCTTCAAAGTCATATCGACTCGATGATTATACTCGATTTGCTACATTAAGGCAAAGCATTACTGAAGTTGTAAAAGAGATGAGTTACTCAAGAAGCGGTGGAAAATACATATTTCATTTAAAAGATTTTACAGCACAAACGCAAGTTCAAGAACCCGTTTTGACGTTAGTTGATGGAATTCTTGTTCAAGATGTTAGTGATATTATTGATTATGATGCAAAAAATATCGAAAAAATAAACATTGTTCCAAAAGGATATATTTATGGAGGAACCGTGACCAGCGGATTTGTGAGCATTTTTACAAAAGACGGAAGTTTTAATACCGACGCGCTTTCAACAAAGTTTTTCAATTTTAATTTTGATGCCGTACCGCAAAAAGAAAAAATTTACTTTGAGCAAATTTACGATGCCCAAACAAAAAGTTCTAGAATTCCAGATTTTAGGCAACAGCTTTTGTGGCTTCCGGAGTTAAAATTGACTGAAAAAAACACAAAAATTTCGCTATTTACCTCTGATATTCCTGGTAATTATGAAATTTCAGTTGAAGGATTTAGTGAAAAAGGAGAGCCAATATCTTTAAAAGAAACTTTTATTGTTGAATAATTTACAAACCCCATTTTGATTAAATGGGGTTTATTTTTATTGCCTGTAAACGACACCAAACATTAAACTCTGCGAACCAAAACCTTTCTCGAGTTTTTCATTAAAAAGTCCATACGGTGACCATTGATAATGACATTGCAAACCCACGTTTTTATAGTTTATTTTGACTCCTTGTGACAGAAAAAAAGTTGTCAAAACTTCGCCAGAATGCTCTCCTTTTTCAAATTGCAAAGTATTTGGCGCACTATAAACATTTAAAGCCAAACCGATTGCTGAGTTCCATTCTGCGTTGAAATTAGTTGCCTTTTGCGAAAGCGGAATTACTTTTGAAAACCGCGTTCCGATGTTTATTCCAAAGTATTTTGATTTGTATTTTACGATAGAATCTTGGTACTTAAAATTAGCTTCCACAGGATTTTTAGGAATAAAAAAATTGAATCCTAAGTCGACAAAATCTTCCTTGTTAATTTTATTTCTAAACCAAAAGCCGAACGAGGGTGACATTTCAAATTGCTTGGAGAGTTTTCCAATAGGTTGCAAAAAACCAGCTTCCACATAAATTCTCTCATAATCTGTTTCAGAAGAAACATCAAGAAAATCTTGAGCTTTTGCTTGAAAACCAATTATCGAAATCAAAATAATTAATAGCTTTTTCATAATTACCAATTTATTAAAGGCAAAGATCTTTTGCTATTTACATTCCAAATTCCGAGTTGAAAACCTTTTGAAAATGACTTGTTGTAAACCCCAATTTGAAGTCCGTCGTTTCTTTTCGCCCGATTTATGACACCAAAGTGCAAACCATTTAAATCTTGTGATTGATTGTAAATTCCAAAAGTAGCACCTGAAAGTTGGTTGTTTCCATTGATTATTCCAACAGACAATCCATTTTGTTTCCCTGCCAATGTTCCGAGTGGCGCCAAAGAAATTCCGTTAAAATTATTGAATTTATTGCCAAGCGAAATATTCAAACCGTTCATGCTTGTTGTTGTAAAAAAGCATCCAGTACTTAAATTTATTCCGTTTAATTTCAAATTTGGCGTCGTTGTCCAATCTTTAATTTTCATAAATCTTTCATCCTCAACCGCAATACTTTTGTCTCGTTTGTGCGCTTTAATAAACTCTGGAGTATGCATAATCATCATAAATCCAACTAAAGCTCCGGCTATTGGCGCAGGATTTACTTCTAGATTCATTCCGTTAATTGTCTGAGAAACAATTTTCTTGTTATCTATATGACCGATTCCAAAAGTCAATCCGTTGACATTATCCACTTTTTTTGAAATCGGAGAAAGACTGAACAATTGCGATCTCAAATTTGGAACTTGTAAACTGTCTTGTGAAAATCCTCTTATTGAAAAAAAGACTAGTAATGCTAAAATTTTAGTTTTCATAATTATTTTTTTAAAGATGTATTAATAGCAAATCGATTGTAAGAATTGTAGCTTGTGCCTCCAGCCATTAGCAGAAACATGCTGCTACTTTCATAAAATTTTTGGGTAAAAAGCGTAGAATCTTTTGCAATTGCAATACGAAGTCTGTCAATTTTTGTCTTGCAATAAACCGGCGGAAAAAAAACCTTTTTCTTTTCGAAATAAATCTCGAAGTATTTTTTTTTCAATTTTCCCTTAAAAACCTGTTGCTGTGGCTTTTTAAAATCAGGATTATTGTACACTATTCTCAAATCTCCAGAATCATCAAAACTAAGTTTGACATCAGTAGCTTTGTGACTAATCCCGAATAATTCGAGAAAATCAACTCCGCCAATATTTGTGGGCTGATTTTGAATTTCTACATTCATTTTTTGATTAATCTCTAACATATCTTTTTTTCTAAAATCGCTTGAAGCACAAGAAAAAAAGACAAAACACAATAAAATTGAAACTGTTTTCATAATGATTTTGTTTAAATTATTATCCAAACTTATTGCGAAATACACACATCAATTTGCTTTAAACAATAATTTAAAATCTTATATTTGCGATAATCGCAAAAGACATGGATAACCAAGCTATTTTACTGGGAAAAATCAGAAAGCAATTGGACAATAATTCTTCATTAATCGAAGAAATTGCTTCTGTGTTGCAAATAAGTTATGACGCATCGCACCGAAGAGTTTCGGCAAAAAGCAAATTTTCTATTGATGAAACTGTCAAGCTTTGCCAGCATTTTTCAATTTCTATGGATAAAATTTTTGGCGGAAAAGAAAATCAAGTCATTGCAGAAAAGACGAAAGAAATTCATTCGTTAGAAGATTTGGCCACTTATTTCAGACAATCCGCTTCCAACTTAAAACATTATGGAAGCAATTCTAAAATGTATTATTCTGCGAAAGATATTCCGCTGTTTTATACCATTGGAGGAACTTTCCTTTCTAAATTCAAATTATATGTCTGGCTGAATCTTTTGATTGGAAGTGAAAATCAGGAAAGTTTCGAGAAATTTACTTTAGATCAATCACTTTTGGAGTACAGTTCGCAATTGCAGACAGTTTATGACAATTCAGAAGTACACGAAATTTGGAATGACACGACGATAAACAGCACGTTGCAACAGATTTTATATTTCTTTGAATCAGGATTATTGTCACATCAAAACGCACTTTCACTTTATGATGACTTGAAAAAATTATTGCAAAAAGCAGAGGAAAAATCCAGTAAAAATTCTTCAAACTATCATTTGTATTATAACGAACTTTTGATTTTGAACAATAATGTGTTGATGTCAAAGCCAGAAAAGAAATCACTTTTTATTCCTTACACGATGCTGGGTTATTTTATTACCGAAGATATTTCTACTTGTGACAATGCTTCTGAATATTTTTTGCACCAAATCAAGAATTCGAAGTCCTTAAATCTTTCTGGAACACGAGATCGAAAATTATTTTTCAATAAAGCGAATCAAAAAGTAGATTTTTATCTACAGAAAATCAACCAGTTAGATTTAGAATTATAATTATTTTAGAACAAATAAATATTTCTTTGAAACTTTTGTAACTTTTTGACAACTCATTACGTATAACAACCTGAATACTTAAAATTTAAGGAAAACCTACATGAGACAACTCAAAATTACCAAGCAGGTAACGAATCGTGAAACTGCTTCTTTAGACAAATACCTACAAGAAATTGGAAAAGTTGACTTAATTACCGCCGATGAAGAGGTAGAATTAGCACAGAAGATCAAGGCGGGAGACCAAAGAGCATTAGAAAAATTGACAAAAGCCAATTTGCGTTTCGTGGTTTCCGTAGCAAAACAATATCAAAATCAAGGACTTACACTTCCCGATTTAATTAACGAAGGAAATTTAGGTTTAATTAAAGCCGCACAACGTTTTGATGAAACGCGTGGTTTTAAATTTATTTCATACGCAGTTTGGTGGATTCGTCAATCAATCTTGCAAGCTTTGGCAGAACAATCTCGTATTGTTCGTTTGCCGTTGAACAAAATTGGTTCTATCAATAAAATCAACAAAATGTATGCTTTGTTAGAGCAATCTAATGAAAGACCGCCTTCTGCTGAGGAAATTGCGAAAGAACTTGACATGACGGTGAATGACGTAAAAGAATCGATGAAAAATTCTGGCCGTCACCTTTCAATGGATGCACCGCTTGTGGAAGGAGAAGATTCAAACCTTTATGACGTTTTGCGTTCTGGTGAGTCTCCAAATCCAGATAGAGAATTGATCCACGAATCTTTGCGTACAGAAATTGAGCGTTCATTGGAAACTTTGACGCCAAGAGAAGCTGACGTAGTTAGACTTTACTTTGGTTTAGGCGACCAACACCCAATGACTTTAGAAGAAATCGGTGAAACTTTCGACTTGACTCGTGAGCGCGTGCGTCAGATTAAAGAAAAAGCAATCCGCAGATTGAAACACACTTCAAGAAGTAAAATTCTTAAAACGTATTTGGGATAATCAATTGCAAAGTTTTCTAAAATCAATTTTGATTCTTAGAATAAATTTGTAAATTGTTTTCTGAAACAAACACATACAACAATATTTAACGCAACAACAGTTTCAAAACTGTTCGTTTTTTGATTGATGATTGAAACTCCGGCTGATTACCGGAGTTTTGTTTTTTATAAACCAAAACTTCCGGTCTGTTCGCTATCGCTCGGGTTTCCGGAGTTTTGTTTTTTATAAACCAAAACTTCCGGTCTGTTCGCTATCGCTCGGGTTTCCGGAGTTTTGTTTTTTATAAAACTTCACAATTCAAAATTCTAAATTGAATATTCAAATTTCGATTAAATAAATAATTTGGGCGTGCCACCAAAAAAAAGCTAGCGCATTTTTCTGCTGTCGGGCTTACCGCTCCCAATCTTTTATTTTTTTTAAAGAAAAAAAATAAAAGATTTCCGCTCAAATCCCTCACGCTCACGATTTCAAAATAGCACTCTTGCTTTATGACAACTTCACAATTCAACAATTCCAAATTGAATATTCAGCGTTCAAAAAGTATTTAGAATTTGTACCTTTGCAAAAAATTTGAATGTCCAACTAGGAATTTTCAATTTTCAACACAACAAACAACTACAAAATGAAAAACACATTAATTGCACCATCAGTTCTTGCAGCTGATTTTGGAAATTTACAGCGCGATCTTGAAATGATCAATAAAAGCGAAGCCGACTGGTTCCATATTGACATCATGGACGGCGTTTTTGTTCCGAATATTTCTTATGGAATGCCCGTTTTAGAAACTATTCAAAAACACGCTAAAAAAACGATTGACGTTCACTTGATGATTATTGACCCTGATCGTTACATCAAGACTTTCGCATCGCTTGGAGCAAATGTTTTGAGCGTACATTATGAAGCTTGCAATCACCTCCACAGAACGCTTCAGGCGATCAAAGCTGAAGGAATGAAAGCTGGAGTTGCGATTAATCCGCATACGCCAGTAAGTTTGTTAGAAGACTTGATAAATGATATTGATGTCGTTTGCGTAATGAGCGTAAATCCTGGTTTTGGCGGCCAATCTTTCATTGAATCGACATATAAAAAAGTAAAACAATTGAAAGAAATTATTACCAGAAATAATGCTTCGACTTTAATCGAAGTTGATGGTGGCGTAACCAATAAAAATGCAAAGCAATTGGCTGATGCCGGAGCTGACGTTTTAGTTGCCGGAAGCTATGTTTTTAAAGCTGAAAATCAAATCGAAACTATTGCAGATTTGAAGAAAATCACTGCAATTTAATTTATTATAAAATACACATTAAAAAGCCTGCAAAGAAATTTTGCAGGCTTTTTTATTCAAATAAATCGCCTTGTTGTGGACCTTTATCAGGATTTTTTAAATCTAATTTTAATTCTTTGTTCAATCGTTCGATAAAATAAGAAGCCAACAAAGGTGATTCAAGCTCAACATTTTGATGAACGAAGAAATATAATTTCTCCAATCCTTCTTTGCGCCATCTTTTAATTCTTTCAATCCAATCATCTAATCTTTCCACATCTGACGGATGATTTGCTCCAACATATCTGATAAAAGCTACAGAATTTGTCAATCTCATGTGCAATATATCACGTCTTCCGGCGGTATCGACAATGATGTTTGTCATATCGTTTTTTTCTAATAATTGGCAGAATTCATCTTGCACTTTTGGGTCGCTGAACCATTCGTTATTCCGAACTTCGATGCCAAGCGGCACTCCTTTTGGAAAATCTTCGACCACTTTTTTTAGTCGTTCAAAATCTTTAGGCTTAAAATTATCGTGCAACTGCAAGAAAGTCATCCCGAGTTTTTTATCGAAATTGCTGATGGAATTGCAGAAATCGTTTACCGCTTCTTTCACATCAATCAATCTTTTAAAATGGCTGATGGTATTGGTCAGCTTTGGAAAAAATTTAAAATTATCGGGAGTTTTATCTTTCCACGTTTCGACTTGTTCCCAAGAAGGCATTCTGTAAAAAGTCGCGTTCAATTCAATCGAATTAAACTGTGTGGAATAATAGGCCAATTCATCTTTTGTCCCACGCGGATAAAAACCTTTAAGTTCGCTTCTGTTCCATTTTGCGCAACCGACGTAGGCTTCAAAATCATTTCCTTTTGAAGCGCTCAAAACCTTTTTGGTTTCGGGAGCATCTTTCGGCAATTTAAAATCTACCGAACCGGGATTATCTACTTTTCCAAAATCCATATCTTTTTATAGGAAAGGTACGAAATATGTTAGGTAAAAAAAAAGCTCGTTTTCGGAGCTTTTTGAATTTAATTCTTTAATAATTTTGAATTGAAGAGATTGTTATTGGCTTGATCTAAAATTTTTACAACATACATTCCCTTCTCCAAAGCAGAAATATCGATTGGATATTCATCTCCGACTGCTCCAGAAATTGCTTGTTTTAAAACCAAAGATCCTTTCAAATCATACAATTCAACTTGACTCGGAATTTCTTGCAAAGCGTTATGATTCATTTTTAAATTAAATGTTTCAGATGCTGGATTTGGATATAGCAACATTTTATTATTTGTAGCAAAACTTTCTGTACCCAAAAATTGATCATAATTAATTATGAAAGGCATATCAACGGATAAAGTTGAACCTCCGTCAACAATCGGCGCCCACGCAGTTCCGTTATGTTGTTTTGCATTCCAAGCTGGCAAATTAACCGTTCCGGCCACGGTAACCGAAGGGAAAAACATAGCGGCATTGTTTGTTGGATGCGCTTGATAATCTACCCAATATGTTCCGGGGGTAAGATTTATTGCTATTGTAGCTCTGATTCTCCAAATTTTGCGAGTTGTTCCCGGTACAGCATTTCCAATTCTATAAGACAATGCATCACCACTGCCCGAAACTGCATAGGCATTTGCCGTCAAGTTTCCGGCCAAAACTGTTGAAGTTGCAACAGAAGGATCACCACTCCAGATTTGAACTCTTAATTGATCGATTGGAGGGACAGTTCCAGTGAAACTTGTCTGATAACAGTAAAAGTCAATTGATGTAACATTAAGTTGCTGACCAGCAGGAACCGTAAAATCGTCTGCCAACCTATAGGTGGTTGCGCCAGATGTCAAATAGTAACCAGCAAGACCGAGCGAGGTATTTGTTACACCGCCCACACTCTGAAGCTCACTCCAGGTATATCCGGATGGTGAGGTTGTTGCTCCATTTGCCGTCGTGGTTCCTGTTGTAAAACCTCCATTATTGTAAAAAGCTTGAGAAAACATTGGCGATCCTGCAAACAGAAGCGAAATAAATACCAATAATTTTTTTTGAGTAATTTTTTTCATAGTTGGGATTATTTAAGTTGTTGATAACAAATTTAATTTATTTTTAAATACATATTATCAAATTTTTAAATAAATATTAGCATTATTTTATTCTTATTTATTAAAAACTAAAATATAATTTACTAAAAAACAAAAAACTCAAAGCATTTTTAAAATCTAGAACTTATTTAAAGTTGATCATTTTCCGCACCCTTTCGTATAATTCAGGAAATTCTCTTCGAAAGATTTCTGGCGATTCAAAGAAATGTTCTAAAATTACTGCTAGAAACTCGAATTGATTCTCAAAAGCGTAATCTCTAAAATATTTTTTAGAAACTAACTCAGAAAATAGTTGCTCGTTTTTATAGAATTTTACGATTTCATCAAATTCATCATAAAAAATAATGGCACTTGGGTCGTTACTTTTCATGGTGTGAAAATGTAAAACGTGTGAAAATTCATGAAGCCCGAGATTTATGTTATCGTTCGAGGTTTGGAGTCCCAAAAGAAAGTCTTCCCATGAAAAAACGACGGCTTTCAATCTCGGATTGAATTCACCTTTGTGATACGTTTCATTAATTGTAGAGAAATACTGGCGCGGATAAATAATAATTTTAGTAAACTGTTGAATGATGTACTGTCTCATGCCAAAGGTCAGCATCACATAAGTTCCAGCAATGATAATCATCATTTCGGCGGTAATTTCGATGTCTTTCCCGATAAATTGATAGTTTTTCAGGAAGCAACTTACTCGATGTTCAAAGTAAACTTTTCTCCTATCCGGCAGTCTTCTGTAAAAGGGAAATTCATTTTGCAGTATTAATCTGTATTGTGATTTCAACTTCTTTGGAAACGGATAGAAATAAAGATATAATGGCCTGCTATAAATAAAAATATAGCCCGATTCAACAATTTTAAATACTAGTGCGATACTAAAAATTAAAATTGGTCCAATCAATAAAATAAGAAGAATTATTTTAAAAATCATCTGGCAAAAATTATAAAAAAAGCCAAACAAATGTTTGGCTTTAAAATGGTGACCGCGGAGGGGTTCGAACCCCCAACCCTCAGAGCCGAAATCTGATATTCTATCCAGTTGAACTACGCGGTCAATTTGATTGGTTTTTCGATTATTGGATTTTTCGATTGTTCGAAGAATCAAATAATCGAAAAATCTAATTTACGATAATAATTTCTTTACGATTGTAGAAATCGTTTTTCCGTCTGCTTTTCCAGCTAATTGAGCAGCAGCTTCGCCCATTACTTTTCCCATTGACGCCATTCCTGACGCGCCTGAATCTGCTATGATTTTTGCGACTATTGTTTCTACTTCTTCTTCAGATAATTGTGCTGGAAGGAATTTTTCGATAACTGCAGCCTGCAATAATTCTGGTTCGGCCAAGTCTGGTCTCCCTTGTTCTACATAGATATTTGCGCTGTCTTTTCTTTGCTTTACCAATCTTTGCAAAAGCTTGATTTCGTCTTCTTCAGAGATTTCTTCTTTTGAACCTGTTTCAGTTTGTGCTAATAATAAGGCAGATTTTACGGCTCTTAATGACTCAAGACTTAATGTGTCTTTGGCTCTCATTGCCGTTTTAATTTCTTCGTTGATTTGAATTTGTAAGCTCATTTTATTACGTTTTATGTACGTTCTGTTTGCGTTATTGTTCTGTTGTTTAAAGAAATGCGAATGGTTTCTCAATTAACCCCGATTGCAGGGAAAATCCTTTTTTATTTTTTCTTTAAAAATAAAAAAGATTGTACCGGAAAGCGGGAATTGCCATCACTGAAAATGCCCGACGATTCGTTTCTCAATATTATGTGATTGCTTCGTTCCTCGCAATGACGATTTTCGCAACGAATGCGAAGATAAAAAAAATAACCCGAAAACTCAATGAATTTTCGGGTTATCGGATAATGGTTTTGAGTTAGTTAATCTACGTTATCGTGAAGGAACGAGTTGTTTGAACGCAACTGTAAGTCGTCGTTGCTGTCTGTTCCTAAAGACATCCTAGATTTGCTATTGTCAGCCTGAGTATTGTTTAAATCGATACCCATTCTTTTGTATGCTGGTTCTTTTTCAAATTCGTCAACTCTCGATGGATTGTTGTGGAATTTATAATTAAATTCTTTCATTTTCATTCTTCTCTCGTCAGCTCTTTTTTTCAAAGTCTGCTCGATTGTCATTTCCAACGGAGAAATTTCTTCGAAAGCTGGATTGTTGAATTTTGGAGTTTCTACTTTCATAGTCAATTCTAATTCTCTGTCCACCGGTTTTTCAACAACGGCAACAGGCTTAGATTGAACCAATTCGTTTTCAACTTCCATATATTCTTCAAGAGAATATCTAACGATTCCTTTTTCATTTAATTCAGTCATCGGAACAACTTGAACTGGCTGATTTACTTGGATTTCTTTAGTTTCGTTTGACAATTCGAAAAGAATTCTGTCTTGTTTTGGAGCTTCTTTTGGCGCTTCAACTTCTTGTTTTACAGGAAGGTCAAACGAAAAAGTGATTTGCTCTTCTTCTTTATACGCTACGAATTCTGGTTGAAAAACTTCCATTTCTCTAACTTCAGGAGTCGTGATGTAAAATTCGTGCTCGCTGATTGGCGAAACAATTTGGAATTCAACATCGATGTTTTTGATGAATTCTGTTGTTTTAACTAAGTCAGAAACTGGCGCAACTGGCTCAGCAGGAACGATTGGTGCAACCGGAGCGACGAATTGTACTTGTTGAACTGGCTCTTCTACCACTTTTACTGGCTCTTCGATTTTTGCATCAAAAACATTATAGTCTTCTAATTCAAAAACGACTCTTTCAGTGTTCGCTACTGTTTTTTTTTCTTCTGGAGCAGAAAAATCAAATGATGAAACTACTGGTTTTGGAGACAAATCGTGACCCATTCTTTGGTTTTCTTCAAGAGAGTGGATTATTTTTTTTGGCTCTGTATTTACGATTTCATTTTGTTGTTCTACGTTGAAACCTGTAGCAATAATTGTTACAGCGATTGAATCTCCTAGCGTTTCGTCTTCACCAACACCCATAATGATGTTTGCGTTGAAACCTGCTTCCACTTGAATGTGGTCGTTGATTTCACCGATTTCGTCAATCGTGATTTCGTTAGTTCCAGAAACGATAAGCAACAATACGTTTTTGGCACCAGTAATTTTGTTGTCATTTAACAACGGAGAATCCAATGCAGAAACGATTGCTTCTTTTGCACGGTTTTCACCGATTGCCGTTGCAGAACCCATTATTGCAGTTCCGCTGTTTGACAACACAGTTTTAGCGTCTTTTAAATCGATATTTTGAGTGTAGTGGTGCGTGATTACTTCAGCAATTCCTCTTGAGGCTGTTGCCAAAACTTCGTCCGCTTTTGAGAAACCGGCTTTAAAACCAAGGTTTCCGTAAACTTCTCTCAATTTATTATTATTGATTACAATCAAGGAATCAACTTGTTTTCTTAATCTTTCAACACCCAACAAAGCTTGGTCTTGACGCACTTTTCCTTCGAATTGAAAAGGAATAGTCACGATTCCGACAGTCAAGATATCTCTATCTTTTGCCAATTGAGCGATAACCGGCGCAGCACCAGTTCCTGTTCCACCTCCCATTCCTGCGGTGATGAAAACCATTTTTGTGTTGGCATCCAACATTTTTTCAATGTCAGCAATACTTTCGATTGCAGATTGTTGCCCAACTTCTGGGTTTGCTCCAGCACCAAGTCCTTCAGTTAAGTGAACACCTAATTGAATTTTATTAGGCACAGTGCTATTTGCCAACGCTTGAGAATCTGTGTTGCAGACAATAAAATCTACACCTTTAATTCCTTGTTGAAACATGTGGTTAATCGCGTTGCTTCCGCCACCTCCGACACCAATTACTTTAATTACATTTGATTGATTTTTAGGTAAATCAAATGAAATGCTTCCAAAATCTGAGTTGCTCGTCATAATATTTGGTTTTAATTTCTTTTCTTTTTCTTTTTAATTTTTTCGGCTAATACTTTATCTGCCTCGTTATTCTGCATTATCTAAAAATTCTTTGATTTTGTCTATATACTTGTCAAAGAATGATTTTTTCATTCGTCCTTCTGTGGAAGTTGGTTTTTCTGCCATCGCCACTCGTTTTGGAGCTTCTTCTACGTGAACTTCTTCTTGTTCGTAAACTGGTTCTGCAACGACCTCTCTTCTGATTGGCGCTACAACCACTTTTTCAACTTCTAATTCTTTTAACGGAACCGCGCTAACTGTATTGTTTCTGATGCTGTTCATCACTAATCCAACTGCCGTTGCATATAAAGGACTAGAGATTTCTTCGCTAGAATTTCCAGCTAAATGCTCGTTTGGATATCCAATTCTAGTATCCATTCCGGTGATGTATTCCACCAATTGTTTCACGTGTTGCAATTGCGCGCCACCACCTGTCAAAACAATTCCTGCGATTAATTTTTTGCGAGGGTCTTCGTGACCATACGATTTAATTTCGGTAAAAACCTGCTCGATAATTTCAACAACGCGTGCGTGGATGATTTTTGACAAATTTTTCAAAGAAATTTCTTTTGGCTCTCTTCCTCTCAAACCTGGAATTGAAACAATTTCGTTGTCTTTATTTTCTCCTGGCCAAGCTGAACCGAATTTTACTTTCAATAATTCTGCTTGTTTTTCAATAATTGAACATCCTTCTTTGATATCATCTGTAATCACGTTTCCTCCGAAAGGAATTACAGCCGTGTGACGAATGATTCCGTCTTTGAAAATCGCCAAATCTGTTGTTCCACCACCGATATCTATCAATGCAACACCAGCTTCTTTTTCTTCTTGACTTAAAACGGCATCGGCTGAAGCCAAAGGCTCTAACGTCAATCCAGATAAATCTAAACCTGAGCTTTTGATACATCTTCCCACATTTCTGATAGAAGAAGCCTGACCAACGACAACGTGGAAGCTAGATTCTAATCTTCCGCCGTACATTCCGATTGGTTCCTTAATTTCGGCTTGACCGTCAATCTTAAATTCTTGTGGCAAAACGTGGATAATTTCCTCTCCAGGAAGCATCGCTAATTTATGCACTTGATTGATTAACAAGTCGATATCATTTTCACTGATTACTTCTTCAGGATTGCTTCTGCTGATGTAATCGCTGTGTTGAATACTGCGAATGTGCTGTCCTGCGATTCCCACGACAACGTCTTTAATCTTGTAACCTGAATCCACTTCAGCTTCGTGAACCGCTTGCTGAATTGACTGGATTGTTTGAGTGATATTATTTACAACACCTCTGGCAACACCCAAGCTTTTGGACTTTCCTACACCAAGGATTTCCAATTTTCCATACTCATTTTTCTTGCCAATCATAGCGACAATCTTGGTTGTCCCAATGTCTAAACCTACTGCAATGCTCTCTTTTTCCATATCCTAATTTTTGGTGCACACTACCTGTTGCGTAAACTTCAGATTTACTGTCTTGTAATTATTTATCAAACTGTCTTGAACCGCCTTTTGAAAAAAGGCTTTGTAGTTCTTGAACTTTTTATCAACATTTATCGTCTTGCCAAAATCGATGACATAATTAAAATTTCTGTTCATCATTTTAAGGCTTCCGTCTGGCAAAATTTCCACTCCAATGATGTTTTTTTGCAAGAAATCATCTTCATAGATATAGCGAAAAACCTTCGTCAAGTCTTCGCTATTTTTTTTGTTTATTGTACCCGAAATAATCGGAACTCTAGCCGTAAAATTGTCCGATAACGGCATCTTATGTCCTTCATAATCAACATAAAAAGAACCATTAGACCCGAACACTCTTGCTACTGGAGTTTTCTGTTTTACCACAGCTTTCAAGACACCATCAACCGTCACAAATACTTCACACTTTTGTATCATATTGTGATTATTAAGGTTTTGCTCCAATTCCTTCAAATCTACCTTATCTTTTTGAATGTTTTTCACACTCGAATTATTTTCTATTAACAATTTATTAACCGCTTCTTCGGTAATAAACGGACTATTTTCATCCACAAATTCAACAATGGTTTTCTTCAATTTTCGCTCTTCATTTCGTTTCGAAGTGAACGAAAAAAGGAAGATTACCAATGCAAACATCCCTATCAATTTTACATTTATCCAGTTAAACTTTTTCATTTAATGCTTGTTTAATTGGTTTTACTAATTCACCGATATCGCCCGCGCCAATCGTGACAATTACTTTTGCGTCGCTACTTAAAATTACGGAAATTAATTCAGATTTTGCAACTAATTTCTTGTTATTATTTGTTATTTTTTCTAAAAGCCAATTAGAATTCACTCCTTCAATCGGCAATTCTCTAGCCGGATAAATATCTAACAAAATCACTTCGTCAAACTGCGACAAACTTTCTGCAAAACCGTCGATAAAATCTTTTGTTCTGCTAAAAAGATGCGGTTGAAAAATGGCCAAAACTTTTTCATTTGGATACAATTCTCTAACAGCTTGATTTACTGCATTAATTTCTGTCGGATGATGTGCGTAATCATCAATGTAAACTAAATTTTCTTCTTTAATTTGGTACGAAAATCTTCTTTTCACACCTTTAAAACTGAATAATGCTTTGGCAATGTTGTCGGTCGGGGTGCCGTAGGTATTTGCCATTGCCAAAGCGATTAAAGCATTGGTCAAATTATGTTTACCTGGTAAATTAAATCTCAAATCTTTTATCGTTTCTGTTGGCGTTTGCACGTCAAAAACATAAGCGCTATTTTCAATTCGAACATTGAACGCTTTGTATTCTGCATCTTCATTTACCGCCACCGAAATGCCTTTCAACGGCAATCCTTTTGCAATAAATAACTTATTTTTATCTTCAACTTTATCCGCAAATTCAACGAACGAAGCTTCAATTGAAGCCGTGTCGCCATAAATATCTAAATGGTCTGCATCCATTGACGTGATGCAGGCAATATTTGGATGCAAATGCAAAAACGAACGGTCAAATTCGTCAGCTTCTACAACAGTTACTGTTTTTCCACTTCCGATTAAATTCGAATTATAATTTTCTACAATTCCGCCTAAAAACGCTGTTACGTCAGCACCACTTTCGTATAAAATATGTCCGAGAATACTGGAAGTTGTCGTTTTTCCGTGTGTTCCGGCAACTGCAAAACAGAAGGTGTCTTTAGTAATAATTCCAAGAACTTCTGCCCTTTTTTTGATTTGATATTCTCTTTCCAAAAAGTAATTCCATTCAGAATGTGTTTTTGGAACCGCCGGCGTGATAATCACCAATGTATTTTCTACGAAATAATCCTTCGGAATTAATCCAATCGAATCTTCAAAATGAATATCAATTCCGATGGAAGCCAAATCTTGCGTCAGCTCCGTTTCAGTCTTATCATATCCAGATACATTTTTTCCGATGGCCTTGAAATAACGCGCCAAAGCACTCATTCCGATGCCTCCGATTCCGATGAAATAAACGTTATGTATCTGATTTAAATTCATTTTTTTATTTAGTCATAATGTCGTAAAGTCACAAGTCGTAAAGTCGTTTGACCTTACCACTTTTGACTTTCGACTAATTTAATTATCTCGTCAACAATATCTTTTGTCGCATTTGGCGTGGCCAGTTTTTTTATGTTTTGACTTAAGCTATTTTGTAAATCTTGGTCGCTTAAAAGATTATTGAAAGTTTCGGTGAATTTTGTATCCAATTCACTTTCTCTAACCATTAAAGCGCCGTTTTTATCCACAATTGCTTTGGCATTTTTTGTCTGATGGTCTTCCGCTACATTTGGCGACGGAATAAAAATAACTGGTTTTCCAACCAAACATAATTCTGAAACCGATGAAGCGCCAGCTCTTGAAATAATGAAATCTGCCGAAGCGTAAACCAAATCCATTCTGTCAATAAACGAAACGACTTGAACATTTTCTTTCTCGTTGAAATGTTGGTATTCGTCAATGTAGAATTTTCCGCATTGCCAAATAATCTGCACATTCTGAGATGTGAAATTCACCAATTCTTTTGCAATTAATTGGTTGATTCTTCGTGAACCAAGGCTTCCGCCAAGAATCAATAATACTTTTTTATCAGCGTCTAATTTGAAATATTCCCTTGCTTCTGCATTTTTTCCGTGAATGTCAATTAAATCTTGACGCACCGGATTTCCTGTCATTACAATTTTATTCTTCGGAAAAAATCGCTCTAAATTTTCATACGCTACGCAAATTTTGTTTGCTTTGGCGCTCAACCATTTATTTGTAATTCCCGGATAAGAATTCTGTTCTTGGATTACTGTCGGAATTCCTGCAAAACCGGCAACTCTCAATAACGGTCCGCTGGCAAAACCACCAGTTCCGATGACTACATTTGGTTTAAAATTCTTTACAATAGTTCTTGATTTCAACAAACTGTCAAAAAGTTTGAACGGAAAAAGTGAATTATCAAGCGTCAATCTTCTTTGTATTCCTGAAATCCAAAGTCCTTTTATTGGATAACCAGCTTGTGGAACTTTTTGCATTTCCATTTTGTCTTTTGCTCCAACGAACAAAATTTCGCAATCAGGAAAACGCTCTTTTAATTCATTTGCAATAGCGATTGCTGGGTAGATGTGTCCACCAGTTCCGCCTCCGCTTAATATGAATTTCAATTTTTGCATTTTTTATTTAAACTTTTTTACCGCAGATTTTTAGATTTTTTTTCTGAAATCTTTGTATTTTTTTTGCCACAGATTACAAGGATTAAAAGGATTTTATTGCAACGTTCCCTCGACTGCGCTCGGGATGACAGACTATTAAATCTTAAATCTGCAATCTTAAATCATTTCCCCATTACCGCTTTCATTGGATTATCGCTTAAATCCTCAATTGCGTATCGTTGTTCTACTTTTTCGTTTGTGTATTCGCTTTCTTCCTCTTCATTTTTTTCTTCTTCATCGTCTATTTCGCCGTTCATTTCTCTTTCGATTAATCTTTGAAGTGCTTCTTCACGTTTTGCTTTTTCAAGAATTTCTTGAGCAATTTCCTCGTCTTTTTTGGTTACGCTTAAAATGATTCCGAGGGAAACGCAGGTCATCCAAATGGAACTTCCTCCGCTACTTATCAACGGCAATGTTTGTCCGGTTACTGGCAACAATTCTACGGCGACAGCCATATTTATCAAAGCTTGGAATACGATTGGAAATCCTAATCCGACGACTAGTAATTTTCCGAATAATGTATTTGCTTTGTGCGAAGCGATTAAAAATCGAATAAAAAGGATGATGTACAAAAACATAATCACGACGGCACCAATCAATCCGTTTTCTTCTACAATGATTGCGTAAATAAAATCGGAAGAAGATTGTGGCAAGAAGTTTTTCTGAACACTTTTTCCTGGTCCGACTCCATAAAATCCGCCTGTTGCAATTGCAATTTTTGCTTTTTCTATTTGGTAATTATCTTCGTCTGGTTTGTCGCTTGTGAAATTTTCAATTCGGCTTACCCAAGTATCCACACGGTTTGGGAACGCATCTGGAAAAGCTTTTGCAATTAATATGAAAAATGTCAAAGCAATTATTCCGGTTCCGATGATAATTGCTAAATATTTCAACGGATATTTTCCAACGAAAACCAACATCGAAACCATTGCAAAAATCAAGGCCGCTGTAGAAAAGTTAGCCGGAAGAATTAGTATTAAAATCGCAAAAACCGGAAGCCATAATTCTAAAGCTGACTTTTGGAATGAATCTTCAATTTCTCTTTTCTTGGCCAAATACCTTGCCACATAAATCATCAAAACCATTGACGCCAATGTGGAAGTCTGGAAACCAATTCCGATAAAAGGTATGTTAATCCAACGGCTGGCGTTTGCTCCACCGATGGTTTTTCCTTGCAATAAAGTGTAAAGTAAAAGCAACCAAACGATTGGCAAAGCCACCATAGAAATTGCTTTGAAATAATGATACGGAACTTTATGTACCATATAAACAATCAAAAATCCGATGCCAACGTGCGCAAAATGTTTAATCAAAAAGCTCACCGTATTTCCAGAACCATTCGCGCTGTGCGCCAAATTACTACTCGCGCTGTAAACCGGCATAAAGGAAATCAGCGCCAAAAGGGCGATAAATGCCCAAATGACCTTGTCTCCTTTAAGATTGTTTATAAACTCTTTCATAATCACTTACATTTTTATTTTTGGCTTTTCTTGACTTTGATTCTGTGATTGCTTCTCCCGAAATTTCGGGACTGCAATGACAAAACTTACTTATAAATTCTGAACGGCTTGCTTAAATTGTCTTCCTCTGTCTTCGTAATTTTCGAATAAATCAAAACTTGCACACGCTGGAGAAAGCAAAACTGTATCGCCTTTTTCAGTCATTCTTTGTGCTAATTTTACAGCGTCAACCATATTTTGTGCTTCAATCATTTCATCAACCACATCGCCAAAAGCATCAATAATTTTTTTGTTATCAATTCCAAGGCAGATGATTGCCTTCACTTTTTCGCGAACCAATGGCATCAATTCTGCGTAATCATTTCCTTTGTCAACACCACCAACAATCCAAACTGTCGGCGTGTTCATGCTATCCAAAGCATAAAATGCTGCGTTCACATTGGTTGCTTTTGAATCATTCACATACTGAACGTTTTGAATTTTCAGCACTTTTTCCAAACGATGCTCCACACCTTGAAAATCAGAAAGACTCTCACGTATCGTAGATTTTCTGATTCTTAACAATTGCGCAACTGTTGAAGCTGCCATTGCATTTTTCACGTTGTGTTTTCCTTCTAGGGCTAGTTTGTCTTGTGGCATAACAAATTCTTCGTTATTGATGTTTATATAGATATTTTCTTCTGTTGCAAAGGCGCCGTTTTCAAAGGTTTTTGTCATTGAAAAAGGCAATAATTGCGCTTTTGTTTTATTCATTTTAAGCCAATTTGTGATGGCTTCGTCGTCAGCATCATAAATCAGAAAATCTTCTTCTGTCTGGTTTTCCGTGATCCTAAATTTCGCTGCGATGTATTTTCCGTAATCGTAATCATATCGGTCTAAATGGTCTGGACTTATGTTCGTGATTATGGCAATATGCGGTTTGTAATCTATGATTCCGTCCAACTGAAAACTGCTCAATTCAAGAACATAAACATCATGTTTGTCATCAGCAACCTGCCAAGCGAAACTTTTTCCGATGTTTCCGGCTAAACCGACGTTGATGCCGCCTTGCTTTAGCAAATGATAGGTCAGCATTGTGGTTGTCGTTTTTCCGTTGCTTCCTGTGATTCCTACGGTTAGAGCTTTTGTGTATGGAATCGCAAATTCTATTTCAGAAATTACTTTGATACCTTTCTCCAAAATTCTCTTCACCATTGGCGACTTATCAGGAATTCCGGGGCTTTTCATCACCACATCTGCATTTAGAATTAAATCTTCTGTATGCTTTTCCTCTTCCCATTTGACGCCGTGAAGACCAAGAACTTCTTTGTAATTATTTTTTATTTTTCCGAAATCAGAAACGAACACATCGTATCCTTTTTTCTTCCCGAGAATTGCAGTTCCAACACCGCTTTCTCCTCCGCCTAAAATGACTAACCTTTGTTCCATTTATCTTAGTTTTAAGGTTACGATTGACAGAATTGCCAGCAAAATTCCCACGATCCAGAAGCGGGTCACGATTTTACTTTCGTGATAACCCTTCTTCTGGTAATGGTGATGCAATGGCGACATCAAAAATATTCTTCGGCCTTCGCCGAAACGTTTCTTTGTATATTTAAAGTAAGAAACCTGCAAAATCACTGAAAAATTCTCTGCCAAGAAAATCCCACACAAAACAGGAATCATCATTTCTTTTCTAACTGCAATTGCCAAAACAGCAATAATACCACCGATGGTCAAACTTCCTGTATCGCCCATAAAAACAGAGGCGGGATAAGTATTGTACCAAAGAAATCCGACGAGCGCACCGACAAATGCGGCGATGTAGACCGTCATTTCCCCGGAATTTGGTATGTACATTATGTTCAAATAATTCGAGAAAATAATATTTCCCGAAACGAAGGTGAAAATTCCTAAAGCTACTACTGAAATGGCGGAAGTTCCTGCGGCTAAACCGTCGATTCCGTCAGTAAGATTGGCTCCGTTTGAAACCGCTGTGATGATAAAAATTACGACTGGAATAAAAATCAACCAAGCGAAATCTTTATAATCATCTCCCATAAAAGAAAGAATTTCGGCATAATCAAATTCGTTATCTTTAAAGAAAGGAATCGTTGTTGCCGTTGATTTTTCTTCTAGAGGCGCTGCAGAAACCGTTGTTTGGTTTGTTGCAAAAATATTCGTGTTTCCGGTATCAGTTCTCACGGTAACTTGCGGATGGAAATACAAAACCGTTCCCACGATTAATCCCAAACCAACTTGCCCGATAACTTTGAATTTTCCTTTTAAACCTTCTTTATCTTTTTTGAAAATTTTGATATAATCATCTAAAAATCCGATGCAACCCATCCAAAGCGTGGTCACAATCAGCAAAACGATATAAATATTGTTCAGTTTTGCCAATAATAAAACCGGAATTAGCGTTGCAATAATGATAATAAGCCCACCCATTGTTGGAGTTCCTGCTTTTTCATTTTGTCCTGCCAAACCAAGTTCACGAACCGTTTCACCAACTTGCTGTTTTCTCAAAAAGTTGATGATTTTCTTTCCAAAAACGGTCGAAATCAATAGCGAAAGTATGATTGCCAAACCAGAACGGAACGTAATGTATTGAAACACTCCGGTTCCTGGAACGTCCATTCGGTCTAAATATTCAAATAGATAGTATAGCATAGTTTCTCTATTTATTCAGTTGTTCTAAAAGTTCTTTTACAATTTTCATATCGTCAAAATCGTGGCGAACGCCGTTGATTTCTTGATAGGTTTCGTGTCCTTTTCCTGCAATTAGGATGATATCGTTTGGCTGTGCCAATTGACAAGCCGTTTTTATCGCTTGTTTTCTGTCTAAAATTGCAAGCGTTTTTTTATAATTTTGAGGCTCCACACCTTTTTCCATATCTTCGATAATCGCTTGAGGATTTTCGGTTCTTGGATTGTCCGAAGTCAAAATCGCTTTATCGCTCAATGTCGAAGCGATGTTTGCCATAATCGGACGTTTTGTTTTATCTCTGTCGCCACCGCAACCCACAACTGTAATCAATTGCTCGTTTTTGGTGCGAATATCTTCAATCGTTTTCAGTACATTTTCTAAAGCATCTGGCGTATGCGCATAATCCACAACCGCCGTGATATTATCTTTTGAAACTATAAATTGAAATCTTCCGGAAACACTTTCTAATTCTGAAAGCAATCTCAAAACTTCTAAATTATCTAGACCTAATTCGATTGCTGTTCCATAAATTGCAAGCAGATTATAGGCATTAAAAGTTCCGATCAAACGAACCCAAACTTCTTGTTCATTTACTTTCAAAAGCAATCCTGACAATTGGTTTTCCAAAATCTGCGCTCTGTAATCTGCGTAAGATTTTAAAGCGTATGTCAGTTTTTTTGCTGCTGTATTTTGCAACATTACTTGACCATTTTTATCGTCAGAATTCACTAAAGCGAAAGCTGATTTTGGCAATTGGTCGAAAAATATTTTTTTCACATCACGGTATTCCGCAAATGTTTTGTGATAATCTAAATGGTCATGCGAAAGATTTGTAAAAACGCCTCCTGCAAATTGCAAACCCTCAGTTCTTTTTTGTGCGATTCCGTGTGAACTTACTTCCATAAAGCAATATTCTACGCCGGCATCGTTCATTTGTTTCAAGAACTTATTGATCGTAATTGAATCTGATGTTGTAAGCATTGACTTGTATTCCACATCATCAACCACGTTTTTTACAGTAGAAAGCAAACCGACTTTGTACCCCGCTTTTTTGAACAATTGGAACAATAATGACGCGATTGTCGTTTTTCCGTTTGTTCCTGTGATTCCAACCAATTTCAAGTTTGACGACGGATTTCCGTAGAAATTTGAAGCCATAAAAGCCAAAGCTCTATTCGTATCTTTTACTTGAACGTAAGTTACTCCAGCCACAATATTTTCTGGAAACGTGTCGCAGATAATTGCCGTTGCGCCTTTGTTAATCGCAGTTTCAATAAATTCGTGACCGTCGGCAACAGCACCGCGGATTGCAATAAAAACGTCATTTTCTTCAATCTTTCTTGAATCGAAGTCGATGTTGTTTACAGCAATTTCCGTTGAACCTTTGACTGCTTCAATCGCTACTTTATATAATATGTCTTTTAGAATATTCACGACAATTCTAATGTTATGGTGTTATTTTTAATAATTGGCTGGCCCGCTTGAATCGATTGTTTTTTCACTTTTCCAACTCCGATTACTTTCACTTTCATCTTTAAGTTTTCAAACAAGGCAACCGCATCCATTCCCGGCATTCCGTGAACATTCGGAACTTTTTCTGAAGAAACCAAGTTGGAATATTTTCCAAAATTAGCCTCTTGCATTTTGCTCTTCCTGTCTAAATTTTTGATTTCATTCGTAGAAGGAACATCCGTAAAAATCTTCTGTGCGATTCTTTTGAAAACCGGCCCGGAAACATCTCCTCCATAAAAACCTTTGCTCTTGCTTGGCTTGTGAATAATCACGATACAAGAATATTTTGGATTATCCGCTGGAAAATAGCCTGCAAAAGAAGATGCGTAATACATTGCATCTGAATGTTTTCCTTTGGCATAATCCACTTGCGCGGTTCCGGTTTTTCCCGCCATTGAAAAATCTTTGGAATACAATTTAGAACCCGTTCCCTTTTTTACTGTATTTTCTAAAATTTTTCTGACTTTTTTAACCGTTTCGTCAGAGCAGATTCTTGGATTAATCACTTCTTTATCGAACTTTTTAATCGTTTTATTCCACTCTTTAATTTCTTTTACGAAGATTGGTTTTACCATTTCTCCGTTGTTTGCAATCGCGTTATAAACTGTCAGAGTCTGCAACGGCGTCATCGAAACTCCGTAACCGTAAGCCATCCATGGAAGTGAAATTCCGTTCCATCTTTTTGTTTTCGGCTGTGGAATAAAGGGAATTCCTTCACCTTTAAAAGGCAAACCCAATGGCTTGTTTAGTCCCATTGCATTAATTCTATCCACAAACTGCTTCGGATTGTCTTTATAATTTTCATAGACCGCCTGAGCCATAATTGTATTGGATGACAATTCAAAACCTCTTGCCAAGGAAACTTTTCCGTAACCGCCTTTTTTAGAATCATTTACACGGCGATTGTGATATACGACGGTACCACCGTGGCTGTCATATACTTTGCTTGTATCCACTTTATTATCGTCAATCAAAGCAATCAAATCGATTAATTTAAAGGTCGAACCTGGTTCGTGAGATTCTGTAACTGCGTAATTTTGAGTTTCAGAATAGGTTCCGTCAGCGCCAATACCCAAGTTTGAAATTGCTTTTACCTCACCCGTTTTTGTTTCCATCACCACCACGCAACCGTGTTCTGCTTCGTAATATTCCAATTGTTTAAGCAACGCATGATGCGCAATATCTTGGATATAAACATCAATTGTTGATACAATATCATAACCGTCTTGAGGCTCCACTTGGTTGTTATCACTGATGGGTTTCCATTGCCCTTTTGCAATTTTTTGCTTTAAAACCTTACCGTCTTTTCCGTTCAGGTAATCTTTAAACGCCCACTCGATTCCTTTTCCGTCCACGCCACCGTCAACATATTGTCTTTCATAACCGATAGTTCTTTGGGCCACCATACCGATTGGATGTTCACGAACCGTTTTTTGTTCCGAAATTAAACCGCCTTTATTTGGGCCTAATTTGAACAACGGAAACGTCTTCATTCGCATAAATTCGGTGTAGCTCAAACCTCTTGCAAGCAATAAATACCTGTTTTTGTTGGCTCTCGCTTTTCTGAATTCGTTATAATAATGAGAACTTGGTTTTTCTAATAAAATCGAAAGCGAATCTGCCAAAGCTTTGATGTTTTTGTCAAAATCTTCCTTCTTTGGAGCCATCGCGTCAAACCGAACGGTATAATTGGGGATTGACGTTGCCAATAAACTTCCGTCAGCAGAATAAACATTTCCTTTATTGGCAGGAATTACAAATTCCTTTACTGTTTTATCTTTACCTTTTTTTCTGTAATAATCACCTTCAACCCACTGAATATTAGTCAGTTTTACCAAAATACCGACAGCCATTATCACGATCACAAAAGCGACCAGATAAATTCTATAAGAAATATTTTTTTCTTCTACTGCCATAATTTTTCAAAAAAGCCTTTTTCTTTTTCTTTTAAAACCTTGATTTTCTTTGGAGGAACTGACGATGGAAAAATCATTTTCGCTTCCATTTTTATTGCAATCGTCGACTCCATTTTCAATTTCATTAATTCTGAACGTCTGTCCACAAATTCAGAACGAAGCTCTTTTACTTCTTTATCTAATTCTGTAATTCTGTATGTTTTTTGCTCATAATTGTGTGAATTTGCAATCATTATCAAAGCCAAAACAATCAAGAAAATGATGAACTGCCAGTTTTTTGCTGCATCATCATTGATTAGAAACTTTGCTTTTAATATGCTGTAAACTCCACCTTTCATATCTATGATTTTTGATTTAAGATTTCTGAAGTCTGCCAACTGAAATCTGCAATCTGAATACTAAACTTTTTCTGCGATTCTTAATTTTGCACTTCTTGCTCTGTTGTTGATTCTGATTTCAGCATCATTTGGAACAATTAATTTCCCTATAGTTTTAAACGGAACTGAAAAATTTCCGAAGAAATCACGTTCTGGTTCACCTTCAAACATTCCGTTTTTAATGTATCTTTTTACCAATCGGTCTTCTAAAGAATGATATGAAATCACGCTTAATCTTCCGCCTGGTTTCAAAATTTCTAAAGATTGTTCTAGAAATTCTTTCAAAACATCCATTTCTTGGTTCACTTCAATTCGGATGGCTTGATACATTTGAGCCAAAATCTTATGACTTTTATGCGCCGGAAGAAATCTTCCCAAAACCGTTTTTAACTGTTCTGTATTTCTGATTCCCTCAATTTCTCTGGCTTCCAAAATAACTCTTGCAATTGTCGGCGCATTTTTCAATTCTCCATAGTCATAAAATACACGACGCAAATTCGCTTCGTCATATTCATTGACTACTTTATAAGCACTCAAGTCATTTTTTTGACTCATTCTCATATCCAATTCCGCATCGAAACGAGTTGAAAAACCCCTTTCCGCCACGTCAAATTGGTGTGAAGAAACACCCAAATCAGCCAAAATTCCATCAACGCTTTTCACATTGTGGAATCTCAAAAATCTTTTAATGAACCTGAAATTTTCATTAATTAATGTAAATCTTTCATCGTTTAAAGCATTTGCTAACGCATCTTCATCTTGATCAAAACCAAACAATCGTCCGTTTGGACCCAATCGTTTTAAAATTTCTTTTGAATGACCGCCACCGCCAAAAGTCACATCCACATAAACTCCGTCTGGCTTGATATCCAAACCATCCACAGTTTCCATTAACAAAACCGGATTATGATATTCCATTGTCGTCGTCATTTATATTTCCCATTACGTCTTCCGCCAAATCTGCAAAATCCATATCATCTCCAGAAATTGATTTTTCATACAAATCTTTATCCCAGATTTCAACGATATTTACTGCCGAAGACAACACTAAATCTTTTGAAATATTTCCGAAAGTCACTAAGTCCTTCGGAATTAAAAGTCGTCCCAAATTGTCAATTTCAACCACTTTTACACCAGCCGTAAATCTTCTGATGAAATCGTTATTTTTCTTCACAAATCGGTTTAACTTATTGATTTTCTGCATCATTAAATTCCATTCTGCCATTGGATATAATTCTAAACAAGGCTGAAAAACCGAACGTTTCAACACGAAACCATCGTTCAAAGAATCAGTCAATTGCTTCTTCAAAGGAGCTGGCAAAAGCACTCTCCCTTTAGCATCGACCTTACATTCATATGTTCCAATGATGGTATTCAATTAGTTACGTTTTTTAATGATTAATAGCAAATGTAGAAAAATAATTACCACAATTTACCACAAATTACCACTTTGTTGATAAGTTTTACCACTTTAGAATCAAATCAAATAATTTTGGCTTTTACGACATCTTGCCTTTCATTATCAATATTTTAACGAAATTTAAGTTTTACAAAAAAATCATCAAGAGATTTATGAATTTTGATATATATTTTAAACAATTCAGAAAACAAAAACCAAATGATTTAATTCAAAATAACTGATTTATAGAACTTTATCGATTTTTAGTGAAGAATTTAATTTTTGAGATGAAAATCCTTACGCCTATTCAAGTTTTTGCAAAAATTTAAAAGTAATTTATCTTACCAAAAATTCGTTTTTATTGATAAAATCATATATTTGTGTTCCCTACATTCTGGGGATCGAAATGCCTAAAACTACCAATGGAAGAATTAAAAAAAGAAGGAAAATATAAATATTTTGAAGCCGGAGAAGGCACACCAATCATTATCCTCCACGGATTGATGGGCGGATTGAGCAATTTTGGAGGTGTGGCCGAATATTTTCCAAAACACGGATATAAAGTGGTAATTCCAGAACTGCCGATTTATACCCAAAATATATTAAAAACCAACGTTAAAGCGTTTGCGAAATATGTAAAGGATTTTATCACTTATAAAGGTTTTGACCGCGTCATTTTACTAGGAAATTCACTTGGCGGACACATTGGTTTGTACCACACAAAAATGTATCCTGAGAAAATGCTTGGTTTGATAATTACCGGAAGCTCAGGACTTTATGAAAGCGCGATGGGCGACAGCTATCCAAGACGTGGTGATTATGATTACATTCAGAAAAAAGCGGAAGCCGTTTTTTATGATCCAAAAATTGCTACAAAGGAAATCGTTGATGAAGTCTATGAAATGGCAAATGACAGAATCAAATTAATTAAAACGTTGACCATTGCAAAGAGCGCAATTCGACACAATATGGCGAAAGATTTACCAAAAATGCACGTTCCTACTTGTATTATTTGGGGAAAAAATGACAAAGTTACGCCACCAGAAGTTGCAGAAGAATTTGATCAATTATTACCAAATTCCTCTTTATATTGGATTGACAATTGCGGTCACGCGGCAATGATGGAACATCCGGATGAGTTTAATAATTTGATGCACGACTGGCTTAAGAAAACACATTTATAGACCAAAAATAAAATATTTCAAACCGCTGATTTAAGAATTAATTTCTGAAATCAGCGGTTATTTTTTTTGACTACCTTTGCAGAAATCGAATATCCGTTATGAAAATCAATACCGCCGAATTTATCATCAGTAATTCAGAAGTTGCAAAATGCCCAACTGAACGTTTGCCAGAATATGCTTTTATTGGACGCTCAAATGTTGGAAAATCCTCTTTGATCAATATGCTGACCAATCACAAAAGTTTGGCAAAAACTTCTGGAAGACCAGGAAAAACGCAACTTATCAATCACTTTAAAATTAATAATAATTGGTTTTTGGTCGATTTACCAGGTTATGGTTACGCGAGAGTTTCGAAGAAAACTAAAGAAGTTTTTCAGAAATTTATTACTGATTATTTCGAAAAAAGAGAACAATTGGTTTGTGCATTTGTGTTGATTGACATTCGTTTGGAAGCGCAAGCAATTGATTTAGAATTCATTACTTATTTAGGAGAATACGAAGTTCCGTTTTGTATTATTTTTACGAAAGCGGATAAAATCAGCAAAACCAAAATCGATTCCCACGTTGCTGCTTACAGAAAAAAATTATTAGCCAATAACTGGGAAGAAATGCCACCTTACTTTGTAACTTCATCCACCGAAGGAACTGGAAAAGATGCTGTTTTAGAATATATTGACGAAATAAATCAGGAAGTTTTTAAGGACTTGAATAGTTTTTAATTTTATCGAAAATTTCACTGATTAAAAAAGAATAAAAAAAATCCCGAACTCAATATTGAATTCGGGATTTTTTATTTTTATGCGAAAATTATTCTGCTTTTTTCAAGTCCATTTTTTCTGCAAAATAATCACAGAAATCTTTCATTGTGTCCGCCATTTTTTCGTCATCTGTTGCTCTCTGAAACGTGTCAGCCATTGCAACCAAACTTTGGTGGAAGAATTTTTTCATCTCATCAACCGGCATATCTTTTGTCCAAAGGTCGATTCTCATTGTTTCTTGAACGTTGCTGTCCCAAAAAGAAAGCATCATCGCTTTTGATTCTTCTTGAACAACGCCTCCGTCTTGCGCAGCCCAAAATAATTTTTCTGGAACGCGATTATCGTCTAATTCAACAGTGATTTTTATTTCGGAAGTTATTTTTTTTGACATTACTTTTTAGGTTTGTATTTACTATTATCGAAAATTTCTTTTGCATCCGTTTGCAATAATTGCTGCAAAGATACGTCATTGTTTTGCATATACGAACGCACAATTTGCCATCCGATCCACATTCCGATTCTTCCGGGAGATTCGTTGTCGATTTCTAATCCAAATTTTGAAAACGGAGCTGGATTGATAAATCTTCCGCCCAACTTTGGATCTGAATCATACAATAATTTTTCATCCACAAAATACCTCCAAACATAACCTTCATTGTCTTTACACCACTCGATTTGCTCTGGCGTGTACGCGATTTTTACATCATCAGATAAATTCGGAAGCAACAAATCCTTCAGATATAATTCTTTTCCAAAATAAATCATTTGAGATAAAAGCGTTCTATCTGTTGGTGGCGGAATCACGCGCATTGAAAAATCAGAAACCACATCTGGAAGCATTTGAGATTTTTCGAAGCTCATTTTTTGGTAATTCGGAAAATCTACATAAAAGCGATGGTCTTTACCTAAATATGTATCCAAAGAAATTAAAAGCAAACTGTCTGCATAAATCGCCTTTGCTTGTGTATCTACTTCAGAAATTAACGTGATAACTTTTGGCACAGTTGTTTTTGGAAAATAAAATTTGATGTGACGAAATAATTCTTCCAAGTCATTTCGTTCGTTTGAGAAATCACCAAATTGTTTTTGAACTTCAGAATGTAATTCCTTTAAAAGCGGATCTTTCATTTTATCAGTCCAAACGACATCTTCATTTCCTTCTGGAAAAAAGTAAGGATATTTTTGTTTCAACTCAGGAAGCTCGTCTGGATTTGTCTCATAAAATAATTTATCAAAGCGCTCAACTTCTAATTTAACCGGAATTTCGTCAATTTTTTCTTGCACTTTATCCTTTTTTTCGCACGCAATGAAAATTGTTGCAAAAAATAACAAAATTGTAAATTTCTTCATATAAATTTGTTGGAATTTTTCTATTAAAATCTTAACCTAATATTATGAAATGTTTTTTTTAACTTTATAATAGAAATTAAAGATGCAAATATACACTTCAAGTTTCTTAAATATAAATTGAGATGCAAAAAAAGAATACTTTACGGGCAGATGCTGTAAAAAAATATATCGTTTCTTGGCTAAAAGATTATGCTACAAACGCAAAAGTTAATGGTTTTGTTGTTGGGATTTCTGGAGGCGTCGATTCTGCGGTAACTTCGACTTTATGTGCAGAAACTGGTTTGCCTACACTTTGTGTGGAAATGCCGATTCATCAAGCCGAAAGCCACGTTTCGAGAGGAAGAGAACATATTGAGCAATTAAAAAAGAGATTTCCAAATGTTTCGAGCGTTGAAACAAACTTAACGACGGTTTTTGAAATGTTTAAAAGTTTGGTTCCTGCCGGAGAAAGTGAAATTAAACATAATCTTTCGTTAGCAAACACAAGAGCTCGTTTAAGAATGACTACCTTGTATTATCACGGAGGAATAAATGGATTGATTGTTGCTGGAACCGGAAATAAAGTTGAAGATTTTGGCGTAGGTTTTTACACAAAATATGGAGACGGAGGCGTTGATATAAGCCCGATTGCAGATTTAATGAAGTCTGAAGTATTTCAATTAGCTGATTTTATGGGCGTTCCGAATTCTATTTTAAAAGCAGCCCCAACTGATGGTTTGTTTGGAGATGACCGAAGCGATGAAGATCAACTTGGCGCTTCTTATGACGAACTTGAGTGGGCAATGACCCAATCTGAAAATGGAAAAGAAGAGAAAGAGTTCTCTGACAGAGAATTAGAAGTTTTTAAAATCTATAAACGACTAAATTTCGTAAATCAGCATAAGATGAATGCTATACCAGTTTGTAAAATACCACATTCTATAAGATGATTTTCACAAGTAAATTATGTTAATGTCAAAATTTTAACTAAATTTACTTATGATTTATTTATTTAAATTTAAAAAAACAAAGTTATGATTAAAGTATGCCTGGCCGATAACCACCCAATTGTCCACTATGGAATTAAGTCTTATTTCAAAGATAGTTCTGAAGTAAGCATAGTTGGGCACGCCGAAAACTTCCAAGCACTGGAAGAAATCTTGAATAAAAAAGCAGTTGATATTGTGATTTTAGACTTAGATCTCGAAGGTCTTTCAAGTATTAATTTGGTTAAAAGTATGGTTAAAGACTACGCTTCTACCAAATTAGTGATTTACACAAATCTTTCTGAACAAATGTATGCCCCAAATGCATTAAAAGCAGGCGTTTCTGCTTATGTTCATAAAACTGCAAAACTTGAAACTCTTGCTTCTGCATTATCAAAAGTAAATAACGGAAGCGTTGTTTTCAGTGATGTTGTGAAGAAAAACTTAGCCTTAATTGGAAAAAGAAACAAGTCTGAGCGTTTGTACAGAAAATTATCAACACGAGAAATCGAAGTGCTTCGTTATTTGAGCGACGGTAAAAAGAACAAAGAAATTGCTAAAATTCTTGATTTGAACGAGAAAACAGTAAGTACTTATAAATTAAGATTACTTACCAAATTAAACGTGACAAATCTTGTGGATTTAGTAAATAAAGCGAAAACTTTAGAAATCGTTTAGATACTATAACGCGACATTACTCGTCCTAATTTTGACGAAAAAGAATTGATCAATTTGTAATAATCCATTGCCATTGATAACGTTTCTGCATTGTCAACTTCAGGATCTGAAGAAAGTTCTCCTTTTAGTTCTTCGATAATTCTATCGACTAAAAACCACCTCATCGTCAATATTGTTTCAGAAACATATTGGCTGATCGTTTGGTCTTTTTGCTTGACGATAATATTCTGTCCTTCCCAGTTGTGGAGCAAATCTCTTTCCTCTTGCATTAAAATATCTGTGACTTCTTGCGCTAATTCTGGCGCAAGATGCATAAGATAATGCTCTGCATTGAAAGTTTCATTTTGGTGAAAATAATTTATCAAATCGTTGTAAATATCTCTGAACAAAGGATTTGCCAATTCCACCTCATCTTCCTGAAGACTGAGATAAATTCTTTGGTACACTTTATATTCCTTTTTTTCAGAAACTTCGTGGATTTCTCCTTCTTCATTTGTTTTTAAGAGAACATCTTCAAATTCATCTTCTTTGTGTCCATACAAAAGAAGAATTTCAATGATTTTTCGTTCTAATTCAAATAAAATATCAATTTTTCTGGCTTGCTCTGGATTTTCATTTTTAACTACGTCAAAAACTTTTTGCTCCTGCTTTTGCTTTTTATCGGTTTCCGTAATGTCTTTTTGAACCAATTGTGCCAAAGTATTGACCAAAACCTGCTCAGAAATATCCATAATTCTGGAAGTTTCCTGAAGATAAATTTCTCTTTGGATTCTATCCGGAATTTTTGAAATACTTGTCACCATATCCCGAATCAATCCCGCTTTTTTCACCGGATCGTTCTTCGCTTCGTCCATTAACAAAGAAGCTTTAAATTGGATAAAATCCTTGGCATTGTTTTCTAAATAGTGAACCAAATCTGCGTAGGAATTTTTCTTGGCAAAACTATCCGGATCTTCTCCATCAGGAAAAGTGCAGACTTTTACGTTCATTCCTTCTTCCAAAATCAAATCGATTCCACGGATGGAAGCGCGCAAACCGGCCGCGTCTCCGTCAAAAAGAACCGTAATATTTTTGGTCAAACGATTTACCAAATGAATTTGATCTGGCGTTAAAGCGGTTCCTGAAGAAGCCACAACGTTTTCAATTCCGGCTTGACTAAACTGAATCACGTCAGTGTAACCTTCAACCAAATAACAATTATCTAATTTGGCGATCGATTGCTTTGCCTGAAATATTCCGTATAAAACTTTACTCTTGTGGTAAATATCACTTTCGGGAGAATTTAAATATTTGGCCGCTTTTTTATCATTGGTCAAAATTCTTCCGCCGAAGCCTAACGTCCTTCCAGACATACTGGAAATAGGGAACATTACGCGTCCTTTAAACCTATCAAATTGTTTATCTTCTTTGACAATTGTCAGTCCGGTTTTATCAAGATAATCTAATTTGTAGCCTTTTCCGAGTGCTTCTTTGGTAAAAGCATCCCAAGATTCTGGCGAATATCCAAGCTCAAATTTCTTGATGGTATCGTTCGTAAATCCTCTTTCTTTGAAATAAGAATAGCCAATCGCCCGGCCTTCTTCATCATTCAATAAAGTGTTGTGGAAATATTTTTTTGCAAATTCAGAAACCAAATACATACTTTCACGTTCGTTGGCTTCGGCTTTGTGCTCGTCGCTAAGCTCAGTTTCTTCAATTTCGATATTGTATTTTCGGGCCAAATACCGAATCGCTTCTGGATAAGTGAAATGTTCGTGTTCCATCAAAAATGCGATCGAGTTCCCTCCTTTTCCAGAACTAAAATCTTTCCAAATTTGTTTCACCGGAGAAACCATAAACGACGGAGAGCGTTCGTCAGAAAAAGGGCTCAAGCCTTTAAAATTACTTCCGGCTCTTTTTAATTGAACAAAATCGCCGATAACCTCCTCAACTCGGGCGGTTTCAAAAACTTTGTCGATGGTATTCTTAGAAATCAAATTATTTGGATTTTAATGGAGGGCAAAGATACGAAGATGCCTTGAATTTGTGACAAGCTCGCTGTTTTATTCCGATGTTGATTTTGCGTGTTTTTATTGAATTTTTTATGTCGGTTTGCATCTTCACGCTGTTGTTCTGATGCTTACAAAAATGCGGAAAGTTTCTCTAATACCCCCGATGGGCGGCACTAGCCTTTTTCCCTTGAACGGAGTTCGGAAAGGGAAAAAGCTAGTGCAGACAGCGGGAAAATGGTTGGCAAAAAAACACTGTCGATTTGGTTCAAAAAGAAAAAAAATGCTTTTCAATTTTACTCGAAAAGCATTTTTAACTAACGTAACAAACTCTAAAAATTCTAATTTAAATCGAATCGAAGACCAAGAGAAACATTGTTTTGATCAACAACATTGTCTTTAAATAACGGGCTTAAATCGTATTTTGCATAAAGACTCATTTGTCCATAACCGACGTAAGCGCTCAATCCGTACACGAAATTATTGACATTAAAATCACCTTTTGTTCTTTCTTTCACTTCGCGATCATCAACTTCATAACGAAGAATTTGCTTTGATTTCACGTTCACTCCGGCGTAACCACCGATTCCAAAACGGAAGCTTTCATGGCTTCGGAAATACACTTTATCTCCATCGATTTTCTTTTTTGTAAAGTCAAATTCTAAGTGCAACGGCAACACGAGATACACATTTCTGAATCGGGATTCTTTTAAATGGATGGGATTTTCAACTAATTCTGTCTGGTCGCCATTTACCACAAAACTTCTGTTGTCTGTCGCACGAAGATTGTTGTACATTAATGAAAGTCCGTATTTTGCGTGAAGCAAATTGCTGTTTTTAGCCAATCGAGAATTAAAAGTTATTCCCCATTCATAAAATTGTGATTTATTAAATTTGAAATCAGAATCGTTTAAAGTTCCTAAATCGCCTTCGTTAATTGTATTGTTAAATCCGGTTGCGAATACCAATTGAGAGGTTGTTCTGCGGTCTGATCTGGTTCTATAAATAGAATCTTGTTTTTGTTTGTCAGCGTCAGATTTTGTAGTATTTGATTTCCAAAAGATGCCAAACTGAGTTGATTCATGTCCAGAACTTACTTTTCCATCTACTTTTTCTTTGACCAAAGCTGTCAATTTTGCTTCTTCTGCAGCTACTTTTGTTTCGATATTATTTGCTCTTATTGTAGCATAAGCTTCCTTTCTTGCATCGGCTTGTTCCTGAGTTATTTCGCCATTGTCTAATTGTTTATTGACCGCTTCGACCTCAGATTTTAGTGCGTCTTTTTCTTCTTTTGTGACCGTTTCAATATTCTGAGCGATTGCTTTTGCTCGAGTTTCAAAGGTTTCCTGTGCAAAGACTTTGCTTGCAAAAAGACATAGCATTGCCACTGCGTAAAAAATAATTTTTTGCATAATTGTTGATTTTAAAATGTTTTTGATTGATTATTCTTGATTTCTGGTTGCCAAGCTTGACTTGACTGTTTCATAATTTTTGCCGATCGAACGCACTACTCTTTCTCTGAAAGTATCGTCTAATTCGCCTTCGACTGAATTGAGAAGATTTTTAGAATTTACTTTCACACCTGATTTTGCAACCGATGATTTGATGGATTCTGACTGCAATTTTGTTTCTGCTTCTGCCAAAAGACTTTCTGATTCGATGTATTTATTTTGTTTTACATCTGAAATCGCTTTTTCTTCAATAATTTGAACTTCTTCTGTGCCTTTTTGAGAAATTGATGAGTTTTCTTTTGAAGCGTTGGATCCTTTTTTCGAAGAAGTTGTTACCGAAGCAATCGCATTTTGGTTTGGCTTAACTGCCGTAATTGTTGATGATGAAACTGGCGATGATTCTTTTTGGCTTGTATTTTCTGATTGGCTTTCTGTATTTTCTTGAACGACAACTGCGTTATTTGTCTTGATTTCTGTTTCTGACTGGCTGAAAAATAAGGAACCAATCAGGATAAATCCTAAAAAACTGGCGGCGATATACATCCACGTTCTTTTTTTAGGTTTTTTATTTTCGGCAATCGAAAGCATGGCGTCTAATCGATCCCAAGCCATTTCTGACGGCCGAATTTCTCTTTTGTTCAGCTGTTCTCTAAAGCTATTTTCTAATTTATTCGGTTCCATTTTGAAAATTCTTTAACTTGTTAATTTGTTCCTGCAACATTTTTCGAGCGTGTGACAATTGCGATTTTGATGTTCCTTCATTAATTCCGAGCATCTTTGCAATTTCTTGGTGCTTGAATCCTTCGATGGCATAAAGGTTAAAAACCATTCTGTATCCGTCTGGCAAACCATCAATTAAAAACTGAATATCTTCTACATTAAATTGACTATCGGTATTATTAAAAGTTTCTTCGAAGTAATTTTCGTCTTCGATATACTTTACTTTTTTCTGAACTCTGATAAAGGAAATGCATTCGTTCACCATAATTCTTCTTATCCAACCTTCAAAACTTCCTTTGTGCTCAAAATTTTTCAGATTTGAAAAAACTTTCATAAAAGCGGTAATCATAACATCTTCGGCTTGGTGCAAATCTTTAATGTATTGCCTGCAAACGCTCAACATTTTTGGAGCATGAGAGGAATAAATTTTCTGCTGTGCGTGTCGATTATTCTCGACAGCCTGGCTGATTATTTCTCTTTCTTCTTGATGTAATGCGATTACTTTCACAATAAATGTTTGATTTCAGATTGATGATTTATGACTCGTTTGAATGTTTCAATCAGTGTTCTATTAGCATAGACGATTGTCGATTGAAAATGGTTGCACGAGGCGTGAAAAAAAATTAGAAAATTTTGAAAACAGATAATTAGATAGTGAAAAATAGAAACTCAAAAACCTAATATACAGGTATTTACAATAAACAAATTTTGAAATAAAAATCTATTTTTTTCTTTCAATAACATAATTAACCATCAAAGTAAGTGCGTCTTTATAAGGAGAATCTGGAAAATCTTGAATCAACAGCAAAGCTTCCTGCTGGAATTCGACCATTTTTTGTTCTGCGTAAGAAAGTCCGTTGTTGTTTTTTACAAAAGCAATGACTTCTTTGACGCGCTTTTTATCTTTATTATGGTTTTTGATGGAATTTATTACCCACTTTTTTTCTTTTGGAGTGCAATGATTTAAGACATAAATCAACGGAAGCGTCATCTTTTGTTCTTTGATGTCAATGCCGGTTGGCTTTCCGATGGCATCATCTGTATAATCAAAAAGGTCGTCTTTTATCTGAAAAGCCATCCCGATTAATTCTCCGAATTTGCGCATTTTTTCTACTACTACAGTATTTTCTGGATTTACGGAACAAGCTCCGAGTGAACAACAAGCCGCGATTAAAGTTGCTGTTTTTTGACGGATGATTTCGTAATAAACATCTTCTGTAATATCTAATCGCCTTGCTTTTTCAATTTGGAGCAATTCTCCTTCGCTCATTTCTCGAACGGCAACAGAAATAATTTTCAGCAAATCAAAATCGCCATTGTCGATGGAAAGAAGCAATCCTTTGGATAACAAATAATCTCCAACGAGAACTGCGATTTTATTTTTCCAAAGTGCGTTTATCGAGAAAAATCCGCGTCTGCGGTTGCTGTCATCCACAACGTCGTCGTGAACTAAAGTTGCTGTGTGAATCAGTTCTATCACCGAAGCGCCACGATACGTTCTTTCGTTTACGATTCCTTCTGAAACCATTTTTGCAGTCAGAAAAACAAACATGGGACGCATTTGTTTTCCTTTTCTGTTAACGATATAATAGGTAATTCTGTTGAGCAAAGCCACTTTTGAAGACATCGCTTCGTGAAACTTCTTTTCAAAAAGTTCCATTTCGGCAAGAATTGGCTGTTTTATTTGCTCGGTGATTTTCATTGGAAGCAAATATACGGCTTCTGATTGAAAATTTAAAGATTGAAATATTTAAAAGATTCTATATAAATAAAAACCCTGCTAGGGTTTTAAACCCTAGCAGGGATTGGATATTAATTTCTACGCTTCTTTATTTGCTAATTGTCCGCATGCGGCGTCTATGTCTTTTCCACGGCTACGGCGAACTTTTACTACGATTCCTGTGGCTTCTAATGCTTTAATATATTCATTGATTGATTCTTCTGAAGCTTGCTGGAATTCACCATCGTCAATTGGATTGTATTCAATCAAGTTCACTTTGCAAGGCACATATTTGCAGAATTTAACCAATGCATCGACCGAAGCCTTGTTATCATTGATTCCTTTCCAAACCACATATTCGTATGACACTTTGCTTTTGGTTTTTCTATACCAATATTCTAAAGCTTCACGCAAATCTGCCAACGGAAAGTTTTTGCTAAAAGGCATGATTCTGGCGCGAATTTCATCAATTGCAGAATGCAAAGAAACCGCCAATTTGAATTTCACTTCGTCGTCAGCCAGTTTTTTAATCATCTTTGGAACTCCAGAAGTGGAAACCATGATTCGTTTTGGCGACATGCCCAAACCTTCTGTGGAAGTAATCATTTCGATGGCTTTCAAGACGTTGTTGTAATTCATCAACGGCTCGCCCATTCCCATGAACACGATATTTGAAAGCGGATGATTGTAATACAAACGGCTTTCTTTGTCAATTGCCACGACTTGGTCATAAATTTCATCAGGACCAAGATTTCGCATTCTTTTTAATCTTGCCGTGGCACAAAAATTACAATCTAAACTGCAACCCACTTGGCTTGAAACGCAAGCTGTTGTGCGCGTATCTGTAGGAATCAACACCGATTCTACAACCAATCCGTCATGAAGACGAACGGCATTTTTCACGGTTCCGTCCTCACTTCTTTGCATCGTATCAACCTTGATGTGATTGATGACAAAATTTTCCTCTAACATTTGGCGCGTTGGTTTGGCCACATTTGTCATGTCGTCAAATTTGTGCGCTCCTTTACTCCAAAGCCATTCATAGACCTGATTTCCGCGAAAAGCTTTGTCTCCGTTAGAAACAAAAAAATCCCGAAGTTGGTCTTTTGATAATGCCCTGATGTCTTTTTTCTCAATTTGCATGCTGCAAAGTTAGATATTAGTATTGAGAGTTGCTACTATTTTATAATTTTGCTAAAAATCAATTACAATGCACTTTATATCTCCCGAATTAGAACTTTACGTAGAAAGACACTCTGAAGACGAGCCAACGCTTTTGGCTTCACTTCACAGAGAAACGTATCAAAAAATTATGCAACCCAGAATGTTGAGCGGGCATTTTCAAGGACGCGTTTTAAGTATGCTTTCCAAATTAATTCGTCCAATAAATATTCTTGAAATTGGAACTTACACTGGTTATGCGACTTTGTGTTTGGCCGAAGGAATGCAGGAAAATGGTTCTATCGACACAATTGATATCAACGAAGAACTGTTTGATATTCAGAAAAAATACTTTGATTTATCACAATGGAAAGGTCAGATTTCGCAACATCTGGGCGATGCTTTGGAGATAATTCCAGCTCTAAATAAAAAATATGATTTGGTTTTTATTGATGCTGATAAAGACAATTATTTGAATTATTGGGAAATGATTTTGCCGGTGATGAACAAAGGCGGGATTATTCTTTCGGACAATGTTTTATGGAGCGGAAAAGTTTTAGACAAGCCAGACCCAAGAGATTTAAGTACCAATGTTTTATTGGAATATAATAAAAAACTGAAAGAAGATTCAAGGGTTGAAACGGTTTTGTTGCCTATTCGTGATGGTTTGACGGTTAGTAGAGTTTTGTAAAAATGAAATATGTAATTAAGTTATTAGTCTTAAACATTCTCTTTATTTCTTGCCAAAAAAGAAGCGAGAAAATTGAGCAAGAAGACTTGAGCACTTATGAAATTACAAATGCTGATTTAAAGAGTGAACTCACGGATTTTATAAAAAAAATTGATGAACTAAATAAAAAAAATGTTGCTTTTAGTATTTATAAAGAAGATAGTTTTTTAATCGACTTTGGAACAATTATAACTGAAAATGAACCAAATGACACTTTAGTTTTTATATACAATGCAAAGCCGTATGATAATTCTACTTGCAAAGGAATTTTATATTATATGGGCAAGAAAGTATTTTTTTCATCACCTTTTGAAAACCTTGATGGAATTATTGAAATCAAAAAAATATTTAATGAATGTGAAAAATATTGTGGCGGTGAATTTGACTTGCCTCCGCAAAGATCATGGAAATTTTCAAAAGGGAAACTTTTAAAGTTAGATGAATGAAACCAATAAAAAAAAGGAGAACAGTTTTAAAACCGTTCTCCTTATTTTTTTACATTTCTAAAGGCGCATCATTTGTTGGATGATCGACTTCTTCTTTTTCTGGGAAATATTTATCTCGAAGGAAAGTATATAATTTCATCATTAACAGAGCCATTAAAATCCCCCAAATATAACCAGCTAAAATGTCTCCTGGATAATGCAATCCCAAGTAAATTCGGCTGTAAGCAAAAACTAACGGCCAAAGAAAAATGAATCCCATATATTTCAAGTAAGGCTTTAAAACTTTGTATAAAAAGAAAGCTGCTGCCATCGAATTTGAAGCGTGACCTGAAATAAAACTAAACGAAGATCGCTTGTGCACAAAGTGAATCACATTATCTAAATCAGTGTTATTCACCGGGCGAAGTCGCTGAAAATAGTTTTTAAATAAATTGGTCGTTTGATCTGTCAGGGCAATTAAAAGCGCCATAACCAAGATTATCATCAAAGCATGTCTCCAGCCAAGATGTTTGAAAACCAAATACATGATGATTAGAAATATCGGAATCCAATTAATTTGTTTCGTTATAAAAAGCCAAAAGCCGTCGAATCTTTCAGATCCAAGGCTATTGAGAAATATAAATAAATTTTTGTCGAGTTCCAATAATGTTTCCATCTACCTGTCTTGCCTTTTTATCGGACCTTCTAAAGTTTCAATATCTTCTTTTACTTTTTCGATTTCAGAACCCAGATCTTCCTTGATTTTATCGAGTCCAAAGCTTGGATCGTTTGAGTTTTCCATAATTTTAGCGAAGTTTTCCTTCACTTTTGCAACTTCGTCAGAAAGTCCTCCGGTTAACGAATTTTGATCAAAACCATTTTCGGTAGCCGTTTTTTGAATTTCACCTTTAATATCGTCAGTAGCATTTTTTAATTGCTGAATACCTTTCCCAAGTCCGCGCGCTACTTCGGGGATTTTATCAGCCCCAAAAAGCATCACAGCGATCACTATGATTAAAAATAATTCTGATCCTCCTATTCCAAACATAACATTGAATTTTAAACAAAGATACGGCAAAAAATCAGTCGCAGTTTTTACTTATGATTTTGAGAACCGATTTTAATATGATTTTAACTTAACCGCCAAACTGGTCAAATTTAGATTTTACTTCCACTTTTGGCCACGCATTATTGGTTACGTCGATATCGGCTGTTTCTAATTTTGGGTCCAGAACAATCTTCGAAACTTTTTTATCCGTAGCAAAAATTCGTGTTGCAGTTGCATTTCCTTTTCTCCAGATTTGAACCGGAAAATTATGAAATTCAGTGGTTCCATCTTCAAAAGTCAGTTCGACTAAAATTGGCATCAACATTTCTCCAAGCTTGTCAAACGTCACTTCATAAAAATATTTTGGAGATTTCAATTTGCTTCTTTCTTCCGAAGTATATTTTTCTTGGATAAAATCATTCAAGATTTTTACGTCAGCAACTTCCAAGTATTTTTGAGATTTTTTATCCAAATCTTTTGAATCTGAAGAAACAAAATACACAAACGGACCTTTTTCTTGATTGAAACGACCTCTTCTGATGGCCACTTCTTTTGCTTCCTTCGGAGCCGTTTCAGAAACATAATATTGTTTTACTTCCTTGATTCCCAAGTCAACATATTCTGTCGAGAAAAACCAACCTCTCCAAAACCAATCTAAGTCAACTGCCGACGCATCTTCCATCGTTCTGAAAAAATCATCTGGCGTTGGATGCTTAAATTTCCAGCGATTTGCATAAGTTTTGAAAGCATAATCGAACAAATCTTTGCCCATAATTGTTTCTCTCAAAATGTTCAAACCTGTTGCCGGTTTTGCATAAGCATTGGCTCCAAATTGGTGAATCCCTTCTGAATTTGACATAATTGGTTCCAAGAAATTTTGGTCACCGCTCATATAAGGAACGATATTTTTTGCCGGACCGCGTTGTGAAGGATAATTTGGATCCATCTCTTTTTCAGCCAAATATTGCAAAAATGTGTTCAAACCTTCGTCCATCCAGCTCCATTGGCGTTCGTCAGAATTCACAATCATCGGGAAGAAATTGTGTCCCACTTCGTGAATAATCACGCTTTGCATTCCATATTTAATTCGGTCGCTCACAAAACCTTTTTCATCGGGACGTCCATAATTCCAGCAAATCATCGGATATTCCATTCCTTGATCTTCGGCAGAAATTGAAATCGCTTTTGGATAAGGATAATCAAAAGTGTGCGATGAATAACTTCTTAAAGTATGCGCCACAGTTTTCGTCGATAAATCGCCCCAAAGCGGATTTGATTCTGGCGGATAAAGCGAAATTGCCATCACTGATTTCTCAGAAAGTTTCACCGCCATCGCATCATAAATAAATTTTCGTGAAGTAGAAATTCCAAAATCACGCACATTTTTTGCACTGAATTTCCACGTTTTTTTCTTGTCTGAAAAACTTTTTGAAGCTTGTTCTGCTTCGGCTTGCGTTACCACGACAACTGGCTTGTCATACGTTTTTTCGGCCAACTGATATCTTTTAAATTGTTCTGCCGTAAAAACTTCTTTTCTGTTCAACAAATCTCCGGTAGCTTCTAAAATATGATCTGCCGGAACGGTTATATTCACATCAAAATTTCCGAACGGAAGCGCAAATTCTCCGGCTCCCCAAAATTGCATATTTTGCCAACCTTCAACATCATTATAAACTGCCATTCTTGGATAAAACTGAGCCAAAACGTACAAATTATTTCCGTCAGAATCAAAATGTTCATACCCTGAACGACCGCCATCAACTCGATAATTATTGATTAAATACCACCATTTTATGTTGATTTCTATTTTCTCCTTTGATTTTAAAGGCATTGGCAAATCAATGCGCATCATCGTTTGATTAATGACGTATTTCATCGGCTTTCCCTTCGCGTCATTTACATATTCGATGTGGAAACCTCCGTCAAAATCTTCCTCCATAAATTTCTTTGAAAAACCACCAGGAGTCAACGCTGGATCCATTTTTTGATTTTCAATCAATGGCGATTTTGAATCTCTCGCATTTTGATTTTGGTCCAATTGAATCCAAAGATAGTCCAAGCTTTCCGGAGCATTATTATGGTATGTAATCGTTTCGTTTCCGTAAACTTTTGTGTTTTTATCGTCCAGCTCGATGTCCATTTTGTAATCGGCTTGTTGCTGGTAATAAGCTGATCCGGGCGCACCAGAAGCCGTTCTAAACATATTTGGAGTTGCCAAAAGATCATACATCTGGCTAAACTTATTGGTATCGTATTTTCCTGGTTCGCGCTTCTTTTCAGCAGTTTTTGTTTCCTGTGCCAAAAGCGAAATCGGAAGAATTGCGAGAAGACAAAATATTCTTTTCATTGATGATTTGTTCTTTAAAGTTGAAAAATACTCAATTTGAGTTAAAGCAGAAAAATTTGCTAATACTTTAACACACCAACCGTGTTTCCGTTGGTGAGCAAAACGCTTTGTTTTTGGCCTAAAATAGTGGTGTGAAAAATATGTTGCTGCTCATAAAGTTCCATCAAAACGGTGTTTTTTATTTCTAAGGAAGCAACTTTCGAAACATCTTTTACGTTGAAATAACAAATCAAAACGTTTTCTTCCACCTCTTTTCCAAGGAAATTAATTTGTTTTTGCTGACCGTTTACCTTGATGGAAAACTTTTCGTCGAAATATTTTTGGAGCAATTCTTTTGAATCAGAAATTTCTCTGGAAGTAGCGAGATACACTTTCTTTTTAAACTTTTTTTCCAAGGCCAAATCTAAATCGTCGATGAAAATTCGAGAGGTGATTTCGAGCGCTTTTTTCTTTGGAACAAAGTCAATTTGGTTTACCGAAACATAAAATTTGTGAACTGTCATTGAGGTTAAACTCAAGAAAAGCACAAAAATTAAGGCAACTTTAATTATCTTTTTCATTTTGTAAAAGTAATTAATCTGTAACGATTTAGGCATAGATTTGTCATTCAGAAATTTAAAAATCTAAAAAACTTGATTGAAATTTTATTGTTTTTCTTCTAATTGTTGTGCTTTATATTTTTCTGAAATTTGTACCAAAAGAAAATCGGTGAGCGTTTTATTTTTTGCCTTGATGGCTTGCGCCAATTCATTATTTTCGACTGCAAAATATTTAAATCCCGATACATTTTCAGCAGGAATTTTCAATGTTTTGACAAAATATTCGTCTTCATATAAATCTTCTAATTTTTCTAAATTGAAAATTTTCCGTTCAACTTCAACGTTTGATTTTAAGTCTTTTGTTCTTCCTGAAATTAAATTTAATAATGGATCTAAAAGTCCGGTAGTCGCAGCTCGCACTTTTCGCTCGGCTGGTGTGTACACTTTTGCAGGCTTAGACAAAATACCTAATTCCACCGCGTTCATATTGTATTTTTCGATGACAACTTCGTCGATTTGATTGGTTTTTGGAACCATTTCTATTTCGATAATTTTCAAATTCAAATCAGATTCGTCGATAATTTTTCTTTTGTATTCAAAATTTATAGCAGAAAAAACAAGTAAATCTTCGGCTTTAGCGAAAATATAAAATTCGCCGTTGTAATCAGAAACCGCAGATTTTTCGTTGACCAAATTGACAACATTAATACCTTCAACGCTATTTCCTCCAGCAGAAATTCTCACGTGAATGAGCTTTTCTTGCGCAAAAGAAATTTGGATAACGAATAAAAAAAGTAAGATTAATTTATTTTTCATCGGCTTGTAATTCTTTGTAAATTTCTGAAAGCTGTATTAATCTGAGTGAAGAAAGTGTTTTGTTTTTCATTTCAATTGCGTTGATTAATGACAAATCCTCAATCGCAAAATATTGAAATGCCAATACTTTTTCTGAAGGAATTTTTAAAGTTTCTAAAAAATATTCTTCCGAAAACAATGAATTTAAATGTTCCAAAAGACGTTCTTTTCGTTCAATCGAAAGATTCTGTTTTAGCAAATTTGTTCTTCCAGAAATTGCATTTATAATTGGATCTAAACTGAATGCAACGCCAAATCCTAGTTTTAAATTTAAGTCGGTTGCTGTTTTTACTTTGCGTTCTGCTGGCGTATATTGTTTTGCAGGTTTGTTTAAAATCCCTAAATCTACCGCGTTGATATTTTTATATTTCGTGATTACAACTTCATCAATTTGACCAACTTTTGGTGTCATTTCGATTTTTATAATTTCTGAATCTAAATCTGATTCAGATATTAATTTTCTTTTGTATTCAAAATTTATGGCTGAAATAACGAGTAAATCTTCGGCTTTAGCCAAAATATAAAAATCTCCGTTTTTATCAGAAACAGCTGATTTTTCATTAACTAGATTCACGATATTTATACCTTCAACATAATTTCCTTCGGCGCTGATTTTCCCGTGAATTAGTTTTTCTTGACTGAAAGAAATCTGAAATAAAAATAAAAAAGCAAGAAGTATTTTTTTACTCATTAGCTAGATTTAAAAAATATATTTTTGAAAACCTTACTTTTCACCAGCCAAAACCTCTTTATATTCGGCTGCTAAATGAAAAAATATTTTATCTAAAGCGCGCTTATTTTCTGATTTCAAAGTATTTAAAAATTCTTCATCATTCACTACGTAATATTTAAATCCGTCAACATAATCTTTTTGGATTTTCAGTTGATCTGTAAAATATTCGTCATCAAAAAGTTCTTCTATTCTGATTAAAGCCGCTTCCTTTTTTTCTACAGCCACTTCTTTTTTCATCATTTTTGTTTTACCAGAAATCGCGTTGATTATAGCGTCATTGCTGATTCCGATTCCTTGAATTTGACGAACCATTGTAGCGCCAGTTTCTAATTTCCTTTCTGCGGGAGTGTATTGTTTGGCTGCCTTATATTCATTACCAATTTCGTCGGTTTGTGTAACAACGACTTCTTCTAATTGCGTTACAATCGGCACGATTTTTATCTCAATTTTACCAGCTTTATATTCTGATTCCCAAAGTCTTTTTCTTGAATCTTCATAATTTGAATTTGAAAACAATAGCAAATCGTTGGTTTTCGCCCAAATTTCAAATTCTCCTTTTGCGTTTGTCATCACCACTTTTTGGTTTGCAACGTTGATAACTTCTACATTTTCCACGGTTACTGGTCCAGAAGTAATTCTACCTTTGATCAATTTTTCCTTACTCTGAGAAAATGAAAAGGTTGATATTAAGAATAAAACGATAAGTAGGTAATTATTTTTCATCTTCTAAAATTTGATTGTATTTTTTGGCCAATTCTCCGAGTAAGAAACGAGCCATCGATTTGTCTTTTGCTCCAATTGCATTAGTAAATCTTATATTTTCTACTGCAAAGTATTGAAAACCTTTGATATGTTCTGCAGGTATTTTTAATTTTTTAACAATATAATCTTCTGAATAAATATTTTCAATTTGATCAATCCAACGCTCTTTTTTCTCAATTTGAACTTCTTTTTCAAGCATGGCACTTCTTCCAGAAAGGAGATTGAAAAGCGGATCGAGTGTAAACGAAGAATTTAAACCCACTTGTGCATCGACACCAGTTGCCGTTCTTAATTTTCGCTCGGCAGGCGTGTAAACTTTTGCGGGTCTCGGAATGATTCCCAGGTCATAGGCATTTAAACTTTTATATTTTACAACCATAACTTCGTCGAGCTGATTAATCATCGTTTCCAATTTAACTTGAAACAAATCTTCATTCAAATCTTGTTCTTCGATACTCACAATTTTCCCTTTAAATTGAATTGAAGAAAACATCAATGAGTCGCCAACCTTTGAAGAAATCGTAAAATAACCGCCCTCTTTTGTAACTGTTTCTTTCTTTGAAGTCAAATTTAAAACATAAATTCCTTCAAGCGATTGACTTGGTGCTGACACTTTTCCATTTAAGTTTTTTCGATGGATATCTTGTGAAACCATGGAAAATGATGTAAAAAGCACCATTAAAAACAACATATTTTGCTGCATAATCTGTGGGGGTAAGTTTAAGTCGTAAAAATATCTGATGTATCTCCAAAAACATTGCCAAAGACGTACTAAATTTATGTTAATAATAAAGTATTCAAAATCATTCGTTTAATTCTTAGAATCATTTGTAATTTTGCTTCACAAATATATTTCAATGAAAAACCTAATCATAGCAAGCACTTCCACGCTTCACACCGGAGGATATTTAGAATATTTACTTCCAGAACTTTTGGTTCATTTTAAAAATGTAAAAACGTTATTATTTATTCCGTACGCGCGACCAAGCGGTATTTCTCACGAAGAATACACTTCAAAAGTAAGCGAGGCTTTTGCCAAAATAAATATTACTGTCAAAGGAATTCACGAGTTCGAAAGTCTAACGGAAGCCATAAAAAATGCGGAAGCTATTTTCACTGGCGGCGGAAACACATTTTTGCTTGTTTCACAATTGTATCGTTACAATTTAATGACGCTTTTGACCGAAACTTTAAAAAACGGAACGCCTTATCTGGGAACAAGTGCAGGAAGCAACATTACCGGATTGACGATGCAAACCACTAATGATATGCCAATTATTTATCCGCCGAGTTTTCAAACTTTGGGGATGATTCCGTTTAATCTGAATCCTCATTATTTGGATCCCGATTTAAATTCAAAACATATGGGCGAAACGCGCGAAACCAGAATTAAAGAATTTCACCAGTTTAATTCTTTGCCAGTTCTTGGGCTTCGCGAAGGAAGTTGGCTTGACGTTAAAGGCAATAAAATCACTTTAAAAGGAGATCTGTCTGCAAGATTATTTAAGCAAAATCAAAATCCAGAAGAATTGGAAACGGGAAGCGACTTGAGTTTTCTGAAGTAAATGTTTCCAAAATAAAATTTGCCACAGATTAAAGAATTTTAGCGGTTTCTGAAACCATTTTAATTCTATAATCTGTGGCAATAAGTCAAAATAGGAAATTGTATAAAAACAAAAAACCTCAGCTTTTAAACTGAGGTTTTTCCTTAAGAGCAGAAGACGAGGCTCGAACTCGCGACAACCAGCTTGGAAGGCTGGAGCTCTACCAACTGAGCTACTTCTGCGTTTCAACGGTGCAAATATACGTCAAAAGATTTCTTTGTTGCAAACTTTTTTCAAAAAAAATTGCAACTTTTTTTTGCCGATCTTTGCAAAATAAGACAATTTTAGACATAATCTTTTTATTATGAAATTGTTATCTCAAAAATTCTACGAAGAAAAAAAATAAAATTTTTATGCAATTGATTAAAGAAATTCCTGCTTTGGAAACATTTTCTGTGCGTCATCCTGTTTTAAGACCCGAAAAAAATATTGAAACTTGCCATTTTGATGGTGATAATTTAGAATCAACACGTCATTTTGGATTATTTATCGACGATGAATTGGCCGGAGTTGCTTCTTTATTCAAATCAAATTCAGATTTATTTCAAGAAAAAGAACAATTTCAATTGCGAGGAATGGCTGTTTTAGAAAAATTTCAAAAAAAAGGAATTGGAGAATCACTTGTAAAATACGCTGAAGAAAATGCCAAATCCCGCTCTGGCAAATTGATTTGGTTCAACGCACGCGAAGTTGCCGTTCGTTTTTATGAAAAAATGGGCTACCAAATTATCGGCGAACCTTTTGACATTGGCGACATTGGAAAGCATTTTGTGATGTACAAAATTTCAGTATAATTAAATTTAACTTAAACTGATTAATTATTTGCTGATTTTTAAGTAATTTCGATTATAAATTTCAGCAATAATTCAAATGTTTAAATATTTCTCAATATCCGCCTTTTCACTGCTTTTATTTTCTTTTCCCGAGAAAGAAATCTCCTTTGTTAGTAAGTCATCGCCAAGATTTAATTCCGAAATAAATAGACGTACAATTGATTCCACGCTCTTAAGTCCGTTTTCAAATTCTGAACTCACTTCATTTTATAGAATGAACAATTTTAAAACAGTCTGGAATTCGTCAGAAAACAGAATTCTGGTAACAAGAATTTTATCAAAATCGGAAGAAGACGGCTTAAATTCAGACGATTATCAAGGCAAAGATTTGGCTGAAATTGAATCCAGAATCAACGATTTGACCGAAAAAGAATTGGTGAGTTATGACATTTCGCTGACAATTGCCACGCAAAAATACATTTCTCACATGACCAACGGAAAGTTAAATCCGAGAGAATTGTATGATGATTGGGATTTAAAATCGCCTTCTTTTGACATTAATAAAAACTTGACTGATGCTATAAATGGCGATTCTTTAAAAGTGATTTTTGAGAAAATTAAGCCAAAACACATCGTTTATAAAAAGCTAAAAACAGCGCTTTCTATTTTAAATTCTTTTCCCGAAGACACTTTAAAACAGATTGAAATTGCAACGAAATTAAAACCGAACGACTCTGATAAATCGCTGATTGGTTTAAAACAAAGATTGATTTATTGGAAAGATTTAAAACCAAAAGATTCATTGACCAAAATTTATGATGAAGAAACTATAAAAGCGGTCAAAAAATTCCAAAAAAGACACGGTTTGGCTTCTGACGGAATTATTGGAAAAGCCACAGTCACTGCTTTAAATATTTCAAAAGAAGAACGAAAACGACAGATTATTGCCAATTTAGAACGCTGGCGCTGGTTTCCAAAAGACATGAGCGAACAATACGTGATTATCAATATTCCCGATTTTAAACTTCACGCGATTGATAAAAATGATACAATTCGAACGCACAATGTTATCGTGGGAACTAGCAAACGAAAAACTCCGGTGCTAAATTCGAAATTGAGTTATGCCGTTTTTAATCCAACTTGGACGGTTCCTCCAACGATTTTAAAAGAAGATATTATTCCGGAAACAATAAAAAACAGGAATTATTTAGGCAAAAAAAACATCAAGATTTACGATTACAATAATAATGAAATCAGCGTTTGGAAATGGAAACCAGAAAAAGCGATGAATTATAAATATGTTCAGAGTCCGGGAACTTATAATTCTCTTGGGATGGTTAAAATTCTTTTTCCGAATGATTATACTGTGTATTTGCACGACACAAACCACAGAGAATATTTTGAAAAAACCGACCGTTCTTTAAGTTCTGGATGCGTGAGAGTTCAAAATCCGCTGGAACTTACAGAATATTTATTGGATGATAAAGAAAATTGGAATTTAGAAAAAATAACAGAAACGCTGAAAAAAGAGAAAACTCAAAATGTAAAAATCAAGAACGATATTTACATCTATCAGCTTTATTGGACTGCCTGGAGCGATAAAAACACGCTCCAGTTCAGACCAGATATTTATGATTTAGACAGCGATTTATATTGTCAATTACGAAATTAACTTCGTTGCTGTAGTATAATTTGTAGAAGGATGGTAGATAAAAAGACACGATTTGTCTTTAATTACATTGATGATTTCTTTTGTAATTCCCACCGGAAGTGCTGGACATCCTTGGCTTCTGCCTAATCTTCCGTGTGCTTTTATAAAATCTTCAGCAACATAATCAGCTCCGTGAACCACAACCGCTCTGCTTCTTGCATTGTCATTGATTCCTTTTTCAAGGCCGTCAAGACGAAGCGAAAGACCGTGTTTTCCTTGGTAAACTTCGCCGGTAGCATAAAATCCTAAGCTACTTTTGAAAGAAGAGCCAACGTTTGAAAAATCTTTTGCAAATTCTTCACCAGTATTTCTTCCGTGTGCCACCAATGAGTTGTAAAGCACTGTGTTTGTTGCCATATCGATGATCCACAATCTTTTGGTATTAGAAGAAAGCGTGAAATCTACGATAGTTAAAATATCTTTTTTAATGGTGCCTTTTGCTTTTAAAGCATAAAATCCTTGTAAAGCTTTTTGAAAACTTTCCATTTTTGGCAATGCAAGGTTGTTTGAATGTAAATTGCTGTAAATTTTTTCCGCTTTCATTTCGAAAGTTGATTCGGTGTTTGATGCAATTAATTTTTTAGGCTCAGTAGGTTTTGCTTCGTTTACAGAGAAAGAACTGAAAAAGAACATTAAGACGGGTAAAAACTTGTATATCATTGAAAATGTTTGGTTTAATATGACTTGGGGGTGGCCAAAAGTATTAAAAAAAATTTATTATCAAAATTCTGTTACTGTTAAAAAGTGGTATTTAACAAAAATGGTAATTGCGTAATGTTTATACAACAATTATATAACGTCATTATTTCAAATATATTGTAAACTAATTGTGTATGTTCAATTTATGACTATTTTTGTCTTACAAAACAACACTGATGCACGTACGCTTTCCCCAGATTTTATTTGCCTTGACACTACTTTTCGGTGTTGATGGATTTTGTCAGAAAAAAACTTTACAGACAAAGTCAATTTCAGAAAATATATCAATCGACGGGAAAATAAATGAACAAATCTGGAATTCAGCAACAGTTGCCACAGATTTTATCATGTTTGAACCAGATAATGGAAAACCAATTAGTCCTGAAAAAAAATCTGACGTGCGAGTATTATACAACAATGATGCCATCTATGTTGCTGCTATTCTGTATGATAACAATCCGGAAGCAATTTTAAGAGAGATGACGCAACGTGATAATTTTGGCACGGCAGATCATTTTGGAGTCTTTATAAACGGTTTTAACGATGGCCAGCAAGATTTTAGATTTTTTGTAAGCGCGGCTGGTGTTCAAATGGATGCGCTTGCTACTGAGGGAAACGAAGATTTTACTTGGGACGCCATTTGGGACAGCGAAGTTTCGATAACAGAATATGGCTGGGTCATAGAAATGAAAATTCCGTATGCGGCATTGCGCTTTTCAAATGAAGAAAAACAAACTTGGGGAATTAATTTTTTCAGAGAAATTAAACGCGACAGACAAAAATATACTTGGAATATTATTGATACGAAAGTTGGCGCACTGATGCCACAAATCGGGCAACTGGAAGGGATCGAGAACATAAAACCTCCCACACGCCTTTTCTTCATTCCTTATTCGTCTTATTATATTGAAAATAACGAAAACGGCACCGAACACACCTTTAAAGCCGGAATGGACATAAAATATGGAATCAACGATTCGTTCACGCTTGACGCAATTTTAGTTCCTGATTTTGGCCAGACAAAATATGATAATGTTGTTTTAAATCTAGGTCCGTTTGAGCAACAATTCAATGAAAACAGGCCTTTTTTCACCGAAGGAACTGATATTTTTAACAAAGGAGATTTATTATATACCCGAAGAATTGGTGGCGTTCCGTCGCTATATCTTTCGCCAGAAAATGAATTTGAAGAAACCAATAATCCGGCCACGGTAAATTTAATTAATGCCGTGAAAGTTTCAGGAAGAACTTCTGGCGGACTGGGAATTGGAGTTTTAAACGCTGTGACCGAAAAAACGGTTGGAACGATTCGAAATACAGAAACCGGCGATACAAAAAAGGTTGTCGTCGAACCATTGGCAAATTATAACGTAGTTGTTTTTGACCAAAGATTTAACCAAAATTCATCGGTAGCCTTCGTAAACACTAATGTTACCAGAAATGGTGAGTTTCGCGACGCCAATGTTTCGGCCTTGGTTTATGATTTAAACACAAAAAACAATCGCTTTAATCTTTCGGGAGATTTTAAATACAGTTACATCAATGAATTTGGCGATGCCGATAATCTTGAAGGTATCAATTCTTCAATTTCGATTGGTAAAAAAGGCGGAAATTGGCGTTATGATATTGGAGGAAATTATGTTTCAAAAGAATATGATTCAAATGATCTGGGATTACTTTACATTAACAATTATCACGGAATTTATACAAATACAAGCTATCGAATTTTAAATCCAAATAAAACGTTCAATACTTTTAGAATCAACCTGAACAACTATGTCGAATTTCACAACGAAACAGGTCGCATTCAACAAGGCCAACTGAATTTTGACTTGGCATCGAATACCCGAAAAAATGATTATATCGGGGCTTCCCTTTACATTAATCCCTTTGAAACTTATGATTTTTATGAATCAAGAGTTGCCGGAAGATTCGTTAAAATTCCAAAAAATTTTGATGCCGAAATTTATATTTCAACAAATTACAATAGAAAATTTGCTATTGACATTACACCCGAAGTTACTGTTACTGAGCAAAAAAACAGAATATATTATGGGCTGACAATTGCGCCACGCTATCGCTTTAGCAATAAATTTTTAGCCCAATATAGTTTCTTAACCAATACGCAACACGCCGACATCGGCTGGGTCGATTTTGACGGAGACGACATTATTTTTGCCGAACGTGATCGAAAAACACTCACAAACGAATTGTCTTTAAAATATTCTCTAAACCCAAAGATGACTTTTAATCTCGCCGCAAGACATTATTGGTCATATGCCGAAAATAACCAATTTTTAACATTGGAAAGCGACGGAAACTTAACGCCAAATAGTACCTTTACAGAGAATAAAAATTCAAATTTCAGCACTTGGAATTTCGACCTTTCTTATTCGTGGTGGTTTGCGCCGGGAAGCCAGATTTCAGTGCTTTACCGAAACAATGCCACAGATTCTCGAACTGAAATCGACAACCGACTTGGCAGAAATTTTAAAAACCTTTTTGAGAACAACTTAAATAATATCTTTTCTATAAGCATCAGATATTTTATAGACTACAATACGATTAAAAATAAATTTTAGATGAACAAGAAAGTAATCCTAATGATTTTGGACGGCTGGGGAAAATCTCCAGACCCAAAGGTTTCTGCAGTTGACAATGCCAATACCCCATTTATTGACAGTTTATATACAAAATATGCCAACGCATCGCTTCGAACTGATGGATTGAACGTTGGACTTCCAGAAGGACAAATGGGAAATTCTGAAGTGGGACACATGAATCTTGGCGCCGGAAGAATTATTTATCAAGATTTGGTAAAAATCAATTTGGCCGTTGAAGATAAAACATTGCAACACGAAAAGGCACTGGTTGAAGCATTTGCGTACGCCAAAGAAAATAATAAAAAAATTCACCTTTTAGGATTGGTTTCTGACGGAGGCGTTCACTCACACATCCAGCATTTAAAAGGTTTGGTTGACGCAACCGAAGAAGCTGGTTTAGACAAAGTATTTATTCACGCTTTCACGGATGGACGCGATGTTGATCCAAAATCTGGAATCTTCTTTATCTCTGAATTGCAAAAACATTTGGAAAACAAGAAGGCAAAATTGGCTTCGGTTGTTGGAAGATATTATGCGATGGATCGTGATAAACGTTGGGAAAGAGTCAAAAAAGCATACGATTTATTGGTTCACGGAACTGGAACTCCAACAAAAGATGTGATTTCAAGTTTACACGCGAGCTATGAAAAAAATATTACCGACGAATTTATCGATCCGTTGGTTGTAACTAATGAAAACGACGAGCCAACTGCAATTATCGAAAACGATGACGTGGTGATTTTCTTCAATTTTAGAACCGATCGCGGCAGACAATTGACCGAAGTTTTAACTCAGTTTGATTGTCACGAGCAAAACATGCATAAACTGAATTTGTACTATGTGACAATGACAAATTATGATGATAGTTTTACGGGAATGCACGTGGTGTATGACAAAGACAATATCACGGAAACTCTTGGAGAAGTTTTAGAAAAAAACGGAAAGAAACAAATCAGAATTGCGGAAACCGAGAAATATCCACACGTGACATTTTTCTTTTCTGGCGGAAGAGAAAAAGAATTTGTGGGCGAAAGCAGAATCTTGAAAAATTCTCCAAAAGTAGCAACATACGATTTACAGCCAGAAATGAGCGCTTTTGAATTAGCCGATGCTTTGGTTCCAGAATTGGAAAAAGAAGAAGTTGATTTTGTGTGCTTAAATTTCGCAAACGGAGACATGGTTGGACATACCGGAGTTATGGAAGCGGCAATCAAAGCATGTGAAGCAGTTGACAAATGTGCAGAAAAAGTAATCACAACGGCTTTAGAACACGGATATACAACCATCGTAATTGCGGATCACGGAAACTGTGAAACCATGATTAATCCAGACGGAAGCCCAAATACGGCACATACGACAAATCCGGTGCCCATTATTTTGGTGGATAAAGAATTGAAGCACGTGAATGACGGCGTTCTTGGAGATATTGCTCCAACAATTTTAGCATTAATGGGAGTTGAAAAACCAGAAGCAATGTCGAGACATTCATTGTTATAAGTTTCTTGATTTTTAAAATATAATTTGCCTGTTGGGATTTCTTCTTGACAGGCATTTTTTTTTAAAATTCTGACGTGATTTTTATTGTGAAATTTAAAATTTGGCTAAAGCCGATTTCTATGATCTTGATTTGAGAACGGGCTAAAGCCCGTTCCTATTCGTCTAATTGGAATTGATTTTTTTTTTCACAATCCTATTTTTCGAAATATTGTCATGAATAGGAATTGTTTTTTTGTTCACAATCCTATTTTCGAAATATTGTCATGAATAGGAATTGTTTTTTTGTTCACAATCCTATCTTCATGAATATTGTCATGAATAGGAATGAGGCTTTAGCCCATTCACAAAAAGGTTTTCTATATTCGGCTTTAGCCAAATTTTATGCAGCAAGCTGGAACCAAATTTGTTTTAACTGATTATTTCTTGAAAAAACACAAATTTTGTTTTAACCGAAATGCCCTAGCCCAGATTACTTCACCTGATTTTTATTTTTTAGTGGAGTTCAGTGAATTTCATTTGTCGCGGAAAGCCCGGAAGCCGGAAAGCTATTTTTTCTTGCAGGAAAAGAGCGACCAAAGGAAGCTCCTTTTACTGCTTAGAAAAAAAGCTTTCTGGCTGAGGACTTGTAGCAGAAAGCAGGATTGGCTTCAAAAAAAATTTAAAAAAAATGTGTACTTTTGCAAATCAAATTTTGAAATATGATTATCCAGAAAACCAGAGAAGAAATTGAATTAATGCGCGAAAGTGCGTTGTTGGTTTCAAAAACATTGGGAATGATTGCGAGAGAAATCAAGCCTGGCGTGACGACTTTGCATTTAGACAAATTGGCGGAAGAATTTATCAGAGATCACGGCGCTGTTCCAGGATTTTTGGGGTTATATGGTTGTCCGTCGTCGATTTTGACGAGCGTTAATGATCAGGTTGTTCACGGTTTGCCAACGAATACGCCAATTCAAGAAGGCGATATCGTTTCGGTGGATTGCGGGACATTGATGAATGAATATTATGGTGATCACGCTTATACTTTTGAGGTTGGCGAAGTGGCTCCAGAAACTAAGAAATTATTGCAGATTACAAAGGAATCTTTATATGTTGGAATCCGTGAATTTAAAGCCGGAAACCGTGTGGAAGATGTGGGTAATGCTATTCAAAAATTTACGGAAGCGCACGGTTATGGCGTGGTTCGTGAGCTAGTCGGACACGGTTTGGGCAAGAAAATGCACGAAGATCCAGAAATGCCAAACTATGGAAAACGCGGTCGCGGAAAAATGTTTGTGGAAGGAATGGTCGTGGCCATCGAGCCGATGATCAATATGGGTACAAAAAATATCAAGCAGTTGAAAGACGGCTGGACAATTGTAACGGCAGATAGAAAACCAAGCGCGCATTTTGAACACGACGTGGCATTAATTGATGGAAAACCAGAATTACTTTCAACGTATGCTTATATTTATGAAGCGTTGGGAATTGTGAGTAATGAGGAGGAAGAGTTTAGAAGACAGCCTTTGGTACTTTCGTAATGAAGAAAATTTTTAGATTTATACTCAATACTATCCCTCGCCCACTGTTAATCAGGCTGAGTTATGTGATTCGTCCGGTTCTGGCTTTTGCTTTAAAAGGACGCACTTATACTGATCCAATTGACGGAAAGAGTTTCAAGAAATTCTTGCCTTATGGCTACGGAACGCAACGCAATAATGTTTTGTCGCCAAGCACTTTATCATTGGAAAGACACCGTTTGCTTTGGCTTTATTTGAATAATGAAACTGATTTTTTTACGGCTACAAAAAAAGTTTTGCACTTTGCTCCTGAACAGGCTTTTTATAAATTGTTCAGAAATCAAAAGAATTTAGATTATACAACAACCGATTTATTTTCGCCTTTGGCGGATGTGAAAGCGGATATTTGCAATTTGCCTTTTGACGATAATTCGTATGACGTGATTTTATGCAACCATGTTTTAGAACATATTCCGGATGATACAAAGGCGATGCAAGAATTATATCGCGTCTTGAAACCTGGCGGTATGGGAATATTTCAGATTCCGCAGGATTTGAATCGAGCAGAAACTTTTGCAGATGATTCGATTACTGATCAAAAAGAAAGAGCAAAAATCTTTGGCCAATATGATCATGTTAGAATTTACGGAAGAGATTATTTTGACAAATTGAGAAGCATCGGTTTTACCGTAGTTGAAGAAGATTACACAAAGAAATTAGACCCTGAATTAGTGGAAAGATATTGTTTAGCGAAAGGAGAAATCATTCCGGTTTGTTATAAATAAGATTTTAAACAAAATAGAAAAAGCCTGAATTTCATCAGGCTTTTTCGGTTTAAACAACTAAATGAATTAGCTTTTTTCTGGCATCAAAATACCTACAACTTTATCTTTTGTCAAGTATTTTTTAGCCACATCTTGAATGTCTTTTGACGTGATTGCATTTACTTTTGCCTCCACTTGCAAGATATCTTCCGGACTTGTTTCGTTTGTGTAAGAACGGTTGAAATTTGTTAACCAATATTTATTTTCCTTGATATCTTTCTTGTAATCAAGAATTTCAGCTTCTTTGAATTTCTTAACATCGTTTTCTTGCGGTCCTTTCTCAATTATTTTTTGTAATTCTCTCAAAGCTGAATCCGTTAATTTCTCAGCATTATCAGGTCCGCACGGGAAACCGATATTAAAACTGTACGCTCCGTTTGGCACTTTGTTCATGTTTCCACGGGCGCTGATTCCATAAACACCGCTTTCGTTTTCTCTTAATTCTTCTATTAATTTGATAGTCAAAACTTCGCCTAAAGCTTGCATCGCCAGAGCTTCTTTTGGAGAATAATTTGCGTCGCCATAGTACATAATTGTTACCGTACTTTTTGGGTCTGTACCTTTATTGACTACTTTTTTAAGATCACCTTTCAACATTCTGTATCCCAAATCAACTGCTTTTTCTTTCTTTTGAGTTGATGGCAATGCGGCAATATATTTTTTAGAAAATTCCTCCATTTTTGCATCATCTAAATTTCCTACGAAGAAAAATTCAAAGTCGCCAGCATTTGAAAAACGCTCTCGGTATTTATCATAAGCCAACTTATAATCTGTTGTTTCCCAAGCCTTATCATCTGGAATCATTCCGAAAAATCTTGGGTTTTCTTTATACAAATAGCCAAAAAATTCTTGTTGAAAATAAAAATTTGGTTGCGACGCCATGTTTTTATAAAAACCAGATTGTTTCTGCTTGTAACCCTCAAAAGCATCTTTGTCTAAATTTAAATCTGCCATATAACCCACGGTCATTTGGAACAAATATTCTAAATCTTTTGGCGTTGTACTTCCTCTTAAACCTTCTGTTGTATTCGAAATATAAGGGTAAACGCTTGCGACTTTTCCCGACATAAATTTGTTAATATCATTTTCTTTAAGTCCCGAAAATCCGGCTTGGGCAAGGCCTCCGTTTGCAAATTGTGTTTTCTTTAATTCCTCATTTGAATAAAGATTTGTACCTCCAAAACTTACTGCTTCCATCAAAACTTCGTCGTTTTTAAAGTCAGTTTTTTTATAAGTTACTTTCGCTCCATTTGACAAAAATAAAGTCGTTGTTCCAATTTTCGCATTCGTTTCTTTTTTGAGAATCGTTCCTGGTTTCAATTCTTTTCTAAGCAAACTTGTGGCGATTTCTGTTTCGGCATAAGGCTGAATTTCATCAACATTTACTTTTAAAGCGTTTAAAACCTCTTGCTCTGTCACTTTTTTCAAACCCTCTTTTTCAGGTCCTGTTAAAATCACAACGCGATTATCTTCTTTAATATAATCTTTCAATAATCCGTTAACATCTTTTAATTCAATTGACGGCAAGATTTTATTCACTGCTTTAAATGTCCATTCAATTCCGGGAACTGGCTCTTTCTCTAAAAAATGATCTTGCAATTCAGTCACAAATTCCTTTGAATCTGTTTTGTCTCTGTCATTATATTGGTTTTCTAATTCAGCAAGATTTTCTGCTTTTGCACGATCTAATTCGCCTTGGGTAAACCCAAATTTTTTAGCTCTTTCATTTTCTGTAAGCAATGTTTTTAAGGCCTCCAACTGTTTGTCTTCTTGAGAAACCGCAAATGATTGATACGCTTCTTTTGTTCTTGCCCAAGTTCCTCCGTGATATGAATATCCAAATGTGAACGGCGGCGTTGGTGAATTCACCAATTCACTCAATCGATTATTAATCAGTGAAACATACAATTCTTCGATCAAATAATTTTTTAGATCTTTAACTTTTTCAACCACTTTTGGAGCATCATAATCTTTGTAAACCAATTGAACTTGTGCCATCGGAGCTTCTTTATCGCTTTCAATTGCTACAAAAGTTTCTTTGTGATTTGGCACTTCATAAATTTTTCTCGGTTTTTCATTTACCGGATTTTTATAGCTTGAAAAATGCTCTTTAATTTTCTTTTCCATTGCCACAACATCGATGTCACCCACAACAATAACGCTCATCAAATTTGGGCGGTACCAATCTTTATAAAAACTGATCAATTTATCGTGCTTAAAATTTTCGAGAATTTCTTTTTTACCAATTGGCAAACGATCTGCATAATGCGAATTGTGCATCATTTTCGGCATATATCGTCCCATCATTCTTTTGCTGGCGCCAAGACCAATTCTGTATTCTTCAAGAACAACGCCCCTTTCTTTATCAATTTCTTCTGGAGTCAAAACTGCATTAAAAGCCCAATCTTCAATAATTTGGAATCCTTTTTCTAATTTTTCTGGATCGTCTGAAGGAATTGGCAAAAAGTAAACGGTCTCGTCAAAACTTGTGTAAGCATTCAAATGCTGTCCAAATTTTACCCCGATGCTTTGCAGATAATCGACCAATTTATTTTTTGGAAAACGCTTTGTTCCGTTGAAACACATGTGCTCCATGAAATGTGCCAATCCTTGTTGGTCGTCGTTTTCAAGAATTGAGCCGGCATTGATCACAAGCCTCAAATCGACTTTATTTTCTGGCTTTGAATTCTTTTTAATGTAATATGTAAGTCCGTTTTCTAATTTTCCTGTTTTCACACTAGGGTCAAAAGGAATCGGGCTTTCACCATTAAAATCTTGTGCAAAAATTGACATTGGGAACGCCAAAAGCACTAGGCATAGTTTTCTGTAATGTTTCATATTGGTTTATAAATTAGTTGTTAAAACTATGCTTATAACTATAATAAGCAGAACTTATTATAAAAAATTTAACAGAATCTACTTACTTTTTAAATTTTTATAGTTTAAATTATAGAAATGTGAAGATGGTATGATTTTGGCTAAAACTTAAATCGTAATAAATTTGCTATATTTATAGCCAGAATTCAAATTTTCTACTGATGACCAAAAATAACTTTGCTTCCCTCATATTATTTCTTTTTACTACGTTACTGAATGCTCAAATTCAACAAGAAGTTGCGCCTCCATTTAATATTAAGACAGTCAGTTTTGTGCAAGGTGGTCAAAATGTTATTCCTATTTTTAAATTAAATGAAGGTTTTCAAGTTCAATTTGATGACCTTTTTGGCAACGAAGCAAATTATTATTACGAACTGGTTCACTGCAATTATGATTGGACGCCGTCACAGTTGGTGAAAAGCGAATACATTCAAGGATTTGATAATCAGAGAATTCAGGATTATGAAAATTCGTTCAATACCTTACAATTGTATTCACATTACAGGCTTTCTTTTCCAAATAAATTCACACAATTTCGTGTCACCGGAAACTATATCTTGAAGGTTTTAAACGAAGATCGCGAAATGGTTTTTTCGAGAAAATTCATCCTTTATGAAGATATTGTGGGCGTTCCGTTGCAGGTAAAAAGAGCGCGTGATGTTCGCGATATAAATTTTAAGCACAATTTGGATTTTGCCATAAAAACTACTGCCATAAATTTCATCAATCCGTTGCAAAACGTGAAAGTGACGTTGCTTCAAAATGGAAATTTCAACACTGCAATCAACAACATAAAACCGCAATATACAATTGGGAATGATTTGATTTATAAGTATGACAAAGAGACGCAATTCTGGGGTGGAAACGAGTTTTTATATTTTGATAACAAGGAAATTCGAGGTGTTGCGAACAATATAAATTATATAGAATCGAAGGAATTATACAACACGCATTTGTACCCAAATAAAGCAAGAGCGAACCAAATTTATACTTTCAATCCCGACGTAAATGGAAATTTTGTGGTTCGTAATTTATACGTAGAAAACAACCAAATTGAAGCAGATTATGCTTGGGTTTTCTTCCTTTTAGATGCGCCAGCTTACTTCGGAAAAAGTGATATTTTCATCAACGGAATGTTCAATAATTATGCTTTGAACGACGAAAATAAAATGGAGTTCAACAAAAAAACCGGAATGTATGAAAAAGCCATTTTGATCAAGCAAGGTTTTACCAACTTTCAATATGTGCTTGCCGACAAGTCAAAAAAGATTGATAACGAAAATGCAATTGACGGCAATTTTTATCAAACTTTAAATGATTATCAAGTGCTTGTTTATTACCGCGGAGTCAACGAACGATATGACAAAGTGATTGGAAAAGGAATGGCGTCTTCAGAAAACATTGTGAACTAACCTGATAGCTAAAAAACTGTTTATAAAACCTTTAAGTAAATTTTATTGTTTGTAAACGCATAACAAAGGCAAAAATTTGTAGTTTTGTAATATTAAAGAAAACTATGGTTACACAAATAACACGAGGCATTAAGATTTCAGTCTTGACTAGTTTTGAAGGAACTTACTTCAAAAACTACAAGATTCACTTTGCTTTTAGTTATGAGATCACCATCGAAAATCACTCGAAAGATTCGGTACAATTAATGTCACGCCACTGGGAAATTTTTGATTCCTTAAATGATAAAGAAATCGTTGATGGCGAAGGTGTTATCGGAAAAAAACCCGTTTTAAAACCCGGAGAATCACACACTTACAGTTCAGGATGTTTGCTTTCATCTCCATTTGGAGCTATGAAAGGCTACTTTAATATGATCAATTTTACCTCAACAAGAAACTTTAGAGTTATTGTTCCAAATTTCAAATTGAGCGCACCTTTTGCTTTGAATTAATTCTTTTTCACGAGAATAACTTCCTCTTTCGTAACGGCGTAAATCAAATCATTTACTTCGGGAACCATAATATATTTTCCAGTAAACTCACCAAAAGCTGGTAAAATCATCTGGTTTTCTTTCTGAAAAAAACAAGGCAATTTTATATTCTGACCACCGAAACCGCGTAAGGAAACTCCTGGATGAATGTGTCCCGAAAAATTAAAAAATTTCTCTCTTTCTGTTGGATGATGCGTCAAAAGAAAACCATCAATCTCAAGTTCCTTAAAAACTTTTACATCGATTTTATCATAATTTTCTTTGGCAATAATGTCGTGATTTCCTGCAATCAAAATGATTTCTGCCACACAACAATCCGACCATTCGACGAATAAATTCCATTCGCTGTTTTTGGAACTATGGAATAAATCACCCAAAAAAATGACACTTTCTGGGTCAAAATAATCTACGACTTCCGTCAATTTTGTAAAGTTTTTCGAAACCGCATTGTTTGGAATAGCAACGCCGTGTTTACGGAAATGTGATACTTTTCCTAGATGAACATCTGAAATTAAAAGTGCTTTTCGGTCTTCCCAAAATACCGTACCGCTTGGATGCAAGATAAAAGTATTTCTGTTTATTTTTATGGTAATGGTCATTTGTAAATTCTAAATCACTTCATATACGAAGCTGTCATTTTTTTAATTCGTTCGGCTAAAGTTTCACTAGATAATTTTTCTCGAAGTCGGTCGGTAATAATCGGAAAACTAAAAGGCGTTGGCTTTTTGCATTGTTTCCAAACAATTTCTTGATTGGCAATCCGTTCCAAAGCTAATAATAATCGGCCTTCTTCTAACTGATGTTCAAAAGTTTCGCGATACGCTTGCTGAAACAATAAATTTTCTGGTTCATAATCTCTGAAAACTTCAAATAGCAATTGTGAACCGCTTTGCAAATGCTTTGTCTTAACCATTTTTCCAGGCATTCCCGTGAAAACCAAACCTGCAATTACGGCAATATCTCGGAACTTTCTTCGGGCCATTTCGGTTGCGTTCAAACTTTTCATTAAATCGGAATGGACGTAATCGGTGGAAAAAAGATTGTTGTCCAACACTTCTTGCATATTAATTTCTTGATCAGAAAGCAATTCAAAGCCGTAGTCGTTATAGGCTAACGAGAAACTTATCGGCGAAAGCAAACTGATTCTATACGCCAGCAAACTCGCCAAAGCTTCGTGTACAAACCGTCCTTCAAAAGGATAAAAAATAGCGTGATAGCCTTCTCTTGTTTTAAAGGTTTCAATCAAGAATTCATCGGCGGTTGGAACAATTGATTCTTTTCGTTGTCGAGTAAACATTGGCTTTAACGCTTTCAATTCGGGAGATAAATCATTCGTATTCGCACGATACAATTCCTGACGAAGCAATTCACTCATTTGTGCCGAAAGTGCCATCCTTCCTCCCATCCAACTGACTAATCTTGATTTTTTAGTTGGGTCGGCTTTTTTAACCAAAACCTGCATATTTTTGACGCGGTACAGTTCTAATTTTTTTCCACCAAAAGTAAAAGTATCGCCCGGATTTAATTTCGAAATAAACCATTCTTCAATCGTTCCAATAAAACCGCCACTCATAAATTTCACGTTCAGCGTCGCATCGCTTACAATGGTTCCAATCTGCATTCGGTGGTGCATGGCAATCATTCGGCTGTTGATTTTGAAAAGTCCGTTTTCTTCGATTTCTACTTTTTTATATTCGTCATACGCTTGCAAACTTTGACTTCCGTTGACGATAAAGTTTAAAATCCAATTCCAATTTTCCCTCGTCATCGCTTGATAACAGAATGTTCCTTTGACTTCTTCGTAAATTTCATCGGGAGAAAATCCATCCGAAACTGCCAATGTATTCAGGTATTGCACCAAAACATCCCAACTGTTCAAATACGGCACTCTGTCTTCGACAACGGTATTTTCAACTGCTTTTTTCAAGGCCGAAGCTTCAATCAATTCGATCGAATGGGTTGCGAGAAAATAAATTACGCTTTCTTTTCCCGGCTGGTGACCACTTCGTCCGGCACGTTGCAAAAATCGGGCAACGCCTTTCGGACCACCAACTTGAATAATGGTTTCCACTGGAGCAAAATCGACCCCCAAATCCAAGCTCGAAGTACAAACCACGACTTTCAATTCTTCATCCCGAATGGCTTGCTCCACCCAAAGTCGGGTTTCGCGGTTGATGCTTCCGTGGTGCATGGCCATTTCGCCAGCAAACTCTGGATATTTTTCTAATAATCGTTGAAACCAGATCTCACAAGCCGAACGTACATTCGTAAAAAGTAAGGTCGTTCGGCTTGCTTTTATAATTTTCGCCACCTCATCAATTAAGTGCAAACCCATGTGTCCACGCCACGGATACGTTTCCATCTTGTCTGGGATTATCGAAATCACGTTTATTTTTTTATTGATAACCGCCTTGATTAAAACCGAATTGCGATAAGCTTCCGAATCAATTCCAAGCAATACTTCCTGTGCTTGTTGCAGATTTCCGATGGTTGCCGAAATCCCCCAAATGCGCATATTCGGAGCGATTTTCTTTAATCGAGATAAGGCCAATTCGGTTTGAACACCACGTTTTGTTCCCAATAATTCGTGCCATTCATCAATGACAATTGCTGAACATTCCTTGAACGTTTTTTCATAACCTTTGGAAGCCAAAAGCAATTGCAAACTTTCGGGAGTGGTAACCAACAAATCGGGCATCTTGCCTTTTTGTTTGGCTCGTTCACTTGCCGATGTATCGCCTGAGCGAATCCCGACGGTCATTTGAGTTCCTAAATCATTCACAACACGTTCTGCAGATTGTTTTATTTCTACAGATAAAGCTCTCAAAGGTGTAATCCAAATCGCTTTCAGTCCAGGCTTATGTTTTTCTTTATAATCTGGATTTTTTTTGATGTAATCGAGAACAATCGGCAACCATAAAGCGTAGGTTTTTCCGCTTCCTGTTGGAGCGTTTAATAGGCCGTTTTTACCCTGCAAGAAAGCCGTCCAAGTTTGGGTTTGGAACGGGAATGGCTTCCATCCTTGTTGATGGAACCAGTCGCTTGCTAGGTTAAAAAGTTGTTCTCTGTTCATTTAAAGCATTTGTTTTTGTTTTTGTTTTTTGAACCATTAAAAGATTAAGGAAAATCAAGAATTAGCTTAATGAAACTTAATTCCTTAATGGTTTATTTTTTTAACGCAAAGTTCACAAATCTTTTTCGCTAAAAATCTGTGTTAATTTGTGAAATCTGTGTTGTGTTTTCTCGCAAAGGCGCTAAGTCGCAAAAGCTTTTGCCTTTTGGCTAATTACTCTTGCCTATCTCAAACAATCATACCCTTCAAATCATCAATCGAATTCGCTTCTTCGATTTTCTTGTCGATTCGCCATCTTAAGATTCTTGGGAAACGTGTGGCAATTCCGCTTTTATGCCTTTTGGAAAGTGCAATTCCCTCGAAGCCGATTTCGAAAACTAACTTCGGTGTCACACTTCGGACTGGTCCAAAACGTTCCAACGTATTTTTTTTGATGAAATCATCGACCATTCTGAATTCAGCATCTGTTAAACCGGAATACGCTTTTGCGAAAGTGACCAATTCGCGTTCGCCATTTTCGTTGTCTTGCCATAAGGCAAAAGTGTAATCGGTAAACAAATTCGAGCGTCTTCCGTGGCCTCGCATTGCATAGGTGAGGACGGCATCGATGGTTAGCGGTTCTATTTTCCATTTCCACCAATCGCCTTTTTTTCTTCCTACCAAATAAGGAGAATCTTTTCTTTTCAGCATCAAGCCCTCGCTTTTCATTTCTCTGGAACGGATTCTTTCTTCCGCAACTTCTTCCCAAGTGGAAAATGAAACGCGTTCTGAAAGCTGCAACGGAATGTCTTTATCTTTTATTTCTTCATATAATTTTTCCAATAAAATCCGTCTTTCTTCAAATGGTTTGTTGCGAATATCTTCTCCTTTCCATTCCAATAAATCGTAAGCCCGAATGACGACAGGAGAATTTTTCAAAATTGCCTGAGACACCGTTTTTCTTCCGATTCTCGTTTGCAAATCATTGAAGGTTCCTATTTCTCCGTGTAGGAAGGGTAGAATTTCTCCGTCGATAACCGTTCCGTCAGGAATTACTCCGATGAACGATGCAAATTCTGGATACTTATCGGTTACTAATTCTTCTCCCCGACTCCATACATAAATTTCATTTTCACGAATAATGGTTTGCGAACGAATGCCATCCCATTTGTGTTCAGCACTCCAGTCTTCGGGATTTCCGAGATTCGACACTTCGCCTTCTATCGGATATGCTAGATAAAACGGATAAGGTTTCGATAAATAATCACTGCTTTTTTCATCCAAAATCAATTCTTGAAAAGTGATGGTATTTGGGTTCCAATCGCCCATTAGTTTATAAGCCAAAGCATCTTCTTGAATATTTTCTGCTTTTGACAAGGCTCTTGTCATCAGTTTTTGACTGACACCGATTCTAAAACTTCCGGTGATTAATTTGGTAAAAACAAAGCGTTCGTAATAATTTAAAGCCAGCCAATTTTCGTGTAAGTATGCTCTTTTTTCTTCGTCAGTTTTCTTTTTTAGGGCTATAATTTCTTGTAGATATTCCGTCAGACTTTTTTCGGAATGTTCTTTTGTGGTAGGAATTACGAGTGCAATTGTTTCAGCCAAATCGCCGACGATATGATAACTTTCTTCAAACAACCAAAGCGGAATATTCGCCAATTCATTTGCCCATAATCTTAATAAAGTAGTATTTACAGGTCGTGGCGGACGACGATGCGAAAGAATGGCGATTGTCCAGACTTTATCTTCATCGCTGGCGCTTTTGAAATAAGTTGTAAGCGCGTCAACTTTGACCGACGTTTTGTTGGAGCTATCTAGGGCTTTTATGAGTTCGGCGAAGTTTTTCATATTTTTTTATTTCACGGAGATTCACTGAGGTTTTTCGCAGAGATTCGCAAAGTTTCAGTCATTGTTCTTTTCTTTTGATTCTATTCTCATTCTACATTTTCTTCTTGGTTTTTATCACTTTCTTCTTCCTCCATTTTTGCGTTCATTTCCCCTGATTCGCCTTCGTATTGGGTATTGGCGGTTCGGGCATCGTAGCCTAATTCAATCAAATACTTTGAAAAAATATCGGAATAACCGTGAGTGCAAATTACTTTCTCAGCTCCGGTTGCTTTTATGCTTTCTAATAATCCGGTCCAATCGCAATGGTCGCTTAATACAAAACCTCTATCAACAGCTCGTCTTCTTCTGGCACCTCGGAATGCCATCCAGCCACTTGCGGAACCGGTAACATAAGGCGTCATTCTTCGAATCCAAGTGCTTCCGTGTGCGCTTGGCGGCGCGAGAACAATACTTCCCAATAAATCTTCTTTTTTGGTTTCCCTTGTAATTCGTGTGGTTTCCGGAAAGTCAACCATCGGACGCAACACTTCGGTCATATTTTCTATGGCTCCGTGGGTGTATATTTTTCCGATATCAGTGTCTAGATATTTTAAAAGACGTTGTGCTTTTCCGAGTGAATAACCAAACAATACAGATGTTTTTCCGTCGGCTCGATTTTCTGCCCACCAATTATTGATGTCCGTCATGACTTCGGCTTGCGGCGTCCATTTAAAGGCTGGTAATCCGAAAGTGCATTCTGTTATGAAAGCATGGCATTTTATTACTTCATAAGGTGTTGAAATTCCGTCGTCTTCGGTTTTATAGTCGCCTGTAAAAACCCATACTTCCCCTTTATATTCTACTCTTATTTGGGCCGAACCGATGATGTGACCGGCAGGATGCAACGAGAATTTCACTCCGTTGATGGTAAAAGTTTCGTTCCAATCTTTTCCGGTAACGTTTATTGGTCCGAGGCGATGTCTTATAATAGGTACGTTTGTGTGATGCGTGATGTAATTTTTGTGTCCCCAACGAGAATGATCTGCGTGGCCGTGGGTTATAATAGCATTGGTGACAGGTCGCCATGGGTCTAAATAAACGTCAGCTTGCTGGCAATAAATTCCTTTATCGTTGAATGCTAAGAGTGGCTCTTTCATTTTTTGCGGTGTTGTATATAAATTTAAGATTTGATTTTTTTGTTTGGAAGTGAATTGTGGGAAGTTTAACTTTTGTTTGAAAGATTGTTTTTGAGATTTTATTTAACGCAAAGGGCGCGAAGTTTTTCGCAAAGTTTTGAGAGGTTTTCTCGCAAAGGCGCTAAGACGCAAAGCTGGATGCGTACTTTGCGAAACCTTTAAATCTTTGCGTTAAATTGACAAAGAATATCGACAATCTTGGTCCCGAAATTTAAAAAAGGAAATGACCTTTGGAAATAGCCCCGATTGGCGGCAGTAGCCTTTTCTTCCGTTTTCGGAGAAAAACTACTGCAGAAAGCGGGACTATGATTAAAAAATGTACTTGCGTTTTTGCTTCTGGAAAAGAAATATTTTGTGAATTGTTATTGAAATGGTAAATCGTTTATTAATCTAATTGGTTTTGTATCTTTGTGGTGCAAAAATTTGATAATTCTTAAAAATTTAAAAAGTATGCCAAAAGGAATTTTTCACGTACCGAATGCGGTTAATGAGCCGGTAAAATCGTACGCACCAAATACTCCAGAAAGAAAAGCGGTTCTGGATGCTTATAAAACAATGTGGAATTCGAAAATTGATGTTCCGTTATACATTGGAAGCGAGGAAATCAAGACCGGAAACACTAAAAATATGACTGCGCCTCACGATCACAAACATGTGGTTGGAACGTATCATTTGGCTGAAAAGTCGCATGTTGAAAAAGCGATTGCAAATGCTTTGGAAGCTAGAAAAGCGTGGTCTTCAACTCCTTGGGAACAAAGAGCGGCGATTTTCTTGAAAGCAGCAGAATTGGTTGCCGGACCTTATCGTGCGAGAATAAATGCAGCGACAATGGTGGGGCAATCTAAAAATGTACACCAAGCGGAAATTGACGCAGCGTGCGAATTCATTGACTTCTTGCGTTTTAACGTGGAATATATGACGCAGATTTATGACGATCAGCCGAATTCTGACCAAACAATGTGGAATCGCGTGGAATACCGTCCGTTGGAAGGTTTTGTGTATGCGATTACGCCGTTCAACTTTACTGCAATTGCCGGAAATCTTCCTGCAAGCGCGGCGATGATGGGAAATGTTGTGGTTTGGAAACCAAGCGACAGCCAAGTTTTTTCTGCAAAGATTATTATTGACATTTTCAAAGAAGCTGGTGTTCCGGATGGTGTTATCAACGTGGTTTTTGGTGATGCTCAGATGATTACGGATACTGTTTTGGAAAGCCGTGATTTTGCTGGAATTCATTTTACGGGTTCTACTCACGTATTTAAAGATGTTTGGGGAAAAATTGGAACGAAAATCAGCCATTATAAAACATACCCGAGAATTGTTGGAGAAACTGGTGGTAAAGATTTTATCATCGCGCATCCAAGTGCGAATGCGAAGCAGGTTTCTACAGGAATTGTTCGTGGTGCTTTTGAATTTCAAGGTCAGAAATGTTCTGCGGCTTCACGAGCTTATATTCCGCAAAGCCTTTGGGGCGATGTGAAAGAGCAGATCATCACGGATGTGAAATCTATGAAAATGGGGTCTCCTGAAGATTTAGGAAACTTTGTTACAGCGGTTATTCACGAAGGTTCTTTTGACAAATTGGCAAGTTATATCGACCAAGCGAAAAATGACGCTGACGCGGAAATTATCGTGGGTGGAAATTATGATAAGTCTGTAGGATATTTTGTGGAACCTACGGTTATCGTGACTACGAATCCGAAGTATAAAACTATGGAGACAGAATTATTCGGACCTGTGATGACAATTTATGTTTATGAAGATGCAAAATGGGCTGAAACATTAAAATTGGTTGACGAAACTTCTGAATATGCGTTAACTGGAGCAATTTTCAGCAAAGACAGATATGCTGTTGCAGAAGCTACAAAAGCACTTGAAAACAGTGCCGGAAATTTCTATATCAATGACAAGCCAACTGGCGCTGTTGTTGGGATGCAACCTTTTGGTGGCGCAAGAGCTTCGGGAACAAATGACAAAGCGGGTTCTGCATTGAACTTGTTGCGTTGGGTTTCTCCGAGAACTATTAAAGAGACTTTTATTACTCCGGTGGATTATAGATATCCTTTTCTTGGGGAATAGATAGCAGTTTGCAGAGGTCAGATTTCAGGCCTTGTTTGCGTATAAAAAAAGCCGAATCTAGATTTAGATTCGGCTTTTTGTTTGAACACAGATTTCACAGATTAGCACAGATTCCTTGTGATTTTAATCTGTGGAAATCTGTGAAATCTGTGTTATACTCTATGCTTTAAACTTCAATGGCAAATGAACAACCTTTTTAGTTTCAAAAAATTCATTGTCAAAAAATTCTGAAATGTTGTATTCTGTGGCTTTTGGGAAATCTTTTAATTCTTCGGTCAAATCGCCTCCTTTTAAGTATAAAATTCCGTTTTTAAGCTCGTGCTTGTTTTGTTTCTTGATTTTATCTTTGATCCAGGACACGAAATCGGGCATATTTGTTACGGCACGGCTGACAATAAAATCGAAATCTCCTTTTACATTTTCAGCTCTAATTTGTTCGGCTTTTACATTCTTTAATTCCAATGCTTCGGCTACTGCTTTTACGACATTTATTTTTTTTAGAATAACATCAATCAGATAAAATCTGGTTTCTGGGAACAAAATTGCCAGCGGAATTCCAGGAAAACCACCGCCAGTTCCTACATCTAATATATAAGTTCCTGGTTCAAACTCTTGAATTTTGGCAATTGCCAAAGAATGAAGCACGTGCTTTGTATATAATTCGTCGATATCTTTGCGCGAAATAACATTGATTTTTGCGTTCCAATCTTGGTATAATTCTTCTAATTTTTCAAACTGTTGCTTCTGAATATCAGTTAGATTAGGGAAATATTTTAGGATTTCTTCCATTTTAATAATTTTCACAAAAGTAATCAATTCCGATTGAAATTTTTTAGGTTTTTCAACGTTTACATACATAAGAATATTTACCTTTGAAACTTCTATTTTGAATAATTATAAATTATCTATGAATACCACCATTCCTACTTTTTCTAAACAGGACAGCCTAAAGTTTTTTAGAACGCTGAATTCTCGCGTGAACAATTACTTTAAGGAAAATAACATCAAAAAAACCGGAAACTGGAAACTGCACCTAAAAGCAGTGATTATGTTTGTGCTTTTCTTGACGCCTTACTTTTTAATACTGACGTTGCAAATGCCTTTTTGGGTAATGCTTTTACTTTCGATTGTCATCGGAATTGGGATGGCAGGCGTTGGTATGAACGTTATGCACGACGGAAACCACGGTTCATATTCCAATAAAACTTGGCTGAACAAATTTATGGGCGGAAGCATTTATATCTTAGCTGGAAATGTTCATAACTGGCAAGTACAGCACAATGTTTTGCACCACACTTATACCAATATCCACGGTCACGATGAAGATTTAGATGCGGGAAGAATTATCCGTTTTACGCAAGAAGCAGAATGGCATCGTTTTCATAAATTCCAACATTATTATTCTGTTTTTCTTTACGGATTATTGACTTTTAACTGGGCTTTGACTACAGATTTTAAGCAAATGAAAGCGTATTTGAAAAGAAAATTATCATATGGAGAACCGCAAAGTCCAACTAAATTATGGACAGTTTTAGTAATTACTAAAATTATTTATGTTTCGGTTTGGCTAGTCCTTCCAATGATTATTGGAATCACTTGGTGGAAAGTTTTGATCGGATTTTTTGTAATGCATTATACGGCTGGTTTGATCTTGAGCATTGTTTTCCAATTGGCGCACGTTGTGGATGAAACCACAAATCCTGTTCCGAATGAAGAAGGAGAAATTGAAAATACTTGGGCAATCCACCAATTGTACACTACTGCAAATTTTGCTCCGAAGAACAAAATCGTAAACTGGTTTACCGGCGGATTAAACCACCAAATTGAGCACCACATTTTTCCGCACATCAGCCACGTTCATTATGGCAAAATTGCTGAAATTGTGAAAGAAACGGCTAAAGAATGTAATTTACCTTATCACGAATTTAAAACGATGCGAGGTGCTGTTATTGCTCACTTTAAACACTTGAGAGATTTAGGACAAAATCCTGCAATTGCATAATTAACTACAAAACCCATAAACAACAAACCCTTATTCAATGAATCATTTATCGGATAGAATTAACAGCTTATCAACTTCACAAACATTGGCAATGGCAGCATTGGCCAGAGAATTAAAAGCACAAGGAAAAGACATTATCAGCTTAAGTTTGGGCGAGCCAGATTTCAATACGCCAGACTTTATCAAGGAAGCGGCAAAGAAAGCGATCGACGAAAACTACAGCACTTATTCTCCTGTTGACGGATACGCTGAATTAAAAGATGCTATTTGCAGAAAATTTAAAAGAGACAATAATTTAGATTATAAACCAGCAAACGTAGTGGTTTCAACTGGTGCAAAACAATCTTTATACAATATTGCCCAAGTAATGTTAAACGACGGAGACGAAGTAATTCTTCCGGCGCCTTACTGGGTTAGCTATTTTGAGATCGTAAAAATGTCTGGTGGAGTTCCTGTGGAAGTACCAACTTCTGTGGAAAGTGATTTTAAAATTACGCCAGAACAATTGGAAGCTGCGATTACGCCAAAGACAAAAATGATCTGGTACAGTTCTCCTTGCAACCCAAGTGGTTCTGTTTACAGCCGTGAAGAATTGACTGCTTTGGCAAAAGTTTTGGAGAAATATCCAAATATTTTTGTGGTTGCTGATGAAATCTACGAACACATCAACTTTTCTGGAACTTTCTGCAGTATTGCTTCGATTCCGGGAATGTTTGACAGAACAATTACCGTAAACGGAGTTGCAAAAGCGTTCGCAATGACTGGTTGGAGAATCGGTTACATCGGAGCGCCAGAATTTATCGCAAAGGCGTGTACAAAAATGCAAGGGCAAGTAACTAGCGGAGCAAATTCAATTGCGCAAAGAGCTACGATTACTGCTGTTGACGCTGATCCAAGCGTCTTGAACGACATGGTTGCCGCTTTCAAAGGCCGTAGAGATTTGGTTGTTCGTTTGATCAACGATATTCCAGGATTAAAATTGAATGTTCCTGAAGGTGCATTTTATGTTTTCCCAGACGTTTCTTCTTACTTCGGAAAAACTTTGAGAGGAACTGAAATCAAAAATGCAGATGATTTTTCTATGTATCTTTTGGCAGAAGCAAATGTGGCGACCGTAACCGGAGACGCTTTTGGAAATCCTAACTGCATCCGTTTTTCTTACGCGACAAGCGAAGAGATTTTGACGGAAGCCTTGAAAAGAATAAAAGAAGCTTTAGCTTAAATATAAAATCATTCAAAGTTTAAGGTTCAAAGTTTAAAGTTCTTCCAAAACCTTAAACTTTGAACCTTAAACTATTTATAGAAGATGTCAAAAATACTATTACTCGGTTCGGGAGAATTAGGAAAAGAATTTGTAATCGCTGCACAGCGCATCGGGCAAACCGTGATTGCTGTTGACAGTTATGAAAACGCGCCAGCAATGCAAGTCGCACACGGTTTTGAAGTCATCAATATGCTTGATGGAGAAGCTTTGGATAAAATCGTGGCGAAACATAAACCAGACTTCATCGTTCCAGAAATTGAGGCGATTCGCACCGAGCGTTTTTATGATTATGAAAAACAAGGAATCACCGTAGTTCCTTCCGCGAAGGCGGCGAATTTCACGATGAACAGAAAAGCAATTCGTGATTTGGCTTCAAAGGAATTAGGCTTAAAAACCGCCAATTATAGATATGCCACTTCATCCGAAGAATTACAAAATGCCGTGAAAGAAGTCGGGATTCCGTGCGTTGTGAAGCCTTTAATGTCGTCTTCTGGAAAAGGACAATCGACCATCAAAACGCCAGACGACATTGAAAGAGCTTGGAATTATGCCGTGGACGGTTCTCGTGGCGATGTTGTGGAAGTGATTGTGGAAGCTTTCATAAAATTCAATTCAGAAATCACGCTTTTAACGATTACTCAAAACAATAATCCGACACTTTTTTGTGCTCCAATCGGACACCGACAGGAACGTGGCGATTATCAAGAAAGCTGGCAACCGGCTCGAATTTCCGACAAGGATTTATTTGAAGCCCAAGATATGGCCGAAAAAGTGACCGAAGCCCTTGGTGGTGCTGGACTTTTTGGTGTTGAATTTTTCTTGGCAGATGATGGCGTTTATTTCTCCGAATTATCTCCAAGACCTCACGATACCGGAATGGTGACTTTGGCTGGAACCCAGAATTTCAATGAATTTGAATTGCATCTTCGTGCGATTTTAAGCCTTCCTATTTTTGAGATTACGTTAGAAAAATTTGGAGCTAGCGCTGTTATTTTGGCTTCAGAAAATTCATCAAATCCTAGTTATGAAGGTTTGGAGAATATCGCTGGATTAGCTAAAACAGATTTCAGAATTTTTGGAAAACCTACGACAAGACCTTATCGAAGAATGGGCGTTGCTTTGACTTCTGACACTTTGGAAACCAACATTGAAGAAGTTGTGGAACGAGCAAAAGAAGCCGCAAAATTGGTTTCGGTAAAATACTAAAAATCATTTCATAAAATATACAAAGTGCCTTTTTTGGGCACTTTTTTTTTGATTATTTCAGAGTAAAACTTCTTAAAAAAATTGCATCTGATTCTTTTATTCCAGTTACATTAGGAATCTAGCAAAAATGTTTTATTCTAAATTGTTTTGCATAACTTTAAGAACTCAATGCTTATTTTTGTTTGTTAAACGTTAAAAATCCCCTGCATGAAGTTACTTGTTGTTGAAGATGAACCGAATTTGCTATCCATAATTAGGAAAGGACTTTCTGAAAACAATAACGAAGTAAGCGTGGCGATGGACGGAAGAACGGCTTTGGAAATGATTCAGAATCACTCTTTTGACGTAGTTATTTTAGACATTATGCTTCCGGATATTAACGGAATTGAGATTTGCAGAAGATTACGCGCTGCTAAAAATTTTGTTCCGATTTTGCTTTTGACAGCGCTTGGAACTACAGAAAATGTCGTCACCGGATTAAACGCTGGAGCCGATGACTATATGGCAAAACCGTTTAAATTCAGCGAATTGCAAGCCAGAATCAGCGCTTTGGCAAGACGTTCAAATCAAGATAACAAACCAAATGATATTATTTCTATTGACGATCTGGAAATCGACGGACGCTCAAAATCAGTAAAAAGAAACGGAGAATCGATCGTTTTAACGGCAAAAGAATTTAAACTTTTGTATTATCTGGCAAAAAATGCGGGAACAATTTTATCCCGCGAACAGTTGCTTGACAACGTTTGGGACATTAATTTTGACATGAATACCAATGTTGTTGACGTTTATATCAACTATGTCAGAAATAAAATTGACAAACCTTTTCAAAATAAATTAATCCACACAATGAAAGGTTTGGGTTATGTAATGCGACCGATTTAATGCAAATTAGAAAGAAAATAACGTTTACTTACATCGCACTTTCTTGCTTCAGCACGCTACTTTTGAGCGTGGTGGTTTTCTTTTTATTTAAGCAAAACAACCAATACCATTTCTTGAAAAGGCTTCAGGACAGAGCAAAAGTCGCTTCGTCAATTTATTACCAACACGATACTTTAAAGGCAAAATATTTCCAGGAATTTAAGAAAGAAGGCTTGGAAGAATTGATCGATGAGAAAGATTTCGTTTTAAAAGTAAACGGAAGCGAGAGCTTTGAATACAACACAAATTTAGACCTTCCGGCCTCTTTTTATTCCAAAGTAATGAAAACAGGAAGTGGTTGGATTGAAGACGATAACCGTTATTTTTATGGCCAAATTTTCTCAGAATCTGGGCAAAAATATATGGTAATTGTCACGGCAAAAGACCGAAGAGGAAGCGTTAGTGCAATTTACATACTTCAAATTTTAGTTTTTGGAGGAATTGGATTTGTGATTTTAGCTTATTTCTTCGGAAAATTTCTGGCTAAAAGAGTAATCAATCCGATGGCGCGAATTACGAAGGAAGTCAAACGAATAAGCGCTTCGAATTTGCACAACAGACTTCCAGAAACGGAAGGTCACGATGAAATTTCTGACTTGACAAAAACCTTCAATGATATGTTGGATCGTTTGGAAACGTCGTTTGAAATTCAGGCAAACTTCATCAACAATGCTTCCCACGAATTAAAAACTCCGATTACCACAATCATCGCCGAAACCGAAATTATGCTTTTGAAAGACCGAGAAACTTCAGAATATATTTCTTCGTTGGAAACCATAAATAAGCAAGCTTCAAAACTCGGAAATTTAACCGAAGGCCTTTTAAAATTAACCCAAACTGGTTATGACGGAACCAAACAAGTTCTGGATGTGGCCAGAATTGACGAACTTCTTTTAGATGCAAAATGTTCGATTGACAAAATTTATCCGAATAATCGCGTGAACATTAATTTGAGCGAAGTTCCTGATGATGAATCGCTTTTGAATATCGCTTGCAATCGACCATTATTAGAATTGGCTTTGAATAATATCATTTCAAATGGTGTAAAATATTCTGATAACGATGAGGTTTTTGTGTCGCTTTCAGCGGATAAAAGCAAAATTAAAATTGCAATAACCGACATTGGAATTGGAATTCCGCCAGAAGATATTCCTTATTTATACGAACCTTTTTTTCGAGGAAAAGTGGCTTCGAAATATAATGGCTACGGACTTGGGCTTCCGCTGGCGATGAAAATAATTAGAATGCACAACGGCGAACTCCAGATCAATTCTGAAACCGGAAAAGGAACCGTGGTGAATATCATTTTCGATAAAACCAACATTAGAAATTCTAATCTAAAATCTTAGAAAGTTCTAATTTTAATCTAAACTCGCTCTAATTTTAGAGAACTTAATTTGTATGTATAATAATAAAAGCAATTATACATATGAAAAACATATTGATACCCACAACACTTCAGGCAGACACGATTAACGCTGTAAAAACTGCCATCAAGCAATCAAAAGGAAAAAATTGCCACGTTATTTTATTGCAAATTTCTGATGTTCCTGATACTGATTCAAGTGCTTTTTTTCTAAGAAGTATTAAAACTCAACTGACTGTTTCTCAAAAAAATATCTTGGAATCTAGCCGAAACTTGGTTGCAGTTTCTCAGAATTGTACTTTTAAAATCCAGCATCAATACGGCGTTTCAGCACCTTTGACACGAAACTTATTAGACCATCTTCATGTTGGACTGATTATTTTGACGCCTTCGTATAAAAATGCAGAAAAGAAAATTCACAAACAGTTTCTTCAGATTTTAGGAAATTGCAAATGTCCGATTCTTCACTTGAATTCTAATTTTGAGGAGCAAGAATTAAACAAAGCAATGTATTTGGAACAAACAAAATCAAAACTTCAAGCAGAAGATTTACAACAATTAATGCAAGGCCAATTTGATTTTAGAATAGTGAGCCAAGCCAAAATTTTTGAAGATCAAACGGTGGAAGAAATCAATCCGCAGTTATCAGAAGCGATTTCAAAAAACCAAATCAATCTACTGATTCAGACGAGAAAACCAGAAAAAATTAAATTATCTAAAAAAGATAAATCAAACATAAATGAAAGCTTAGGATTGCCGGTTCTGTCACTTTATGAGGAAATGGTTTAGTCTAAAAAATTACAAATTTTAAAGAAAAGATATATGCTGTTGAAGAAAAAAATCCCGATGAAATATGTTCTCGGAAAAATTAGAGTAGAACTTATTTTGGTACTATTATATGTAATATCATTTGACTTATTACACCGTTTTTATGAAACCGAAGCGATGAATATTCCAATCGCAATTCCCACGATAATTGGTACCGTTATCTCGTTATTATTGGCATTCAAATCAAACCAAGCGTATGACCGTTGGTGGGAAGCCAGAATGATTTGGGGCGCGATCGTAAACGATTCAAGAACTTTATTGCGTCAAGTAATTGGTTTTTACAAAGATCCAGATTTTTCTGTGGAAGCTAATGAATTCAAGGAAAGTTTTGCGAAAAGACAAGCTGCCTGGTGTTACAGTTTAGGCCAAGCTTTGAGAGGAAAAGATCCATTGAAACCTATAAAACATTTATTGACTGCTGATGAATTTCGCTATGTTTCAAAGCACAAACACGTTCCGAATGCGATCTTGATTTTACATTCAAGAGCGCTGAAAATCGCCAAAGATCAAGGAAAAATCAATACTTATCAGCAAGTGGAAATCGATAATACATTGACGCGCTTGTGTGATTCGATGGGAAAATGCGAACGAATTAAGAATACAGTTTTTCCAACAACGTATAGTTTGTATATCAGATTCACACTTTGTTTGTTCATTATGTTATTGCCTTTTGGATTGACAAATTTAGTGGGTTGGTTGCAAATTCCTTTGGTTACCACGATTGCCGCAGCTTTTTTCTTGGTAGAAAAAATGGCAATTCATTTGCAAGATCCGTTTGAAAACAGACCAACAGATACGCCGGTGACAGCAATTTCCACAGCCATTGAAAAGAATTTGATTCAAATGGTAAATGAATTTAGAGATGAATTTGACGAAAATATTGAGAAAATCGATTCTTCGTTACATCATATTCAGCCAGTAAAAAATGCTTATTTTGTTCTTTAGTTAGAACCGTTTTATTGTTAAAACTGGCTTTGATTGGCCAGTTTTTTGTTTTTTAAAACATTTTTGTTCCAGAGACTAAAAATATGTGAAAATTCTTTACTTTTACATAAACATTAACAATCAATTTATGAAGACAAATTTTAAAAACATCGCTAACAAAACTTTCTTTCTTTTAGCATTCGTATCATTCGGTTTCTTGACTTCTTGCTCAAATGACAGCAATCCAGAAGCAGTTGCAGAAAAATTCTTAAACCATGTAAACAAAGGTGAATTTAAGGAAGCAAAAGAATATTGCGACGAGCAAACAGCACAATTAATTGGTATGATGGAATCAATGGTTGCTGGAAAAAAAGAGGAGATGAAAAATGCTGACGCAAAAGTTGAAATTATTTCTTCTGAAGTAAAAGACGACAAAGCGACTGTAAAATATAAAATCAGCAACCCAAAAGAACCGGCTACAGCTGAGCAATCTTTACAACTTGTGAAAGTTGACGGAAAATGGAAAGTGTCTATTGACAAAGAAAATATGAACAAAGAAGGTGGAGCAAAAGGTGCTGAAACTGACATGGAATCAGAAGATACTATGGAAATGCCAGTTGATACAATGTCAACAAAAGCAGATACAACAGTTGTTGTTGAGTAATTGTTCAAAATCATAATTTTAAAAAGCATCACTAAAATGAAGAAAATCTTACTTTATTTTGTGATGCTTTTTCTTTTGGCTTTTACTATTTACAAAGCATTTTTCTATTTTGACCGAAAATCAGAACAGGCAGCAATTGTAAAAAATGAAGCAATAACACGACTTTCACCTGCCGAAATTTCCCAAATTAAAGAAGGAGATTTTATTTTAAGAAGAGGTTTTGGTTTCTTCAGCGATTATATTTCTGAAGAATTAAACGACAGTATAATCGATGTTACACACGCGGGAATTATCACGAAACGCAACGACTCTTTATTCGTAATCCATTCACTTTCTTCGGATGTTACTGATATTGACGGATTGCAAATCCAACCTTTAAAAACATTTTTGAGATATTCTTTTCCGGAAAAAATTGTGATTACACGACTTAGAAATTCCGATCCGGAAATTGGTTTAAAAATTACTTCTTTAGCCAAAAACTACCTTCAAAAACATATTCCGTTTGATCACAAAGGAAATTATGACGATGATTCTGAGTTATTTTGTACCGAAATGATTTGGAAAATTTTAGAAAAAGACCTCAAATGCGTCAAGATTCCAACGGAAGCCGAAGCTCGAAAAAAGTTCTTTTATTCGATGACTCCGATGTATGACACCACATATTTTGACATCAAGGTAAATCAGTATCTAAAGAATAAATAGTATTTTTGTCGTACAAAACTAAACGATTTAAAATGAAAGCATACGTATTTCCAGGTCAAGGAGCCCAATTCACAGGAATGGGAAAAGACCTTTACGAAACCTCAGAATTAGCAAAAGAATTGTTCGAAAAAGCCAATGAAATCTTGGGTTTTAGAATTACCGATATTATGTTTGAAGGAACTGCAGACGAATTAAAAGAAACAAAAGTGACGCAACCAGCGGTTTTCTTGCATTCTGTAATTCTTGCCAAAACTTTAGGCGAAGATTTCAAGCCAGAAATGGTTGCAGGACATTCACTTGGTGAATTTTCAGCATTAGTTGCCAACGGAGCTTTATCTTTTGAAGACGGATTGAAATTAGTTTCACAAAGAGCAATTGCAATGCAAAAAGCGTGTGAAATCAAGCCTTCAACAATGGCAGCCGTTCTTGGATTAGAAGATAAAATCGTAGAAGATGCTTGCGCTTCAATCGACGGAGTTGTGGTTGCTGCAAACTACAATTGTCCAGGACAATTGGTGATTTCGGGAGAAACTTCAGCAGTAGAACAAGCTTGCGAAGCGATGAAAGCGGCAGGCGCAAAACGTGCTTTGATTTTGCCAGTTGGCGGTGCTTTCCACTCGCCGATGATGGAACCAGCAAGAGAAGAATTAGCTGCAGCAATTGAAAGCACAACTTTTTCAACTCCGATTTGTCCAGTTTATCAAAACGTGCCGGCAACTGCGGTTTCAAGTGCTGACGAAATCAAGAAAAACTTAATCATTCAGTTGACAGCTCCAGTAAAATGGACACAATCTGTTCAACAAATGATTGCGGACGGCGCGACGTCATTCACAGAAGTTGGTCCAGGAAAAGTATTGGTTGGATTGGTAAATAAAATTGACAAAAGCGTAGAAACTTTTTCAGCTTAATCAATTTTTAAATATAAAAAAATCCCAAGTTAACGCTTGGGATTTTTTGTTTTATAAATATTTCGCATCTTTAGAATGACTATTAAGAATTCCGGTAATAATATATTTTTCATTTTTGTTTTCGAAAAATATGTACCAAAATGTTCTTGAATTGGCTTTATAAAAAATATATTTTGAACCGAAATGTTTCAGTTCTTTTGGAGAAGGTTTATAATTATTTGCTTTGAGATTTTCTGGAACTGAATCATAGATTTGAAAAACATAGTCTTCAGCAGATTCAATAAAACCAAAATATTCTTTTTTATATAAAATCTTGACTAAATCATCTAAATAAGAAATTACACTTGGAGTAAAAATGACTTCTATTTTCCCCACCATTCCCTTATCCTTCTAATTGATTCTGCCTTGGCTTCTTCTAAAGTGTAACCATTTTCAAATTCTTTGTCAAAGTCAAATTCTGGTTTTTCTTCAGATTCAGACTCTTCCTTAATCTTTGAAATTTGATACCAAACCTCTGGCTCTTCCAATTTTGAAAGCCATTCCATCAACTCATTTTTTCTGTATCGCGTGTCCACAATAATTTATTTATGTAGCTAATTTACAAATAATTAACTTTTCTTCCACAGAATTTTACAAAAGCTTTGTAAACTTTGCGAAAAAACTTAGCGCTGCTTTGGGTTACTTTTTTTCTAGCTTCTAATCTTTTTCTCCCACTTCCAAGCAGATTCTACAGCTTCATCTAAAGTGGATTCCGCTTTCCAACCTAAAATTGCATTTGCTTTTTCAGTATCAGCAAATGCTTCAATCACATCGCCTTCTCTCCTATCGACTAATTTATACGGCAATTTTTGACCGCTTACTTTTTCGAAAGAATTTATTACTTCTAAAACTGTACTTCCAGTTCCTGAACCAATATTAAAAGTCTCCACTTTTGACTCATTTTTACTTTCGATTAATCTTTTCAAAGCAACAACGTGTGCTTTTGCCAAATCAACTACGTGAATGTAATCACGAATGCAAGTTCCATCAGAAGTTGGATAATCTGCACCAAAAACAGACAATTCTTTTCTCAAACCAATTCCGGTTTGTGTAATAAACGGAACTAAATTTTGAGGAACACCATTTGGCAATTCTCCAATTTCTGCTGAAGGATGTGCTCCAATTGGGTTAAAATAACGCAATAAGACGGCAGTGATATTAGAAACTTTAGCCACATCTTCGATAATTTCTTCGCCTATTTGTTTTGTATTTCCATACGGAGAATTCGCCGGTTGAATTGGAGCATTTTCTGTAATCGGCATTTTTTCGGCTTGACCGTAAACCGTACAAGAAGAACTGAAAATAAAATTAGCTTTATCTTTTTGTTGCAATTCCTGAAGAATATAAATTAACGGATTTAAGTTATTTTCATAATAAAGTAATGGATTTTCTACGCTTTCTCCAACTGCTTTTGAAGCTGCGAAATGAATTACGCCAGAAACATCTGAATACTTTTTGAAAAAATCTTGAACGGAAGCTTTTTCTCTTAAATCTAATTTTTCAAAGATTGGTTGCCTTCCAGTAATTGCAATAATTCCGTTTAAAACATTTTCAGTTGAATTAGAAAGATTGTCAATAATTACCACTTCAAAACCCTCATTTTGCAATTCAACAACTGTGTGAGAACCAATAAAACCTAAACCTCCAGTTACAAGTATTTTCATTTTGCTTATAATTTAAAAACCACGAATTCACGAATGTAATTGTATTTCGTGAATTCGTGGCTTTACCTTACTATTTATTTATTTTAAAAATTCTAAAATCGAATCTGTAATAAATTGAATCTGTTCGTCGTCTAATTCAGTGTGCATTGGCAACGAGATAACTTCTTTTACCAATTGATTTGTCACCGGAAAATCTTCCTCTTTATAACGAGAATCTAAATAAGCTTTCTGGCTGTGCAACGGAATTGGGTAATAAATCGCACACGGAATTCCTTTATCTAACAAATATTGCATCAAACCGTCACGGTCAGCGTCAACAATTCTTAAAGTATATTGGTGGAAAACATGAGAATCTCTTTCGCCAGCAATATAAGGCGTTACGATGTTTTCGTGGTTGGCCAAAGCCTGGCTATATTTTTGAGCCGCCAATTGACGCGCTGCATTATATTCGTCTAACTTTGGCAATTTTGCATTTAAAACCGCCGCCTGAATACTATCCAAACGAGAATTTACGCCCACAACATCGTGATGGTAACGAACATACATTCCGTGGTTTACAATACCGCGAAGTTTGTGCGCCAAATCATCATCGTTTGTAAAAATTGCACCGCCGTCGCCATAACAACCTAAATTTTTAGAAGGAAAAAAAGACGTCGAAGCCACGTGACCGATAACTCCAGCTTTCTTTTTCTTACCGTCAAAATATTTGTAATCCGCTCCAATTGCTTGCGCGTTATCTTCAATTACGAATAAATTATGTTCTGAAGCCAATTGCATAATCGCTTCCATATTTGCAGCTTGACCAAACAAATGAACGGGAACAATCGCTTTCGTTTTTGGCGTAATTGCTTTTTTAATAGCTTCGATAGAAATATTAAAAGTATCCATTTCCACGTCAACTAAAACCGGAGTCAATTGCAATAAAGCGATAACCTCAACAGTTGCAGCGAATGTAAAATCAGCCGTAATTACTTCGTCGCCAGGTTTTAAATCCAGCGCCATCATTGCGATTTGCAAAGCATCAGTTCCGTTTGCACAAGGAATTACGTGTTTTGCGCCAAGATAATCTTCTAAACTTTTTTGGAATTTGTGAACTTCAGGACCGTTGATGTAAGTATTGGTGTCCAAAACTTCTTGAATTGAAGCATTTACCGCTTCTTTTATATTTTCGTATTGACCTTTCAAGTCAACCATTTGAATTTTTTTCATCTAAATTTGAATTTAAAACACGCAAAATTACTAAATTAAACGTTGGTCAAGCAATGTTATTATTACAAACTAATGTATTTTAGCAATTCAAAATTGGTCTTATGTCTTTTCTCTATAATTTATTGGTAATCATTGCGGGTTTTGCATTGAAAATTGTCGCACTTTTTAATCCAAAAATGAAACTTTTCATTAACGGAAGAAAAAATGTTTTCAAAACTTTAGGCAATAAAATCGGGCCAAAAGACAAAACTATTTGGTTTCATTCGGCGTCGCTTGGCGAGTTTGAACAAGGACTTCCTGTAATGGAAAAGATTCGTATTTTATATCCAAGTTACAAGATTGTGCTGACTTTCTTTTCGCCTTCTGGTTATGAAGTCAGAAAAAATTCGACTGCCGCAGATGTGATTGTTTATCTTCCTTTGGACACAAAAAACAATGCTAGAGAATTCATAAAATTGGTGCATCCAGAAATGGCTTTTTTCATCAAATATGAATTTTGGCCAAATTATCTAAACGAATTAAAACAGAGAAATATTCCTACTTATTTATTCTCAGGAATTTTCAGAGAAGACCAAGTATTCTTTAAATGGTATGGCGGTTTTTACCGAAAAGCCTTGACTACTTTCAAGATGTTTTTTGTGCAAAATGAAACTTCGAAATTGCTCTTGCAGAAAATTGGCTTCAACAACGTAAAAGTCAATGGCGATACGCGTTTTGACCGAGTTTCAAAAATTTTAGAAAGAGATAATACGTTAGATTTCGTAGAAAAATTCAAAGACAATAAACTGACAATCGTTGCCGGAAGCACTTGGCCAAAAGACGAGAATAATTTGGTCGATTTTATAAATACAAATTCCTTCGGAGTGAAATTTATTTTGGCTCCACATAATGTCAAGCCAGACCAAATCGAGGATTTGAAAAATAGTATTTCTAAAAAAGTGGTTTTATTTTCAGAAATGAAAAACAAAAACGTAGCTGAATTTGACGTTTTTATAATCGACACCATCGGAATTTTGACCAAAATTTACAGCTACGCAGATATTGCTTACGTCGGTGGAGGTTTTGGGACTTCAGGATTGCATAATATTTTGGAACCGGCGACTTTTGGGATTCCGATAGTAATTGGTCCAAATTTTCAGAAATTTTCCGAGGCCGTTGCTTTGGTAAATATGGGCGGATGTGTTTCGGTAAAAACCAAAAAAGAATTGGAAGAAACGTTGGATTTCTTGATTCAGAATGATGATGAGCGATTTGAAAAAGGACATATTTCTAAGACTTTTGTGGAAATGAATAAAAATGCGACGGAGGTTATTTTGAAGAATTTGTAATTTTTCTAACTACAAATTCACGAATTTTCAACACAGATTTCTCAGATTTTCACAGATTTTTATCCAAGTTTGTCATTCCGACGGAGGAGGAATCTCTATAAAAAATGCCTCAATATTGACGAAGATCCCTCCTCCGTCGGGATGACAAAAAACTCAAAAAAGCAAGAAACATGACAGAATTTAAACCTTTACAAACTTCAGATATCGAAACAATTGTTCCGATGATGCAGGAATTTTATGCCATTGAAAATTATCCAATTGACATTGTAATTTCAAAAGCTTTGTTTCTAGAATTTTTAGAAAATCCGCATTTGGGAAGATGCTGGCTGATTTTTTCGGACGGAGAAATTGTGGGCTACGCAATCCTGACTTTCATTTTCAGCTTTGAATATAAAGGAACGATTGCGTTTTTAGACGAATTGTATATTTCGTCTAAAGCAAGAGGAAAAGGAATTGGAAAATCGGCTTTAGATTTTATCCACGAACAAGCAAAATTGCTTTCTTTAAAAATAATTTATCTGGAAATTGAAGGCCATAATGAAATTGCAAAAAAGCTATACGAATCAAAAAACTTTGCCGTTCACAACAGAAATTTGATGAAATTAGACATAAAGTAACTTTGAAAAATGTTGAATTTATAACGAAATCAGCTTCCAAATTTAATTTTATTGCTTTTTAAATCTTCGTTCCAAAATCTACTAAAAACCACAAAACAGCCCTCGAAAACGAAATAGTTCTACAAAAATTATCAAAATATTATGCGTGCATAGTTTTTTATTTGAATTATAATCCTTAATTTCGGAGCCTAAAATAAATCAACACTATAATTTTATATAAAATGAAAATATTAGTTTGCATCAGTCACGTTCCTGATACTACTTCAAAAATTAATTTTGCGAATGGCGATTCAGAATTTGACACAAACGGAGTTTCTTTCGTAATAAATCCTAACGACGAATTTGGTTTAACAAGAGCAATTTGGTTCCAAGAACAACAAGGCGCAAATGTTACTGTAGTTAACGTTGGTGGTCCAGAAACAGAAGCAACTTTAAGAAAAGCATTGGCAATTGGCGCAAACGAAGCAATTCGTGTGAACGCAAATCCAACAGACGGATTTTTCGTGGCAAAACAATTGGCTGAAGTAATCAAAAACGGAGGTTATGACCTTGTAATCGCAGGAAAAGAATCTTTGGATTACAACGGTGGAATGGTTCCTGGAATGATTGCTGGAATTACCGGAATGAATTTCTTAAATTCTTGTACAGATATTAAAGTGGACGGAACTTCAGTAAAAGCCTCAAGAGAAATCGACGGCGGAAAAGAAACTGTTGCTACAGAATTGCCATTAATAATCGGCGGACAAAAAGGTTTGGTTGAAGAAAAAGACCTTAGAATCCCAAATATGAGAGGAATCATGACGGCAAGAACAAAAGCCTTGACAATTCTCGAGCCAGTTGATGCTTCGTCAAATACAAAAGCGGTGAAATTTGAAAAACCAGCTCCAAAATCTGCGGTAAAATTAATCAGCCCAGATAACTTGGATGAACTTATCAACCTTTTGCATAACGAAGCTAAAGTAATTTAATTAAGAATTAAAAATTACGAATTACGAATTTTTGAAATCTTTAAATGCTTAAATTTTTCAATCTTTAAATTTAAAAAATTATGTCAATATTAATATACGCAGAATCCGCAGAAGGAAAATTCAAGAAAGTTGCTTTCGAATTAGCTTCATACGGTAAAAAAGTAGCAGAATCTTTAGGAACAACCGTTACCGCAGTTACCATTAACGCTGGCGATGTTTCTGAACTATCAAAATATGGAGTAGATAAAGTCTTGAAAGTAAGTGATGATAAATTATCAAAATTTACGGCAAAAGCATATGCTGATGTTATCAAGCAAGCTGCCCAAAAAGAAGGAACAAAAGTAGTTTTGCTTTCTTCAACAACAGACAGCCTTTATTTAGCACCGCTTGTTGCTGTTGGCCTTGACGCTGGTTATGCTTCAAACGTTGTTGGTTTGCCAGTAAGCACATCTCCTTTTCAAGTAAAGAGAAATGCGTTTTCAAACAAAGCTTTCAATATCACTGAAATCAGCACAGACGTTAAAGTTTTAGGCCTTGCCAAAAATTCTTACGGCGTTTTTGAAAGCGCTTCTAATTTATCTCAAGAAGATTTTTCACCATCAATTGGCGAGAATGATTTTGGCGTAAAAGTAGAATCTGTAGAAAAAGTAACCGGAAAAGTAACAATCGCTGACGCAGAAGTTGTAGTTTCTGGAGGAAGAGGATTAAAAGGACCAGAAAACTGGGGAATGTTGGAGGATTTGGCGGCTGTTTTAGGCGCTGCAACCGCTTGTTCAAAACCAGTTTCTGACTTAGGCTGGAGACCTCATAGCGAACACGTTGGTCAAACCGGAAAACCAGTAGCAACAAACCTTTACATCGCAGTTGGAATCTCAGGAGCCATCCAGCATATCGCCGGAATCAACTCTTCAAAAGTAAAAGTCGTTATCAATCAAGATGCTGACGCGCCATTCTTTAAAGTTGCCGATTATGGCATCGTTGGCGACGCTTTTGAAATCGTTCCAAAGCTGACAGAAAAATTAAAAGAATTCAAGGCGAATAATTCATAAATATTTTTTTAAATTTGTCCATCTTAGGGCTATCTGAAATTAGGTAGAAATATCAAGATTCAGATAGCCCTTTTTTTGTTTTTTATTAGGCATTTCAATACTGCTGACTAAAAACTGATTACTGAAAACTTTTTTTGAAGCGAATGGTTAAGGCTTTTTCAGTGATGGCAATTCCTGCTTTCCGTTTCAATCTTTTTTGATGAAGAAAAATCACCAAAAAAGGATTTTCTCTGCAATCAGGGCTAAAAAGCAATCCATTTATTGCCAATCTTTGTCAAAAATCTTTGAGCAATAAAAAATAAATAGTAATTTCAAAATAACAAACACCAAATATATTTCAGGTTTAAAATCTGAAATCTGAAATCTAAAATCTGAAATGAGCTTAGTAAAACTAACCATAAAAGGAATTTCTTACAGCCAAACACAAAACGGTGCTTACGCATTGATTTTAAATGAAGTGGACGGAGAGCGAAAACTGCCAATCGTGATTGGTGCTTTCGAGGCGCAATCAATTGCAATAGCATTAGAAAAAGAAATAAAACCACCACGTCCGTTGACGCACGATTTGTTCAAGAATTTTGCAGAACGTTTTGACATTGTGGTAAAACAAGTCATCATTCACAAGCTTGTGGACGGCGTTTTTTACTCTAGCATCATTTGCGAAAGAGATAAAATCGAAGAAATTATCGACGCAAGAACTTCTGATGCCATTGCTTTGGCATTACGTTTCAGCGCTCCAATTTTCACGTACAAAAACATTTTAGACAAAGCCGGAATCTTCTTGAAAACAAATCCGCAGGAAGGCGACAACGAAAACCAAGATTTAGACGACGTTCTTTCAGCGCCAGAAACTTTTGGCATGGAAGAAACCAACGAATCAGGAAGCGCTTACAACAAATTCAGTCTTTCAGAACTCCACGAACAATTGGAAAGTGCGGTTCAAAACGAAGATTATGAAAAAGCAGCAAAAATTCGCGATGAAATTTCGAAGAGAGAATCTTAGGAAAAGTTGAATCGTTTATCGTTTAAACGTAAACCAGCAACCGATTAAACAAACCTACAATTAACCGATTAAACATTTACCGATGCAACAATATTTAGACCTCGTAAAACACGTTCTTGAAACTGGAACTCAAAAAGGAGACAGAACCGGAACCGGAACAAAAAGCGTTTTTGGTTACCAAATGCGTTTTGATTTATCAGAAGGTTTTCCGATGGTTACTACTAAAAAATTGCATTTAAAATCAATCATTCACGAGTTGCTTTGGTTCTTGAAAGGCGAAACAAACATCGCTTATTTAAAAGAAAACGGAGTGAAAATTTGGGACGATTGGGCAGATGAAAACGGAGAATTAGGTCCGGTTTATGGACACCAGTGGAGAAATTGGAACAGCGAAGAAATTGACCAAATCACCGAATTAATTGATACTTTAAAAACAAATCCAAATAGCAGAAGAATGTTGGTTTCTGCATGGAATCCTTCGGTTTTGCCAGATACTTCAAAATCTTTTGCAGAAAATGTGGCCCATGGGAAAGTAGCTTTGCCTCCGTGTCACGCCTTCTTTCAGTTTTATGTAGCGGACGGAAAATTATCTTGCCAATTATACCAAAGAAGTGCGGATATTTTCTTGGGAGTTCCATTTAATATTGCTTCTTATGCTTTGCTAACCTTGATGATTGCTCAGGTTTGTGATTTAAAACCAGGCGATTTCATCCACACTTTTGGGGACGCTCATATTTACAACAATCACTTTGAACAATTAGAATTACAGCTTTCGCGCGAGCCAAAACCGTTGCCAAAAATGATTTTAAATCCTGAAGTTAAAAACATTCTTGACTTTAAATTTGAAGATTTTACTTTGGAAGGATATGAACCACATCCGCATATCAAAGGCGCGGTTGCTGTTTAAACTCTAAAAACATCTTATGAAATCAAACCTGCTTTCGGCGTTATTTTTAATGATGTCGCTGTCGACTTTTGCCCAAAATGAAAATGACAAAAAAGTGTTTCTTGATTCGCTGTGGCGCGAAACCACTAGCGATTACAAATACTTTAGGATTATCAAAAATTATAATTTAGTTCAGGACGAATATCAATTTGAAGACTATTATAAATCGGGAAATCTTCAGATGAGAGGAATGTCAATCAGCAACGAAACCTTGATTGAAAAAGGTGGGTTTACTTTTTTCCATGAAAACGGAAACATCAAGCAAATAATCAGTTATGAAAACGGCGTTCCGGTGGGAAACACTATTTCTTATTATGAAAACGGTAAAAAGAAATTTGATGGTGAATATTTAAAAAATGATAAAAATCTAAAAATTGCTGGCCCTTTAAAAATTGAAAGCTATTGGAATCCAAATAACGAGCAAACCGTCATTAATGGAAATGGATTTTTTAAAGATGAAGCTGACAATGAAGTATCAGAAGGAAACTTAAAAAACGGTCTTAAAACCGGAGTTTGGAAAGGAACAAGTGCTACTTATAAATTAAGTTTTACTGAAAGTTATGAAAACGGCACTTTGATTTCGGGAGAAAGTACTGACGAAACTGGTGAAAAACACAAGTATGACAAGATTTTTGAACAACCTGAGCCAACAAAAGGATTTGGTGATTTTTATAAATTTGTTGGAGCTAACTTCTTAATCCCGGAAGACGAGCCAGTTAACGCACGTCTTATGGTAGGTTTTGTTGTAAATAAAGATTCATCTGTAAGCAATGTGAATGTGGTGAAAAGCATCAATTCAGCTTTAGATAAAGAAGGAATTAGAATCGTTAGCCTCTATAAAGGCTGGGGTGTTGGCAAGTTTCGAGGCATTATTGTTCGTACGTCTTTTACTATTCCTATAAAAATTGTGGTTGAAGATTAAACATTCTTCTGATGACGTATTTTAAATTTTAAAATTAAATACTATCTTTATTTTCAAATTCAAACATTTATGGACAATAATCAACAGCACGAACTTTATGAATATGCCCGAAGAAGAATCAAGCAAAAAAAACGCTTGTATTTTCACTTCATTTTGTTTTTTGTTGGAAGCATTTTTTTTGTCATAATTCATAGACTTTTAAAAATAGACCTTTCCATTGGCTCAGATTGGGACATTTGGGCAATTACAATTTGGGCTTTCTTTTTCATACTTCACTTCATCCGGGTTTTTATTACGGATAGTTTTATGAACAAAAATTGGGAGCGTGCGCAAATCGATAAATTAGTAGCGAAACAAGAACGAAAACTGGATCAACTTCAATCCAAAGTAGGCAATTCCCAAAACGAAAATTTATAATATGATTACAATGGTTGCTGCGATTGCAGAAAACAATGCGCTTGGGAAAGACAATGATTTGCTTTGGCATTTGCCAGATGATTTTAAAAGATTTAAGCAAATTACTTCTGGTCATTATATTATTATGGGAAGAAAAACTTTTGAAAGCTTCCCAAAACCGTTGCCAAACAGAACTCACGTAATTATCACGCGTCAAAAAGAGTATCATCCAGAAGGTTGCATTGTCGTTGACAGCATGGAAAAAGCAATTGAAGCTTGCCCAAAAGACGAAGCTATTTTTATCATTGGCGGAGGAGAAATTTACAATCTGGGAATGGATTTTGCAGATTCGATTGAATTGACAAGAGTTCACGAAAATTTTGAAGCCGATACTTTTTTTCCTGAAATCGATAAAAACAAATGGCAATTGATTTCAGACGAATATCATCCGGCTGATGAAAGGCACAAATTTGATTTTAGCTATCAGACTTTTACGAAAATTTAAATAAAAAAAAAACATCCTGATTGCTCAGGATGTTTTTTCGTTAAACATTAATTAGATGTTTCCAAGAATAATAACTATTCTATAAACAATATCTGATAACTTAAAATAAATATCACCACTGCCATCAAAACTCCAGAAATGAAGATAATGACATTGGCAAATTTTTGAGAATACATCTCAAAAAAGCCTTTAATACCAAATACCACAAAGGTAGAAAAGACGAAAAAAACTAAAATTTCCAAAAACAAATTTAACCCTAAGAACGTATTTGGCACCCCAATTTCAGCATTGCTCGCAAAAGCACTACTGTTGATACTGTTCACCAGAAGAAATGAGATCGCTAGTGCCAGTAACACCCATTTCAGTTCCGCTATTAAATTTCTTGAAAACATATAATTAATTTTATGTGTTTAACGTGATGTAAAATTGCAGAAATTAAATACTTCGCGCAATCGCCTAATTCTGGTAAATTTTTTTCTAACCTAATTAGGTTATTTCTTGTTTATGAAATCTTAAAAAAAAGTAAACAAGTCTTAAAAATACTGTTTTTTGTAATCGAATAATAATAGTTTATCTTTGCTGAAAATATTGAAAATGTCAAAGAATATCACTCCTTATAAAGATTCAGAATTAGGTAAAAAAGAGCAGGTTGAAAAAATGTTCGACACTATTTCAGCAGATTATGATGGATTAAACCGCGTTATCTCTTTTGGAATTGATAAATCTTGGAAAAAGAAAGTTTTAAAAATCGTTGCTTCAAAAAATCCCAAAAACATTCTTGACATTGCCACCGGAACCGGAGATATGGCCATTTTATTATCGCAGACCACGGCTCAAAAAATTGTCGGCTTGGATATTTCTGCTGGAATGCTGGAAGTTGGACGAAAAAAAATAGCTTCAAAAAATCTTTCTGATAAAATTGAAATGGTTCAGGGCGATTCAGAAAATCTTCCGTTTGAAGAAAATTCTTTTGACGCAATTACCGTTGGCTACGGAATTAGAAATTTTGAAACTCTCGAAAAAGGACTTTCAGAAATTTATAGAGTTTTAAAACCAAACGGAACTTTGGTTATCTTAGAAACTTCGAACCCAACAAAAACGCCTTACAAACAATTTTACTCTTTTTACACTAAAAATATCCTTCCTTTAATTGGAAAAATGTTTTCAAAAGACAACGCTGCTTATGGTTATCTTTCAGAATCTGCGTCGGTTTTTCCTTATGGCGAAGCTTTAAACAATATTTTGAGAAAAATTGGGTTTATAGATGTTGCAGACAAACCACAAACCTTTGGAGTCGCAACAATTTATTCTGCATCTAAGAAATAGTATGAAAAAAATATTTGCCATCATTCTTTTATCGCTTTCATTGCAAAGTCACGCTCAGTTTGGAAAAGGGCTTTTCAGCAGTGATCCAATTATCAACCTTGAAAACTGGGACAAACAGCGCGTTCACTGGGGATATTTCCTCGGATTTAACGCTTATGATTTTAAATTTGACTACAAAAATCCGGATCAAGATATTCAAGTTAAAGGAACAACCGGATTTAATGTTGGCCTTATCGGAAACTTAAGATTGCAAGAATATATTGACCTTCGTTTTGAACCGGGACTTTATTACACGCAAAGAGATTTATATTTTCCAGGATTTGCAGATGAAGCTGATGCGCTTCGCCAAGTGAAATCTACCTATATTCACTTTCCTTTATTGTTGAAATTTTCTGCTTTGAGAACCGGAAATATCAGGCCGTTTCTGGTTGGAGGTGTTTCTACATCTTTAAACTTGGGAAGTAATTCAAAGTCAAAAGACGACAACTTGAACGAACGTTTTAGAATGAAACAATGGACCAATAACTATGAACTTGGTTTTGGAGTTGATTTATACTTAGAATATTTCAAGTTTTCTCCGTCGATCCGCGGTGTGTTTGGTTTAAATGACGAAATTATTCGTGACAATGACCCAAATTCTCCTTGGACCGGAAACGTTGGTTCAATGAAAACAAGAGGTGTTTTTGTTAATTTCACATTCCAATAAATCAGGAATTTCGTTTAAACTCACTTAAAATTATCGAAGTTGCGGTTGCCACATTCAGACTTTCTGTTTGTTGCAAATCGCCAAATCTTGGAATAGATAATCTATTTTGGGCTAAATTTTCAATCGCAGCAGAAATTCCGTTGGCTTCATTTCCCATTACAATAATTCCTTCCGAAGGCAAATTAGTTTTATAAATATTTTTTCCGTCCATAAAAGTTCCAAAAACTGGAAGTTTCGTGTCCTTAATATAGTGTTCCAAATTTAAGTAGGAAACATTCACGCGCGCGATCGAACCCATCGTGGCCTGAACTACTTTTGGATTATAAATATCCACAGTTTCCTCAGAACAAATTAATTCTTTGATTCCGAACCAATCACAAAGACGAATTATAGTTCCAAGATTTCCCGGATCTCGAATATCATCAAGAGCCACAATCAATCCAGAAGCATTAATTTCCTTTTGATTGGGGATTTTAAAAACTGCCAAACAATCGTTAGCCGTTGTTAAAGCTGAGATTTTTTTTAAATCAGCATCAGAAACTATCGTAACTTTATTTTGGTTTAATTCCGGAAAAATCGCTGAAGTCGCAAAAAGGCTTTCCAATTCAAAATTTGACTGAAGCAATTCTTGAATAACCTTTCGGCCTTCGGCAAGAAACAATTTATGCTCTTTGCGATATTTTTTCTGCTGTAAGCTCGTTATTAATTTTATTTGGTTTTTACTAACCATAAAAAAATGTATTTTTGAATTAAATATGCCTGACCACTTGAAAAAGATCTGTACAAAAATATCACTATTTATTCTAATTGGAATAATAATGACTGCCTGCGACACCGTAAAAAGAGTTCCAGACGGAAAAAAGCTTCTAAAAAAGAATGAAATCTTGGTAAATGACAAAATTGAAAAAGACGAATCTATCGAGAATCTTCTTTATCAAAAGCCAAACAGCACCTTTTTAGGTTACAATCTTCGCCTGAATATGTATAATCTTGCAAAGGAAAATCCAGATTCGACTTTTAAGGCAAAGGTCATTGATAATCCAAAGAAATACGAGCGATTGTCAAAATTACTTTCTAAAAAACAAGTGGAACGCTTGGGCAACTCCTTTTTTTATTCGGGTTTTCATAAGTTTTTAAAGAGAACTGGTGAACCGCCAGTAATTTTAGACGAGGCCAGAGCAAAAAAATCGGCCACAAGATTAAAAGCGTATTATTTCAACAATGGTTTTTTCAATGCTAAAGCTTCGTATGAAATTGACACACTCCCAAACAAAAAAGCGCAAGTAAAATATACAGTCAACACCGGACAACCTTATATCATTGACTCTTTGACCAGAGAAATTGCAACACCAGCATTGGATTCTTTATATGAAGTAAACAAAAGCAAAAGTTTGATCAAAAAAGGCGAGCAATTTAAAGCATCCAATTTTGAGGCGGAGCGCGAAAGAATTACGACGAATTTCAGAAATAACGGAGCTTATTATTTTCAGCCAACAAACATAACTTTTGTTGGAGATTCGATTGATACCAATCACAAAACCAATATGTTGCTTAAAATCAGCGATCGAAGTGTAAGAACTGGCGACACCATTATCACAAAACCTTTCAAACTTTATAAAATTACACAGGTAAATATTTTTACGGACAGCCAAACTTCAAATACCACAAAAAGAGTTGCTGACAGCGCAACTTACAACGGATATAATATTTACAGCGTTGATAAATTACGTTATAAACCAAAGGCGATAACAGATGCCGTTTTCTTTACTCCGGGCGTTACTTATGCCGATTTCAGAAGAACTTTAACATCAAGATATTTGAACAATCTGCGTGTTTTTAATGCTCCGAGCATTCAGTTTGTGGAAGATTCTACTGACGTTGACGAAAAATCATTGATTACCAATATTTATTTGATGCCGAGAAAAAAATTCAGTTTTGGAGCTTCAACAGATGTCACGCATTCAAATATTCAGGAATTTGGTATCGCCGGAAGTCTGACAGGAACTTTTAGAAATGTTTTTAGAGGTGCAGAAATTTTAGAACTTTCGCTACGCGGAAATATTGGATCTTCAAAAGACAACGGAATTGCAAATCCAAACAACGTTTTTTTCAATCTATCAGAATATGGCGCTGACGTAAAATTGAATTTTCCAAGGGTATTTTCTCCTTTCAACACCGATAAAATTATTCCGAAAAATATGATCCCGAATACGGTTTTGAGCCTTGGTTTTGCAAAACAACAAAACATTGGTTTGGACAAGGAAAGTTTGACTGGCGGTATGTATTATACCTGGAATCCGAAGCGAAATGTGACTTCTCGCTTTGATTTATTTAATATTCAGTATGTAAAAAACATCAATAAATCCAATTATTTTAATGTTTATCGTTCGTCTTACGGAAGGCTAAATGACTTGGCAAACGATTATATTTCTCAGGTAAATCCGTCGTATTTTGAAACTGACAGCAACGGAAATAACTTTTTAACTATTGAAAACGGTACCGACGGGTTTATCGCCGACGTAATTCAAAACGGAGCAATTACAACTTCACCAGAAGATGCGCGTGCCATCGAAAGTATTTCTGAAAGAAAAAATAGATTGACAGAAAACAATTTGATTTTTGCTTCAAGTTTTACTTATACAAAAACAACGAAAACCGATTTATTAGACAATAATTTTTGGATTTTCAAAACCAAATTAGAGTCGGCAGGAAACTTTCTCGGATTAATTTCTGGATTGTCAAGTCAGCCAAAAAATGAAAACGGAAACAAGACGATTTTAGAAGTCGAATACAGTCAATATATTAAAGGAGAATTTGACTTTATCAAACATTGGGATTTGTCAAACAGCAAAGTTTTGGCGATGCGCGCTTTCTTTGGAGTTGCAATTCCTTACGCAAATTCAGACAACATTCCGTTTTCAAAAAGTTATTTTGCTGGTGGTTCCAATGATATCAGAGCTTGGCAATCGTATGGTTTAGGGCCAGGAAGCAGCGGCGGTATCAATGATTTTAACGAAGCCAATATGAAAATTTTATTTAGTACAGAGCTTCGTTTCAAAATGTTAGGTAAATTAAACGGAGCCATTTTTGCCGATGCCGGAAATATCTGGAACGTTTTAGACAATGAAACCGACGAAGATTATACTTTCACCGGAATTAAATCTTTAGAAAACATTGCGCTTGGTTCAGGATTTGGATTTAGATATGACTTCAATTTCTTCGTAATTCGTTTTGACTTAGGATTTAAGACCTACGATCCGGGCAAAGAAGTGGGCGGAAGATGGTTCAAAGAATACAATTTAGGCCACTCGGTATTAAATATTGGAATTAATTATCCATTCTAATTTCAGAAATTCTTATTTTTGTAACCTTTAACTATAAACAAAAAACACAATGGCGCATAATATTAAACCAGGCGTTGCTACAGGAGATCAAGTTCAAGCGATTTTTAAATATGCAAAAGAAAAAGGATTTGCACTTCCAGCAGTAAACGTAACTGGCTCAAGCACAATCAATGGCGTTATGGAAACTGCTGCAAAATTAAACGCACCAGTTATTATCCAATTCTCAAACGGAGGATCAATTTACAATGCAGGAAAAGGTTTGTCTAATACAGATGAAAAAGCAGCTATTTTAGGCGCAATTGCAGGTGCAAAACACATTCATACTTTGGCTGAAGCTTATGGAGCAACAGTTATTCTTCATACTGATCACTGCGCAAAAAAACTTTTGCCTTGGATCGACGGACTTTTAGACGCTTCTGAAAAGCATTTTGCTGAAACAGGAAAATCTTTGTTCAGTTCTCACATGATTGATCTTTCTGAAGAGCCAATCGAAGAAAACATCGAAATCTGCAAAGAATATTTGACAAGAATGAGCAAAATCGGGATGACTCTTGAAATCGAACTTGGAATCACAGGTGGCGAGGAAGACGGAGTTGACAATTCTGATGTTGACAGTTCAAAATTATACACACAGCCAGAAGAAGTTGCATTTGCTTACGAAGAGCTTTCAAAAATAAGCCCTCGTTTTACAATCGCTGCAGCTTTTGGTAACGTTCACGGAGTTTACAAACCAGGAAACGTAAAATTGACTCCAAAAATTCTTCACAATTCTCAAGTTTTCGTACAAGAGAAATTCAACACAGAAGCAAACCCAGTAGATTTCGTTTTCCACGGAGGTTCAGGCTCAACTGTTGAAGAAATCAGAGAAGCAATTGGTTACGGAGTTATTAAAATGAACATCGATACAGATTTGCAATTTGCTTTCACTGAAGGAATTAGAGACTATGTTGTTAAAAATGTAGATTACTTGAAAACTCAAATTGGTAACCCAGAAGGTGAAGAAGTTCCAAACAAAAAATATTACGATCCAAGAAAATGGATGCGTGAAGGTGAAGTTACTTTCAACACAAGATTAGAGCAAGCTTTTAAAGACTTGAACAACGTTAATACTTTGTAATATCATAATTCCAAATGCTGGTTTTCAATAACTGGTATTTGGAATTTATTTTTTTATATAATACAATTTAACCATAAATAATTAAAGATGGCTTGGTTTAAAAGAACAGAAAAAGGAATCACGACAGCGACGGAAGATAAGAAAGATGTTCCAAAAGGACTTTGGTATAAATCTCCAACCGGAAAAATTATTGATGCTGACGAACTAGCAAGAAATCTTTTTGTAAGTCCAGAGGACGGATTTCACGTTAGAATCGGAAGTAAAGAATATTTCTCAATTTTGTTTGACAACAATGAGTTCACAGAATTAGACGCAAAAATGACCTCAAAAGATCCGCTACATTTTGTGGATACTAAAAAATATTCTGACCGTTTGAAAGATGCAATGGACAAAACCAAATTGAAAGATGCGGTTAGAACGGCTGTTGGAAAATCAAAAGGCAGAGATTTAGTGATTTGCTGTATGGATTTCGCCTTCATTGGAGGTTCAATGGGAGCTGTTGTGGGAGAAAAAATCGCAAGAGGAATCGACCATTCTATTAAAAACAACATTCCGTTTGTGATGATTTCAAAATCAGGCGGCGCGAGAATGATGGAAGCGGCTTATTCTTTGATGCAATTGGCAAAAACTTCTGCAAAATTAGCGCAGTTGGCAGATGCTAAAATTCCTTATATTTCGCTTTGTACAGACCCAACAACTGGAGGAACAACGGCATCTTACGCAATGTTAGGCGACGTAAATATTTCTGAGCCAGGAGCGTTAATCGGTTTTGCGGGACCAAGAATTGTTAGAGATACCACTGGAAAAGATTTGCCAGAAGGTTTCCAAACTGCAGAATTTTTGTTAGAGCACGGTTTCTTGGATTTCATTACACCAAGAAAAGAATTGAAAGATAAAATCAACTTATATTTGGATTTAATTTTAAATAATCCAGTTAGATAATAAGTTCTACTTAAAATAATTTAGCCACAAATTCACGAATTTTATCTCTGAATTTGTGGCTTTTTTTTATCAACTTGTAAGTAAAATTCTTAGCTAACCTTTTACATTCCGGTTCTAATTGCTTCTACAGGATCTAATTTTGAAGCAGAGATTGCAGGAAGAATTCCGGAAACAAGACCGATGAACATTGCCAAACCTGTTCCTAAAACTACATTTCCGAAGCTTAAAACAAACTCAAAGTCTAATGCTTTTGTCAACCCTAAAGCGATTATCCAGACAAAGAATAATCCGATCAATCCGCCAATTAAGCAAAGGATTATGGCTTCAAATAAGAATTGAAGCAATATAAAACGATTTTTCGCTCCGAGTGATTTTTGGATTCCGATCAAGTTGGTTCTTTCTTTTACGGAAACAAACATAATATTAGCAACTCCAAAACCACCAACAAGAAGAGAGAAAAAACTAATTGCCCAACCGATTAAATTCATCACGCCAACAATTTGATCAATCATTTCAGTAAATCCAGAAAGTACGTCGATGAAAAAATTATCTTCTTGACCGATTTTCAGTCCGCGTTTGTTTCTTAGTTTTTGAATAACTTCGCCTTTAAACTCATCAACATCAATGCCTTCATTTGGCTTGATTATGATAATCGGCGTCATTGTGTCGTTGTGATCTCCAAATTTATTTCTCATAAAATTTACGGGAATGCAAACCGCTGTATCGTTGCTATCGCCGAAAGTTCCTTGCCCTTGTTTTTCTAAAACTCCGATTACCGTAAATTTTTGCCCATAAAGACGAATCTTTTTCCCGATTGGATCTATGTTTTCAAAAAGACTGTTTGCAATTTCATATCCCAAAACAATTACCGCCGTTCCAGAATTTGATTCTGATTCATTGAAGAAACGACCTGATTTAAATTTCATCGGCTGAATTTCCACAAATTCGTGTGTTGCCGGAATGACATTGACATCACTTACCGTTTTTGTATCATATTTTGCAATTTGTCTTGCCGTAAATAATTGATAGGTTGCTTTGTCCATTCCGTTTACCGAATTTTTTAAGAATTGGAATTCGTCATAAGTTACATCTGGAAATTGTTCTCGTTTCCAACGCGGAATTTCTGATGGCCCAAACGAAAAACGTTTTAAGTACATTGTATTTTTATCGAGCGAACTCATATCGCTTTTGATTTTTTTATCTAAAGAATCGACTGCAGCGAGAACGGCAATGATAGAAAAAATTCCGATTGTCACGCCTAAAAGCGAGAGAATGGTTCGCAATTTATTATTACGTAAGGCGTTCAGGGCGAAGCCCAAGCTTTCTCGCAATAATCTAAAATATAAAACCATAATCGTGAATTTGTGTTGTCGTAAAATTCAGTAATTTAATTTTTATTTCCTAAAAAAATGACCACAGATTCGCAGATTAAAAAATCAATTAAAAATCTGCGAATCTGCGGTAAGCGCTTTAGACGAAATTGTATTGATTTCAGTTTTCACGCAATGGTTCAAAAGATTACAAAAATGCCTGAACTTTCTCCTTTAGCCCCGATGGGCAGCAGTAGCTTTTTTCTCTGAGTTCAGAGAAAAAACTACTGCAGACAGCGGGAAAATGGATGGCTGAAAATTACTGGCTTTTCGCTTCAAAAAAAACTTCAAAAATTAATAAAAACATATGTGTAATGTCTTGAATGTTAAAGTTTGAATAACTACTTTTGCACCTTTAAACACAACTACACAATGAGTACTTCAAAAACTATTAAATCGGCATTGATTTCTGTCTTTTCAAAAGACGGATTGGAGCCAATCGTGAGAAAATTGCACGAGCAAAATGTTACTTTTTATTCTACTGGCGGTACAGAAGATTTTATCAAAAACCTTGGAATTCCTGTAGTTCCGGTTGAAGATGTAACTTCTTATCCATCGATTTTAGGCGGAAGAGTAAAGACTTTGCATCCAAAAATTTTTGGCGGAATCTTAAACCGTCAAGATCACGAAGGCGATGTGCAACAAATGGAAGAATTTCAAATTCCACAGATTGATTTGGTGATTGTTGACTTGTATCCTTTTGAAAAAACGGTGGCTAGTGGCGCTTCTGAGGCCGACATTATTGAAAAAATTGATATTGGCGGGATTTCTTTGATTCGTGCTGCGGCGAAAAATTTTAAGGATACTGTGATTGTGGCTTCGGTGGATCAATATGCAGATTTCTTAGAATTGATTACAAAGCAAAACGGAGAATTGACATTGGAAGATAGAAAACTTTTTGCTACAAAAGCATTCCACGTTTCGTCTCATTATGATACTGCGATTTTTAATTATTTTAATACTGACGATACAATCTATAAGGAAAGTGTTGAAAAAGGTCAGGTTTTGCGTTATGGCGAAAATCCACACCAAAAAGGATTTTTCTTCGGAGATTTTGACGCAATGTTCAGCAAACTTCACGGAAAGGAATTGTCTTACAACAACTTGCTTGATGTTGACGCAGCGGTAAATTTGATTTTAGAATTTAAAAATAACGAGCCGACTTTTGCAATTTTAAAACACAACAACGCATGCGGATTGGCGACGAGAAGCACGATGAGAGAAGCATATCTTGATGCTTTGGCTGGAGATCCAACTTCTGCTTTTGGTGGCGTTTTGATTGCTAACGGAAAGATTGATGCTGACACAGCAAGGGAAATCAACAAATTATTTTGTGAGGTTGTGATTGCTCCAAGCTATGATGAAAGTGCGATCGAAATTTTATCTGAAAAGAAAAACAGAATTATTTTGGTCCAAAACGAAGTGGAGCTTCCTCAAAGACAGGTTCGTACATGCTTGAACGGATTGTTGGTTCAAGATAAAAATAATATTACAGACAATAAAGAGCAACTGAAGACCGTTACAACAACTCCCCCATCTTCGGAAGAAATCGAGGATTTGTTGTTTGCATCTAAAATTTGCAAGAACACAAAGTCAAATACAATCGTATTTGCAAAAAACAGACAGCTTATCGCATCAGGAACCGGACAAACATCTCGTGTTGATGCACTAAAACAAGCGATTGAAAAAGCAAACAGTTTTAATTTTAATTTGAAAGGTGCTGTGATGGCAAGCGATGCTTTTTTCCCTTTTCCTGATTGTGTGGAAATTGCTGATAAAGCGGGAATTACTGCTGTCATTCAACCTGGAGGATCTATAAAAGACGAATTGAGTATCGATTATTGCAATGAAAATAAAGTTGCAATGGTATTTACAGGAACTCGTCATTTCAAACATTAATTTATGTAACTTTGCACGTTACTTTTTATAAACATTTTTAAAGCCTAAAAATACGTATGGGATTTTTTGATTTCATGACTGAGGATATCGCGATAGACCTTGGTACCGCTAACACTCTGATTATTCACAACGATAAAGTTGTGATTGACAGTCCATCAATTGTTGCTCGCGACAGAGTATCTGGCAAAATCATTGCCGTGGGAAAAGAAGCCAGCTTGATGCAAGGTAAAACCCATGAAAACATAAAGACCATTAGGCCATTGAAAGATGGAGTTATTGCTGATTTCGATGCTTCGGAAAAAATGATCAGCATGTTTATAAAAAGTATTCCTGCATTAAAGAAAAGAATGTTTACTCCAGCATTGAGAATGGTGGTTTGTATTCCTTCTGGAATTACCGAAGTAGAAATGCGTGCGGTTAAAGAATCTTGTGAAAGAGTAAATGGTAAAGAAGTTTACTTAATTCACGAACCAATGGCCGCAGCAATCGGTATTGGTGTTGACATCATGCAACCAAAAGGAAATATGATTGTCGATATTGGTGGTGGAACTACTGAAATCGCGGTTATCGCTCTTGGTGGAATTGTTTGCGATAAATCTGTAAAAATTGCCGGTGACGTTTTCACAAATGACATCGTTTATTATATGAGAACACAGCACAATCTTTTTGTTGGAGAAAGTACTGCGGAGAAAATCAAAATTGAAATTGGTGCTGCGACGGAAGATCTTGAAACTCCGCCAGATGATATGTCAGTTCAAGGTCGAGATTTATTGACTGGAAAACCAAAACAAGTGGAAGTTTCGTTCAGAGAAATTGCAAAAGCTTTAGACAAATCAATCCAAAGAATCGAGGATGCTGTTATGGAAACTTTGTCTCAAACACCACCAGAATTAGCAGCCGATATTTATAACACAGGTATTTATCTTGCAGGTGGAGGTTCAATGTTGAGAGGTTTAGATAAAAGAATTTCACAAAAAACCGACCTTCCGGTTTATATCGCAGAAGATCCTTTGAGAGCTGTGGTTCGAGGAACAGGAATGGCACTAAAAAATATACCAAAATTCAGAAGCATACTAATAAAATAACAGCATAGTTCATGCAGCAAATATTAAACTTTATATTTAAAAACAGCAATAAGTTGCTGTTTTTGCTGCTTTTGGGCATTTCGTTAGTGCTTACCATCCAATCGCATTCTTACCATCGAAGTGAGGTGGTAACTTCTGCCAATTTCATTTCTGGAGGCGTTTATGAAAAAATTCATAACGTTCAAGAATACCTGAACTTAAAAACGCAAAACGAACAGCTGGCAAAAGAAAATGCAATCTTAAAAAAATTGCTTTACAATGCTAAAGATTCTACTGCAATTGTGGTTCGAGACAGTTTGAAAGGATATCGCGGAATGAACACGATTATTTCAAAAGTCATCAAGAATTCTTATAATGTAAAAGAAAATTACCTGACTTTAAATTCTGGAACAAAAGCCGGAGTCAAGCCAGACATGGGGGTTGTCAACGCTTTAGGAATCGTTGGAATTGTGGAACATACTTCGACAAATTACGCTACAGTAATCAGTGTTTTAAACGTAAAATCTCAGATTAACGCTAAAATCAAGAAGTCAAATCACTTTGGAACTTTACGCTGGGACGGAAAAAACACTGGATTCGTTCAGTTAATTGATGTTCCGAGATTGGCAAATGTTCGAAAAGGCGACACAATTGTAACCGGAAACGAGTCTGTAACGTTCCCTCCAAATGTGGGAATTGGCGTAATTGATAAAATTTATACTGACAAGGAAACAAACTATTTCACTTTGAATGTTAGATTGTTTAATGATATGACCAATTTAGGTCACGTTTATGTAATTGAAAATTACGAGAAAAAAGAGATTGAAGAATTAGAAGCAAAAACGGTGATTGAAAATGAATAGCACAGTATTATTAAATATCGCCCGCTTTATTCTTTTGCTTGCCGCACAAGTTTTAATTTTCAACGAAATTGATTTTTGGGGTTATGTAAATCCGTATCCTTATATTTTATTTATTTTGCTTTTTCCGGTAAATGGAAATAAATCAGCGTTATTGGCTGCAAGTTTTTTCCTTGGAATCATCATGGATATGTTCTGCGATTCTGGTGGTGTTCACGCAACAGCTTGTGTTGTTCTGGCTTATGTCAGACCTACTTTTTTTAAGTTTTCTTTTGGCGTGAGTTATGAATATCAAACGGTTAGAATCAATGACAAACTAACTCCAGAACGGTTTTCATTCTTATTAATTTCAGTATTTACACATCATATTATCTTATTTTTATTGGAAATTTTTAAGATAAGCTTTATTTTAGACATTTTACTCAGAACATTATTAAGTTCGATTTTTACTTTAATCCTTTGTATCGTAATTATTTATATATTTAAGCCAAGCACCAAACGATGAGAAAAATATTTTTGCCCTCTTTGATAATTGTTTCTGCAATTGTAATTGTGGCGAGGCTTTTCTACCTTCAAATCATTGACGATTCCTTCATCAAAAAATCAGATAATAACGCGATCAAGATAAAATACGATTATCCTGAACGCGGTTATATGTATGACAGAAATGGTGTGCTTTTGGTTGCAAACCAACCTTCTTATGATGTCATGGTTATCCCAAAAGACATTAAAGACATTGACACCATTGGATTTTGCAAGCTTTTAAAAATTACCAAAGAAGAATTTATTAAAAAATTAGAAAAAGCTAAAATTTATAGTCCAAGGCTTCCTTCTGTTTTTCTTCCGCAATTAAACAAAAAAGAATACGCCGGCTTTCAAGAAAAAATCAGGAAATTCACAGGATTTTATATCCAAAAACGTTCACTTAGAGATTATCAAGTAAATGCTGCCGGAAATGTTTTTGGTTACATTGCCCAAGTTAATGACGCGATTATTGCCAAAAGTCCGTATTATAAAAGTGGTGATTTGATCGGAAGACAAGGCGTTGAAGAAGTTTACGAAGAATTTCTTAGAGGAAGAAAAGGCGTAAAATACATCCAGAAAGACCGTTTTAACAGAGATATCGGCTCTTACAAAGAAGGAATTTATGACACCGTAGCCATTCAAGGTGAAGATGTTCGACTGACTTTAGACATTGAACTCCAAAAATACGGAGAATCTTTAATGATCAACAAACGTGGTGGAATTGTAGCTTTAGAACCAAAAACTGGCGAAATCTTAGCCTTGATTTCCGCGCCAACTTATGATCCTGCGTTATTGGTTGGTCGTGATCGTTCGAAAAATTATACAAAATTAGACCAAGATTCTTTAGGAAAACCACTATATGACCGAGGACTTTTGGCAGAATATCCTCCTGGTTCTCCATTTAAAATTATGACAGGTTTGATTGGCTTGCAAGAAGAAGTCATTGACGTGAACACCAGCTTTGTTTGCCATCACGGATTTTCTTACGGTCGCGGCGCGTTTATGAAATGCCACGACAGCGGAACGAACAATTTGCATACTGGTTTTGCACATTCTTGCAACACTTATTTTGCAAGTGTTTTTAAATTAACGATCGACAAATATCCAAAACCAACTTATGGCGTTGACGCTTGGAGCAACCACCTGAAAAGTTTTGGCTTGGGAAGTTTTATGGGATATGATATGCCTGCCGGAAGAAAAGGCCACATTCCTGACTCAAGATATTACAAAAGATGGTACCCAAATGGAGGCTGGAGAAGTTCTACTATTATCTCCAATTCAATTGGTCAAGGCGAGGTTTCTACAACACCAATTCAGTTGGCAAATATGATGGCAACAGTTGCAAACGAAGGTTATTATTACACGCCTCACATCATCAAAAAAATTGAAGGACACACCATTGACAAAAAATATACGACAAAACACGTAACGACTGTTGAAAAGCAACATTTTAAGCCGGTAATTGAAGGTTTATTTGGAGTTTATAACGAAGGAACCGCTCGATCTTTGCGCGTTGAAGGAATCGATATCTGCGGAAAAACAGGAACTGCCGAAAACTTCACAAAAATAAATGGCGTAAGAACACAACTTACTGACCATTCTATTTTCGTGGCTTTTGCGCCAAAAGATGATCCAAAAATTGCAATTGCAGTCTTCGTAGAAAACGGATATTGGGGAGCTCGTTGGGCCGGGCCAATGGCAAGTTTGATGATTGAAAAATATTTAAGAGGAAAAATTACAAGAACAGACTTAGAAAAAAGAATGCTTGAAGGAAGCCTTGAATCTGAATATGCAAAAGTAACCAGCGGTCAGCCGTTCACCATCAATAACGGAAGATAAGATGAAGAATCAAAGCATCAAAAATAACATCGACTGGATCACAATCGTGCTTTTTATTTCCTTGGTGATAATGGGCTGGCTGAATATTTATTCGGCTTCATTGCCAACCGAGGAAACTTCAATTTTTGATATTTCACAAATTTACGGCAAGCAAATTCTTTTCATAATACTTACAATTCCGTTAATATTCGTAGTATTGACGCTCGACGCAAAGACTTATGAAAAATATGCATTCGTCTTTTATGTCATCGGATTAGTCTCTTTACTCGGGCTTTTTGTCTTCGGAAAAACCATCAAAGGTCAAACAAACTGGTACAGTATCGGAGGCTTTACCTTGCAACCATCAGAATTTGTAAAAACATCCACCGCATTACTTCTGGCAAAATATTTAAGCGACGTTCAAGTCAATTTAAAAAACTTCAACGATCAAGTAAAAGCATTTGTGGTAATGGGCGTTCCGCTGATTTTAATTCTCCTTCACGATACGGGAACCGCAATGATTTTCGTCGCGTTAATCTTCGTTTTATACAGAGAAGGCCTTCCATCATGGTATCTTTGGACAGGATTTTCAGCGATTGCTTTGTTTTTTATGGCACTTTTATTAGAGCCACAATACGTCGTCATCATTGCGATAATCATCATTTTAGCACAGTTTTTCTTGTCTAAAAGAATCAATAGAAATCCAATCGCTTCGGGCGTGATTTTCGTACTGATCGCCGGTTTTACTTACTCAGTAGATTTCGTGTACGACAATGTTTTAGAGTCGCATCAAAAAGACAGAATCAACGTTTTATTTGGCAAAGACGTGAATATGAAAGCCGAAGGATACAACTTAAACCAGTCGATGATTGCCATCGGTTCTGGCGGTTGGTTCGGAAAAGGTTTTTTAGAAGGAACCCAGACAAAAGGTGGTTTCGTGCCAGAACAGCACACCGATTATATCTTCACAACAGTTGGTGAAGAGTGGGGATTTGTTGGCGCCATCACGGTAATCACGCTTTTCGCATTTCTTTTCTTGCGAATAATTTATCTCGCCGAAAACCAAAAAACCAAGTTCTCCCGAGTCTATGGATATTGCGTCGCCACGTTTCTATTTGCGCATTTTGCCGTAAATATTTCGATGCTAATCCGCCTGTTTCCAACTATTGGCGTACCGCTTCCGTTTTTTTCATACGGAGGTTCCAGCCTTTTTGCGTTCAGCATTTTGCTCTTTATTTTCATCAAGATGGATGCGAATAAAGTCAATGAGTGGTAGTTTTTGAAGCGGAAAATTTAGGCATTTTTACAATCCATTTTCCCGCTGGTCGTCAGTATCTTTCTTTTTTTAAAGAAAAAAAAGAAAGGATACAGCCACCATCGGGGCTAGCGGGAAACCATTTTCGTTTCAGTAAGCTTTTCCTTAGAAACTCCAAGATTTATAGTCACTTCTCTGCTCCAATTCATTTTCAATAGTATCCGGAAGTCCCGGAAAAAAGTCAATCCCTGTTAATTTCTCAATTTCATCAACCGAAACTACAAATTCATAAAGTGGTTTTTTAGAACTTTCGTGCGGCACTAAAAATGCAATCATCTTAAATTCACCATCGGTTTCATCCATCAAGATTTTATAAAAATACTTTGGAACAGCAACTTTCTCCCTCCCAATTGTTTCTAATCCTTCGGTTAAAATTCCGCCAGTAACCACATAAATGTCGTTATATTTCTGACTCCAATAACGTGTTTTTTGTTCTAAACGATTCCAAACACCACCATTAAAATCATTCTTTTGTGGCGAAATATTTGAAGTATAAAAAGTTTCGTCAAAAGCTTCCTTCGAAAATTTCATATCTCCAGCCGGACAAAGATGACCTCTGTCATAACCAGAGTTTTTATAATTTCTGTAATCAGCCGACTGCGTTTTTACTTTTGGATCAAAAATAAAATAAGGTCGTTGAAAATTATTATTTGAAACATTTCTATTTTTCAATTCATAGAAAACCCATTCCGCTTGTTCATATTTTTCATTGTATGACAAACTATAATTATCGTGAAAAACCACCGCTCCAGTAGTTGAGGTTGGAAGCATTTCTTCGCCAGAAATAGCAGAATTACCAGATTTATTTTCTGATTTCTTTGTCTCAACTAAAATTTTGTTATCATTATTTTCAGCCTTAAAAACATTTGGATTCTTGTTTAAAAAATATGCAATTGCCAGAATCACAGCTATTAAGATATATATTATACTTTTTTTATTCATTTTAAATTACGAAAAAATTACTTTTATTGTTACAAATTTTATTTTTTGGTTTAATTATTGTTATATATTAGCCGAACAATAATTAATTAACAATAATAGAAATTAAAAATACAGTATTTATGAAAGCCAAAATTATTTTTTCAGCACTTTTTTTAACCGCGATGCAATTTGTATCGGCTCAAGAACAGACAAAACCACAAGAAATTACAAGTGTAAACATCAGTGGCGTTAAAACCACGCCAGCAGAAGACCAGAAACTCTTAGAACAACAATTAAAAGACCAAGAACGCGCGCTAAAAAATGCCGAGAAAGAAGCTAAAAAACTAGAAAAGGAAAGAAAAGCTTTAGAAAAATCTCAAAAAAACGCTGAGAAAGAACAAAAGGCTTTTGCAAAAAAACAAAGCCAAATTAATTCAGCAGAAAATAACTTTGAAAAAGCCAAAAAACGCTTAGCCGATGAGCAAAAATCACTAGACAAAAACAAAGCGAAATTTGATAAAAATTCTTCGAAAGGCGATATGACAGTTATCGAAATTGAGAAGCAAAATATTAAACTAAGCAAACAGCAAATTAAGATTCAGGAGCTTGAGGCTAAAGTTCAAAAAGAACAACAAAATTTGATCAAAGCGAGAGGCTAAAAATAAAAAAACCACCGATTGGTGGTTTTTTATTGCCTAAATATTTTTAATTACAAATTCACTTCGTCGGTTCAATTCATGTTGCTCTTCATTACAAGATTCCTCGGGAACACACTTCACAATTTGCACCGTTTCGCCATAACCTCTTGAAGAAATTCGATCTTTTGGAATTCCATTTTCAATAAAATATTCTCTTGTTGATTTTGCCCTTTTATCTGACAAGTTGAGATTGTATTTGTCGTTTCCTCTTACATCAGTGTGTGAACCTATTTCGACAACCATTTCAGGATATTTTTTCATCAATTCGATTACTTTATTCAAAATTGGCTTCGACTCTTTTCTAATGTACCACAAATCGTAATCAAAATAGATGGGTTCGGTCTTAATTAACAAACGACCCTTATCTTTTACTACATCTTTTTCTTTCGATAAAAGGTTATCAATACGTTCCTTCTTTTTAATTTCAGCAATCTTCGCATCCTCTTTTTTCCTTAATTCTGTATTTTTCGCTTCTTCCTTTTTCTTGATTTCAGCCAATTCTTTTGCTTTTATTTTTGCTCTTTCCTCTTCTCTTTTCGTTTCCTGCAACGCAATTGCTTCTTCTTTTTTAATTTCTTCCAAAGATTTTAAGGTCATTGACGCATCATTCACTTTGTCTCTTTCTTTATTTAATTTCAAAGACTTAAAGTTTTCAGTATATTTTTCTTTAGACGCTAAAACTTTAAATGAATTCTCACAATTCACATTAAAATTAAATTTTCCGTCTGCCAGAGTTGTGATCCTTATCAATTCGTTTTTTGATTCGTCTTGCAAAATAACAATTGCGCTTTCTAACGGCAATTTCGTGGTTTCATCTGTAATAATTCCTGAGATAAATTGCTGACAATCTTGCACTATCAATGGCTTTTTCTCTATGATTTGATAAATATCATCACCCCCTTTTCCGCCCGGTCGATTTGACGAAAAGTAGCCTTCATTTGTGGCTGGACTTATCGTATATGCGAAATCATCATAACTAGAATTCACCGGAAAACCTACATTTACCGCTTCAGAAAACTTTCCATCTTTAAGTTCAGAAACAAAAACGTCAAGCGACCCAAAGCCCAATTTTCCGTTTGAAGAATAATAAAGTTTTCCATCTTCTGAAATGAAAGGAAACTGTTCTTTATGTTTTGTATTAATTGTTGGGCCTAAGTTTATCGGTTTTCCGAAACTTTCTGCATTAATTTCAATCGAATAAATATCAAAAGAACCAAGACTTCCCGGCATATCAGAAGCAAAATATAGCGTTTTTTCATCGCGACTTAAAGCTGGATGTTCGGTAGAAAATTCATCACTATTAAACGGAAGTGATTTTACATTTGTCCACTTTCCATTTTCAAAATCTGCAGAAAAAATTTGCAAATGAGACACCTTGTTCTTGTCTTTCCCTTTTTTTCCGTTGTTATAATTATTTCGGGTAAAATACATTTTTCTGCCATCTTTTGTAAAAACAGCATTCGATTCGTGCATTTTTGTATTGATTACGTTCGAAAAAGCTTGGGCGATAGCTTCCGATTTAGAAAAATCTAAAACTGATACTGCTTGTAAATCCAAGTAACTTTCGTCGTTCCATTTATATTTTTTGTTAGTTTGAGTTGGTGAAGCATAAATCAATTTATTGCCAAATTGTGCTGCGCCAAAATCAGAGTTTTCCGTATTTATGGGAAGATTCTTTATTTCAAATCGATTTCCTAGCGAAGCAATATTTTCTAAAATAACAATTTGTCTGTTGAAATTTGTAATTTCATTCTCTGACAAAGACATTTGAGATTTCAAAATTTCATTTGCTTCTTCCTGATTTCCGATGGCTTTTAAAGCATGTGAAAACCGAAAATAATATTCTTCATCAATTTTATTCGTGAAGTTTTTGATCAAAAAACGATACCATTTTTCAGCATTTTTTAAATCATTTGTATAATAATAAGCATCAGCAAGATTCCTGATTATTTCAAAAGTGCGTTCGTTTTTGATTGCATTTTCATACAACGGAATGGCTTCGCTATAAAAAGTTCGTTCAAAATAAGCATTTGCTCTTGACAAATCTTGTGATTGCGCTACACAAAATTGTGTTGTAAAAATTACAGCTATTAAAAGTAAAACTCTTTTCATACTTTTCATTTTAGAAGAATCTTGGTGATTTGTCGTATCCTTTTTTCAATAAATTCAAATCAAAAAGCATAAAAACTTCATGCGTTCCTGAATTAAATTCGCCCAAATTTGTGACTGTGTAATCATAAGCATAACCAATTCTGAGATTTGGCAAAACTTTAAAATTCACCAAACCGCTTACTGCATCATTTAAACGATAAGAAGCTCCGAATTCAAGGCGGTCATAAAGTAAAACATTTCCAGAAAAATCAGCAACCACAGGTGCTCCGGCGACAGCTTTTGCCATAAACGAAGGTTTCAATTTTAGATTTTCACTTAATTGAAAAACATAACCACCTGTCAAGAATATATGTGTATTTTCTGAACCAAAACGACTCAAACCGTCTCGTTCTTCAAGATGTTTTGTGGAAAGTAAATTTGGTGCAGAAAGTCCGAGGTAATATTTATCAGTAAAATAAAATGCGCCAGCGCCAATATTTGGGTATGTATTATTGATGTTTTGCGCAAATGCAGGATCTGAATTGGTCGCACCACTTTCAAATTGAAATCCGTTGAAATTTGTTTCGAAAATGGTTACGCCAGCTTTTATTCCCAACGATAATTTGTGGTCCTTATTTAATTGCAAAACATAAGCAAAGTCAGCAAAAATATTATTCTCTTTTTTCGCGCCGTCGCCAATATCATCTGAAATTAACGATAGCCCGAGTTCTATTTTTTCGCTAACCGGCGTGTGGGCAAAAAATGTAAATGTTTTTGGCGCTCCAACTGCCCCAACCCATTGCGTTCTGTACAATCCACCAAGATTTAAAATTGACGGTGTTGCCGTTGCATACGCGGGATTTATCACATTCATGTTATACATGTAATGCGTGTATTGAGGATCTTGCTGTGCTTCAACTTTATGTAAAAAGCATAAACAAATTATCAAAAGTAGTATGTTTTTCATCTAAATTCTGTTTAATAAGTAATGATGAATATTATCGATTTAAATAAAGTCTGCCTTGTTTTGGAGCTTTATTGTCTTTGTTGAAATTGACAATAAAAAAGTAAACTCCGTTTGGAGCAACGCCGTCAGAAACTGCTGATTTGTTGTTTCTTCCGTCCCAATCTGGCGTGTTTTTATTTCCTTTGTACATCAAATTTCCATAACGGTTATAAATCTCGAGCGTGAAATTTGGAAACAAAAATTCAATATCAGGAATATTAAACGTATCATTAATTCCGTCGCCATTTGGAGAAAACCCATCCGGAATCATCAGTGAATATTCATCTTCATCACAATTTAAAAGTGAAACCGTAACTGCCAAAGCATTTTGAGAAACACATCCTGACGTTGACGATGAATCAAATCCATAATAAGTTATTCCGTCTTGAAGAATTTCAGAATTTAATAATGGAATTCCTCCGGAAGGCGAATTGTACCAAGCTAAAATTCCCGTGTAATTAACATTTTCGGATAAATTGAAAAGCGTTGGCACCGGCGAATTTAATCCGCAGAAATTTTGTCCGTCAACTGCCAATGTTGGAGCCGGAATTTCATTTACAGTTACAAAAATCATTGTTTTTTCAGAAAGACAGCCAAGAAGCGACATTTCTGAAACATAATAATTTCCTGTTATCAAAGGACTTGCGTTACTCAATGGCGTCGTGCTCGTTGGACTGTCAAACCATTGAAATTCAGAACCATTCGGAACTAAATCTTGAACCACAGCATTTTCATTTACACAAAAATCTAAATCTGCTGCAAACGGCGCATCCGGATTTTCATTTATTGCAAAAGTATCTGACATTCCATAATTTAATAAACCGCAAGTTGTCGTGACGTTGATTATATCTTGCAAAATAAACGTGGTATTTCCCACATTTGGAAATGAATTTGGCGGAATTGTAAGTGTTGCATTTCCGCCAGAAACAGGTAAAGTCGCAGTGCCAGAACTTGTATTTGCACCAGTCAAATCATAATTTATTTGAACATTTGTCAATGATCCTAAACCTCCGATATTTACAATCACGGGCTGATTTTCGCAGACATCACCAATTGTAATAAAAATTGAAGAACCATTCGGGGTTGGATTTAACGTAAAATTCTGTGCTAAAGATGCTGTGTTTTCGCAACCCGTTTGAAGATTTATAATATGAGTAATTGCGATCGTCGTCAATCCCGCGTTTGGAAGCAAATTAAAAGGAATAATAAAATTTGCCACACCGCCGATGACAGTAAACTGAACAACTTGATTTGTCGCCGAATTGCTTCCTGATAAATTATATGTGATTTCATAATTTCCGTCGGTCAAATTTGTGTTTCCAGAAAGGGTAACTTGAACATCAGAATCCTCGCAGGCGTCGTCGATGGTCAATGTTCCTGTATTTATTTTTGGTAAGGGAAAAACATTTAAAATGTCTGAAATATTTCCAATAATATGATCGCAAGCAAAATAACCATCTGTTTCGTGAATGTTTAAAATGCTAATTGTGTAAACTCCAACCAAAGGAAAAGAAATACTTGGAATTGGAAATGTGACCACGCCATTTACAAAATTTGCCACAATTATATTTCCCGAAGGAATTGGCCCTGTAATTTGGTATTGGATAGTATATTCGCCGTTTGGCACCGTTTCTACACCTTGAGTTAACGTCGCCACGAAAGACGCCAATCCCACTTCATCCTCGCAAATATCAGAATCCACAATTAAAGTAGAACCTGTAAAATCAATTTGTTTCTCGATAACGATTAAAACTGTCGATGTCATTTCTTCACAAATTGGATGTGAAGGTTTTACCGTGTACATGAATGAATATTCTCCGGGACCAAACGTGTCATAAATATTTTGAACATTTATAAAAGTATCTTGCGGACTTGATAATTCAGAAGTTCCTGATTCAGACCAAGTTCCACCTGCATCTTGACCAGACAAATAATCCAATAGATTTAAATTTGAATATTGAGACAAATCCTCAGAATCGCATAAAATTAAATTTTGAGGAGTTCCTGAATCTGGCGCGGGATGAACCGTCACATTAATTACCGTACTGTGCGCAGGACAAGTTCCAATCGCTGGCATGGTGTAGGTAAATTGGAAAGTTCCTAAACCAGAAGTCGTTGCATTTAATAAATTGCCCGTTAAAGAGCCGGTGTTGCTATCGTCAGACCATGTTCCGTTAAGTTGTGGATTCGGAAAATTACCTACAAATTGAAAAAGATTAACCGACGCATTATCATCACAAGCAGAAGCATTTGGATTATTAATTCCTGAATAACCACCGACAGTTACAGTAACTGTGGAAACATTATCAGAGCACGAAGAATTATTTATGGTGTAAACAAAAACATAAGTATCGCTTTCGTTGACATTTTGAACATTTAATATTCCGGTATTTACGTTCAGTCCGCCAGATTGTTGCAGGTCTGTCCAAGTTCCTCCCGGAGTTGGATTTCCTCCTAAAAGCGCAAAAAGATTAACACTTTGATTTGCTGGATTTGGAATATCACAAATAGTTATCTGGCCATCCTCACCCGCGCACTGAGCGTTCACACTATTTGGAACAACGAAAAATAAGAGTAAAAAAATTGTATGCAAAAAATTGACCTTGAACAGGAAGCGAATTTTTGGGGACATAAAATTGCGTTTAAGTTATAGTAAAAATAAATTATTTTTTTACATAATCACTTAAACTTTAAAAAAAAAGCAGAAAATAATTGTTAATTTTTATTAATTTTTCACATCTAATGCATCGCGAAGCGCATTTCCCATCATCATAAAAGCAAGCGTTAGAAACATAATGGCAAGACCCGGAACCATTGCCAGATAAGGTTTGTCAAGAATAATGTCTCCGTAATAATCTTTAATCATTCCGCCCCAACTTGGTACCGGAGGTTGTGCGCCAAGTCCCAAGAAACTCAAGCCACTTTCAACCAAAATCGCCGAGGCAAAATTGGCCGCAGAAATTACGATTACCGGTGCCATAATATTTGGTAAAATGTGATGCACAATTATTCTTAGATTTTTATATCCTAAAGCTTTTGCCGCTGTTACATACTGCATTTCCTTGACCGAAATAATTTGTCCACGCACAACTCTTGCGACTTCCACCCACATTGTTAAACCAACGGCCACGAAAACTTGCCAGAAACCTTTTCCAAGACTTAAGGTGATCGCGATTACCAATAATAACGTGGGGATTGACCAGATAATATTAACCAGCCACATTACAAAAGCATCAATTTTTCCGCCGTAATAACCGCCGATTGCTCCAAAAAAGATTCCGACGATCAATGAGATAATTACCGCCACAAAGCCAATTGAGATGGAAACTCTTGAACCAACTAACATTCGGCTTAAATAATCTCTTCCGGCTTTATCGGTTCCTAAATAAAATTTTTGGTTGGAGATAAATTCCTTCGAAACTTCCTCCAAATTTGAATAGCCTGGAAAATCTTTTAACGTAGTTTCTTTTTGAATTTGAACCTTTGGATCGTCATTATACAGAGTATAAACTAACTTGTCTCCTGCAATTTTATAGCTTGAAATGGGCTCTTTTGAAAATTCTTGCTGGCTTCCGAAAAAATAATCCCAAAAACTTTTTTGAGGTTTGTCTTTCAACGGAATTGACAACATTTTAACTTCAAAACCTGGCTTTTGTGATCGAATTGTCAAGTCGCCCCAATTGGCATTTTCTGTTCCGTCTGGTGCCAAAACATACGCAAAAATGGAAAGCAACATCAAAAGAACGATGAAGCCAAAACTGAAAACGCCCCAGAAATTTCTTTTAAATTTCTGGAGCGCAATTCCTGTTAATGATTGTGTCGATTTATCCATTAAAAAATGTCAAAACCCATTTATGATCTGACTAACTTTTCTTTTTTATTTTTCAAATTTACGGTTCCTTTTTGAGAATTTGGTTGCAAATCATCTAAAACATTTAAAGCTTCTTCCACATAAACATCTTTTGAAAGCGTTTCGTGCCAACGATCTCTTTTCTCTTTCAAGACATTATCGTTTTTAACCATTTCATCTTCGTATGGCAAAGATGTGAATTTTAAATTGTTTTTGTATTTTGAAATCGCTTTGTATTTTTTAGCTTTTTCCTCAAGCGCCGTTTGCTCTTCCTTAAATTTGTCAATATTTAACTGAAAGTCATTTTCGTCTTGTCTTTCTTTAATCCATTTTGCATTTTCTTCGATCAATTGAAACTGCGGATTTTGCTCCATTCTTCGCTTGCTTTTTTCAATGGCAAGATCAAAATTTCCTTGTTTCCAAACTTTATAATCTGCTGGATCAATTTTATCCCATTTCATTGCGTTGTCAATGTCGCGCTCGCCCATTTTCAAGTAAGAATATCTGTCTGGCAAGGCAACGTCGCTACTCACACCATTTAATTGTGTGGAACCACCATTAATTCTGTAGAATTTTTGCGTAGTCGTTTTCAAAGCACCCAAATCTCCCATTGAATTTCCTCTCACAAACTGGTTCAAGTCGATCACATTTTGCACCGTTCCTTTACCATAACTCTGTGTACTTCCAATGATTACACCTCTTTTATAATCTTGGATCGCCGCCGCTAAAATCTCTGAAGCCGAAGCCGAAAATCCGTTGATCATTACAACTAAAGGTCCGTCCCATTGAATTTTTGGATCAGAATCAGAAAGTACTTCTTTTTGTTTTCCGGTAGATTTAATTTGAACGATTGGTCCTTTGTCAATAAACAATCCGGCAATATCAACAACTGTTTTCAACGAACCGCCACCATTATCACGAACATCCATCACAATTCCTTGAACGCCTGCCGCTTTTAAACGTTCCACTTCTTTTGCAACGTCTTTTGCCGCATCACGACTGTTTTTATCTTCAAAATCAATGTAGAATTTAGGAAGGTAAATAATTCCGTATTTCTGACCGTTTTTTTCTACAACGCTTGATTTTGCATATGTTTCTTCAATTTCAACTTCGTCTCTAATGATTGAAATGATTTTGATTGTTCCGTCAGTTTTCTTAACCGTAAGACGAACTTCAGTTCCTTTTGGACCTTTTATTTTTTTAACCACATCGTCCAAACGCATCCCGACAACATCAACTGGCTCTTTGTCACCTTGAGCTACTTTTAAAACCACATCGCCTGGTTCCAAATCTTTTCCTCTCCAAGCTGGTCCTCCCGAAATCAATTCTGTAATTTCAGTAAAATCATTTTTCTTTTGAAGACGCGCTCCAATTCCTTCTAATTTTCCGCTGATACTCACGTCAAAACGCTCTTTATCATCTGGCGCGAAATAAGAAGTGTGCGGATCAAAACGCATTGCAATTGAATTTACAAACACAGAAAACCAATCGTCTCTGTCTAAATCTTTGATAAAACCGAAATATTCATCTAACGATTTTAACTGACTTTCTCTAGTTTCTTTTTCAAGGACATCAAAGGGTTTCTTTTCAATTTCAGCTTTTTCTTTCTTTTTTTCCTCCGCTTTTTTCAAAGCTTGTTCGCTTAATAATTCAGAAGTTCCGTTGAAATCATCGTTATCTGTAACATCTTTTCCTTCTTGAATTTCCAATTTATTGGTAAGCGAAGCCAAAGTTGAAAGCTTAATTTGCTTGTACCATCGGTCTCTTAATTCGCTATCGTTTTTAGCGAAAGGCAGTTTTTCGTAATCGGTATTTGTCGATTCATCTTTCTTATAGTCAAACGGTTTTGAAAGAATATCTTTGTAATATTTTTTACTTTCGTCGATTCTTTTTTCCAATCGGCTGTAAGTCAAATCAAAGAACGTTAAATCTCTGTTCAAGATTTGGTCATCGATCAGCGTTTCATATTTCTTGAATTCGTCAATATCTGACTGCAAGAAAAATCTTTTCGAAGGATCTAATGCTTCAACATAACTTTTATAAACTCCTTTTGAGAAAGTGTCGTCGATTTTTGCCGGATCATAATGTCCTTTTTCAATCACAAACGTCAATAATTCTAAAAGCAACCTGTCTTTTTCGGGATCGTTTTTTACCTCACGCGGCACAAAACTCCATAGCGCTGCTGAAAGTGCAACAACTAATATCAATATTTTATAGTTTCGTTTCATAAATTTCATAATAGCATTCATCAAATTTTGACTAAATTACTGAAAAAATTATGCCACGATTCTTAAATGCGTATAATTTTTTGTTAAAGATGATTTTCTGAGTTCCTTAATTATCGTGGGATAAGCCAGAAGAATTTGTCAAGTTTCAAAGTTATATTATTTTGGAACATTCAAAAACTTTAAAAAGGTTATTTTTGTGATTGAAATTACACCTATATATAATGTAAATAACGAATGGTGTGATAGCCCCGATTGAAGCGAAAATCCCGGAGACCGAAAAAGTTAATTTTTCTTGATGCAAAAGAGCGACCAGCGGAAGCTCCTTTTGCGCCATAGAAAAATAGCTTTTTGGCCGCCGGATTGTAGCAAAAAGCGGGATTAGCTTCAAAAAATATGACAAAAAAACCTTTGATTCTTGTAACTAACGACGACGGAATTTCGGCTCCTGGAATTCGTGCTTTGATTTCTGTAATGAAGGAAATTGGCGAAGTTGTGGTGGTTGCGCCAGACAGTCCGCAATCTGCAACGGGCCACGCGATCACGATTAACAGTACTTTGTACCTGAACAAAATTAATATTGACAACGATGTTGATGTGGAATATTCTTGCTCTGGAACGCCTGTGGATTGCGTGAAATTTGCTGTGAATGAAGTCTTGAAAAGAAAGCCGGATTTATGCGTTTCAGGTGTGAACCACGGTTCAAATTCTTCGATAAACGTGATTTATTCTGGAACAATGAGCGCGGCGGTGGAAGCTGGAATTGAGGGAATTCCTGCGATTGGATTTTCACTTTTGGATTATGACTGGAATGCAGATTTTGAGCCTACGAAGAAATTTATCAAGAAAATTGCTTTGGAAGTTTTGGAAAATGGTTTGCCCGAAGGCGTAATTTTGAACGTAAATTTCCCGAAATTATCCGAGAAAGAAATCAAGGGAATCAAGGTCTGCCGACAAGCAAAAGCGATGTGGCAGGAGAAATTTGACAAAAGAACTTCGCCAATGGGACGCGATTATTACTGGCTTACCGGAAAATTTGTGAACCAAGATAATGGCGAAGATACTGATGAATGGGCTTTGGCCCACGGTTATATTTCGCTGGTTCCGGTGCAATTTGACTTGACGGCGCATCATGCGATTCAGAATTTAAATACTTGGAAATTAAACGAAAAAAATTAATTTCAACCTATGAAATACTACATTATTGCTGGAGAAGCTTCGGGCGATTTGCACGGCGCAAATTTGATGAAGTCAATATATAAGGAAGATCCGAATGCGGAAATTCGGTTTTGGGGAGGCGATCTGATGCAGAAAGCGGGCGGAACTTTGGTAAAACATTACCGAGAATTGGCCTTTATGGGTTTTGCTGAAGTGGTGATGAATCTGAAAACAATTTTGAATAATATCAAAATTTGCAAAGCTGATATTTTAGAATTCAAACCCGACGCGATTATTTTTATCGATTATCCGGGTTTCAATATGCGAATTGCGGAATGGGCTAAGAAATTGAAAATCCCTACTCATTATTATATATCGCCACAGATTTGGGCTTGGAAAGAAAATCGAATCAAGGCAATTAAACGCGACGTTGATTTTATGTATGTGATTCTTCCGTTTGAGAAGGATTTTTATGAAAAGAAGCATCATTTTCCGGTGGAATTTGTCGGACATCCTTTGATTGACGCGATTCACGATCGAGAACATATTGACGAAGCCACTTTTAGAAAAGAATTTAATCTTGACGAAAAGCCAATTATTGCGCTTTTGCCAGGAAGCCGAAAACAAGAAATTTCAAAAATGCTGACAGAAATGCTTTCTGTGGTAAAAGATTTTCCGAAGTATCAGTTTGTGATCGCCGGCGCGCCGAGCCAAGATTATGAGTTTTATGCGCAGTTTTTAAACAATGAAAATGTGCATTTTATTTCGAATCGAACGTATGATTTGTTGAGTGTTTCGACTGCGGCGTTGGTAACTTCAGGAACTGCGACCTTGGAAACGGCTTTATTTAAGGTTCCAGAAGTTGTTTGTTATAAAGGAAGCTGGGTTTCTTATCAAATTGCAAAACGAATTATTACTTTAAAATATATTTCGCTTGTAAATTTAATTATGGATCAAGAAGTGGTGACAGAATTGATTCAGGGCGATTGTAATTCGAAAAAAATTAAGGCAGAATTACACAAAATTTTGGAAACCGACCATCGAAAAAAGGTTTTAGAATCTTATGAAATATTAGAGCAGAAGCTAGGCGGCATTGGCGCGAGTCATAAAACAGCGAGCTTGATTGTTGATAAACTCAATTCATAACAATAGTTTAACATGAGAAATTAATTTGCTAGTTTTCAGTTTATTAGTTTGTGTTTTTCAAGAATTTATGCTTATCAAAAAATAGTTATTAACAAACTTTTAATAAGTTATTTTTCGACTTAATGGAAATTATGCTATATTTGAGAAAAATTATATAATAATCTTTTTCTATTGTCGTTTATAAAATAAACTATCGTTATTGAAAAACTAAACTAATTCTCCGGAATTTTATTAATAAATCTAAAGCAAAATCGCCCCTTGAGTTTTTGTTTTTGCTGAAAAATAAAAAATAAAATATGTCTGCAAAAAAAATCTTATTTCTGTTCTTGCCAATTGCATTATTGGTTACAACTTTAGGAAACGCACAAATTATTACATCGAAAAAAGAAGCTGTTAAAAAAGGTGTTTACCAAAAGCCTGAAGAAAAGAAAAGTGTTGCTACAATTGTAGATAAACCGATTCCTGCTACAAAACAAGTTGCTTCTGTTGAAAGACCAAAAGTGACAAAAACTACAAAACCAGTTAAAAAGAAGCCTGTTATTGTTGAAGAAGAACAATCTGATTTGGTGGTTTCTTCGCCAACAGACAGTTACCTTTCTTTGCAATTAATCAATAACGCTATGGAATTTCTTGGCGTTCGTTACAGAGGTGGCGGTACAACAACTGCCGGAATGGACTGCTCTGGAATGGTAACTGCGGTTTTTAATCTTTTTGACATCAAATTACCAAGAAGCTCTAATCAAATGGCGCAAGTTGGCGAAAAAGTTGAAGGCGATGATATCCAAAAAGGTGATTTGATTTTCTTTAGAACTAACGGAAGAAAAGTGATTAACCACGTGGGTGTGGTTGTCGAAAAAATTGGCGATGAAATTAAATTTATTCACGCTTCTTCTAGCAAAGGCGTCATGGTTTCTTCAACAGAAGAACCTTACTACAAAAGAGCTTTTGCTCAAGTAAATAGAATTATACAACAATAAATAAGAATTTGTTATAAAATTTCAGTATTTTCGATTCATGAAAGTACTGAAATTTCCTTTAGCCAGAATTTGCATTTGGTTCATTCTGGGATTATTAGCCTCCTATTATTTATCTCCAAGTCCGTTTTTTGTCCTAATTCTTTTAGGCGGTTTACTTATTTTCTTCGGAATTTCTTACTACTTCTCTAAAAAGAATTTAGAGCAAAAAAGATATTTTGGAATTCTGACGTATTCAATTTTCTTTTTGATCGGAGTTTCCACGCAATCGCTACATAACAAACGTTTTTCCGAAAATCATTACGTAAATAAATTCAAAACTGAAAAGAATTATTTTGTTGGCGCCACTTTGATTGAAAAACTGAAGAGTAGCGATTTCAACGAACGTTATGTTGCCGAAATTACTTCGTTAGATTCGCTTAAAACCAAAGGCAAAATTCTTTTTAATATCAAAAAAGATAGCTTGAACCAAAAACTTGAAATTGGTTCAAAAATGCTTTATTATGGCGAAATCTATTCCCATCGAAAACCGCATAATCCCAATCAGTTTGATTATGGAAAATATTTGGAAAACAAATCGATTTATGGGCAAATTTACGCCGATGCAAGCGACCTAAAGGTAAATTCCCATCTAGATAAAAATGTCTGGTATTACGCTTCAGCTTTTAGAAACAGAATTATTTCAAATTTAGAAAAATCTGGTTTTGCAAAAGACGAGTTGAATGTTGTCATTGCATTGATTCTTGGGCAACAACAGGATGTTTCTCCTGAGATTTTAAAAGATTATCAATTGGCCGGAGCCGTTCATATTCTTTCGGTTTCTGGATTGCACGTGGGTTGCATTATGATTGCGATTGGTTTTCTTCTGAAGCCTTTGCCAAAAACGAAATTTGGTGAGCTCTTAAAGCTTTTTATCATCATTGCCTTTCTTTGGCTATTTGCTCTCGTCGCAGGATTTTCGCCAGCGGTGACGCGTTCTGTTGTGATGTTTACATTTATAGCGATTGGGGAATATTCAAATAGAAAGACCAATATTTTCCACACTTTGATTGCTTCGATGTTTTTTATTTTACTGTTTGAACCGTCTTTTATTTTTGACGTAGGATTTCAATTGAGTTATTGCGCATTGTTTTTTATCGTTTGGTTGAAACCAATTTTTGATAAAATCTGGATGCCGGAAAACAAAATATTAAAATACATTTGGGGAATTTTATCTGTTTCATTCGCTGCACAAATTGGAGCATTTCCGTTAAGTGTTTATTATTTCCATCAATTTCCCGGATTATTTTTTGTGACTAATTTGATGGTTTTGCCATTGCTTGGCGTAATTTTAGCGTTGGGCGTTTTTGTAATGATTTGGGCTTTTTTCACGACTGTTCCCGTGTTTTTAGCAAAGATCTTGGAATACAGCATTTGGTTTTTGAATAAAATTATCAATTGGGTTGCTTCGTTTGAATCCTTTATTTTTCAAGATATTTCTTTTAATTGGCAAATGTTGGTGACTTGCTATTTGGTGATTTTTGCTTTTGCCATTTGGATTTTGAAACCTGATTTCAAAAAATTGGCTTTGGCTTTGGTCACTTTAATAATTTTTCAAATCACGTATTTTGGAACTGAATATTTGAATCAAAAACAAGAAGAATTTATCGTTTTCAACGCTAAAAGAAGTACGCTAATTTCTGAAAGAAAAGGAGAAAACATTGTGTTATACACGAGGGATTCCTTGACAGAAGCGACGATGAATTTTGCTGTAAAACCTTATTTAGTTGGAAATTTTGCTTCAATTTCAAAGATTAAAAAAGTATCGAATTTGAATTATTTTGATAAAAATAAAATCTTGATTGTGGATAGCTTGAGTGTTTTTCCGAAAAATGTAAATCCAGACATTTTGGTTTTGACACAATCCCCGAAGTTAAATTTGGAAAGAATTCTGCAATTTTCTAAACCAAAGATGATCGTTGCAGATGCTTCCAATTATAAAACATACGCAATTCGCTGGAAAGAAACTTGTGAAAAAGAAAAAATCCCTTTTCACTCAACTGTTGAAAAGGGATTCTATAAATTATCTAAAGAAAATTAAGCCTTGATAAGTGGCAATAATTGTTCTGGAGTGTGGTAACCAACGATTGGGCTTTTCACTTCGCCCTTAGAGTCTAAAATGTACATTGAAGGATATCCTTGAACTTTTAAAAACATCGTGAAATCGTGAACGCCGTTTTTTCCTTTTCTATTAGGATCAAACTTTGGATTTGTGTATTTTTTTCCTTTGTAAGTTACTTCAGAATTTCCTTCAGCGTTGAATTTTACTGCGTAATAATTTTTAGAAATGTATTCTGAAACTTCTTTAGTTTGGAATGTATTTTTGTCCAACATCTTACACGGTCCACACCAGTCTGTGTAAACGTCCATAAAAATTGGTTTTGGTTTCTTTTTTTGCGCAGCTAAAGCCTCGTCTAATGACATCCATTTTATTTCTTGCGCTTGCACTGTCGCGAAAGACCCAACAGCCAAAAGTAATACTAATAGTAGTTTTTTCATTGTGTTATAAATTTTATAGATTGGTTTTCAAAAATGATGCCGAATTATCGAACGCCGTGCATTAATTTTTTAATTACCGGCGACATTATGAAAGAAAGCACCGCTACAACAAGCGAGACGATCGCCAACATCCAGAAGAAGTAGCTCAAGCCATTTTCGTCTGCAATTTTATCGATGTTTTCACCAAATTTCGCTGCACCTTTCATTCCGATTGCAACTGCAAGATACCAAATTCCGAACATCATTGCAATCATTCTTGCCGGAACCAATTTACTTACATAAGAAAGACCGACTGGCGAGATACAAAGTTCTGCCATTGTAACGAAAAGATATACTAAAATAAGGTATATCATACTTACTGACGCTGTTTTTGCTCCAGGTAAAATTCCGTTTGCACCGATGGCAACCGTTATCATCCCAACCGCTAAAAACACCATTCCAAGTGCATATTTCATATTCGCAGAAGGATTGTATTTACTCTCCCACCATTTTGAAAACAACGGAGCTAAAGCAATAATATACAAAGAGTTAAGAGAAGAAAACCAAGAAGCTGGAACTTCTAATGAATCTTGAGAAAATTGATTTTTTAACATCCAGATCGCAATTCCCCAGATGATTACAAAGCTTGTTCCAAGCACCAAGTTTGCCACAGAATATTTTGCAAAGGTTTGCTTGAAAAGAAGTAATAATACCCAAGTAATAATTCCTAATGGAACCACAACGATTGCTGCATTTACCACTTTAAATATCGTTCCTGCGCTTCCCACCAAAACTCTGTTCGTGTAATCATTCGCAAAAATTGTCAATGTTCCCGGAGATTGTTCAAAAATAGCCCAGAAAAAAATTGTCAAGAAAGCGAAAAATGAAACTGCGATCATTTTTTCTTTTGTGATTTGAGAATAGCTATTAATTCTGTAAACCAATAAGAAAAGGAAAAGCAGAATTGCAACCAAAATAGTAAAGTTGTTACCCGAAAGTCCAGCTACTTCAAAGTTGAAGATATCCAAAGAACCGTTTGTAATAATTTTTGCTGGTTCGAAAATAATCCAAAGAAGCCCTAAAACTGTCATTAAACCAATTAAAGCCAATTGCCAAGCTGGGAACGGATTTAATTTATCGTTGTTTTCATCTGTCAACGCTACTTCCTTTTTAACTGGTTTTAAACCAATGTCTCCGAAAATATTTTGTGACAGCCAGAATTGGATTAACCCAAAAAGCATGAAGATTCCGGCAAGACCGAATCCCCAACTCCAACCTACTTGTTCTCCTAAATAACCACAAAGAACGATTCCGAAAAATGCGCCAGAGTTAACTCCCATGTAGAAAATAGTGTATGCACCGTCTTTCTTTTCTGGCCTGTCTTTGTACATTTCAGAAACAATTGATGTCATATTTGGTTTAAAGAAACCGTTTCCGAAAACTAATAAAATTAATCCCGAATAGATGAAAAATGGCGTTTCCAAGGCCATTGCGCCGTGACCCATTGTCATCAATAAAGCTCCAACTAAAACGGCATATCGGTACCCGATCACCTTATCGGCAAAATAACCGCCCAACATTGTTGACAGATAAACCAAGCCAACATAAGATCCAAATAAAGCCATTGCTTGCTCACGAGTCCAATCCCAGCCGCCGTTTAAAGCTGTTGACGTGAAAAACATTACTAATAATGCTCTCATTCCATAAAACGAAAAACGCTCCCACATTTCTGTGAAAAACAGCACAAAAAGCCCTGAGGGATGTCCTAAAACTGTGCTTTTGAAAAATTGGTCTGTCGAATTTTGACTCATAATATTATTTTTTGGTTGCGAAAGATAGTTAAAAAATTTTATTTCGATAGCGTTTTTTTACTTCAAAGCCTTTTTCTCTAAAGGCCTAACGACAAAGCGATCGTATATTATTAAGGAAACGATTGAAACGAGTCCAACCGCGCAAACCACATACCAAATTTTATTTGGGCTATAGTTTTGCCAAAGCATGTCTGTCATTTGCCAGTGGCTCATATTTAATTTTTGTTCTGCTAAGGCAAAATATTCGCTTTTTGAAAACGGCGTTTGGATTTTTGAAACGTCAATTCCTTTGCTAGTGGCCATTTCGGTAAATTGTTTGCTGATTGTAGCATAATCCAAATTGGCATCTTTCATATGAAATTGCTTTTCAAAATCTGAGATTGATAAATTAAGCGCTTTTGAACCTTGCTCGATAAATTGCTCTTTGCTTACCACTTCTGGCATTACGATTTTTCTTTTTCCTAATTCAGTTTGGAGAAGCGATAATTTATCAGACCATTTTTGATATAAATCTCCAGCAATAAAACCTGTGAAAAAATTTCCGGCAGCGACCGGCAAAAAATAAGTTCCTTGGTACAAACCTTCTTTTCCTTTTGGTGTAATTAACGCGATAAAGCTTGATAACGTTGGGCTTGACATCATTTCTCCGATTGCAAAAATCATTGTCCCCAAAATCGTGAACCAAACATTATGCGTGTAAAAAGTCAAGCTTACACCGATAGTTGCAATAATTGCTCCTCGGATGATTGCGTTAATGTGGCGCATTTTTATTACGAAGTAAGATACTGTAACTTGCAAAAAGATGATCATAAAAGCATCCAAGTTAGAAAACCATTCTGCCTTTACTTGTCCGTCTTGAGTTAAAGTTTTGCTTAAAAACGGAATATGTTCGTTAATCCAAACACTCAATGCGCTTGAATCAACCCAATCTTCGATGAAATTTGGCAACGTGTAAAAAAGCTGGTTGTACATCGTCCAAAATCCAATCATCAATATCAATAAAACCAGCAAACGCTTGTCTTTTAAGGCTTCAACGATGTTTAAAAGTGAATTTTTAATCTCGGTAAGAATTGGTTCTTTTTGTTGTTTTTCGACTTTTGGCTCTTTGTAAAAAATTAAAAGAAACACTAAGTTAATTCCGATTACGATTGCTGCTTGCAAGAAAATTACTTTCCAACCAAATTCTGTTCTCAAATAAGATGACATTGCAGGACCAACAAATCCGCCAATGTTTACCATCATATAAAAAATTCCGAATCCCATCGTTCCCGTGGTATCGTCTGTATTTCTGGCTACAAGTGCTGAAGCTACTGGTTTAAAGAATGCTGCGCCAATTGCCACAAGCATAAAAACCATATACATACTCCAATATGTATTTACTTCGCCCATGAAATAATAGCCAATAATCATGATAATATAGGCGATTGTAAGCGAAAGTTTGTACCCGATTCTATCTGCGATTACTCCAAAAAACAACGGCAAAAGATATAAAACAGCCGTAACATTGGCCATAATACTTCCTTTTTGGATGTGGTTAAAACCTAAACCGCCTTCGTCTGTAGAACCAACAAGGTATAAACCAAAAAGCGTAAAAATTCCGTACCAAGCCCATCGTTCCATAAGTTCCATGAAGCTGGCAAGCCAAAAGTTTTTGTTGAAAGATTTTATAGTTGAAAAAAGCGATGTTTTGTTTTCAGACATTTTTTGAAGACATTTTTAATTTAGACAATACTATAAAAAGCGACCGTTAAAGTCGCTTTCTTCTTTTATAAATTTTGTAGTTTATTATTTAACTTCCTGCATTAATCTTTTAATAAGTGGCGAAACCACAATTAAAAGAACTCCAGCGATTAAAGCATAAATCGCCAATTGGTAATATCCTTCTGTGTAACCCTGAAGTTTTGTCAATAACGAAGCATTTTCGTCTGGCGACGACATTCCCGCACCAAGTAAACCTGCAGCATATTGTCCGTACGCACTTGCCAAAAACCACATTCCCATCATCATTCCAGATAATCTTTTTGGAGATAATTTGGTCATAATTGAAAGCCCAATTGGAGACAAACAAAGCTCTCCAAAAGTGATGACTAAATAAGCTAACGTAAATACATTTAACGAAGTTACACCTTGAACGTCTGCAAAAAATCTTGTATAATAGAATACATAAAAGGCTCCCGCAAGGAATAAAAATCCAATACCAAATTTCATTACCGTGTTTGGCTCAATCTTTTTCTTTGCCATTGCAAGCCAAATTAAACCCACAATTGGACTAAAAACAATTACAAATAATGAATTAGAAGTATTGTTTACAATATTCGGATTGATTTCGAAGAATAATAAATTATGGTGTAAATTATCTTTAGCAAATAAGGCTAAAGAACCTCCACTTTGTTCAAAAAATGCCCAAAATACGATAGAAAAAAGGATGAAGATAAAAGCCGCAATTAATTTCTTTTGTGCTCGTAAATCTTTCTCTTTAAATGTTTCAAATAAGAAGTACAAAACCGCCAATGGCCCAATTGTGTACATAAAATAATCTGTATAATCGGTATTTTTGATCATGATAAAAATCAACGGAATACTGATCAAAGAACCAACGTAAACAGCAATTTCTTGAACTGTTCTCTTTTTTGGCTCGATGTGTAAAAGCGGCGAATCACCAATTGGGCCTAAAGATTTCTTTGTAAAAATAAATGTCACCAATCCAATAACCATTACAACTGCCGCAGATAAGAATGCATAACTCCAACCATAATCTGGGCTTGTTCCTAAGTAAACGCAAACCGCACCACCTAATAATGCTCCAATATTAATCCCTGAGTAAAACAATCCGAAACCGGCATCTCTTCTGCTGTCGCCTTCGCGGTACAATTCTCCAACCATCGAAGAAATATTCGGTTTAAAAAATCCGGTTCCAATGATGGAAAGTGTAATTCCTAAATAGAAAAAATCTTGAGGAGAAAAAGCAATAATTAAGTTTCCTAAAATCATTACGGTTGCTCCAAAAAGTAGTGATTTCTTAAAACCTAAAATTTTATCCGCAAAAATTCCTCCGATAAAAGTAAAAGCATAAACAAAGGCTTGGATTGCTCCATATTTTAAATTGGCATCTTTATCAGACAATGCCAAACCTAAAAGTTTATCGGCCATAAAAATCGTAAGAACACCGCGCATTCCATAAAAACAGAAACGCTCCCACATTTCCACCAAAAACAAATACCATAATTGTTTTGGGTATTTGCCTTTAAAATTTTGAATTTCCTCTAATGTTGGGACTTGGCTAGGGGTTGTTGGGTCAATCATTTTATAAATTATCTTTAATAAAGTTTGTCATTTTTGTATAAAGTTGCAATCTAGTCTTTCCTCCGAAAATTCCGTGGTTTTTATCCGGATAAATGGCCCAGTCGAACTGTTTGTTGGCTTGAACCAAAGCTTCCACCATCAACATCGTGTTTTGAACGTGAACGTTATCATCGGCAGTTCCATGAATTAAAAGATATTTCCCTTTCAATTTACTCACGTGATTTATTGGAGAATTTTCGTCATAACCCGAAGCATTTTCTGCCGGAGTTTGCAAAAATCTTTCGGTATAAACAGAATCGTAGAATCTCCAATTCGTTACCGGAGCCACTGCAATCGCCATTTTAAAAACGTCGTTTCCTTTTAAGATACAGTTTGACGACATAAATCCGCCATAACTCCAACCCCAGATTCCGATTCTCGAACTGTCCACATATTTGTACTTTCCGATCACTTTTGCAGCATCAATTTGATCCACAACTTCCAAGTTTCCTAAATCTTTGTAAGTCACTTTTTTGAAATCAGCACCTTTAAAACCAGTTCCTCTTCCGTCCACGCAGGCCACGATGTAACCTTGTTGCGAAAGCATCATGTACCACAAATCATTCGTGTCAATCCAATTATTAGCTACTTCCTGAGAGCCTGGCCCAGAATATTGGAACATCAAAACCGGATATTTTTTATTTGGATCAAAATCTTTCGGCTTAATCATCCAAGCGTTTAATTTGTTTCCTTTTTCAGTAGTCAATTCAAAAAATTCTTTTGAAGGCAAATCATACTTCGCCAATTTTGAAAGCAAAGCCTCGTTCTTTTTGATCGACTGAACTTCTTTCCCTGTCTTTGCATTGTTCAAAGAATATTCAGCAGGCGATTTTGCGCTTGAAAATGTATTGATGTAATATTCAAAATTAGGACTAAAAGTCGCCGAATTTGTTCCGTTTTGTGTTGAAAGTCGCTTCTTCCCCCTTCCGTTCAATTTTACAGAATAAATATCTCTATTGATGGAACCGTTTTCCACTGATTGATAAAAAATAGTTCCTGATTTTTCGTCTAAACCATAATAACTTGTTACCTCCCAGTTTCCTTTTGTGATTTGATTTTTTAATTTACCCGATTTATCATAGTGGTAAATATGGTTGAAACCATCTTTTTCGCTGGTCCAAATAAAACTATTGTCTTTTAAAAAAGTAAGATTGTCAGTGATATCAACATACGCTTTGTCCTTTTCGTTTAAAACCACTTTTGCAGTTCCAGAAGTTCCGTCCACGAAAAGCAGGTCTAAATTATTTTGATGTCTATTGATAACTTGAGCGCTTAAAACATTCGCTTCGTTGGTCCATTTTAATCTCGGAATATAGAAATCATCGTAGTTTCCAAGATTGATTTGTTTTGAATTATTTCCTTTCAAATCATAAATATGTAAAGAAACCACCGCATTTTTTTCGCCCGCTTTTGGATATTTAAAAACCTGTTGCGTTGGATACAAACCTTGATTGTACAAATCCATCGAAAATTCTGGAACTTCTGATTCATCAAAACGGATGAACGCAATTTTATCGCTCGAAGCATTCCAGTCAAAAGCCTTTACGAACGCAAATTCTTCTTCATAAACCCAGTCGGTAATTCCGTTGATGATGCCATTTTTCTTTCCGTCACTGGTAATTTGTTTCGAAGATTTGGTTTGAAGATTATAGACAAATAAGTTGTTGTCTTTTGCGTAAGCAATTTGAGTTCCATCAGGCGAAAATGTAGGTTCCTGAACTTTGAAATCAAATAATTTGGTCAATTGCTTTGAAGAAATGTCATATAAATAATAATCGGCCACAAAAGAATGGCGAAAAATATGCTCAGAAGCACACGCCAGCAAAATCATATTCTCCTTCGAATTAAAAGTATAACTTTCAATCATCGGAAGCTCTTTATGGTTTTTTGTATCAATCAATGTCGATACTTTTTTTAAAGTCGCATAATCATATAAATCGATTTGCATACTTCGCGAAGCCCTGTCAAAATTGAGAACTGTGTATTGATTTGTGTTTTTAAGGGACTGTAATTCGTCCATTCCTTCTGCTCTAAAAGCGCCACCCCAAATTTCTTCCAGAGTCAATTTTTGCTGTCCAAAAACCGAAATGCAAAAGAATAAAAGCAATGCGGTAATCTTGCGTGAATTCATCATATTTTGTTAAGGTAAAAAAACTGTCAATTTTAGTGAATATTTCGCAATAAACCGCCATTTATTGTGTTAAATGCAATTTTCAGAAAAAGTTATTAAATTCTAATTAGAATAATCTAAAATTAAGATTTAGATTCTAATAGAATTTTAACAAAATCAAACTTATTGACACTTCCATTTTTAAAATTCTTTAAATCATTTCGCTAAATTTGTACAAAACTAAAATGTTATGGAAACGATTAGAATTCAATTCAACAGCGAATTAAAAGGAAAGTTGCTTGATTTTTTAAAATCTTTTAGCGAAAATGAACTAAAAATTATTCAAGAAGATCCTTTTTTTGAGCAAAACAAGGAAATGTTAGAGACTGAATTAGATAAAATCGAGAACGGAAACGTGGAATACAAATCGATCGAAGAACTAAATTTAGTATTAGAAAAAACGATTTCCAAATATGAAGATTAAGTTTTCTGACGGATTTGTTCAAAAACTAACCGCCCAAGTTGGGTTTATCGCAATTGACAAACCAATGGCCTCACGGAAATTCAAAAATGATTTGCTAAAGAATTTGGCTAAAGATTTAAAAAATCCGTTTCATTTTCGAAAATCTATTTATTTTGAAAACGAATTTGTTCGTGATTACATTTTTAAAGGTTATACAATTGTTTATAAAATTGACCTCGCTGAAAAAGAAATTATAGTTTTTGGATTTATAAAGTACAAAGCTTCACTATAAAAACGCATCAGGTTTTTAAAAATCCAACCGCACGAAACCGTATCTTTGCATCACTATTTTAAGATTTAATCGATAAATAATGAACAACGCTATTGCTGGATTTTCAAAATTATCCAAAGAAGAAAAAATTAGCTGGATTGCAAAGGAATATTTTTCAAATCCGGAAGAAGCTGTTTCCATAATCACCAATTACTGGAATTCTGACGTAAAGCTTCAAAAATTACACGACGATTTCATCGAAAATACGATTACCAATTTCTATTTACCTTTAGGAATTGCTCCAAATTTCTTAATTAACGGAAGATTCAAAACCATTCCGATGGCCATTGAAGAAAGTTCTGTTGTTGCTGCAGCTGCAAATGCTGCTAAATTTTGGTCAGAAAGAGGTGGTTTCAAAGCAACAGTTTTAAATACAGAAAAGATTGGGCAGGTTCATTTTATTTATAAAGGAGATGCTTTAAAATTGCAACAATTTTTTACAGAAAAGAAATTTAGATTTTTCGTGGAAACCGAAAATATCACCAAAAATATGCAGAGACGCGGTGGCGGGATTTTAGACATTGTGCTAAATGACAAAACCGATTTGCTTCCAAATTACTTTCAGCTTCATGCGACTTTTGAAACCAAAGATTCGATGGGAGCCAATTTTATCAATTCTTGCTTGGAACAATTTGCCAAAACTTTAAAATCAGAAATTGCCCATTTTGAAGCTTTTTCGGAAAAAGAAAAAAACATTCAAGTGGTGATGAGCATTTTGTCGAATTATGTTCCGAATTGTATTGTGAGAGCGGAAGTTTCATGCAAACTAGAAGATTTGGCCGACAAAAATATCCCGAATCCGCAGGATTTTGCAGAAAAGTTCGTGAGAGCGGTTCAGATTGCCGAAGTCGAACCTTATCGTGCCGTAACGCACAACAAAGGTATTATGAACGGAATCGACGCCGTGGTGCTTGCCACAGGAAATGATTTTCGTGCCGTGGAAGCAGGAATTCATGCTTATGCCTCAAAAGACGGGAAATATTCAAGTCTTTCTCACGCAAAAATTGAAAACGGAATCTTTTCTTTTTGGCTAGAAATTCCGTTGGCGCTGGGAACAGTTGGCGGTTTGACGAGCTTGCATCCTTTGGTTAAATTGGCTTTAGAAATGTTAGAAAATCCTTCCGCAAAAGAATTAATGCAAATTGTTGCCGTTGCTGGATTAGCCCAAAATTTTGCTGCGTTACGTTCGCTAACAACAAACGGAATTCAAGAAGGCCACATGAAAATGCATCTCGGAAACATCATCAATCAACTGGAAGCTTCGGATGCAGAACGAATTATGATTTTAAATCATTTTCAAAATAATGCCGTTTCGCACGCTGCAGTTGTGGAATATGTTCACGATTTACGAAAAATAAAACTTTAATTTCTTTTGAAAAAGACATTTTATAGCAACGGGAAATTGTTCATTACGGGAGAATATGTAGTTCTTGACGGAGGAATTGCTTTTTCGCTTCCCACGAAATTTGGACAAAATCTAATTATCGAAGAAAACAACGGAGATTTTCTACATTGGAAAAGCTTTGACTGCAATGATAAAATTTGGCTAGAGGAAAAAATCTTGATTTCAGAAATTAAAAATAATTCTAAAAACGGAAATCCTGCCAAAGATACTTTGGTAGAAATTTTGCATTTTGCTTCTGAAATGAATGGGGAAATTTTGGAAAAAAATTCGGGTTTTGATGTAAGCACTAAACTTACTTTTCCAAGAAATTGGGGACTTGGTTCTTCTTCAACTTTGATTAATAATATTGCACAATGGTTTGAAATCAATGCTTTTGAACTTTTAAACAAAAGCTTTGGCGGAAGCGGTTATGACATCGCAAATGCCCAAAATGATACAGCAATTCTGTACCAAATCTCAGGTATAAATCCGATTGTGAAACCAATTGATTTCAGTCCTGAATTTGCTAAAAACATCTTTTTTGTTTATTTGAATCAAAAACAAAGTAGCAAGGAAGCTATCAAATCATATCGAGAAAAGAAAAGTGAAATTGGTCCTATTGTTGAGAAAATTGATTCAATTACAAAAAAAGCTTTGCAAGCAAACAATTTTGAGGAATTTGGAAACTTGATGAAACAGCACGAAGCTACATTGAGCCCTGTTTTAGAAATAAAAACTGTTCAAGAGCGCTTGTTTTTAGATTTTGATGGCGTTATTAAAAGTCTTGGCGCTTGGGGCGGTGATTTTGTAATGGTAATTTCTGAAGAAAATCCGAAAGATTATTTTAAGCAAAAAGGTTTTGACACAATTCTGACTTACGAAGAAATGATTCTTTAAAAATTAATAAAACAAAAAAAATCCCGATTTCACAATCGGGATTTTTTTTTGGAGTCATTCGAATATTAGTATCCGAAATCTAATCTGTTATCTTCAATGTCTGCTTTTTCTTTCAAAGCAGGAATGATTTGTCCTGAAGCTGCTGCGCTCTGTGCTTTTAATCTTGCAATATAAGAAGCATGATTTGGCAAAGCTGGAGCTTGAACAACTGCCTTCGTTTTTACTCTGTAAACTGCAGATTTTCCTTCAATTACACCAGAAACTTTATTTGCAGCTGTTGCAAATGCAGTTCCAACAACTTGTGGTTCTGAACCAAAACCAACCAAATTTGGAGATTGAAGTGTAATGTCTGTTGCAGTTGCAACAGCTACTTTTCCTGCTTTTGCAGCTTCTTCTAACGTAGCACCTTTAAGCATTTCCTTAATTTTAGCTGCTTTTTTCTCGTTTTTCAAGATTGGTTCAATCATTGGTCTAGCTTCCGAAATTGGTGTCAAACCTTCTTCATTTACTTTCTTAAGTTTAACGATCAAGTTACCATTTGGAACATTGAATCTTTTCACGTCGCCTTCGTCAGTTTTTTTATCGAAAGCCCATCTAACAATTTGTCTTTGATTAGCATATTGACCAATATTTTCATCCAACGCTTTTACATTTGCAGATGGTTGAAGAGTCAATCCCATTGTTTTTGCAACGGTTGTTAAATCTTTATTAGCAGCTTCAGCTTCAAATTTATTTGCTTTTGCAAAAATTTCATCGCTTGTTTGCTCAGATGGCTCGATTGTTTGTGCGATTGTTGCCAAACGAACTGCATCTTGCTTGTCAGTTACTTTAATGATGTGGAAACCAAATTCTGTTTCAACAACTCCCAATGAACCAATTGGCTTATTAAATACGAAGTCATCAAACGGCTTAACCATCTGTCCTGGCATGATATTGTCATATTCTCCTCTGTTTTGAGCAGATCCAGAATCATCAGAATTTGTAGCTACTAAAGATTCAAAAATCGCTGGATTAGCTTGAATTTGAGCTAACAAATCGTTTGCTTTTGCTTGTGCTTCTTCTTTAGTTCTTGTAATTGCTGGATTTGGGATTTTTCCACCTTTGTATCCAATTAAAATATGGCTTGCTTTTGCACTTGCTCCAGCTCTTTTACCTAAGGATTTGCTGATTGCATAATATCCGTTTAAAATATATGGTCCAAAAACTTCACCTGCTGGCAAGTTGTATAATTGATCAGCATATTTTGCAGGAAGATCTTTTTTCGTGATGTAAGTTGAATCATATTTGATATCAGATCTTGCGTCAACAAACTCTTGGTTTTTTGTAGTCAATCTTAAAGAATCAACTAAAACCGCAACATTTTTTTGAACTTCAGCCTCATCTTGAGCAGAAGGTTTATCCTCAATTACAACATACTGTAATTCACGAGTTTCTGCAGCTTTGTATTTTTTCTCGTCTTTTCTCATGTAAGCAACAATTTCATCATCTGAAACCGGAACTTCGCTATCTTTAATTGACGTATAAGGAACAGCTACATAATCAAAAGTAACTTTATCTGCTTCTAATTTATATTGAAATTTTCCATCGGCTTCAGTCGCATTGAATCCAGCCTTGATCATTGTGCTATAAATCATATATTTTGCAGAAAGAGCTGCTTGATTTTCTCTTTCTGTCAAAGAGTTCGCCAAATCAGGATTTGATTGGAAGAAATCTTTAAATTTTTGTACGTCAAATTGACCTGCAGCATTTTGAAATTGAGGATTTTGACCAATATCTTGTGATTGCTTTAAAGCATCCATGATTTGATTTTCACCAACTCTAACTCCAAGTTTTTCAAATTGTTCTTGTAACAATGCAAGCGAAACTTCTTGATCCCAAACTCTGTTAACAGCTTGAATTGAAGTAATTCCTTGTCCGCCTTTCTCTGCCGCATCTACTTTAGCTCGAAAGTCTTCATAAGAAATATCTTCTCCATTAATGCTTCCAACATACTTTGAAGTTTGTTTAAAACCACCGCTGTTGATAAGGTCACCCACAACAAATGCTAATAAGCAAAACCCTATAACAACTATAAGAAGTAATGATCGTTGTCTAATTTTTGATAAAACTGCCATTTTTTTATTGTTAATTTTTAAATTCAGTGGGCGAAAATACGATTATCTATTTAATAATAAAAGCAGTAAACTTATATTTTCGAATAAAGATGTAGTTTTTTTTGAATATCCTGTAGAAGTTTAGGAAAACCGCTCTTAAATATTATTTTTGGTTATCTCTTTTTATTTTGGTCACTCATCTTTTTTGCGAAATTTCTACGAAAAAAAAACATAAAAAGCGCAATTGCTCCAAAGAAGAAGCTAATCCATGGACTTCTTTCGGCTGAGTTTAAGTTCATAAAACCGTCAACTACAAAAAGCACTGCAGCAATCAGATAGAAATACTGAATATATTTTAAATATGTCATTTTGATTAAATTTTAAAATTCGTCGGCTTGCCCTTCTCCAAAGAAAGCCTGCCCGTTTATGTCCTTAAAATCTCGACTAGCGTCGAAACCTGTTGTGTAAAAAATATTTCCTGGACCAAGTGTGAGTTTGCATTTTTTCTCTGTAAAAAACCATTCTCTTTTTTGATCATAGTACAATTGGGTAGTTTCAAGAATTTTTCCGTCGTCAGAAGTAATTTTTACATTTCCCTGTAAATCGATAACGTCAGTTTCTTTATATCGTATGGCGTAATCTGACCTTATGAAGCTTTTTTTGTTGTTTGGGTCAAAAAGGGTAACATCAATTCCTTTTGGAAATTCAATATATGGAAACGATACATTTCCGAAGTCTAACATTTTTGGAGACACCATAATGGCTTTAATTTTGCCAGAATCTGTGTATTTTAAATTGACAGTATCTGCTTCGCCAACAGGCGCAAAATTTGCGACATTGATTTTTTGAACGTCTTTAAAATTACTCTCGCAAGATGTCAAAAACGCAACAGCTACAATAAATAAGGAAGAAAAAAATATCTTAATTTTTGAAATCATGTTACATTTTTGGGATAACTACACACTCATTAATCCAGCATTTTATTGAAATTTGCTGTCCCGATTTTCTTTTTGCATCTGAAACATCTTTTTTCGACGGTGCCTTTTTCATAAAACTTTCTGCCAAATCATCTGCTGATTTTTTAAATTTCGGCTCTACAACACCTGCTTTTTTAGCACTTTCTGCCGCCAACCAATAAACAGCTTTGCTGTCAAAATTATTTTCGCCACAATCATTAATACTGTTAGCATAAAGTTGCGCGATATAAGTGTGCGCTTTTCCCATTGACGGCTTCAATTCTATTGCTTTTAGCGCAGCTTCCCTTGCTTTTGCTTTATTTGAATAACCATAAGTTGTTGCAAGTGTGTAATAATATTCTGCTTTTTTATTTGCATCAGTTTGCAAATCGGCAGCTTGAGCAAAATATTCTGTTGCCTGTTTATTATTTTTTGCAGATCTTGAAATGACCGCCATGTTATAGGCTGACTTTGAAGACGGATTTACTTTATGAAATTGCTCTGAAATCTTTGTATACAACTCTGATTTACACTTTTTTGAATTCAGTCTATCAGCAGCTCTTTCAAGCCAAAAAGCATTGTCTTTATTTTTTTCGAAATTTTTGTCATAAAAAGAAGTCAGCGATTCGCAGTTGGCAATTTCATTAATTCTTCCGTCAAGATTACTCGAAACAATATTTAATTGGTCCAAACTTACTTTTGAATTATCCAGCGTTCTTTTTTCTTCGGATGTCAGAACTTCTGTCTTTTGCTTTAGCGTTAGCGCATCAACTACCTTTGAAATCGAAGCAACTTCAATTTGAACTTTCTCTGCGATTAAATCTAATTTTTCGAAAACTTGATCTGCCGTAATTCCTTTATCGCCAGATTTAAATTGTTTTGAAAGTAATTCTGAATACAAATCTAACGCCGTTGGACTTGTAAATTGAGCATATTCTGTTTTAAAAGATTTATCTAAAAAAGCATAAATTTCATCATCTGTCCCCACTTTATTTTCATAAAATAAAAGCGCTTTATTTAATTTATTTCCTTTATTGTTGTTCGGAAAATTTTTGTCATGCTCATCATAAAGACTTGCAAGCTCATTGACAATGATGTTTTTCGCTTCAGAAGCATTTGCTTTGTAAATTTTTTGCTTTAAGATTGTTTCTCCAATTAAATAAATGGATTCATCAAATTTTGCGCATTTCTTTTTCAAATCAAGCCAAGGCTGATAAGTCGATTCGTCGAAGTTATTTGTTTTCGCAAATTCTTGAAAAGCCACAACTTTGTCTTTGCATTCTGAATCTTGGGCAAATAAGATGCTATTAAAATTCAAAAATGCGATTACAAACAAGGCAATCTTAAAACACTTTTTTTTACTATTCATATTTTCTTTTTACAAACCATCTATCACTTAATGAAAGACTTAAGAAGACATTTCCGTAAATTTCTTTTACAAGATTTGCACCAGTTGTTCCTCGTCTTCCATATTCAAAACCAAGATTTAAACTTGAGAACGGACCGCCAACTGGCAATCCAAGACCCATTGTCACACCATAATCTTTGATTGCTGTATTCGCAACAATCAGACCCGTATTTTCATATTTTAAACCTGCACGATATGTTATTTTTTTAAAATAACTTGAGTATGATTTATAGTCAGGAGTAAAATATCCGCCTAGTGAAAATCGCTTTGCATCTTCATAACTTACATTTGTGATATCATCGAAACGGTTTCCAAAATCACTCGATTTTTGCATAGTGACCTCTCCTCCAACAAACCATTTTGATTTTTGTCCAAATCCTGCACCAAACGAAAGTTTACTCGGCAATTTTAATTCAGTATTTGCAACGTCAATTGTTTTCTCAACATCCACGATTTCGTCTTGATCTGCAAGAATTAAAACCGTAGCAATTTTTCTTTCATTTACAGATTTTATTTTTCCTTCGGGACTATAAGTCATACTTGCCACAAAATCATATTTTTTGTTGATTTTTGCGCTATATATCAATCCAAGATTTACATTAAAACCACTTAAATCAGAAGTATTTAACTCTCTTGTTCCTAAAACAACATCTTGAACAGAATACAGGTTTTTAGTTTCAACGTTTCCAAAATTGTAATTTGCATCAGCACCCAAACTAAAATTCTTAGTTATTTTATAACCTGCGCCAAAATAAACTTTATTCAATCCACCTTCGCCAGTATATTGCCTACTCGGAACGTTTTGATCAGCAGAAATACTTCTAATTTTATACCCAACAGATGAATATGGAATCAATCCTGCTCCAAAACCCAATTTCCCAGCAGGAAATGCAAACGCCAAATAATCAACCGTCGTTCTAGTCGCGTCAGCTGCGGATGTACTTGTTCTAAAATTTGTCGTACTGTGACTTCCTCCAACAGAAAAAGTCGTTAATTTTAAATCTGAATAAGCCGCTGGATTTTGAAGATTGATGTGAATACTGTCATTCAATATTCCCAAACCTCCCATTGCTCTGTTTTCTGCAGTTCCTTTAAATCTCACATCTCCAATTCCATAATATGAATATGGCGAAGCCGTTCCTTCTTGTGCTACAGATGCTACTGAAAAAAGCAAACCAAAGCTTACTATAATTTTTTTAATCATTTTTGATTTTGTATTGAAATAAATGGTTCAAACTTTCTAGAAGAAAATTTGAATTGGCAAATATGGTATTTTTTAATCGTTTAGCCAAAAAATCGGAGTCTCCACCAGTTAAAATTATCGTAAATTTTGGATAAATCTGTTTGTATTCATTTATAAAGCCGTCAATTTCATTAATTAAGCCATTAACCACGCCAGAATGAATGGATTCGGACGTAGAATTTCCAATAAAATTTTCAGGATTTTCTACTTTCAATAACGGAAGTTTTGCCGTAAAATTATGCAACGATTCATATCGCAAACGCAATCCGGGAGAAATCGCCCCGCCGAGATATTGATTTTTGTCGTTTATAAAATCATAAGTGATGCAAGTTCCCGCGTCAATCACCAATCTATTTTCATTTTTAAACTGCAAAGTTGCGCCACTTGCCAAAACCATTCTGTCAATTCCAAGGGTTTTTGGCGTTGCATATAAATTTTCAAACGGAAATTGATCTTCATGCGATATAAAATCAATTTTTAATCTTTTATCGATCTTTAAAAAATCCTCTTTTTCAAGATTTCCGACCGAAGCAACAACCAAATGTGTCACTTCTGGAAAATTTTTTAAAATATTTTCAATTTTTTTTTCAAGTTCATTTTTAGAAAAAACAAAACTTTCAATCACGGTATCGTTCTCAAAAACAGCACCTTTAATTCTGGTATTCCCAATATCAATCGCTAAAAGCATATTCGTTTATTTGATTTTGCGAAGGTACGAATTGATTTTTTTAAAAAAATGTTTTGGATAACTCAAAAAACGTTCTATATTTGCACCCGCAATCAGCAAGTAGTAATACTCAAAATTGTAACGGTACCTTAGCTCAGATGGTAGAGCAATGGACTGAAAATCCATGTGTCCCTGGTTCGATCCCTGGAGGTACCACTTAAAGCCTAAACATTTATTTGTTTAGGCTTTTTTGTTTTTAGTTACTTCCCAAAATCACAATTTTCTTATAATAAACCATACCTCCCAGAAAAGTCAGCTATTTTATATTTATATTTAATATGAAATCTTAAAAACAGAATCGATGGTTTGGTGGAAAAAAGTTTTAATTGGAATTGTCAGCCTTATCGGTTTGGTGTTTATCGCAAACATTGGGCTGAATTTTTGGATCAAAAAAAGATTGCCAATTGTAATTAACGAAAATAACAATTCGCCATACCAAATCACTTATAAATCTTTAGATGTGACGCTTCTCGACGGAAGCGCGACCATCAAAGGAATTACGCTTGTCCCAAAGTCTTCCTTAGAAAAAAAAGACGTTAAATCTGGAATTTATGCCACCATCGTCAGCATCAATGTTGAAAACATCAGCGCGTGGTCGATTCTTTTTAGTGATAAAATCAAGGCTTCAAAAATCAAGATCAACAAACCCGAAATCATTTTGTTCAAAGCCGATGAAAAAGCCTTGAATAACCCAAAAAGCATTCGGGATAAAGTTGTGGCACCGTTTAAAAACACGATTTCGGTTTCTGATATTTATTTGTTCAACGCGAGTTTGAAAATTATTTCTACCAAGACAGACAAAGCCTCACTTTTGGTCCACAATCTTTCAATGCAATTGGAGGGTTTAGTTTTGGACGATGCTACTTTGGAAGAAAAAATTCCTTTCACGTATCGCGATTTTAAGCTAGATTGTGACAGTATTTATTATCGAGCCAACGAATTTTACCACATCACGGCAAACCAGATTAAGACTAACAAAACCGATTTAAAAATTGCCGATTTCAACCTGATTCCAGAATATAATCGACCAGAATTTGTGCGAAGAATTCCGAAGGAAAAAGATATTTTCACGATAAATGCGGAAGAAGTTAGCATAAATAATATGGATTGGGGTTTTAAAAACGACAAGTTTTATTTTAATTCTACGAATATTTTTTTAGATAAAGTTTTTGCAAACATTTACCGTCCAAAAATGCCTGCAGATGATTTATCCAAGAAACCGCTTTACAACAAATTATTGCGTGAAATGAAGTTTCCGATGCACGTTGATACGCTTGCCATTCGCGAATCTACGTTGGAATATGAAGAAGAAAAAACGTTTGAAAAAGGTGCTGGATTGTTGTCTTTCAACAAGTTTAATATGTTTGTAACCGACGTAAATTCTGGCTATGGACAGAAAAAACTTCCGGAAATGAAGATAAATGTCAATTGCAAGTTTATGAATGTTTCTCCAATGAAAGTCACTTGGAAAATCAATATTTTAGACAAAAACGACGGTTTTAATATCAAAGGAAGCATTTTAAATTTTCCGGCAAAGCAGTTGAAACCGTTTACAAAACCTTATATGAACGTGGCCGTGGACGGAATGTTAAACGAAGTCTATTTTAATTTTACCGGAAACGACAAGACTTCAAAAGGCGATTTCGCGATAAAATATGACGATATAAAAGTCACGATTTTTAGAAAAAACAAACCGCAGAAAAAGAATAAACTTTTGTCTGCTGTTGGTAATTTATTGGTAAAAAATGATTCTGACGAAAAATTAGCCGAAGCTAAAGTGGAACTGGAACGAATTCCGGAGAAATCGTTTTATAACTTTCTTTGGAGAAACATCGGCGAAGGTTTGAAAGAAACGCTTTTGAAAATTTAGTTTGCTTTCTTCTCTGGAATTTCCTCCCCGGTTTTACTGAAAATCTTAATCTTTGGATCATCAGAAGTTCCTGTCACAACCACCGGAATTCCAATCAAACCAACTGGTGGCAAACCAACTCTGATTCGCAAGTCCAGCTGCCCGTCGAAGCTGGTTTCTCCTTTTAAACGAAGTCTGAAAAGCGCGATTTTCATCTTAGTTTCTTCGATGCTGATGATATTATTTTTGATAGAAGATTTAATATTTACTTCGCTCAAATCTGGATTATCGATTGTTTCAAAGTCAGTTTTTTTGCTCAATTGTCCAAAAAGTTTTAATCCGTTGACTTTAATTTTGCTTAAAGTTACCACGCCATTTCCTTCTAAAGTTGGATAAACGGGTTGCATTTCTTGGTTTAATTTCCCTTTTACGGTATAATCTAAAGAAATAATTCCTTCCGCTTTTTCGGCAGCAGATGCTAATTCTCTAAACATTTTTATTTCGTTGTACGCTTTTTTCACGTTGAAATTTTTGGCTACAAAATGAACGTCGAACGCCGCTTCCTTTGGACTCAAATCATCATAAAATCCGTTGATTCCAACATTGCAATCGATGATGTCAAAACCAATTTTTTCGAACAAAAGCTTTCCGTTTCTGACCGCAACATTTCCTAAAACATTTTTCAATTTCAAGCCGTCATATTCCACATTTTTTGCGTTTGCCAGAAGCGAAACATTTAAGTTTGTGGGAAGCAAAATTACGCCAGAAGATTTAGGATTTTCTTTCGCAACTTCTGATTTGTCGTTTGGTTTTCCTGTCGCTTCAGACGTTTGCGCCATAAATTCATCGGCCAGAATGTTATTGGAATCAATATTGAAATTTCCTTTTAAAGTTGCATTTTTCTCTAAAAAGAAATTAATTACGTTTTGCAAATGACCTTTCAGCGCGAAATCAGATTTTCCATAATTGGCAGAAAATCGGTCGAAATTCATTTTGTCTTGGTTGAAAGAAAAAAGTCCTTCCTTGATAAAAAACGGTTTTGGGAACAATTCAGAAGTCGTTTTTATCTCGCGTAAAGCCAAACTTCCCTTGTTTTGCAACTTGCTGTATTGCCCAGTTGTTGCATAACTTTGCTTTCCTTTCAATGATAAATCGGCTTTTGCATAACCCGTAACGTCCAATCCGTCTTGCTTGAAAACCTTGTAAATTCGGGAAATATCAAGTTCACCTTTTGCTACAATGTCATAATTTACATCTTCAAAATTGGACAAAATAGCTTTCAAATAAACTGGTTTTCCTTCAAAAACAAATGAAGCCGGCGTAATTTGAATGTCTAAATCTTTGAAATTCCCAGATTGATTTTGTACCGAAGCGAGAAATTGAATATCAGTAATCGGGTTTGGATAATACTCGGTTTTAACTTCGCCATTTTTCAAATTTATGACGCCCGCGGTAACCGGAAACAGTTTCTTTTCAGCATTGTAATCTCCTTTTGATTTGACGGAAGCTGTCAAATTTCCTTTAAAATCCAGTCCGTCAAAACCTATGGATCTTGATAATTTTGCCAAATCCAATTTTGATTTCAAATCCGCTGAAAGCGAAATATTGCTCATTCCTTTTGAATTTATCTTGGCGCTTAAATAATCTTCACCGATATTAAAATGCAGCGTATCTAAATCCACAATCAATTTTTCGGTGTCTAAAGACGGTAATTGCGTTTTGAATTTTAGCGAAATATTGGACGTTTCAAACGGCGAATCGCTGTAAGCAATTGAGCCTTCGCGGATGTTCATTGCAAAAGACAAATCTGGTTTTCTGTTCAACGAAGCATTGTAATTTCCTTTAAAAGTCAAAAGCAAATCAGTTCTTCCTTTGACTTTTGTCTTTTCTAACCACGTCACATATTTTGGTGGCATCGCCGTGAAAACATCGTTTAATCGACTGTCGTTTGATTCAATTTTCAAATTAATGTCATATCCGTCTTTTAAGAAATTCATCTTTCCGATGAAGCTGATGGGTAGTTTATTTATTTTCAAATCGTTTTGCTGGAAGACGAACGCCAGCGAATTGGTATTGATTCTGGTAATCAAATCAGCGCCAACTTCCTTGTTTTTAAGATATGTTTCTCCGTCGAATGTAAAATCTAAGGAATCAATTTTGGCCTCGGTATATAAATCAAAAATCGACTGGTCTAAATTTCCTTTTCCGACGTAATTAAAACCTTTTGCATCGATATTTATTTTGGCTGAAATATCATTGTATTTCAACCTAACATTTTGAATATCAATTCGCTCTAAACGAATGGCGGTGGAAGTTGTATCAGTGGAAACTTCTTTTTCATCAGAAATATAAACGTTGTAATTGGCTTGCCCTTTTTCATTGACTTTGACATTTACAATTCCCTCGGAAAGAAAAATTTCGTCGATATTTACAACTCCGTCAAAGATCAGGCTCTTTAAATTGATTCCAAAACCAATTTCTTCGGCCGCAACTAAAGTGTCGTTTTTATAAGGCGCCGAACCTTTTAGCGAAAATTCGTCTAAAGAAACGGTCAGCGAAGGAAAATGCCTGAAGAAAGAAAGTTTTGATTCTTTAAAATTCAGCTCTCCATCTAACTTTTTGTTTGCCAACAATTTAACTTGTTCCGCAATGGTTCCTGGGAAAAGCAATGGGAGAAGAAACATCAGCAGAAGAATGCTTCCGATGGTGATTCCGGTGATTTTTAAAATCTTGATTCCTAATTTTTTATAGTCGAATTTCATACTGCAAATGTAATGTGGGAAAGGATTATTTCCTAACACGATTTTTCTGAATTTTATGCAACAAAAATGCCTTCCTAAATTAATAGAAAGGCATCTTAAAAAAATACTAACTAACTCAAATTTATTATTGTTTCATCAATTTTAAGGTTGATTCGCGGTCTTGATCGTCAATAACTTTCACGATGTACATTCCTTGATTCAAATTATCGATTGAATATTGATAATTATTGTCAAAACTTCCTTTAAATTCTTTCACCAATTGTCCGGCAATTGAATAAATTGAAACTTGTTTTGTGTTCGTGCTGATATTGAAGTTTCCTTTTGAAGGATTTGGATACAATGCGATTGATTTAAAGTCAAAATCTGGATTGCTTAAAACCGCTTGTTTGTTTCCATACACTCTGAAACCGTCGATTTCAATGCTCACCGTTTGACTTGTACTTGTTACTTCGATTGGAGTTCCGGTCATCAAGTCATACCAAGTTCCTGTGTATGGAAAACCTGCAACACCGGTAAATACGGCATTTGTAGCATTTGTCAATACAAAAACATAACTCAAGTTTGGCGTTTGTGCTGTGCTTGTCCAAATGTCTAATCTTGGTCTTCCTGTTGTGGCTTGATTCCAAGAATATTGGCCATTTTCAAAAACATTTTCAGTTTTCTTCAAGTCGATCATTTTTGACCAATCGTCATAAACTTTCCTTCTGTTTGTATTTGCAAGCCAGTTTCCTGTCCATTGATTTTGTGGTTTTGTATCTAATTTACAATCTCCGGTAATTGCATCATTTTGGTTATTCACCGTTCCGTTATTACATGTAAAAATAGAATCTTCATAACCAAGGTCTCCAAAATGGTAAATCATTTTTGGCCCAGGAACTAACAAATGTACTGCCCCCATTGCTGACATTCTTTTTAAAGCTCTGGTTAGATTTCCGTTCGTTTGTCCGGTTTCGTTCATTGCTTTATACATTACCCTTTCCTCGTCGTGGCTTTCTGCATAACCGATAAACATATTGGTGGCATCAGCAACTCCAGATAGATTTGTGCTTACTCCTTTCAAGAAATTAGCATAAGGATCAGTCATTTTTCTCCAAAGCATAATTCCTTTTGAGATTCCGTCAGCATCGCCTGTTTTTCTGTAATTTGCCCATTCTACTTCTTCAGTATAAGAACCTCCGTTGCCTAAATGTTCAAAGATTACATAGAAATTTGGGTTAATAGCCCATTGCATATCGGCATATTGTTTCAATTTTGCAACGCGGTCTGCTTGGTACGAATTTGTACACGTTTCTTGATTGGAACCGCTTGGACAATTTTGTGTAAAACCTTTTGTCAAATCCCAACGGAAACCGTCAATTTTAAATTCGTTCATCCAGTGTTCGATTGTTCTTTGCGAATAATATTGCGTCATATTATTAGCATTGAAATGATTCAAATCAGTTCCAACGCTGTACGAATGTGTCGCCGATTGATTTGCATACGGATTTTCTGCTGTAACTCCATCTCCCCAACCGTCATTGTTTGTGTCAACCATCCACATTCTTTCTAACGGCGAACGACTGAAAACGTGGTTTAACGCTACGTCTAAAATAACCGCAATACCGTTTTGGTGACATAAATCGATGAATTCTTTCAGCTTTGCTTCCGTGCCATATCTTTTGTCTAAGGCCATGTGGTAAGCGGTGTTGTAACCCCAGCTTTCATTTCCTTCAAATTCCATTACAGGCATTAATTGGATGGCATTTATTTTTAGATTTTTGAAATAATCAATTTTGTCAATCAAGTTTTGATAGGTTCTGTTGGCATCAAAATCACGAACCAAAACTTCATAAATCACTAAATCTTTTTTAGCCGGTTTTACGAAATTTGTTGTTGCGTCACTCCAAGTATAATTGTAATGCGCGTTTGGACCTGTTTGCAAAACCGTAACTTCTCTTTCTTGACCAGCAGGAAAAGGAGGTAAATTTTGGTAAACACCCAAAGTTTGAATTTCAGGATCATCAAATTGGCTCAAAACCAATGTTGAAAATGGATCAGCAGTTTTCACCAAAGCTGGTGAATTTGCAGGAAGATTTGTTTGATCTCCAACCCAATACTGGTAAGAATATGAAGTTCCTGAAGTTAATCCAGTCAATTCTAACCAAAATTTCCCTGAAGCAGGATCTTTTTTCATTGCATAAGCTCCTGACGGCTGGTAATTATTAAAGCTTCCGGCAACATAAACGAAATCTTTATTTGGCGCATTTAAAACCAAAGTTGCTTTTGTTGGATCAGCTTGATTGTAATTGATTCCGTCTTTCATTCCTGTTGGTAACGCCTGCGCAATTGCTCCAGGATTTACAATTACAGAAAAATTCTTAACTTTTATCACTCCGTTTTGGGTTACTTCTAAATCATAATTTTGGTTAGATGTAATGTTAGTGTGATTAAAAGAATAAGTGGCGATATTTGACTGCGAGTTAATGCTAACGCCGTTTGCTTTTAAATTATAATTAGCGTTACCACCAGTATTGTTTGCAGTGATACTTAAATTTCCTCCAGAAGCAATGATGGTCTGTGTTGCTGCTGGAGCGGTTAAATTCAGCTGAAACGCACCTACATTTGAAAACATATCTTGTGATTTTTTATCTCCTGTAGCATTTTTAGCTTTGATCAAAAAACCAATTCTGGTAATTCCGGTTCTATTGTAAAAAGTCGTTGGAACAAAAGTTATCGAATAAGTATCTGTTCCTGCGTTATAGGTCAATTTGTTAGCTTCATTTGAATTTGTCCAAGTTCCATTGGTTGGACAATCGACAGAAACATTATTAGCGTCTAACGACCATGACCACAAATAAAGTGCATTTCCTGTAACGCTCCAAGTGGCTTCGTTAATACTGGCGCCACTGAAAGAAAGTGTAACCGACTGCGTTTCTTCGAATGTTACCGGCGAGACGGTGTTGGTCACGGTCTGTTGCTGACTCCAAGCGAAAGAAGCGATCAATAAAAATAAAAATGTAATTTTTTTCATATTAATTAATTTAAAAAAGGGCTGATTTTCATCAGCCCTTTTTATTTAAATTATTGTGCAGTAAGCGTATAAGTATAGTTTCTTGGGTTACTGAAGTCCAACTTGATTACATATGTTCCAGGAGTTGTAACTTGAATGTTTGTACCGTCGTTAAAATCAAGTACCCCATTTCCACCAGCGTCGCCATAGTTGATTGCCCATGCATCGTTTGCTCTGAATTTTAATTCTCCAGCAGATAAGGTCAATGTAACTTTCCAAACTTTTTCAGTTGCGTCATAAGTCATATCGTGATCCATAATTCCGTTGTCTGGCCATCCGTTTGGAGTAGCAGAACCTGTTACACCCCAGTTTGTAAGTGTAGCTGTGTAAGTCATAATTTCTGGATCTGTATTTGCTTTTACCCAATAGTAACCAGCACCAGTTGTCAATTTGATGTTTGATTGCTCGCTTTGAGATAAAACTCCTGAAGAACCGCTTGCATCTGCGTCACCATAATCTCCGTCAAAACCAGTTACGTTTGGAATCATTTTAAATTCTGGAGCTGCAACGTTCATGTAAATATAACCTTCAAAAGAAGTTGAACCAAAAGCTTCTCCTGCTATGAAAGGAGGATTTGTGTTATCACCCCAATCTGCTCCATAACCACTTGCATTTAAAAAGTTTCCTCTTAAATATAATTTTGGGCTTTCAGTTGAATAAGGAGTAATGATCATTTCTACAGAATTACTTACTAATTCTTGAGAACCAACATGTGCTCTAACTCTTACTTCAAAGTTTGCGATTTCAAAAGGCGTTGCTCCTAAAGCAAGTAACGCATTGTTCATTACATTATGAGAAGCTGCCAATTGAAGTGCTCCTGCTGTTGTTCCGATTGCTACTGGCGTATCAAAATTATCACCAGCGAAGTCAATTTCCAAGTCATATTGAGGAATGATGCCTTCGCCAAAGTTTGCAGCGCTCCAAACAAATCTTTCTGCAAGAAGATCCATTGTTTCTGGATTCAATACATAAGCATTTCCTTCTTCAGGAGCTTCTAAAACTGGAGCGTCGATTCCTGTTACAACTGGTCTGTCTTCAACATCGTCAACATTACATGATACTGCAAAAACTGCAAGCATCGCTATCATAGAGTTTTTTAATATTTTTTTCATTTCTTTTAAAATTTAAAGTTTTTAGTATCCTGGATTTTGGATTAATTTAGAGTTAGCTGCTAAAGCATTTGAAGGTATTGGATAAATATTTCTGAAACTTGGAGTTGGACTACCATTTTGAGTATTTCCTTTCCAAGACCATAAATAAGAACCTCCTGTAAATTTCCCGAAACGGATCAAGTCAGTTCTTCTGTGACCTTCCCAATGTAATTCTCTTGCTCTTTCATCTAAGATAAAATTAAGGTCAATTGAACTCACATTTCCTGTAGCGTTTCCAAAAGCTCTTTGTCTCAATAAATTTACATAAGACAAGCCTGTTCCTGTATTACCAGCACCTCTTAATGCGCATTCTGCATACATTAAGTAAGCGTCTGCTAATCTAAACATTGGGAAATCTGTATCAACAAAATCTCCAGATGAATCAGAACCTTGATTTCCGTTTATGTCAACATTTTTAAATTTTTCAACAGCATAACCTTCTGCAAAGTTACCCACGTCGCTGATTGCCAATGATTGACCTTCTGTGTGAAAATTTGATCTTTGGTCAGATGTTCCTGCTTGAAATTTATTTACAAAAGCAGAAGTTGTTCTGATACCGCCCCAACCTCCATTGATTCCAAATTCAGCTGGAGACATTGAACCACCAACCGGAGCATGAACTAAGAAAGTTGTTCCTCCATAAGTTTTTGTGTTCAATCCGTCGAAAGCAACTGCAAAGATTACTTCGTTTTGAGAACCATTTGTATCGTTATCAGCGATAAACAATTGTCTGTAATTGTTATGCAGGCTATAACCAGATCCAATAACATTATCCAGGAATGGAACTGCGTCAGCATATCTTTCTGTACCGATATAAGCTTTTGCATTCATCATTAATTTTGCGTGAAGCATCCAAGCAGCCGCTTTATCAGCACGCGGATATTCATTTGTTTTTGGCGCTTTTAACAGTGGATCGATTTCAGTAAGTTCTGTATCAATGAATTCAAACATTTCTGCCGAAGTAACCTGTTCTGGCAAGAAAAATCCCGTTTGATCATTTTCAGTTACCAAACCTACTCTACCTCCAAATAAATCTAAGAAATGCCAGTAACTTAGAGCTCTCAAGAATCGAGCTTCTGCTCTGTAAGTTGCAATTTCTGTTCTCAATTCTCCAGAAACACCTCTTGAATCAAGTTTTTCATCGGTTGTCTGTCTTAAGAATTCATTGCAATTTTTAACTTGAAAGTCAAGCCTGCTGAAAGTTGCGTTGATAAACAAATCTGTTGCAGACCATGTTTGATAGTGGAAATCTTTGATCGTATTATCGTTCCAACCAATGATTGCTTCGTCAGTTGAAAGCTCGTTCATGAGCCATAAACCACGAATGTACTGGCTTGCTCCTTCGTCAATTCCAGAAATATCTGGAGAACCGGCTGGTCCATTCTGACCTGTCGTTGCAAGACCTGCGTACAACTTTGCAAGCGTTTGCTTATATGCCGCTGGATTGCTGTACAACTCATCAACCGAAGGATTGCCGATACTTTGCGGATTTGATTGGTCAAGATCATCTGTACACGATCCAAAAGAAAGTGCCAGAACCAAGATTCCAATCTTTGTTAGAGTTAAACTAATTTTTTTCATATTCAATTTTTTATTTTTAGAAATTAACATTCAAACCTAAAGTATAGGTTCTTGGTCTTGGATATAAATTGTTATCAATTCCTGATGTATTTTCAGGATCAATTCCTTTATAGCCGGTGATTAAAAATACATTTTGAACTGCTCCGGTCAATCTCATGTTTGAACCTTCTGAAAATACATTTTTAAATGTATAACCAACCGTTACGTTATCCATTCTTAAGAATGAAGCGTCTTGGATATAATAATCTGATTCAAATCTTGGAGCTGCAAAATTGGCATCTAATATACTTACGTGAGCATTGTTAAGATAGTTTCCATTTGATGGAAGAGAATTTTGCTGACTTCCGTTGTTTGAAGACACGTTATTGTAATTGTAATTTCCAACGCTTCCTCTCCAGCTCATTGAGAACCACCAGTTTTTATAGCTAAAATCTGTATTAAAGCCATAGAACATATCTGCAGCTGGTTTTCTGAATCTGTATTTATCATCAGCATTTACGATCCCGTCAGCGTTTCTATCTACATAAATTCCGTCAAGTGGCGCTCCTGCCGCGTCATACGCTTGTTCGTAAACAAAGAATGAAGATGGCGCAAATCCAACTTGGTGGTTTTGAACTGTTGTTCCTGTACCTCCAGAGATTCCTCCAACATTAAATCCTGCTTTTGATCCGGTTAATTCTGTAATTTCAGAGTTTTGGAACGTTACATTTCCTCCAATTCTCCAAGTCATATTATCATTTTTAATTGGGTAAACATCAAAACTTACCTCAACACCTTTATTTTCTAAACTACCAATATTGTAGTTAGCTCCGTTTGAAAAGTTAACACCTTGTGGATTTGGTGCAAAAACAATCAAATCATTTGTCTCGCGCTTGTAAACCTCAACTGCACCTTGAACTCTATTATTAAAGAAGCCAAAGTCAACACCTAAGTTGATTGTAGTTGTTTCTTCCCATTTTAAGTCTTGGTTGTATCCAAGTGGAGAAGCAGTTTGTACATAAATTGGACTTCCGTCAGGATTGTACCCAATTTGATAAGCTGCAGTATTTGTAGAATTAGAATACAATGGGTAAGAAGGATATCTTGCACCAGTATCTTGTTGCCCAGTAATACCCCAGCTAGCTCTCAATTTAAGGTCACTAACGATTGTACTTTCTTTCAAAAAGCTTTCTTCTTTAATCTTCCAGGCAACTGCTGCTGCAGGAAAATACCCCCATCTGTTATCTTTTTGAAACCTTGAAGATCCATCAGCTCTAAAAGATCCGTTTAAGATATATTTATCAGCAATAGTAACTGTTGCACGACCAAAAAATGATTGAATATTCAAACGTTCTTTAGTTGGATTCGATGGATTTAGCACATCATTTGCAGCATCGTAATTAAACCCTTGGTTACTGTACCTAAAATCTTGATAGTTGTAACCTCCAGTAACATCAACATTAGTATTTAAACCGTCAATAGTTTTGTTATAATTAAAATACAAATCCATTACTTTATTTTGATTGTCTTGCGTTCTTCTATATTCAGAACCTGCTTCTGCCGGAACAACATAATCATCATCTGTGTAACCAAAAGATCTTCCCGAAGCATAATCATAACCAAAGTTTGCTACCAATTTTAAGTCTTCAAAAGAATGAATTTTATATTCTGTTTGAATGTTTCCGATACTTCTGTAAGTATTACCAAAATTGTGTTTTTGTTCTAAGAATGCAACAGGATTTCTTGAAGCATTCACTTCATAAGCACCGCTTGTTGGGTTTGCCCATTGATAAAAACCTCCAAAAGCATTTTCTTGGTAAACCGGCTGTGTTGGATCAAAAGCAACAGCTGCTCCAATCGCACTTTTCTCACTAAAGTTATTTTGAATAATTGAGGTCTTATTATTTACTTCAATTTTTAAATGTTTGTCTAAAAAGTTTCCAGTAACATTTGCTCCAATAGTAGTTCTCTCAAAATTATCGTGTTTTAAAAGTCCGTTTAAGTTAGAATACCCTAAAGAAGCTCTGTAAACGATATTGTCAGTTCCTCCAGAAACAGCCACGTTATGATCTGTACTTAACGCTGTTCTATAAATCTCTTTTTGCCAATCTGTGTTAGCTGTCCCTAATAATGGAACTTGAGTTTCCGGATTACCAAATTCGTTAATGTAAGCTCTGTATTGGTCTGCGCTTAAAACATCAACAGTTTTTACAACTTCACTAACTTGAAAGTTTCCATTGTAAGAAATTTGCATCTCACCAGATTTTCCTTTTTTAGTTGTAATAATTACAACTCCGTTAGAAGCTCTTGAACCATAGATTGCAGTCGCGGCAGCATCTTTTAAGATCGTCATGCTCGCAATGTCATTTTGGTTGATATTTGCCAAAGGATTTCTTCCTCCTTCAACTCCACCACCACCAGCATCAACTGGAACTCCGTCGATAACATACAAAGGATCATTGTTTGCATTTAATGAAGAACCGCTTCTGATTCTAATTAAAGAACCTCCACCTGGCTCACCTCCGCCATTTGTGATTTGCAAACCGGCAACACGACCTTGCAATAATTGATCTGCAGACACTAATGGTCCTTTGTTAAATTGTTCTGAAGTAATATTTGTCAATGCTCCAGTTGCATCTTTTTTAGTTGTAGTACCATATCCGATAACCACAACTTCTTCTAACTGAGAAGCATCTTCTTCCATTGTAACGCTAACATTTTTTTGTCCAGCATACGTTACGGTAGTCATTTTATATCCAAGATAATTAAAGGAAATAACATCTCCAGATTTTACTCCAGAAAGAAGGAAATTTCCATCAATATCTGTCGTGGATCCACCAGAACCACCTTGAATAGTTACATTTACTCCAGGTAATCCCAATCCAGACGCTTGGTCTTTGACATTACCGCTTAATGTGTTCTGTGCCAGCACACTAAACGGGAGCAGTAGTAATAAAAGCAACAACTTTTTATAAATTGTTTTCATACATTTTGTTTAGGTTAAAATTGAGTTTGAATACCTTATATTTTCACTTCGAATGTTAAACTTATGTAAATTTTCTACACTACAAAAACGTTTTCGTAAAACAGAGTACCGAAAACGTTTGCGTGTTGAAAACTTTACTGAAATGAGAGATTTTTGACCTAAAAATATCGATTAATAAAATTTAAAATTATCTTTATTGACGAATTAATATTTGAAGAATTTTATCATGAGAAGAAAAGTAACTTTAAAGCAAATCGCGAAGGAATTAGACGTCTCAATTTCAACTGTCTCAAAATCACTTCGAGATAGCCCAGAAATCAGCGAAGATACACGCCAAAAAGTACAAGCATTTGCTAAATTATACAACTATAAACCAAACTTAATTGCGCTTAGTTTAAAGAATAAAAAGACAAAAACCATCGGAATTATTATTCCTGAAATCGTTCACCATTTTTTCGCAACCGTAATTAGCGGCATCGAACATGTGGCAAACGAACATGGTTACAATGTTATCGTAACCTTATCTGACGAATCTTTTGACAAAGAAGTAATTAATATGGAAATGCTGGCAAACGGAACCATCGACGGTTTCATCATGTCGCTTTCAAAAGAAACACAGCACAAAAAAGATTTCCACCACATCACTGAGGTTATCAATCAAGGAATGCCGGTCGTGATGTTTGATCGCGTGACCAATGATGTTTTATGTGACAAGGTAATTATCGACGACAATTTGGCAGCTTATGAAGCGGTTCAGTCTTTAATAGATAAAGGTTTCAAGAAAATCGCTTTGATTACAACTGTTGATTATGTGAGTGTTGGAAAACTAAGAACCGACGGCTACATTAAAGCATTGAAAACTAATGATATTGTGGTTGATCCAAAATTGATCCTTAAAATAGAAGACATCGACATTTGTGATCATCAAATTGAAGAACTAATTAAAAACAACGAAATTGATGCTGTCTTTGCCGTAAACGAATTGTTTGCTGTCACCGCGATTAAAGCTGCGAAAATGGTCAATAAAAATGTTCCAGAAGATATTTCTGTAATTGGTTTTACTGACGGAATCATCTCAAAATATTCGTCACCAAGCATCACCACCGTTTCTCAAAACGGAATCAAAATGGGCGGAAAAGCAGCAAAAATGCTTATCGAAAGGTTAGAATCTGAAGAGGAAGAAGAAGAACATTTTAAAACGGAAGTTATCGAAACGCATTTGGTTTTAAGAGAATCTACGCCAACGTTGTAGTTCGAAACAATATCCTGTAAATCAAATATTTGAATCCTACATTTAAGCTATTCTCATTATGTTAAATTCTTAAATCTAAAACCTAAAATCCAAAATCTGTATATATTTGCAATAATTATCAATACTTATATTTTTACTTCGAACCAAAGATTAAGTTTTGATAAGCAATAACGCTTATCGTATATAAATCAACAAATTACGATAATGAAAAAGCGTAAATTAAGTTTCTTCGATATCTGGAACATGAGTTTTGGATATCTTGGAATACAAATGGGATTTGCCTTGCAAAATGCAAATGCCAGTAGAATTCTGCAAATTTTCGGCGCTGACGTACACAGTTTGTCTTGGTTTTGGATAGTTGCTCCTTTAATGGGATTAATTGTTCAACCAATAATCGGACATTATAGTGACAGAACTTGGACGCGTTTCGGCAGAAGAAAACCATACTTTTTAATCGGATCAATTTTAGCGGCTTTCGGATTAATTTTCATGCCACAATCTGCTGCATTAACAGCTTTTATGCCCGCACTTTGGGTTGGAGCGGGAATGCTAATGATTATGGACGCTTCGTTCAACATTGCCATGGAACCTTTCCGTGCTTTGGTGGCTGACTTGCTCCCGTCTGACCAGCGAACATTGGGCTTCAGCGTTCAAACTGCGTTGATTGGTTTTGGTGCTGTCATCGGTTCTTGGCTTCCGTATGCGTTGAGCAATTGGTTTGGAGTTTCTAGCGAAGCTTTGCCCGGAGAAGTTCCTTACCATTTAATTCTTTCCTTTATTATTGGTGCAATTGCTTTGATTGTGGCCGTTTTAATTACAATTTCCACAACCAAAGAATACTCTCCTGCAGAATTGGAAGCATTCGATAAAGCCGAAGGAATTGTTCACGAAGAAGAAAGTTCAAGCCTGATGAATATTTTTGAAGATTTCAAGAATATGCCACAAACAATGAAACAATTGGGCTGGGTACAATTCTTTTCGTGGTTTGCCTTGTTCGGAATGTGGGTTTTCGCAACTCCAGCAATCGCCCATCACGTTTACAACCTTCCTTTAGACGACACAAGCAGTAAAACCTATCAAGAAGCTGGTGACTGGGTTGGAATTATTTTCGGAGTTTACAACGGAATTTCTGCAATTTTCGCCTTCTTTTTGCCCTACATCGCTAAGAAAATTGGAAGAAAATCTACACACACTTTTTCATTAATCGCCGGAGGAATCGGATTGATTTCGGTCTATTTCGCTCCATCTCCAAATTGGTTGATCTTATCAATGGTCGGTGTGGGAATCGCTTGGGCAAGTATTTTGGCGATGCCTTATGCTATACTTTCGGGATCCATTCCTGCGAAAAAAATGGGCGTTTACATGGGAATCTTTAATTTCTTCATTGTAATCCCACAAATCATCAACGCTATCATTGGCGGTCCAATCGTTAAATATGTTTATGGTGGAAATCCAATCTATGCAATTGTAGCCAGCGGTGTTGCCTTTTTAATTGCAGCTACGTTTGTTTCGAGAGTAAAAGATGAAGACGACACAATTAAAGTATAAAATATTGAAAACAAAAGCATTCATATTCGACCTTGACGGAGTTATCGTTGACACGGCAAAATACCACTACTTAGCTTGGCAAAAAATTGCTAATCAGCTAGGAATCGAATTTACCCCAGAACACAACGAAGAATTAAAAGGTGTCAGCCGAGTTCGCTCGCTAGATCTTATCCTTGAATTAGGGAAAATTGAAGCAAGTCAGGAAAATAAAGACAAATGGCTAGTCCAAAAAAATGAAGATTATCTATCCTATTTGGTAGATATGGACGAAAGTGAAATTTTAAGCGGCGTTGTTCCGGTTTTAAAATTTTTGAAAGAACAAAACCAATTGATTGCGTTAGGTTCCGCAAGTAAAAATGCACGACCAATCTTAGAAAAAACAGGAATCATCGGTTATTTTGATGCGATCGTTGACGGAAACGATGTCACCAATGCAAAACCAGATCCAGAAGTTTTTTTAAGAGCCGCTCAACTTTTGAATGTTGCTCCAGAAAATGCAATTGTTTTTGAAGATTCTGTTGCCGGAGTTCAAGCGGCAAACATCGCCAATATGACAAGCGTTGGAATCGGCGAAGCAAAAATCTTGCACGAAGCAAAATTTATTTTCCCAGATTTCACACACATAGATGAGCAATTCATCGAATCATTAATCAAATAAATCACTGTTGAAGGTTTAGAGTTTAAGGTTTCAAGTTACGCAACCTTCCACTTTAAACAGTAAACTTTAAACAAAAAACACAATGAATCAAGACTATATAAAACCAGACAATTGGTCCATCATAGAAGAAGGATTTGATGCTGAAAGAGTCAAATCCTCCGAAAGTTTGTTCAGCATCGGTAATGGTGCAATGGGACAGCGTGCCAATTTTGAAGAAAATTATTCAGGCGAAACGTTCCAAGGAAGTTACATCGCCGGAATCTATTATCCAGACAAGACAAAAGTGGGCTGGTGGAAAAACGGCTATCCGGAATATTTCGCAAAAGTATTGAACGCTCCAAATTGGATCGGAATTGAAATTGAAATCAACGGCGAAAATTTTGACTTGGCTAAATGTAAATCGGTTTCCAATTTCAAGCGTGAATTGAATATGAAAGAAGGTATTTACTATCGTTCTTTCGAAGCTGTTTTACAAAATGGTGTGGAAATTTCAGCTAAAATCACACGTTTTCTTTCATTGGATATTGACGAATTAGGCGTTATCAATTATGAAATTACGCCTTTAAACGGAGAAGCAAACATCATTTTCAAGCCTTATGTGGATGCCGGAGTACACAATGAAGATGCGAACTGGGAGGAAAAATTCTGGGAACCGCTTGAGGTAAAACATTCAGAAAATGAAGCTTTTGTAACGGCAAGAACGTTCAAGACCCATTTTACAGCAACTACTTTTATGCAGAATTCGATTTTGTTGAATGGAAATTCAGTAAAACAAAATCCGTTTTATGTTCAAGTAAATGCAGATAAAATTCAGTTTTCTTACGAAGTAAAAATTGGAAATAAAGAAACAGTTTCTTTTCAAAAATTAGGAGGTTACACCGTTTCTTTAAACCACGAAAATACGCAAAGCGCGGCTCAAAACATAATTGCTGAAGGTTTGAAAATAGGCTACGAAAATCTATTGGAAAACCAAAAACAAGCTTGGTCAAAAATCTGGGAAATGTCAGACATTACCATCGATGGCGACGTAAAAGCACAGCAAGGAATCCGTTTTAATATTTTTCAATTGAACCAAACTTATTTGGGTAAGGATTCTCGTTTGAATATTGGCCCAAAAGGATTCACAGGAGAAAAATACGGCGGTTCGACTTATTGGGATACCGAGGCATATTGCATTCCGTTTTATATGGCGACAAAAGACCAGCAAGTTGCGAGAAATTTGTTGACGTATCGTTACAATCAATTGGATAAAGCCATTGAAAATGCTGGCAAATTAGGTTTTACAAATGGCGCAGCTTTGTACCCGATGGTTACGATGAACGGAGAAGAATGCCACAATGAATGGGAAATTACTTTTGAGGAAATCCATAGAAATGGTGCTATTGCTTTTGCAATTTTCAACTATTTCAGATTTACTGGTGATTACAGCTACATTCCAGAAAAAGGATTGGAAGTCTTAATCGGAATTGCTCGTTTTTGGCACCAAAGAGCGACATTTTCTACAAATAAAGATCAATTCGTAATTCTTGGCGTTACCGGTCCGAACGAATATGAGAATAATGTAAATAACAATTTCTACACAAATTATTTGGCGAAATGGTGTATCGATTACACTTTGGAACAAATCGAAAAAGTAGAAAAAGAATATGCTTCTGACCATTCAAGAATCATGTCTAAAGTAAATTTGGACAAAGGCGAAATGGCACAGTGGAAGAAAGTGGCCGATAAAATGTACCTTCCTTTTTCGGAAGAGCACGATGTTTATTTGCAACAAGACGGTTTCTTAGATAAAGAATTGGTGAAGGTAAATGACTTGGATAAAAGCCAAAGACCAATCAATCAAAAATGGTCTTGGGACAGAATTCTTCGTTCGCCTTACATCAAGCAAGCCGACGTTTTGCAAGGATTTTATTTCTTTGAAGATCATTTCTCGAAAGAACAATTGGAGAAACATTTTGATTTCTACGAGCCATTTACGGTTCACGAATCATCACTTTCGCCTTGTGTTCATTCGATTCAAGCGGCAGGCTTGGGCAGAATGGAACAAGCTTATACTTTCTACCTGAGAACTTCTCGATTGGATTTAGATGATTATAATAAGGAAGTGGAAGAAGGTTGTCATATTACAAGTATGGCCGGAACTTGGATGAGTATCGTCGAAGGTTTTGGAGGAATGCGGGTAAAAGACGACGCGTTGCATTTTGAACCAAGAATTCCAGAACAATGGAAAGGATATTCGTTTAAAATCAATTTCAGGAATCAGATTTTGCAAGTTTCTGTAGAAGCTAACGAAACCAAATTCAACTTGGAAGGCACAAAAGAGCTGACTGTTTTTGTGAATGGAAAAGCAGTTTTGGTGGAGCCGAATACTTTGGTTACAGTATAATATTCTTCAAATCACCCTGTCAGAGTTTCAAACTCTGACAGGGTTTTTAAAATATAAATAAATGAAAAAAACAATCCTACTTTTACTTTTGTCCATTTCCGCTTTCGCCCAAATTGATAAAATGGAACCACCTTTTTGGTATGCCGGAATGCACAATCCAGAACTTCAAATTATGTTCTACGGAAAAAATATCGCACAATATGAAGCTTCGGTTTCAAACAATGTCGTGATAAAAAACGTAGTCAAAACCGAAAATCCTAACTACATTTTCATCACGATCGACACTAAAAATCTTCCTGCTTCTGATTTTGTTTTCTCATTTAAGAACAAAAACAAGGTAGCTTTTACTAAAAATTATTCCTTAAAACAAAGACGTGCGAATTCTGCAGAACGTAAAAGTTTTGATTCGTCGGATATGATGTATCTGATCATGCCCGACCGCTTTGCAAATGGAAATCCGAATAACGACAGCAATTCAGCTACTACCGAAAAAGCCAATAGAAATTCGCCTGGCGGACGTCACGGTGGTGATATTGAGGGAATTATCAAAAACCTAGATTATCTTTCAGAATTGGGAGTTACGGCACTTTGGAGCACGCCACTTTGCGAAGACAACGATAAAGGTTACTCTTATCACGGTTATGGCCAATCAGACGTTTACAAAATCGACCCGCGTTATGGAACCAACGAAGAATATTTGAAGCTTTCATCTGAATTGAAAAAAAGAGGAATGAAACTTATAAAAGATTATGTGACGAATCATTGGGGTGCCCAACATTGGATGTACAAAGATTTGCCAACGTATGATTGGGTACATCAATTTCCAGGTTTTTCACAATCGAATTACAGAATGGCGACGCAATTTGACCCAAATGCTTCCGCAATCGATACAAAAAATTGTGTGGACGGTTGGTTTGTTCCGTCAATGCCCGATTTGAATCAATCGAATCCGTTGGTGTTGAATTACCTGACTCAAAACGCAATTTGGTGGATTGAATATGCCGATTTGGATGGTTACAGAGTCGATACGTATTCATACAATGACAAAGTTGGAATTGCAAAATGGACCAAAGCGATTACTGACGAATATCCTTATTTCAACATTGTTGGCGAGGTTTGGATGAACGACCAAGCCCAAATGGCATATTGGCAAAAAGACAGCAAAATTGCTGCAATCCAAAGCTATAATTCACATTTGCCAAGTGTAATGGACTTTACACTGCACAGTGCTTTTGGTAATGCTTTTAACGAAGACAAAGACAGCTGGAACGACGGAATGATCAAATTCTACGATAATTTTACGAATGATTTTCTGTATCCAAATATCAACAATATTTTGACTTTCGTAGAAAATCACGATACCGGAAGATTCAACCAAAATCATAAAAACGACATCAAAAAATACACGATGGCAATGGCTATGCTGGCGACAGTTCGTGGAATTCCGCAGTTGTATTATGGTTCAGAAATCGGAATGGCAGGCGACAAAGGAAAAGGTGATGCCGATATTCGTCAAGATTTTCCAGGAGGCTGGACTGGCGATAAAAATAACGCTTTCACAAAATCAGGAAGAACCGAAGAGCAAAATAAATTCTTCGATGTGACTTCAAAATTATTCCAATGGAGAAAAAATAAAAATGTTGTTCACTTCGGAAAAACTACGCATTACATTCCACAGGAAAACGTATATGTTTATTTCAGATATGATGACAAAGAAACGGTTATGGTAGTAATTAACAATTCCGCGGAAGCGAAAACCATCAAAACAAATCGCTTCCAAGAAAATATTAAAGCTTTCAAATCAGGGAAAGATGTGCTTTCTGGAAAATCAGTTGATGTTTCAAACGAAATTTCTTTGGAAGGAAAATCGGTTTTGGTTTTAGAATTGAAATAATAGCTCGCAAAGTATTTTAAATGAATCTCGCAAAGGCGCTAAGACGCAAAGTTTTACATTTTAATTAAAGACGGAATTAGAAGAATAGTAAATAATCTATAAAAACATCTCACAAACATCCAAAACTGCAAAGCTAAAATCAACAGAAACCTTTGCGCCTTTGCGAGACAAAACAATAATTTATGAAAAAAACAATCTTATTAGCAATTGCAATAACAGCTTTAATCTCCTGCAAAGACGATAAAAAAGCCGAAGAGAAAACGGTAGCAACAACACAAACAATCGCTCCAGTTTCAGATGCAACCGCTGAAAACGCAGTAATTTACGAAGCAAACATCCGTCAATATTCTCCAGAGGGAACGTTCAACGCGTTCACGAAAGACATTCCCGAATTGAAAAAATTAGGCGTAAAAGTAATCTGGCTGATGCCGATTTACCCAATTTCTATGAAAAATAGAAAAACTACTGACGGACGTTTAGTTTCTGACATCAAAGACCCAAAAGAAAAAGCAAAATATCTGGGAAGCTATTACGCTATCTCGGATTACACGGCAATCAATCCAGATTTGGGAACTAAGGAAGATTTCAGGAATTTGGTAAAAACGGCTCACGAAAACGGAATGTACGTGATTTTGGATTGGGTTGCAAACCACACGGGTTGGGACCACAAATGGATTACCGAACATCCCGAATATTACCATAAAAATGCAAAAGGTGAAGTAACCGACCCGCTGAATCCAGAAACAGGAAAATCTTGGGGATGGACAGATGTGGCGCATTTAGATTATGCTAACAAAGAGCTAAACGAAGCCATGAAAAATGAAATGTTGTATTGGGTAAAAGAAGAAAACATCGACGGTTTCCGTTGTGATGTGGCCGACAATGTTCCGACCGAGTTTTGGCAAAATGCCATTCCAGCGTTGAAAAAAGTGAAGCCTGTTTTTATGCTGATGGAATCCAACAAAAACTATCTTTTGAAAGACGGACTTTTTGATATGGGCTATGGTTGGGAAGCACACCACGTGATGAATGACATCAATAAAGGCACGAAAACAGTGAAAGATTTGGACGCAGTTTTTACTAAAATTAGTAAAGAATACGAAAAAAATGACTTCTTCATGAACTTCACATCCAACCACGACGAAAATTCTTGGAACGGAACGGAATACGACAGAATGGGCGATGGTGTTGAGGCTTACACGGCTTTGACGTATGTGATGCCTGGAATGCCGTTGATTTACACTGGTCAAGAGTATGATTTAAAACGCAAGTTGAAATTCTTCGAGAAAGATTCTATTCCAAAAACAAAGGCAAAAATGTTCCCAATCTATGAAAAATTAGGCGCCTTAAAAAACAACAACGAAGCCTTAAATGGAGGGAAAAACCCAGCGTCTTACAAACGTTTGACAACTTCTGCGGATGCAAATATCTTTGCTTTCGAAAGAGAAAAAGCTGGTAAAAAAGTCTTGTATATCGGAAATTTATCCAAAAAAGACCAAGAATTTACGACACCAATTGACGGAACTTTCACCAATTATATGACTGGCGAAAAAGTGACTTTAGCAAAGGACCAAAAACACAATTTCAAACCTTGGCAATACTGGGTTTTGACGAATTAGATTGAAATATAAAAATTTTAAAAGCACAAATCTTCACGGTTTGTGCTTTTTTATTTTCCCACTATTTGTCATTCCGACGAAGGAGGAATCTCTGTATTTTGCTCAAGTCGCGAAGATTCCTCCTTCGTCGGAATGACAAGTTTGTTGACAAACTTTGCTTTCTTATATCGAAGAAAATCTGCGAATCTGCGGTAAAAGATTAAAAATAAAAAGCATTACTTTTGCAAAAATTCTTCCCTTGAAAAAAGTATTAAACATCGGACATCGCGGAGCCAAAGGTCACGAACCCGAAAACACGCTTCCATCCTTCCAAAAAGCATTAGATTTAAACGCTGACGGAATTGAGCTGGACGTTCACGTTTGCAAAACCGGAGAATTGATTGTCATCCACGATTTCAATGTAGACAGAACCACAAATGGTTCGGGAGCAGTTTCAGAATTATCACTTTCCGAAATAAAAGCCTTGCAAATAAATAATGAAATTGAAATCCCAACTTTGGTAGAAGTCATCGATTTGGTCGGAAAAAAGTGCTTCATCAACATCGAATTAAAAGGACGACATACCGCAAAACCCGTTTCGGATCTGATAGAAAAATACATTCTTGAAAAAGAATATTCTTATGAAGATTTCATTGTTTCAAGTTTTCAACGAGAAGAATTGGAAATGCTATTTACCATCAATCCAAGAATACATTTAGGCGTTTTGTCGCAGGCTAGTGTTGCGCAAGCATTGGAATGGGCAAATGCTTTTTCAGCGAAAGCCATTCATCCACATTTCAGCCTTTTGACCGAACACAATGTTCAAAAAGCACAAGAACAAGGTTTCAAAGTCTACACATGGACAATCAATGAAACCGAAGACATCGAACGAATTAAATCCTATAACGTAAACGGAATCATCACCGATTTCCCAGAAAGAATATGAGCCAGAATTTTGACATTATCATCGTTGGCGGAGGAGCCGGAGGTTTTTTTACCGCGATAAATATCGCTGAGAAGCATCCAAAATTGAAAATTGCAATTTTAGAAAGAGGCAAAGAAGTTTTGACGAAAGTCAGAATTTCTGGAGGCGGAAGATGCAATGTCACGCACGCATGCTTTGAACCTAATGAATTGGTCAAATTTTATCCGCGTGGCGAAAAAGAGCTCCGTGGTCCTTTTCATCAATTCTGTTCGGGCGACACGATTGAATGGTTCGAAAAGCACGGTGTGGAATTAAAAATTGAAGAAGACGGAAGAATGTTTCCTGTTTCAAATTCTTCCCAAACGATTATCGATTGTTTCACAACAGCTACAAAAAAACTCGGAATCCAAGTTTTGACTGGACAAAGTGTTCAATCGATATATAAATCAGAGACTTCGGATGGAAATTTCTGGAAAATAGAAACCCAAAATGAGCAATACATCTGTGAAAAATTAGTTTTGGCTACAGGAAGCAACCCCAAAATGTGGGAAATGATTCAAGATTTCGGGCATTCGATTGTGAGTCCGGTTCCTTCTTTATTTACCTTTAACATAAAAGATTCGAGGATAAAAGAATTGCCGGGCGTTTCCGCACAAGTTTCGGTGAAAGTAAAAGACACGAAGTTAACTTCAACCGGACCTTTATTGGTCACGCATTGGGGAATGAGTGGACCTGCCATTTTGAAATTATCTGCTTGGGGAGCGAGGATTCTATTCGAAAAGAATTACCAATTCACCATTTTTGTAAACTGGCTGAATGATGTTGACACTGAAGATGCTGAAAAAATCTTGAAAGAATTGAAGCAAGAACATTCCAAGAAAACTGTTTCCAAGAAATCGCCTTTTGAGTTCCCGAACCGTCTTTGGGAAAGTCTGGTTTTGGCTTCTGGAATTTCTGACGAAACAAAATGGGCTGATTTATCAAAAAATCAATTGCAAAATTTATCCAATCAACTCACAAACGGACAATTCCAAGTAAACGGAAAAAGTACCTTCAAAGAAGAATTTGTAACCGCTGGCGGAATCGACTTGAAGGAAATCAACTTCAAAACAATGGAAAGCAAATTGCATCAGAATTTATATTTTGCAGGAGAAATTGTAAATATTGATGCGATTACTGGTGGATTTAATTTTCAGAATGCTTGGACGAGTGGGTTTATTGTGGCGAATGCGATTAACGAATTGAAAATCTTATGAAAATCGCAACTTGGAATATCGAAAGATTAAAACACAGTAAAAATATTGCTGAAATAATCGAGATATGCGAAAATATTGACGCTGAGATTTTTGTGCTTACGGAATATGACGAAAGAGTAGAGTTAAAAAATTATCCATATAAAATAGCTACTAAAAGCCTTTCTGAACTAGATGCTAATTTTTACAACAAAAGTGAAAAACGAGTCATAATATATTCCAAATATGAAATCACGAATCGGTTAAAAACTTATGATGAATTCATTTCTTGCTGTGCAGAAATAAATACTGAAATCGGCAAGATTAATGTTTATGGAACAATTATCGGGGTTTTTGGAAACCGAAATGAGAACTTCAAAACGGACTTGTCACGACAATTGTTAGATTACGAGCAATATTCTAAAGACCAAACCTTTTGTGTAATTGGAGATTTTAATATTTCATTTTCTGACAATTATTATTTTACGGAATTTGGTCGCAAAGAATTGAACCATTTTTTTGAAGTTAACAAACTAAAAATTTTGACGAAAGACCTATCAGAATCTATTGATCACATTGCAATGAACGATAATTTTTTGGAAGGGTTTGATTTTAAAATAACAGAATGGAATCCTGATAAAAAATTATCTGACCACAAAGGAGTTTCAATCCAATTCATAAATCAAAAATCTTAAATCAATAATCATTTGTTAAGCCACCAAATACTAGCATTCAAAACCGTCGCAAAACTTACCCACAGTAAATACGGAACAAATAAATAGCCCGAGAATTTATTGATTTTAGCGAACTTGATATATGTTTCATAAATCATCAGCCAAAGCAAAACAATTTCGATTAAAGCTAATAATGGGTTTTTTAATCCGAAGAATAAATACGACCAAAGCGCATTTAGGCCTAATTGAATTGCGAAGAATAACATCGCTTTTTTAACTTCCTCCCTTTTTGGCGAATTGATTTCGTGCCAAACCAAACCGCCCGCGATTCCCATCATCACGTATAAGGTCGTCCAAACTGGCGCAAAAAGCCAATTCGGCGGATTAAAACTTGGTTTTTCAATTGTTGTGTACCAAGTTTCCACACTCGGGCGCGTCACCAAACTTGAAAAATAAGCAACTGCAAGGCAAGTCACCACTAAAACCAATATTCTTGTATATTTATTCATCTTCTTTTTTGTAAAGTTCACTCCTTGTTCAAAAAATGAAACACAGATTTCACAAATTTACACAAATTAATCTGTGTTAATCTGTGAAATCTGCGTTACACATAATTTTTAACTCAAAAAAAGTATCTTTGCAAAAATTATTTCTATGATTCTTGAAAAGGATTTTATTCCAGCAAAATATACAAATTATATTGAAAAAGGTGCTTTTAAATGGAGCGCTCCGAGTAATATTGCATTAGTTAAATATTGGGGAAAAAAGGAAAACCAAGTTCCTGCAAATCCTTCAATTAGTTTCACTTTAAACAACTGCAAGACAATTACTTCACTGAGTTTTTCAAAAAAAGAAAATACAGAAAATTTCTCTTTTGATTTGTTATTTGAAGGAAAACCAAAAGAAGATTTCAAGCCAAAAATTCAGAAGTTCTTTGAACGAATTGAGAAATATTTGCCATTTTTAAAAGACTACCATTTCACGATTGATACTGAAAATACGTTTCCGCACAGTTCCGGAATTGCTTCGTCGGCTTCGGGAATGTCGGCTTTGGCGATGAATTTAATGAGTTTGGAAAAAGAATTATCCCGAAACTTCGGGACTGAAATGACGGACGATTATTTTTTTCAGAAAGCTTCATTTTTGGCTAGATTAGGTTCTGGAAGCGCTTGCAGAAGTGTAAAAGGAAGTATTGTGGTTTGGGGAAATTCTAAAATCGAAGGAAGTTCTGATTTATTTGGAGTGGAATTTCCGAACCAAATTCATGAAAATTTTAAGAATTATCAAGATACTATTTTATTGGTTGACAAAGGAGAAAAACAGGTTTCGAGCACGGTTGGTCACGATTTAATGCACAATCATCCTTACGCAGAAAGACGTTTTGAGCAAGCGTACGAAAATCTTTCGAAAATAAAAACCGTTTTAGAATCAGGAAATTTAGATGAATTTATCAAAATTGTGGAAAGCGAAGCCTTGACTTTGCACGCCATGATGATGACTTCGATGCCTTATTTTATTTTGATGAAACCGAATACTTTGGAAATCATCAACAAGATTTGGAAATTCAGGAACGAGATGCAAATTCCGGTTTGTTTTACGTTGGATGCTGGTGCAAATGTGCACGTTTTATATCCCGAAAACGTTCGCGAGAAAGTTTTAGAATTTATTAAAGATGAATTAGTTGGCTATTGCCAAAACTCGCAATATATTTGCGATGAAATTGGATTTGGTGCAACTAAACTATAATTTTCGTATCTTTAATTAAAATTTGGATTATGGACATTCAATTGGAAAAGCAGGAATTGATGAAAAGATTGTCAGAAACGAACGATCCTAGCATAATTGAATCTATCAAAAAGATTTTTCAGAAAGAAAAAAAAGATTGGTGGAATGAATTGAGTGAGAATCATAAAGCAACTATTGAGCAAGGTGAAAAAGATTTTGAAAATGGAGATTTTGTAACATCTGAAGATTTTTTTTCGATGCTAAAAGCGAGATGAGAAAAATAACTGTTTCAAAAACTGCTCTGAAAAACTCTTTGTCCATTGCGGAATATATTGAAGCTAAATTTTCGGTAAAAGCGAGAAGTGAATTTGTTGAAAAGCTGGAAAAGGGTTTTGAAATGATTCGGTTAAATCCGGAAATATTTCCAAAATCAGAAATCAATGCAAATAGATTTCGATTTGTTTTAACTAAGCAAACAACAATATATTATAGATTTAATAATTCAGAAATTAGAATTTTAGCTTTATTCGACACCAGACAAAACCCAAATAAAATTAAGAAAGACATCAAATAATATGAAAGGACCATTATTTTACTCAAAAATATTACTCTTCGGTGAACACGCAATAAACAAAGGTTCTCGAGGTTTGTCCATTCCCTATAATTTTTTTAACGGCGGATTGAAGGTTGACGACAATCTTTCTGATGAAGCCACAAACTCAAATGCAAGCTTGAAGCGTTTTGTTGCGTATTTGGAAACAATGCAACAAGAAAATCCAGAGCTTGTGAAATTCAATATTGAGCTGTTGAAGCTGAATGTTGAAGCCGGAATGTATTTTGATTCCAGCATTCCGCAAGGTTATGGAATTGGAAGCAGTGGCGCTTTGGTGGCTGCAATTTATGACCAATATGCTGAAAATAAAATCACGGTTTTAGAAAATCTGACTCGTGAAAAACTATTAAAATTAAAGCAGATTTTTTCTAAAATGGAATCTTTTTTCCACGGAACAAGTTCTGGTTTAGACCCTTTGAACAGCTATTTGAGCATTCCAATTTTGATTAATTCGCACGATAATATTGAAGCGACTGGAATTCCTACTCAAAGTTTGACCGGTAAAGGCGCTGTATTTTTATTGGATTCTGGAAAAGTAAAAGAAACCGCTCCGATGGTTTCCCTTTTTATGGAAAGCTTGAAAGACAAAGGTTTTAGAGCGATGGTAAAAAACCAATTCGTGAAATATACCGACGCAAGTATCGATGATTTCCTTCATGGAGATATTAAAGGTTTATTAGCAAATACCAAAAAACTTTCAAAAGTGGTTTTGAATAACTTTAAGCCAATGATTCCAGAGCAATTCCACGGAATTTGGCAAAAAGGTTTAGATTCAAATGACTATTATTTGAAACTTTGCGGTTCTGGCGGAGGCGGTTATATTCTTGGATTTACGCAAGATTATGAGAAAGCCAAAGAAGCTTTGAAAGATTATAAGTTGGAAGTTGTTTATCAGTTCTAGTCAATAGAAATCAGGCAGAAGCCAAAAGTTTTTCGAGATAAATTTTAGTTTTGGTCAAAACCTTAGACCATAAACCCAAAACCTTTTACCCAAAAAAAATGCTAAGCAGAAAGAACAAACTTCTTGTAATGAAAATTATCAGTTTGTTTTCTGTGGTTCGCGGGTACAATATTCCGGTTATTTTATTGGCGCAATATCTTTCGGCCATTTTTATTTTGTCGCCTGAAGATGTGCGGGCGTTGGATGTGATTTTAGATATCAATTTATTTATTTTGGTATTGGTTTCAAGTTTTTGCATCGCTTCGGGATATATCATCAATAATTTTTATGACGCGCAGAAAGATTTAATCAACCGTCCGAATAAGTCTATGTTGGACCGTTTGGTGAGCCAGAAAACGAAACTTTATGTCTATTTCGGACTGAATTTCTTGTCTGTATTTTTGGCTTATTTTGTTTCCTGGCGCGTGAGTTTATTTTATTCGGTTTACATTTTCTTAATTTGGTTTTACTCACATAAATTGAAGAAATATCCAATTATAGGAAATTTGACCGCTTCGGTTTTGGCGGTTTTCCCTTTCTTCGGAATTTTGCTTTATTACTTTAAAGGACAATATTTAGAATATGACTGGCAAAAAATCGGGATTATTTTTGGGCATGCTATCTTTTTATTTCTGCTGATTTTAATTCGGGAAATGGTCAAGGATTTAGAGAATATGAAAGGCGATTTTGTGAGCGATTACAAGACGGTTCCTGTGGTTTATGGCGAACGAGTTTCAAAAATTGCGATTACGGTTTTGACCACTCTGACTGTGATTCCGGTTTATTTTTTGGTCGACATTTATGAAGTCGGTTATATGGTGATTTACTTTTATATCTGTATGATTTTAATGATTTTCCTTATTATAAAATTATGGAAATCAACTTCGAAGGAAGATTTTTTAAAACTTCATAATCTTCTTAAATTCATTATTGTGGCAGGGGTTTTTTGTATCGTGCTGATTGACCCGACGGTTTTGTGGCACGGAAAAAAGGTTTTGCTGGCGGTTAGTGTTTTATAATTTCTCGTACAAAAACGTTGGAAATTTTGGCTAAAGCCAATTCCGATTTTCTTTTACATCGGGTTAAAGCCCGATGCTATTGATTTAATTCTCGTGTTTCTACCGATATTAAATTCCTAAGGGATAATTTTTTACGCACAATTTATAGATAATCTTCGTCCCTAGCCCTGATTGAACCGGAAATCCTTTTTTGAGCAATGGCTATTTTTTGCTGACACAAAAGAGCGACCAACGGAAGCTCCTTTTGTGGCTTGCAAAAAAAGACATTGATAAAAAAGATTGCAGGGAAAAGCAGGAAATAGCTTCAAAAAAATCGAATCGTCCAATATACTAGGGATTTACCGTCGAAAAATGTTATCTTTGCACAAATTTAGAACGATGAACAAGAATGACGGAGGCAAAAAGGGAAGCGCCTCAAACAGATCTGGTGGAAAAAGCAGTTTTAGCAAGTCTAAACCAGCGTTGCCAAAGAGAGCTCAAGGGCCGAAAAAAGCGAAGCCAACTGTAGCAAAAGCGGCGGATGTGAATCCGGAGAAGCCTGCAAAGAAAGCGAACCAAGCTCCGAAAAGACAGAAAGCGGAAGGCGAAATGCGTCTTAACAAATACATCGCGAATTCGGGAGTTTGCTCTCGTCGCGAGGCTGATATTTATATTCAATCTGGGAATGTGAAAGTGAACGGAGTTCCGGTTACTGAGATGGGATACCTTGTAAAATCTACTGATGTGGTGAATTTTGACGGAAGTGTTTTGACTCCGGAGAAAAAAGAATACTTGCTTTTAAACAAGCCAAAAAACTTTACGACTGCTTTTGATGAAGGTTTTGAGCACCGTCACGTATCTGAATTGGTTCGTGGTGGAAGCAAATCGCCGTTGACTCCGGTGGGAAGAATGGACAAAAACACGACTGGCTTGTTGCTGTTCACGAATGACACGGATATGATTCGAAAATTTACGATTCCGAATCAAAAATCGTCTAAAATTTATCAGGTTTCTTTAGACAAAAACTTGAAATATGAAGATTTAGAGAAAATTCAAAAAGGAATGACGATTGAAGGTCACCGCATTAGCGTTGAAGAAGTTAGCTATATTGACGACCAGCCAAAAAGCGAAATCGGACTTAAATTGCGTACTTCAAATGTGAAAGTGGTTCGCCATATTTTTGAGCATTTGAGCTATGATGTTTTGAGAATTGACCGTGTGGCTTTTGCTGGTTTGACAAAGAAAAATCTTCCGAGAGGAAATTACAGAGCTTTGACCGAACAGGAAATTATCAATTTGAAAAACGTTTAGTTTTTGCCACAAATTGCACGAATTAGAAAATAAAAACAAACCGCAGATTCGCAGATTTTTTCTGTAATCTGCGGTTTTTACTTTACAAAATATATGAATCCAGAAACTTTACAATCTATTGCTTTTCGTTGGTTTGACGCTTTTAATAATCATAATTTAGAGCAACTTTTGTCGCTTTATGATGAGGAAGCGAAACATTTTAGTCCGAAATTAAAAATCAGAAAACCAGAAACGAATGGTTTTGTGGAAGGAAAATCGGCGTTGCGCGAATGGTGGAAAGAGGCGTTCGAAAGACTTCCTTCGTTGCATTATAAAGTGACTTCGTTGACTGCAAATGGCGACCGAGTTTTTATGGAATATGTGAGAAATGTGGACGACGAAGACGATATGCTAGTCGCGGAAGTTCTGGAAGTTAAAGACGGAAAGATAATTGCTTCGCGCGTTTATCACGGATAATAAAAAAAACCTTCGGTTAATTTCCGAAGGTTTTTTTATTTAAATTGAAACACAGATCATCAGATTTTTATCCTTTAATTTTCTTTGTTGGAGTTTCTGTTTTTTTGTCTAATCCTCTTTTTCTCAAAAGCGGTTCCACGCTTGGTTCAGCCCCACGGAATCGTTTGTACAAAACCATTGGGTCTTCGGTTCCTCCTTTTTCAAGGACATTTTTACGGAATAGTTTTGCTTTTTCTGGATTGAAAAGTGTCGTAGTTTTAAATGCTTCAAAAGCATCGGTATCCAAAACGCCTGACCAGATGTAACTATAATATCCTGAAGAATAGCCTCCTGAAAAAACATGCTGGAAATAAGTCGTTCTGTATCTTGGAATAATTGCGTCTATCAATCCAATTTTTTTCATGGAATTTTTCTCGAAACTGTTGGCGTCAAGCGTAATTGGTTTCGTTTGAGAATGATAATCCATGTCTAAAAATGACGCAGCTAAATATTCTATCGTTGCAAAGCCTTGGTCGAAAGTTCCTGATTTTTGCAGTTTTTGGATTAATGCATCTGGAATAACTTCGCCGGTTTTATAATGTTTTGCATACATTTTCAAAACTTCTGGCTCGGCGGCCCAATTTTCCATTACTTGTGATGGCAATTCTACAAAATCCCTCGGAACACTTGTTCCTGCAAGGCTTTTGTAAGTTACGTTCGATAATAATCCGTGTAAAGCGTGGCCAAATTCGTGGAAAAACGTTGTCACTTCATCAAAAGTCAATAACGCCGGCGTGTCGCCCGTTGGTTTTGTAAAGTTGCAAACTATTGAAATTACTGGCGCTTTTCTTTCACCATTTACCGTTTTTTGGCTTCGGTATGAAGTCATCCAAGCGCCGCCTCTTTTTGAAGCTCTTGGAAAAAAATCCATGTATAAAATCCCGACGTGGGTTCCGTCAGCTTCGGTTACTTCCCAAACGGTAACTTCTTCGTGGTATTTTGGAACATCGTTTAATTGCTTGAATTTTAAGCCGTATAATTTTTCCGTTACCTGAAAAACGCCGCCTCTTACATTTTCCAAACTAAAATATGGTTTCAATTCTTGCTCGTCTAAATCAAAACGTTGCTTCCTTATTTTTTCAGTGTAATATCTCCAATCATATGCTTTTATCTTGTCTTTGATTCCGTCTTTGTCCATCATTTTTTGAATGTCGGAAGCTTCTTTTTTAGCAATTTCCAAAGCTGGTTTCCATAAATCATTCAAGAGTTTAGCCACATTTTCTGGATTTTTAGCCATTGATTCTTCCAAAACATAATCAGAATGTGATTTGTAGCCTAACAATATCGCCTTTTCACCACGAAGATTTGCCAGTTTTATCGCGTTTTCTTTGTTATCAAATTCATCATCGTTATTGGCTCTTGTTTGATACGCATTCCAAATTTCTTGACGTAATTTTCTGTTCGAACTGTATTGCAAAAACGGCATTACGCTGGAATTGGAAAGCGTAAAAATCCATTTCCCGTCTTTGCCTTTGGCTTTAGCATCTTCCGCGGCAGCGTTAATTAATTCTTTCGGCAAACCTGACAAATCCATTTTATCTGAAATTACCAATTCGTATTTATTAGTTTCGGCTAGAATATTTTGTCCGTATTTTAAAGCTGTAATTGAAAGTTCTGCATTGATTTTGCGCAATTTATCTTTGTCAGCGCTTGATAAATTGGCGCCGCTTCTGACAAAAGCTTTATGAAGATTTTCTAAGATTTTCGCTTGTTCTAAATTAAAATTCAAAGATTCTCTTTTGTCCCAAACGGCTTTAATTCTTGCAAATAACTTTTCGTTTAAATAAATATTATCGTTATGCGCAGCTAAATTTGGAGAAAGTTCTTTAGCGATCTTCTGAAGTTCATCATTAGTATTTGCTCCATTTAAATTGGAAAAAACAATATTTACGTTGGATAATAATTCGCCCGAATTTTCAATTGCCAAAATTGTATTCTCGAAATTTGGTGCTTCGGGATTATTTATAATCGCATCAACTTCCGCTTCTTTCTTATTAATTCCTTCTAAAATTGCCGGCTTGAAATGTTCGGTTTTAATCTTGTCAAAAGGTGGCACGTCAAACGGCGTGTTGTAAGCCTGAAAAAATGGATTCATAGATTTTTTGTTTTCTTGTGCTTCAATTGTCAGCATATTGGTAATTGCCAACAAAATAAAAATGGACTTTTTTCTCATCTCAAATTGTATTGAAATGTAAATTTAAAGGAAATGCTTAAATGACAGAAAATCTCCGATGATTTATTTTAAAGATATCTTCAAAATCAGGTTTAACCTTTTTTTTTCATTTTACGGAAAACCGTAAAGAATTGAATCTGCTGATTATTAGGTTTGCCTTTAATTTCTAAACAAATAAATTATGAGCTTTAAAAATCAATTCAGATTTACCTTATCATTATCTAAATTAAAACGAAGTAGCATTGTTTTAATAATAACATTTGCTTTATCATCATGTTCAACCACAAAGTATTTTCAAGTTTATAAAACATCGGCTGAAAATGCTATAAGTGATGACAATCACATAAATTTTGAAGACGCAAATTGCAAAGTTATCTATGATTTATGGTCAGAAGGAGGAAACATTGGCTTCACTATTTACAATAAAAGTAATGCAGATTTGACCATTAATCTTGACAAATCCTTTTTTATATTAAATGGAAATGCAAGCGATTATTATCAAAATCGAGTGTTCACAAAAACGAATAATTCGGTTATTGGCCATTCTGTTTCTGCATTTTATTGGTACAATTTTAGAAACTCTGTCTCTTCATCAACATCTTCTGGTTATTCCACAGCTTACAATGAAAAACAGAATATTATCATTCCTGCAAATTCTTCAAAGCATATCGTTGAATACTTAATCAATAATGAATATTTCAAAAGCTGTGATCTTAAAAAATTTCCTTCAAGGAAAGAAATTTCGCCCATAAACTTCTCTAAAAGTTCTTCTCCTTTTGTTTTTAAAAATACGATTGATTATACCTTAAACGGAAAATCATTTATAATTTCAAATAATTTTTACGTTTCTGAAATTGTAAATATTCCAAATGCAGAAATGTTTCAAAGGACAAAATTGAATGATTGCGACAAAACAAAAACAGTTGATTATCCAAAATTTAAAAATGCAAACAGTTTTTATGTAGAGTATACTAAGGACAATAATTCAACCGAAAAGCACTAAAATAGCGTAGTTCTCGTTGATAAATTATTTTTTTATTGAAAGAGCAATAATCATAATTCTGTGGCTATTGCTCTTTTTTTTAATTTTTATGCATAAAAAAAGCTCCTCAAATTGAGAAGCTTTTCAGTGCGGATAATAGGACTCGAACCTACACACCTTGCGGCACCAGATCCTAAGTCTGGCGTGTCTACCAATTTCACCATATCCGCAGTAGACCTTTGAAAACAACTATTGCTGTTATCGAGGTGCAAATATAGTCATAGTTTTGAACTTTCAAATAAAAAAATTAAAAAAAATTAAAATATTCTTTTTCGTATTTTTGGCAGACAACATTTCAAAAAACCATTTATGGATTCTATAAAAGATTATGTACAAAAAAACAAGGAACGTTTCCTTAACGAACTTATTGATTTACTGAAGATTCCGTCTGTGAGCGCTGATTCTGCTTACTCACAAGACGTAATTGATACTGCAAATGCCGTAAAAGAAAGCCTTGAAAAAGCAGGCTGTGATTTCGTGGAAATTTGTGATACTCCAGGTTATCCGATCGTTTATGGCGAGAAAATTATCGACCCAAATCTTCCAACGGTTTTGGTGTACGGACATTATGATGTGCAACCGCCAGATCCTTTAGAATTGTGGACTTCTCCTCCATTTGAGCCGGTGATCAAAAAGACAGATTTACATCCTGACGGAGCAATTTTTGCTCGTGGCGCGTGCGATGACAAAGGCCAGATGTACATGCACGTGAAGGCATTGGAATATATGGTTCAAACCAATAATCTCCCTTGCAACGTAAAGTTTATGATTGAAGGCGAAGAAGAAGTTGGCTCGGCAAGTTTAAGCTGGTTTGTGGAAAGAAACCAAGAAAAGTTGAAAAACGACGTGATTTTGATTTCTGATACCGGAATGATTTCCAATACACAACCGTCAATTACCACAGGTTTGCGCGGTTTGAGCTATGTGGAAGTAGAAGTTACTGGTCCAAATCGTGACTTGCATTCTGGTTTGTACGGAGGTGCTGTTGCAAATCCTATTAATATTTTGGCAAAAATGATTGCGTCGCTTCACGATGAAAACAATCACATCACAATTCCTGGATTTTATGACAAAGTCGAAGAACTTTCTACCGAAGAAAGAGCTGAAATGGCAAAAGCGCCGTTTTCTTTAGAAGCTTATAAAAAATCATTGGACTTAAATGATATCTACGGAGAAAAGGGATATACGACGAACGAAAGAAACTCAATCCGACCAACTTTAGATGTAAACGGAATTTGGGGCGGTTACACTGGCGAAGGTGCAAAAACAGTGATTGCGAGCAAAGCTTTTGCTAAGATTTCGATGCGTTTAGTCCCGAATCAAGATTGGCATGACATTACAGAATTGTTTACAAAACACTTCAAAAGCATTGCTCCGAGTGGCGTGACGGTTAAAGTAAAACCACATCACGGAGGCCAAGGTTATGTGACGCCGATTGACAGCATTGGTTATCAAGCGGCTGCAAAAGCGTACAATGAAAGCTTTGGTGTTCAGCCAATTCCGGTTCGTTCTGGAGGAAGTATTCCAATTGTGGCTTTGTTTGAAAAAGAATTGAAATCAAAAACAATTTTGATGGGATTTGGCTTGGATTCAGATGCAATTCACTCTCCAAACGAGCATTTTGGGGTGTTTAATTACTTAAAAGGAATCGAAACCATTCCGTTGTTTTATAAATATTTTGTGGAACTTTCAAAGTAGTAAAACCAATGAATATTTTTTTCAACGTAACTAAAATTACCTTTTTCATTGTTTTTTTTAACTTCAATTTTAATTGTCAAGCCCAAGCTGTAGATTCAATTTCAGTAAATCAAAAAGAAACTGAGGATAAAAAAACTCAATCAACAGTCCAAACACTCCCCGAATTTCCTGGAGGCATGATGGGATTTGCAGCATATGTGTCTAAAAATTACAAAGTACCTGCTACCTTTTCAGGATCTGGAACTATCTATGTAAGTTTTATTGTCGAGAAAGACGGAAGCCTGAGCGACATTAAAGTATTACGTGATTTGGGGTATGGAACCGGTGAAGAGGCGGTTAGAATTATCAAGGCTACTCCAAAATGGAAACCTGGAATGCAAGATGGAACACCTGTTCGAGTTGCCTACAATCTGCCAATAAAACTTAATAAAAAATGATATACAATCCGTTCAGCAATGAGCGGATTTTTTTTTGGGCGTTCCCAATTTACCATTAATCTGCAAAATAAGAACCTAAGTGCAAAATTGGGGCAGGCTGTCCGCTGTATCTTTTGTGGAATCCCGAAGTGTCGGGATTCCACAAAAGGATGCCGCTCCCATCCTTAACGCTACATCACCACAAAAAGAAATTTCTTAAAAAAAATTGCTCTACATTTGTAGAATTGAATTTTTATTCTACATTTGTAGAATGATTTATTCGAAACCAAAAGTTTTCGCTATTCTTTTTCTAATCGTATTTAATTTTTCAAGTTGTAAAATCAACCAAGTTAAAAACAATGAGCGCCATGGAAAATGGATTGATTACAACTCTGTTGAGAACGTAAATTACAAATCAGTCGGGAGGTTCAACAAAGGAATTGAAAAAGGCACGCATCGGCAATTTGCCAATAAAAAATTACACCGAAAAGAAAAATATAAAAACGGAATCTGCAAAACAACCTATTATTATCCAAACGGAAAAATTATGTCTCAAGGAAACACGCAACTTGATTTAACCGAAAAAGAAATGCATTGGTATTATCAAGGCGATTGGAAATTTTATGACGAACAAGGAAATCTGTTCGGAATTAGCACTTATGATCAAGGAAATTTAATAAATCAAACAGAAATAAAAACAAAATAAAATGCAACTATCGAATTCAGAAGAACAATTAATGCAACACCTTTGGAAACTTGAAAAAGCATTCATGAAAGATTTATTGGAAGCTTATCCAGAGCCAAAACCAGCAGCAACAACGGTTGCCACATTATTAAAAAGAATGATTGACAAAAATTTTGTGGCTTATAACGAATTTGGGAATTCTCGTGAATATTTCCCTTTGGTAAAAAAAACCGATTATTTCTCAAAACACGTCAACGGATTAATCAAGAATTTCTTTAATAATTCAGCTTCACAATTTGCCTCTTTTTTTACGACGGAAACCAATTTGACTCAAAATGAATTGGAAGAACTTCAGAAAATTATCGATAAAGAACTTCAAAAAAAGAAAAAATGATGGACTTTTTAATAAAATCTTCGGTGTGTTTGCTTCTGCTTTTAAGCATCTACCAACTTTTCTTAGAACAAGAAAAAATGAGTATTTTCAATCGGTTTTACCTTTTGGGAAGCTTGATTTTCTCCTTGGCGATTCCGTTTATTTCTTTTGAAATCCAAATCGAAGCGATCAAAACGGTCAACCTGAATGCTATTGAAATCTTTCCTTCATCTTCAGTCATTGCTGAAAAGAAAACCAATTATTTACCGATTTCCCTCTGGACCATTTATGGAATTATCACTTCTATTTTTGCCTTTCGGTTTTGCAGAAATTGTTATGTGTTTTTCAGAAAAATAAATTCAAATCCAACGCAGAAATTTGAAGGCGCAACTTTGATTTTGGTTGAAGAAAAAATCCTACCGCATACGTTTCTGAATTACATTTTCATCAACAAAAATGATTACGAAAACAGAAAAATTGAAGGCGAATTATTTACGCACGAATTAACGCACGTTCGCCAGAAACATACACTTGACGTGTTATTCATCGAAATTTTGAAAACCATATTTTGGTTCAATCCTTTACTGATTTTCTACAAAAAAGCAATCCAGTTAAACCACGAATTTCTTGCAGATGAAAAAGTGGTGATATCCTATAATAACGTTCCGTTTTACCAAAGTTTACTTTTGGAAAAAGCATCTTGGAACAGCAACTTTTACTTGGCCAGTAATTTGAATTTTTTAGTAACCAAAAAACGATTAATTATGATGACAAAAACCACGTCACAGTCGAGAGCTTTGCTCAAAAAACTAGCAGTAGTCCCAGTTTTAGCAGGATTAGTTTTTATTTCTTGTTCTGAAAATGTAGGCGATAAAACTCCAGCGGAAGCAAAAGTTGTGGAAGTTAAACCAGGCGAAAAGGTAGAACCAAATACATTACCGGAAACCGACATTTACACAAGTGTTGAAACCTTGCCAGAATTTCCGGGTGGTTTAGAAGCCTTTGGAAAATATGTTCAGAAAGAATTTAAAATTCCAGAAGATTTCGTGGGAGAAGGTAATGTTTTAGTAAGCTTTATAGTAGAAACCGATGGAAGTCTTTCGGACATAAAAGTGATAAAAGATTTGGGCTTTGGAACAAAAGAAGAAGCTTTAAGAATGATGAGCAAATCTCCTAAATGGTCGCCCGGAATCCAAGATGGCAAACCTGTTCGAGTGGCTTATAATCTGCCGATTCGATTAAAGATTACATAATAATTTTCTAAAATCCGTTCAGAAATGAGCGGATTTTTTTTGTACCTAAATCAAAACATATCAACGATTTATACCAAAATTAAAAATCTGGCGTTATCTTTGCAAACATCATCAATCATCACCCGCGGGACACGTTTCTCACGCACAAATCATCAATCATCATGTTAAAACAATTCTTCATCCTGTGTTCTGGAGCTGACAGAAAGCTTCTTGACACTTGTTCTGATGGCGAACAAACAAAATTCGCCGGCATTGGAGCCACCGTTTTTTTTACCGCCATTATGGCTTTTATCGCCAGCGCTTATGCCCTTTTTACGGTATTTGACAGCATTTATCCCGCCATTTTCTTCGGATTGGTTTGGGGATTTTTAATCTTCAATCTCGACCGGTTTATTGTCTCCACAATTAAAAAAAGAGACAGCTTCTCAGCAGAATTTCTTCAGGCTACGCCGAGGATTGCTTTGGCGATTATTATTGCGATTGTAATTTCTAAACCGTTGGAAATTAAAATTTTTGAGAAGGAAATCAACACGGTTTTATTGAAAGAAAAAAATGCGATGGCCTTGAACAACAAAAAGGAAATTGCCACGTATTTCAAAACCGACTTAGACAAAAACAAAGCACAAATTGACAGCTTAAAATCAGAAGTTGTTAAAAAAGAAAAGGAAGTAAATGCGCTTTACACAACGTACATCACCGAAGCGGAAGGAACTGCGGGAACTAAAAAATTAGGCAAAGGTCCGGTTTTTAAGGAAAAAATCGCCAAACACGATTTGGCGAAGACCGAATTAGACACCTTACGAAAAACCAATCTCGTTAAAATCGCCGAGTTAGAAAAAACCTCCAAAACGTTACAAGCAGATTTAGATAAAAAAGTAACTGAAACCCAACCTATTATTGATGGTTTTGATGGCTTGATGGCTCGAATTAATGCTTTAAATAGTTTGCCCTGGTTGCCGTCGTTTTTTATTATGTTGTTGTTTTTAGCCATTGAAACCTCTCCGATTATAGCCAAATTACTTTCTCCAAAAGGCGAATATGATTTTAAATTGGAAGATTTGGAAACCGCGTTTAAAGCGACTATCAATCAAGACAAATACCAACGCGAATTATTGGTTAAAACAAGCGCTCAAATGCACGACAAGGTTTATGAAGACATTGCTTCCGACAGGGAATTGTATAATTTACAACGAAAAAACGCTACTGAATTATTAGAACTTCAATCGAAAAATTTTGTAGAAAAACAGAAAAAGACGTTTAGCTAATATTAATTTGAAGATATAGCCCGATTTTGAATTTCTAGCATCATCTATATTAAATTGTTTTCGATATAACGTCTAATTAAAATCAATAGATGATTTATTCAGTGGCAAGCCAATCACTTCAAAAAAAACTTAATTGTCTTGAAAACTGAACTATTGGTTACGAATTTTTAATGTGAATTTCTTAGATGGAAAACTGATTAAATTCAATTTTAGATTCAACTTGGATATTATTTTAATGAATCTGACAAGATAAAAAGGAATATTTTAATAAGGAATAACAGTGAAAAATAAAAAAAGCCACGCAGAACATAATCTGCGTGGCTTTTTAATTTATCAAGGCTGGATATCTTTTAAAGTATCTTGATTCAATGCATTCACAATCGAGATCATTTCTGTTTACTGCAAAAAAAATCCCCATCANGAAGAAAGATATTCAAGGAGATAGAGCATTTAGAGATAAAAATAATAATGTTATATGGCTTGATAAAAACGCAGAAAAAATCCCAAATTCTGATAAAGGAGGAAAACCAAAAGAAGCAGAAAAACGATACACATATAAGTATTCCATTTATGACGTTGAGGCATTTGATGGCAAACTAATTGAAGACCGATTATTTTATCTAAATTCAAATGGTTTAAATATTAGAGAAAGTGAAGCTAACTATAATGATTTTGTAAAACAATTAAATTTTATTTTTAAAAAATATGAAATTAATACCTGTATAAGGCGAATTCATTTTCTTGCACAAGTTTATGTAGAAACATTAAAATTAAGCACTACGTATGAAGCTAATCCTAGTTCTAGTGTTTCAGGAGGAGATTATTATAGAGGACGTGGAATAAAACAGTTAACACACGATTATAATTATTTACAATATTATGATTACAGAAAGCAGACAAATTTTTATAAATCATATATGTTAAATCGTCTTAATATTCCAATAAATAACCCACAAGAAACAGTTGAAAATTTTAATATAAGAACAAATAATCAATTTATTCCTGTAGATAAAATGGAGGAAGTCAATTCTTTAACAAAATTAATTTCCACAGAAATAGCTTACGCTTGTGATTCTTCAGCTTGGTATTGGTGGGCTAAAAAAATAAATAAATATGCCGATGAAGACAACTTCTTTAAAGTTTCCGCAATGGTAAATAATCCAAAGGCTCCAAATTCAGAAAGCATTAATGGATATGATGAAAGGGAGAAATATTATAATTTGTTAAAAAATGTATTTGACTATGAAAACTGTAAGTAGTTTACTATTCATTTTATTGATATTAAGCTGTAGAGATAAAAAAAATGATATAATTCAAAACAGAAATGTTTCAATCATTGATTACCAAGCTGATTCAGTTTACTATAAAATTGATGTTATTAATGATGGAGAAAAAGAATTATTTTTAGTAACAAATAATTATGCTGTGGGAGATTCTATAATTGGAGGAATTAGTAACTATAATAATCATAAAAAAGGATATAACCTTATTAATGAAAATCCTGATTTAAAAAAACTATCTGTTTATATTTTAAGTAGAATTTTTTATATTGAAGACAATCAATCAACTCAAATTGCAAAAATATCAAATAGAGATGATGAATTTAATTATTTAATTTTAAAGCAAGGGTATTTTATGGAACCAGCTATTATAGATGGAAAAAGGATTAGTGGGGGATATTTAAGAATACAAGAAATATCGGATTATCAATTAGGAGGTAAATATCTAAATCTAGTTTATTACAAAAACAAGTGGATAGTTTTCACAAAAGAAATAGATAATCCCACAAAAGGGCTACCTGCATATTGCCAAGGATATTGCGTGGATACGCTATTTATTGATAACGATTTAAACAAGGGTAGTTTTAACGAGTTTTTTTATTCAAGTGGTTATTGCAAATGTTTTGAAACTAAAAACTGATTTAAAAAATCAAGATAAACGTATTTTGAATTATTAAACAAATTTTTGATTATGAAAACTGCAAATAGGATAATTATTCTTCTATTTATTACACTAACATCGTGTAATCAAAGAGAAAATTTTAATCTCGGAGAGAAAAAAAATTCAAAAGCATTCATTGTAGATTTTGATGCTGATAGTGTTTATTACAGGTTGAATGTTGGACATGAAAACGAGAATTACTATCAGGATGAAAAACTAAACTTACTATACTTAGTGACGAGAGAAGTTTACGTTGATGATATAAATTTTGGAGCGTTTAATAATGAAACAAGCTTGTCCAAGGCAGAAAATTATTCAAAAGAAAACGGAAGAAATGTTTATTTAGTTACTAAAATTTCTATAAAAAAAACAGACGAAACTTATGAGGATGTGTGGGATTATAAAAATAAAATAGATTTTAATGAAAATGGATATGGCCTTTTTACCATCAAAATATTTTTGGAAGAATCTTGTGCAGAATACAAGGGAAATATTCAAAGCCGTTTACATATTAATTTCAAAACAATTGACTATGATGATGGATATAAACTTTATACCTTAAATTATATTTTTGAAAACAAAAATTGGCAATTAGTGTCACGAGAACGTGTTTGTACCATACCTAATGATATAAACCGTGAAGAAATAGGATATTGTATAGACACGATAAATAATAATTGCAAAAAATTTGGCAATAAATTTAATTTAACTTATGAAGATGTATTTAAATTAAGTAATACAGAATGTAATTAAAACAAATCTTTTGCAGATAATAGAAATATAAATTCACCAATAAAGTATTTAGATATTTATACTTCTACTCTACGAAAGCTATTAAAGAATG
>NZ_JBHSQB010000008.1:0-231353 GCF_042658345.1 Flavobacterium qiangtangense
TGTTGGCGAGCCGGTAAACACCTCGAAAGACGACTTCGCATTCTCGTTCAACAAGACAAAGAACGTGGGTTTCTTCTCAAGCAACAAGACAGGAAAAGACAAGATATACCAGGCTAATCCGGTTTGTCATATTGAGATCGTTACTTTGGTAAAAGATGCAAAAACTGGGGCTGTTCTATCTAATTCAAAGGTTTCTGTTCTTGATGACAAAAAGAATGTTATCGAAACGAAAACTTCTGGAGCTGATGGAAAAGTTTCTTATAACGCTGATTGCAACAAAGCATTTACTATTCAAGTTGCAAGAGATGGCTATGAAAGCAACAGTTTTCCGGTTGCAAAAACAAATGGCGGTGTCGTGAATATCGCTGCTGACTTGCAGCCAATTGAAACTATTGTTAAAGAGGATGTTGTGGTATTAAACGATATTTTCTTTGAGTTCAATAAATCTAATATCACCAGAGAAGGTGGTTTTGAATTAGACAAATTGGTTCAGGTTTTAAACAAATATCCAAATATGGTTATTATGGTTAAAGGACACACAGATAACAGAGGAAGCGACCAATATAACATGAATTTGTCTGACAGAAGAGCGAAAGCATCTGTTCAGTATGTTCTTTCAAAAGGTATTGCGAAAGCAAGAATTTCAGGAAAAGGTTATGGCGAAAGCGAGCCTAAAGTGGACTGCAAAGAAAACTGTACTGAAGAAGAACATGCTCAAAACAGAAGAAGTGAATTTGTTATCGTAAAATAATATATTTGATTAGTTTTAATTTAGTTAGCATGAAAAAGCAGCCGAAAGGCTGCTTTTTTTATGGGTAATTATTGGTGAAGACAAAGATTGGAAAAGCCAACAAGTATTCAAATGAATTCTCAAATAGCCCTGATGGTGGTGACTATCCTTTTGTGCCGGTCCCGACGCTTCGGGGGGGCGCAAAAGATAGTGCCAACCAGCAGGAAAATGGAAGGCTGAAAATGCCTAAACTTTCGCTTCTAAAAATGATTTGAAATTATCTTCCCCAGATTTCGCTTTCAATCACCATTGGAATTACAACGCCAATAACAAAGGCTGACATCACCAACGTCCAATCGCGTTTTGAAAAACGAAAGACGGTTTGCACAATGTAAGATAAAATCAAAACGATTAAAACGACGATCACTTGTGCGGCTTCGATTCCTAATGCGAATTCTAAGAGCGGAATTAATTTTGCGGAAGCATTTCCGGGTAAAATGGTATTGAAATAATTAGAAAATCCGAGTCCGTGGATGATCCCAAAGAATAAAGTTACGACTGCAATGAAACTGATGCTTTCTTTCTTTGAGTTTTTTCCGGCGGTAAAAAGATGAAAAACTGCGGTAATCAAAATGGTTATTGGAATCAGAAATTCTACCAAATTTACCTTGATTTGAACAAATCCATAAACTGAAAGTAAAAGTGCCATCGTGTGTCCAACAGTAAAAAGTGTCACTAATAATAAAACTCTTTGCCAGTCTTTAAACGCGTAAGGAATGGTAAGCGCTATTAAAAATAAGACGTGATCATAAGCGTTGATGTCTAAAACGTGACGCAATCCGGTGTTGAAATAGATCCAAAATTCTGACATAAAATTGTATTTTTTCGATTGGGATTCCAAACTTACGATATATTTTTAAAACACTTTATTTGTGTTAAGAAAAGTGACAATTTTGTGTTGTTAAAATGGAAATAGAATTATATTTGCAAAAAATTTAATTATGTCAATTTCAGATTTATTTGATAGCGGATTTAAAAATAGAAATAAAGGTCATTTTGCTTCTATCGTGAGAGTTGCAATGGAAAATGGGCATTTGAGCGAAGAAGAAAGACACTTCTTAGACAAATTAGCGAACCAATTGGAAATTTCTCCTGAAGAATATACAGAAATTCTTGCAAATCCGATGAAATACCCAATCAATCCTCCATATTTGCACACGCAACGTTTGGAGCGTTTATATGATTTGTCACGAATGGTTTATGCAGACCACGTTCTCGGACCTAGACAAAAAGAGATTTTGACGCGTTTTGCATTGGCTCTTGGTTTCACGCCTGGAAACGTTCATTATATCACTGATAAAGCGCTGTCATTGCTTGTTTTGGGAGTTGACTTAGATACTTTTCTTTTTGAAATGCAACACATGAACAAATAATTGTTCGTTTATTTATATTAAAAAAGCTCCGAGATTTTCGGAGCTTTTTTGGTTTTTGTTGGTTTGGTTTTTTGGTTGTATTATAAATTGTTATTTGCTTGCTCCATAAATTCTTCGGCTTTTTCAACCATATTATAGCTTCCGCAGAAAAACGGAACGCGTTGGTGTAATTCGGTTGGCTGAATTTCCATGATTCTTCCAAAACCGTCTGAAGCTTTTCCGCCTGCTTGTTCTGCCAAAAAAGCCATTGGATTGCATTCATACAAAAGACGAAGTTTTCCGCTTGGCGCTTTTGAACTCGTTGGATAAATATAAATTCCTCCTTTAATCATGTTTCGGTGAATGTCAGAAACCAAGCTCCCGATATAACGCGAAGTATAAGGTCTGTCGCCTTCTTCAAGCTGGCAATATTTGATATAATCTTTTACGCCTTGCGGAAAATGGACATAATTTCCTTCATTTATAGAATAAATAGTTCCGTCTTTTGGAAATTGCATATTTGGGTGCGAAAGATAAAAAGTTCCAATCGCCGGATTCAAAGTAAATCCATTAACGCCACGACCAGTTGTGTAAACTAGCATTGTTGAAGTTCCATAAATCACGTAACCTGCAGCAACTTGATTCACGCCCGGCTGCAAGAAATCTTCTATCGTTACCGGAGTTCCAATTGGCGTAATTCTTCTAAAAACCGAGAAAATTGTTCCCACAGAAACATTAACGTCGATGTTTGAAGAACCGTCAAGCGGATCCATTAAAACCACATATTTATTGTTATGGCATTCGTCTTTTCCTTTGATCGTAATAAATTCGTCACTTTCTTCAGAAGCAATTCCACAGACAATTTCTCTATTAATTAAAGTTTGGATAAAAGTGTCATTTGCAAAAACATCTAGCTTTTGTTGATCTTCACCTTGGATATTTTGTGCTCCAACGGCTCCAACGATATCAACTAATCCTGCTTTATTTACTTTGTAATTTACGACTTTCGCGGCCAAACGAATGGAATTGATCAATCTTGATAATTCTCCTGAAGAATATTGAAAGTCTTCCTGCTTTTCGATAATGAATTCGCCTAATGTTTTATTTCTTTCTTCCATACTATAACGTTGTAGTTGTTTTGCAAATATCGTTTTTAAATTCAATTAAACCATTTCGAAATAAATATTTTATAATTTAATTAATGTTAATTATTTCTCATAAAAGTTATTTATATTTGTTAAACAATTTTAAACCATGCAAACAATGAAAAAAAGTATTTTATTCGGCATTTTAGTGACATTTTTTGGCTTAACCGAAGCTGAAGCACAAATTAAATTAGGAGATAAAGCCGTTGGAGCTTTAGAAAAGGGCGTTAAAGGTTTCACTTTTAGCGATGCAGAAGCAGCAGCACTTTCAAAGGAAGCTGTTGATGAAATGGATAAAACAAATCCGGTTGCTGATGCAAAAGACGGTTATGCAGTTCGTTTGGAAAGACTTTTTGGGAAACACAAATCTGAAAACGGTCTGACCTTAAATTACAAAGTTTACAAAGTAAAAGACGTAAATGCGTTTGCAACAGCTGACGGAAGCGTTCGCGTTTTTGCTGGTTTGATGGATATTATGGATGATAATGAACTTTTGGCGGTTATTGGTCACGAAATTGGTCACGTTGCCAATCACGATTCTCGCGATGCAGTAAAAGCGGCTTATAAAAAAGAGGCTTTATTAGACGCAGCGGCTTCGCAATCTGATAAAGTTGCAAGTTTGTCTGACAGCCAATTGGGCAAAATCGGAAACGCGATGCTTGACAGCAAGCACAGTCGCAAGCAAGAAACAGAAGCCGACGAATATTCATATGAATTTATGAAAAGAAATGGCTATGACGTGAATGCTGTGGAGTCATCTTTTAATATCTTAGCAAAAATGAGCGAAGGATCTGAATCGTCTTTTATGGCAAGAATGATGAGTTCGCACCCAGATTCTAAAGACAGAGCTGAAAAATCGAAAAAAAAGGCAACCAAGGAAGGCTTGTATAAAGCTTACGTTCAAAAGCCGATTTCAAACACAGCGCCTGCAGCAGCAAAGAAAACTACCACAAAAAAGAAGAAAAAATAAAGTAGATGATTATCCGAAAGGGAAATAAAAATGATATGCCAGCTGTTTTAGACTTAATAAAGCAGCTGGCTTTTTTTGAAAAAGAACCAGAAGCCGTGGTGATTTCTACGGAAGATTTGGTCAAAGATGGTTTTGGCGAAAACCCATTGTTCAGTACTTTTGTAGCCGAAGTTAATAACGAAATTATTGGCGTGGCTTTATATTATTATCGATATTCCACTTGGAAAGGGAAAACAATTCACTTGGAAGATTTGATTGTAACCGAAAGCAAACGAGGAACTGGAGCCGGTTTCGCCTTATATTCCGAAATAATTAAGGAAGGAAAAAAACAAAATGTTCGAAGAATCGAATGGGCCGTTTTAGACTGGAATGAACCCGCAATTCGTTTTTATGAGAAATCAGGAGCCAAAGTTTTTGACGATTGGCGAACGGTTCAAATGGACGAAAATGCCATAAATGAATTTTTAAAAAGATAAGTTACCACATTTCAGATCCCAAATCTGGAATCTTAATTCTTAAAATAAATAATGAGAGTATTTAAATTTGGAGGTGCTTCAGTAAAAGATGCTGAAGGAATTAAAAACGTGTATGACGTTTTGCAACAAGTTGGTTTTGATGATGTTTTGCTCGTAGTTTCGGCGATGGGAAAGACAACAAACGCATTGGAAGTTGTGATAAAGAACTATTTTGAAAAATCCCCAGAACTTCAATCTTCGGTTCAAGATGTTAAGAAATACCACAACCAAATCCTTTTAGATTTATTTGACGACGAAAAAAATGGCGCTTTTACGGCAATAAATACGTTGTTCTCAGATTTAGAAAGTTTCTTGAAAAATAATAAGTCTCCAAATTATAATTTTGTTTATGACCAGATTGTAAGCTTTGGAGAAATTATTTCCACGACAATTATCAGCCATTATTTTAATTTTAGAGGATTGAAAAACAATTGGCTTGACGTTAGAAATTTTATTAAAACCGATACCACTTATCGCGACGCCATCGTTGACTGGGATCAAACACAACAATTGATTTCTAAAAATGTAAAGAAAAAAGTGCTGAATATCACCCAAGGATTTTTGGGTTCAGATGAAAATAATTTCACAACAACTTTAGGCAGAGAAGGTTCAGATTACACGGCGGCGATCTTTGCCTATTGCTTGAATGCCGAAAGTGTGACAATTTGGAAAGACGTTCCAGGAGTTATGAATGCAGATCCGCGATATTTTGAAAACGCGACTTTATTAAACCAAATTTCGTATCGTGAAGCCATCGAATTAGCATTTTATGGCGCGACAGTAATTCACCCAAAAACATTGCAACCTCTGCAAAGAAAGGAAATTCCGTTGTTTGTAAAATCATTTTTGAATCCGTCTTTGCCTGGAACAAGCGTGAGCAAAGGAGCCGATTTAGAACCGCATTTGCCTTGTTTTATCGTGAAGAGAAGCCAGCTTTTGATATCGCTTTCTTCAATAGATTTTTCTTTTATTATGGAAGAAAACATCAGCGAAATCTTTGCACTTTTCCACCAATATAAAATGAAGGTGAGTTTGATTCAGAATTCTGCGATTAGTTTTTCAGTTTGTATTGAAGATAAATTCGGGAATTTTAATGACTTAAAAACGATACTTTCAAAGAAATTTAAGGTTTCATATAATGACAATGTTTCGCTTTACACGATTCGTCATTTTAATGAAAAAGCGCCAGAAATGGTCGAAAAAGGAAAACAAGTTTTATTGAAACAAGTAAGTCGCGAAACAATGCAAATTGTGACTAAGGATGTGGAATAAATAAAATTTTGAAATTGAAAGAAAGTAAAATTACTAAGGAATATAAAAAGGAAATAGATTCTCGTTTAGAAAAACTTCTAGACGAGAATCTAAAATTATATACTTGGGAAGAAGTGAAACAAAAAATAGCGGAAGCACGAAAGGATTTTCATTCTAAATTTTAATTTTATAAATACTACTTTTGACCTTTCCGAGTTATAGTATTTATGTTGAAAAAACTGCTCTTTTTATTTTTAATCGGCTTTGTTTCTGGGCTTTCTGCTCAGGAAATAAAATCGCCTTATAAAAACAAGAGAATTGCTGTTTCAAACGATACTATTAAAATTGACAGCGTCAGCATCAATAAATCGTTTTTTAAACTCCAAGATGCGCTCGGAAACGCTATTGATACGACTTTTTACAAAATTGATTTCCAAAAAAGTATTCTGGTTTTTCGAAATAATTTTAAAGCTGAAGATTCTTTGAGTATTCGGTATTTTGCTTATCCTGAATATCTTACCAAAGAATATAGCATTTATGACGACAGTCGTGTAGTTTCAAATAATGCTGATCAAGGCAATCTTTACAAAGTTTCACGCGATCCAATTTCCACATTTAAACCTTTTGACGGATTAAATACTTCTGGAAGTATTACCAGAGGAATTACTGTGGGAAACAACCAAAATTCTGTTGTCAATTCGAATTTAGATTTACAGATTACCGGAAAAATCTCTGATAAAGTCAGCCTTCGTGCATCCATTCAAGATAGTAATATTCCATTGCAAGAAGGCGGTTATTCTCAAAAGTTAGATGAATTTGACCAAATTTTTATTGAGCTTTTTGCCGAAAAATGGAACATCCGTGCTGGAGATTTATTTCTTGAAAACAGACAATCTCGTTTTTTAAACTTCAATAAAAAAGTACAAGGTTTGGCGGCCAATTTCACATTTGGAACTCCAGAAAAAAAGACAAATGTTTTTGCTTCGGCGGCGTTGGTTCGGGGTCAATATGCCAAAAGTACTTTTGTCGGTCAGGAAGGAAATCAAGGTCCGTATAAACTTCAAGGTCCAAATGGTGAATTGTATATTTTAGTAATTTCAGGTTCTGAGCGTGTTTTTGTCAACGGAATTTTACTTACTCGTGGCGAAAATAAAGATTATACGATAGATTATAACGCTGGAGAAATCATTTTTACTTCTTTATTTCCAATCACTTCTGAAATGCGTATTAATGTCGAATACCAATATTCTGATAGAAATTACACGCGTTTTGTGACGTATGCAGGAGCCACGCACGAACAAGAAAAATGGAGCATCGGCGGTTATTTGTATTCTGAAAATGACGTAAAAAATCAGCCTTTGCAACAAAATCTTTCGGCTGAACAAGTGGCGATTTTAAAGGAAGCTGGCGATGATTCTGCTTTAATGACCGCGCCTTCCGCTTATGTTGATTCTTATTCTGAAAATAAAATTCTCTATAAAAAAGTAGTTATTGACGGCGTGGAAGTTTTCGAATTTTCTAATGATCAAGAAGCAGAATTATTCAACGTAAGATTTACTTTGGTCGGAGCCAATCAAGGAAATTATATTTTGTCAAATTCGGCCGCTGTTGGAAGAATTTACCAATATGTTGCGCCTTTAAACGGAATCCCACAGGGAAATTATGATCCGATTATTCGTCTTGTGGCTCCCACAAAAATTCAGATTGCCACGGTTATGGGAAAATATAAGCCGAGTGAAAAAACATTGGTTGACTTTGAAATTGGCATAAGCAATAACGATTTGAATCTATTTTCTTCCGAAGGAGATGATGATAATCAAGGAATTGCAGGAAGAATTTATGCCAAAAAAAGACTGCTTTCAAAGAAATGGGAAATCGATGCTTTTGGGAATTATCAATTTGTGCAGAAAGAATTTAAGACAATCGAGCGATTATTTACCATTGAATTTGACCGTGATTGGAACTTGACAAATCCGTTGGGCAATCAAAGTTTGCTGATAACCGGAGCCAATTTTAACCTTCCGGGAAAAGGTTCGGCGAAATATCAGCTTGAAAAATTAGACTTTTCAGAAAGTTTTTCGGGAACAAGACACGTTATCGACGGATTATTTCGCTTTAAAAATTTGATGATCCAAAACTCAGGAAGCATCTTGAAAAGCGACAGCAATTACTCTGAATCTACTTTCATCAGAAACCAATCGCAAGCTCGATATAATTTCAAGAAAAACTGGATTGGCGGTTCATTTCGACTGGAAGATAACGAAGAAAAGTTGAAAGAAACCAATCAATTTTCGGCTTTAAGCCAAAGATTTAATGAGTTTGGAGCCTTTGTTGGACGCGGTGACAGTACAAAAGTTTATGTGGAATTGGGTTATTTGCAACGTTCAAATGATAGTTTGGTCAATGGATTTTTGCAGAAAGTAAATACTTCAAATTCGTATTATTTAAAATCGAGATTGATTAAAACCGATAAAAGTGATTTGTCGCTCTTTGTAAATTATAGAAATTTAAAATTTGAAGACGAAACCAGAAAAAATGAGCCATCTTTAAATTCTAGATTGCTTTATAATGACCGATTTTTTGACCAGTTAATTCAGTTGACGACAGCTTATGAAACAACTTCTGGAACGATTCCGCAACAAGAATTTACGTATTTAAAAGTAGAACCTGGACAAGGAATTTACACTTGGATTGACTATAATGCAAATGAAATTCAGGAATTGGAAGAATTTGAAATTGCTCAATTTTCGGATCAAGCAGAATACGTTAGGATTTTTCTTCCGAACCAAATTTTTATAAAAACACATCAAAATAAATTCTCGACTTCCGTCATTTTAAATGGAAATCAATGGCAAAATGAGAAAGGTTTCTTGAAAATTCTCTCTTATTTTTATAACCAAACTTCGTTTTTAATGGATCGAAAAATCATCCGTGGAAATGACAATTTTGATTTGAATCCGTTTTCTTCAAATGACGAAGATTTGCTGGGATTGAATTCTAGTTTTAGAAATAGTTTGTTTTATAATCGAGGGAAACAAGATCACTCGATAACATTTACTTATTTGCAAAATCGGGCTAAAAATTTGCTTTCCGTGGGCTCGCAAGAAAGCAGTAATCGCTCGTATCAAGGACAATACACGCATTTATTGAAGAAAACTTGGCTGTTTAATTTCTTGACAAAAACCATTGAATCTGAAACAATTTCAGAAAATTATTCTAGCAAAAACTTCGAATTAAAAGGCTATCAATTGGCTCCGAAAATTTCTTACTTGTTTTCAAGAAATGCGAGTTGGGATTTATTCTATGAATATCAAGATAAAAAGAATCAAATTAACGACCGAGAAACCTTGGAACAGCATCGTTTTGGAACTTCTTTTACTTACAATTCAGAGAAAAAATTTACTGCAAATGGCGAGTTTTCATTGTATCAAAATGATTTTGCTGGTGATGCATTATCGCCTGTTGCTTATCAAATGTTAGAAGGTTTGCAAGCCGGACAAAATTTAACTTGGAGATTATTGCTCCAAAAAAATCTGACGCAATATCTGGATGTAAACGTGAATTATCAAGGCAGAAAAAGCGAAGAAAGTAAAACAATTCACACTGGAAGCGTTCAGTTAAGAGCCTATTTTTAACATAGATACTTGTTTTATTATAGTATATTTGGAATCTTAATATTTAACAACCAACGATGAAAACTAAAATATTTTTAAGTTCACTTTTAGCTGTTTCTCTTTTTATGGTTTCTTGTAAAAAAGAATTGCAACCACAAGAAAGTGCTGCGCCACAAGAGGCAGCTGTTATTGATGCAAGTTCACAACAGGTTCCGGGTAATCAACCTGCAGCAATGCCAGCTCAGCCAGTTACCGTAAGTAGTCCAGCTGCGCAACAAATACAACCGCAAGCGACGACTACCGCGCCAGGAATGAATCCGCCACACGGTCAGCCGAATCACAGGTGTGATATTGCTGTTGGAGCGCCTTTAAATTCACCTCCTGGAAAAAATCCTGCGCAGGCACAAGCGCAAGCTCCGGTTCAGGCACAACCACAAATGCAACCACAAGCATCGGCTCCGGCAGTTGCAACAGCTCCTGGGATGAATCCGCCACACGGTCAGCCAGGTCATAAATGTGAAGTTGCTGTTGGCGCACCGCTTCCAAAATAATTTTATCTTAAAATTAAAAAAAGGCTGTTTAAAATTTTAGACAGCCTTTTTTGTTTTTGAACATTTCTGATAAAATTTGTTACTAATAGCTAAAAGAATAATCTTATTATTTTTGTGTTAAAATAATATTCTATATTTATATTTATTTGCAAAATGCGATATTTATGAGATTGGTGTTTTTGTTAATGTTATATTTTTTCTGTCATTTAAGCTATTCTCAAAAAAGCTCGATTGATACCACTAATCATTCTTATAGAAAGGAATTAGAAAAAATGTATTTGCATCGAACTTCAATAACAAAACTTTCTTTCAAATCTATTTCTGATATGAAAATTAGAAATGAAGTCAGTAAGTCTTACACTGAAATGAACGAAGATTTTATCACAAAAATTAAAAAAGGAGTTTTTGTAAAAGATACTTTGTATTCTGAATTTCTGAACGAAATAGTGCAAAGATTAGCAAAAGAAAACACGGAGTTTCCTCAAATAAAAAATACTAAAATTCTGCTTTCGTTCAGTGATATTCCCAATGCTTATGCGATTGGTGATGATTTTATTATTGTGACCTTACCTTTATTAAAAAGCATAAATAATGAGTATGAATTGGCATTTATCATTGGGCACGAAATTGCACATAATATTTTATCGCATTCTTATAACGGACTTTTAGATTATGCTCAAACAGTACACTCGAGTGAAATCAAAAGGCAAACTCGAGCAATTGAAAAAAGAAAATATGATAAAGGCAGTTATGCGTCTGCGCTTTATAAAGAAATTGTGTATGGCAAAAGAAAGAATAGCAGAAAGTTAGAACAGCAAGCAGATTCTCTCGGATTCTTGCTTTATAGAAAAGCATTCAAAGGATATGAGCATTATGCTATTCAAAGTTTAGAAACTTTAGATAAAATTGATTTTGAAACAGATTCACTAACAATAGCTGATTATGCTCGCTTTTTTTCAACAGAAAAACTTCAGTTTAAGGCAGAATGGCTGAATAATGACGAAATTAGCGGTTATAAATATGACAAGTCAGTTAAGTATTGGCTGATTGATTCTTTGAAAACTCATGCTGATTGTGCCTTAAGAACTGGTTTTATGAAAAAGGAATTTCAAATTCATAAAACGCTTGAAAAGAAAAATACAGCCATTTTTGATTCAGTAAAGAAAAATAGTTTTTATGATTATATACTTGGGCTTTTTGTGATTGAAGATTATGGTAAATCCCTATATGAAACCTTGCTATTCTTAAAAAAAGAACCTGAGAATTTGTATCTGAAAAACTTGTTATATTTCAATTTGGTCAAAATTCAAGAAGCCCAAAAAGCATATACCTTGAACAGGCATCTTGACAATGTAAATCCAAATTTTTCGCAGAGCTATAATCGCTATTTGTCATTTATACGAGAACTTCGAAAAAGTGAATTGAATGAATTTATAAGTTATTATTCCTTACAACTATGAAAAAACACATTACCCTTTTATTTCTGTTTTTTGTTTCAATTGCGTTTTCACAAGTTCAGAAGTTGGGCGCGCTGTCTTCTGGGCAGTTTTTAGACTCCGCAATTATCTATGAAGAAAACGGAGAGGATGTTTGGGGCTATCTTTTGGCTTACAAAATTGACAAAAAAAGCAAGGAAGTCTATGAATTAGAATATGTTGTCTTGGATAAAAATTTAAACAAATTAACTTCTGCAAAGTTTTTAGAAGGAATGTTTGACACCTTGTTGCTGAAATTTAAAATTGAATTGACTTTCGTCAAAAAGATTAAAAATCAATTGATTATTGGTATAAATGACAAGGCAAATAATACAGAACTTGCTGCCAGAGTTTATATTAATCATAGGTTTAGAACTTTAAATTTAGACACATTTGCTTTTTCGAAAGAGTTTGTTCTAGAGGATTTTAAAATGATAGATAGAGATTATGCAGCGGGCACAAATACAACTATTGACGATTTTTGGAATGTGCAGCAATTGATCAAAACTAAAGGAAATTATCTTTTTGGTTTTGCAACTCCTGCATATAATCCAAAGGCAGTCGCTTACATGTCTGAACAACGCCATAAAGATAAAATTACCAAGTCTATTAAAAGTTTCGCAGTACTTGATGAAAAAATGAACATCGTCTGGAAAAAGGAAATCAATGCAGGTGATTCAAAAATATTTGATGAATACAGTTATTTCGATTCTGATACTGATGTGCTATTATTGCAGAAATACCGTCATGGAACTAAGGATAAAGAACCAAGGTCAATAGAAATATATAATTTGCACAACGGAGATTTGATTGGAGAAATGCCTTTTTTAGATGCAAAATACCTCATGTTTCCAGATCGTGCAGAATTTACTAAAGATAAAGTCGCATTCTATGTTCAGCTTTATGACAATAAAAATATGTTATACGAGGAAGTTGTGGGTTTCTCAAAAGTTATCTTTGATAAAAAAACCGGTAAAGAATTAAATCGAGATCATTTTTTATGGGAGAATTTTAAGCCTCATTTACAAATTACAAACAAATATGGCGAATATGATAAGTATGGAAAAATATTGCCACAAGATTTTGTATTGTTAGAAAACGGCAATACATTGATTGTTGCTGAAGGATACAAAAGCAAAAGATCTTCAGAGATTTTAGATCTTTTTATGGTAGAATTATTGCCTGATATGTCAATCAAGTATTTTAAGAAAATCGATAAAAATAAAATTTCATTGCAAAATATTAACGCAGCAGGAATTGAGTTAAGACAATATGGTTATTTTGATTTTCTATACAAACAGAAATTAAATAATCGAGAGGAATATGTCTTTTTCTATGCGAATAATGAACGAGAAGGAAGCAAATATGAGCGCCGAAAAAATCCTTCGTGGGTGTTGGGAATTATTACTTTTGTGGATGGAGAATTTAATTATGACAAGTTGCAACTTACTAAAAAAGCATCTCAAATTATTCCGGGAAAAGCTAAGAAAGGTTATGTAAGATTGATAGAAGTTGGCAGTGACGATGTCGAAATGCGTTTGGAAAAAGTAAATTATTAAACATGTTATATCTCCAAGAAAAAGGCTGTCTAAAATTTTAGACAGCCTTTTTTGTATGGTAAACTGTTTTCTAATTAAATAAATCTAGTAAAAAAGAAGGATAAAGCCCAATTGCAATGTTTAATGCGATTGCAAGAGTTGCTACGGCATGATAAACGAATGGAACTGGTCTTGCTTCTTCCGTAGCGTCTTTGGTGTACATCGCTAATATCAACTTGAAATAATATCCAACACTAATAATTGAATTAACTACGGCAAAGATTACTAAGACGAGATGCCCTGAATTCAACATTTGTCCGAATAAAAATACTTTTGCAAAGAATCCAGAAAAGATTGGGATTCCGGCCATTGAAAGTAACGAACAGGTCAAAATTCCGGCTAATAACGGACTTGTTTTTCCTAATCCGTTGAAATTGAAGATATCTTCGTTGTCTTTATCTTTGGTTACATATAAAACCACAGCAAATGCTGCAATTCCGGCAAATGCATAAGCTGAAGTGTAATATAATAAAACGCCAGCTGAAGTTGTTACTGCCAATAATGTCATCAGCATAAATCCGGCGTGTGAAATACCAGAAAACGCCAACATTCTTTTCACATTTGTTTGTTTCAAGGCCATGATATTACCAATTGACATTGATAGAATTGAAATTACAATTATTACTGTCGAAGAAGAACTTGGAAGATTAACATTCATTGCTCCGACCAATTTGAAGAAAGCGGCCATCGCCACAACCTTCGCCAAAGTGCTCATCAAAGCTGTTGTTAATGCTGGAGAACCTTCATAAACGTCTGGAGCCCAAAAATGAAATGGCGCAGCTGCAACTTTAAAAAGCATACCAATACTTAGTAAAATGGCTCCGATGTAAAACCAATCTTCCACGTCAGCAGAACTTCCTGCTTCTGTGATTGTTGCCATGTCAAAAGAACCTGTTGCTCCATAAATCAAAGCAATTCCGAATAAAATAAATCCAGAAGCAAAAGCTCCCATCAAGAAATATTTCATTCCCGCTTCGTTACTTTTTAAGCTTAAGCGATCGCTCGCTGCCAAAACATATAAAGCGATGGAAAGGATTTCAATTCCTAAGAAAAACATAGATAAATTTCCGAAAGAAACCATTGCCACGGCTCCGGTCAAAAGAAATAATTTGATAGATACGAAATCTGATATTTTGTGTAATTGTTTGGCATGAAAACTTGGCGTTAACGCTACCAAGAAAATGGTCAAAATCATGAACAAACAAGAGAATGTAGTTGCAAATTTGTCAAATACAATCATGTTATTGTAAGTATCTGCCGAGTCATTGAAACCAGTCGCAGTCAATCCTAAGATGGCCAGCAACCCCACAATTGTTATTGGGACGATTGCTTTTCTTCCGTTGAAAATTTCAGCGATAAGGCATAAAACTCCTAATGCGGCAATAGCTATTAATGTGTACATTTTATATCTGACTAAATTAAATTCTGTTTATAACTGCTAAAATCTGCTCTAAGCTTGGCGTGATCAAATCAACGATTGGTTTTGGATACAATCCAAAAAACAATAAAACCGCAATAATTATGACCATTGTAAAACCTTCGTTGAAATTTACATCAGCAAAAATCTTTTCGTTTTTGTCTCCAAGCATTACTTTTTGGAACATTCTCAACATATAGAAAGCGCCTAAAATAATTGTTGTTCCGGCTAAAGCGGCAACCCAAATATTTCTTTGTGCCAAACTATAAAGCAATTCAAATTCTCCGATAAAGTTGAAAGTTCCTGGCAAAGCTACAGAAGCTAATACCAAAATTAAGAACATCGAAGTAAACTTTGGTGTCTGAATTCTGATACCACCCATTTCTGAAATTTTCGTGGTATTATATCTTCTTGTAATTATTTCAGCAGCGAAGAACAATCCAACTACTCCAAAACCGTGAGCGATCATCTGTAAAACTGCCCCACGAAGACCATCTAATGTCAAAGTATAAATTCCTGCAGCGATTAAACCAACGTGCGCTAATGAAGAATAAGCCAATAATTTTTTAAGATCTTTTTGCTTCAAGGCCACGATTGAACCATAGATTACTCCGGCCACGCTCAATCCGATGAAATAAAACATAAATTCTTTTCCTGCAACTGGCGCAATTGGCAATTGCCATCTGATGATGCTATAAAGTGCCATTTTAAGCATAATTCCAGATAAAAGCATCGTTCCAACGGCTGGCGCTTTTTGGTACACTTTTGCTTGCCAAGTATGAAAAGGGATCAAAGGAATTTTAATTGCGTACGCCAAGAAGAAACCTAAGAATATCCAAAATTGTTCTCTTGGAGAAAGGTCAGCTTGTACTAAATCTGCAAGCAAGAAACTTCCCGCTCTCAAATATAAATAGATAAAACTCACAAGCATAAATAACGAACCTGCAAAAGTGTAAATAAAGAATTTTACTACTGCTTTTCTTCTGCTTTGTATGTTTCCACCACCCCAAATTAATGCAATGAAATAAATAGGAATTAAGGAAAGTTCCCAGAAAATATAATATAAAAACCCGTCGGCGCTCAAGAAAGTTCCAACCATGGCAAAAACCATGAACAATATTAGTGCATAGAAATTTTTAGATTTTGCGTATTTATTTCCAAAGGAAGAAAATATGATTAATGGCGTTAATGCAGTTGTCAATAAAACCAATGCCATTGAAAGACCGTCAAGATTTAATGCGATATAAATGTTTGGTGATTTTACCCAAGGCAAAATGATTCCGGTATTTTGTCCAGAATTATATAAATTTAAAAGTAAAATCGAAGCGGCGAAAGCAACTAAGCTGAATGCCAAAGCTGTTTTTGAAGCCCATTTATCTCCAGATAAAAAAGTGGCAATTGCTCCAACTAATAAAATAATTAATAATAAAGATACGTCCATTAGTGATGATTATAGTCTAAAGATAGTGTTCTAAAAATAAATAGGCGATGAAAGAAGCTGATGCAATTACAAAGACAAAAAGGTATAAACCAACGCTTCCGTTTTGAATTGCTTTTCCTTGATTTCCAACCATATTTGTTACTTTTCCTAATCCGAAAACAAATCCAGACAAGGCCGTTTCAATAAAGTTTTTCGAGAAGCTTGCAATTGCATAAATTGGCTTCACGATTACCGCCGTATAAATTTCATCTACATAAAATTTATTATATAAAACTTTTGAAAAGCCAGTGATTTCGCTGTCTTCGTTTGGCACTTGCGATTTTTTGATATAATTTGAATACGCAATACCAATTCCGATTAAGGCTCCGATAACTGCAATTCCCATTAACATATAAGTCGTTCCGTCTAAATGATGTTCTTCTCTTGCTCCGATAAAAATTGGTTTCAAATAACCGTTCAACCAGCTATGACCCGGGAAGCTGATAAAACCTCCAACAGTTGAAAGAATTGCCAAAATAATCAGTGGAAAAGTGATCAAACTTGGAGACTCGTGCAAGTGGTGTTTTTGTTCTTCCGTTCCTCTAAATTCTTTGAAGAAAGTCAAATATAACAAACGGAACATATAAAAAGCGGTCATAATTGATGCTAACGAAGCAATAATCCAAAGCGCTTTATTTTCATGGAAAGCCACCATCAAAATTTCATCCTTAGAGAAGAAACCTGCAAATATTGGAATACCTGAAATTGCTAAAGTTGCAATCAAAAAAGTGATATAAGTCACTTTCATATATTTTCTCAAACCGCCCATTTTGCGCATGTCTTGTTCTCCGTGCAGTGCGTGAATTACAGAACCTGAGCCTAAGAAAAGACAAGCTTTAAAGAACGCGTGCGTGATTACGTGAAAAACAGCAATTTCATAAGCTCCTAAACCTAAGGCCAAGAACATCAAGCCTAATTGTGAAACCGTAGAATAAGCCAAAACTTTTTTGATATCGTTTTGTACCAAAGCAATAAATGCAGCAACTAACGAAGTTACAGCTCCGATTACAGCAATAATCATTTGAACATCTGGCGTCAAATCAAACAAGAAATTTAATCTTGTGATCATAAAAATACCAGCAGTTACCATCGTTGCCGCGTGAATCAATGCAGAAACCGGAGTTGGTCCGGCCATCGCGTCAGGCAACCAAGTATATAATGGAATTTGTGCCGATTTTCCGGAAGCTCCGATGAAAAGACATAAAGTTGCAAAACCTAACCAGCCTAAATCTACAGATTTTCCGGTAGCAATCGCCGTTTTCATTGTTGCAAAATCTACAGAATTGAATAAATATCCAAGGATGAAAATTCCGATTAAGAAACCTAAATCTCCGATTCTGTTCATGATAAACGCTTTTTTAGCCGCGTCATTATAATCTTGATTTTTGTACCAAAATCCGATCAAAAGGTAAGAACAAAGTCCTACGCCTTCCCAACCGATGAACATTATTAGCAAGTTTGAACCTGTTACCAATGTAATCATAAAGAAGATGAACAAATTTAAGTAAGCAAAAAACTTATTTAAATTCTCATCATCGTGCATGTAACTAATTGAGTAAATGTGAATCAAAGTTCCGATTCCGGTAACGAACAACAGCCAAAGAATTGACAATTGGTCTAACAAGAAGCTGAAATTTACATTGAAGTTTCCTAAAGTCATCCATTGAAATAAATCAATAAGAATCGGCTGTTTCGTGCTGTTTATTTGGAAGAAAAAATTCAAAGAAACGATGAAAGAAACAGCAACAGCAATGGTTCCGATAGTTCCGGAAATATTTCGGCTGACTTTCTTTCCAAAAAATACATTGAATAAGAACCCTGCGAATGGGGCCAATAGTAAAGTTAATAGTAAGCTTGTCTCCATCAGGGATTATCCTTTTAAATTTTTTAATTTGTCAATATCAATCGAATGGATGTTTCTGTAAATTCCAACCAAAATCGCTAATCCAACGGCAACTTCCGCGGCAGCGACAGCCATTGAAAAGAATACGAAAACTTGTCCCGAAGCATCTTGGTGATACGTAGAAAAAACAACCAAAAGTAGATTTACTGCATTCAGCATAATCTCAATCGACATAAACATTACGATAGCATTTCTTCTGAACAATACTCCAAATATCCCGATACAAAATAAGATTGTAGAAAGATAAATATAGTTTTCAACGCCTATTTCTTGTAAAACATTTTGCATAACTATAAGCTTATTTTTTCTTCTTTTTTAGACAATAAAACCGCTCCAATCATTGATACCAAAAGTAAAACAGAAGCAAATTCGAACGGAACCATAAATCCATTTTTCTCGTCAAGCAAAACTTGACCAAGAACTTTGATGGATTGATAATCTTCGCCTGAAACATAATATTCCTCGATAATTGGCATAGTTTTCAAGAAAGCCGCCAATAATACGAAGCAAACCAAACAGAAAGAAGCAACTGCCGCAATAATCGTGAGGCCACTTTTATGTCGTTCGTCTTCTTTGTTGAGATTCATAAGCATTATGGTAAATAATAGCAGAATCATAATTGCTCCAGAATACACGATGATGTGAACAACCGCCAAAAATTGTGCGTTGAACATCAAGTAATGGCCGGCAATTGAAAAGAAACAGATTACCAAATAAATCGCACTGTGGATTGGGTTTTTGGTCAAAATGGTCAAAAACGCCGACGCCAGAGTCAATGCAGATAAAATATAAAATACAGTTGTCAACATATTAATTCGCCGTTTTCAATTTAGTATTATTCAAAGCTTGCTCAAGTGGCATCACCAATTTGTCTTTTCCGTAAATAAATTCTTCACGGTTGTAATCTGCCTGAACGATTTTTTTAGAAGTCGTCAAGTAAATTGCCTGTTTTGGGCAAGCTTCTTCACATAATCCGCAGAAAATACAACGCAACATATTGATTTCATAAATCGAAGCATATTTTTCTTCTCTGTACAAATGTTTTTCGTCTGGTTTTCTTTCTTCGGCTTTCATGGTAATGGCTTCCGCAGGGCAAGACAAGGCACAAAGTCCGCATGCCGTACACCGTTCGCGACCTTCGTCATCACGCATCAACATGTGTTGACCACGATACACAGGACTCATTTCTCTTTTTTGTTCTGGATATTTAATCGTCACTTTTCTGGTGAATAAGTGCTTGATCGTAATGAACAATCCTTTCACAATCGCAACAAGATAAAGGCTTTCCAAAAAAGTCATCTTTTTATTGGAAACCTGCGTTTTTCTTCCCGATAATGATACAGTTTCTATACTCATTTTTGATTTAAGATTTTTGATTTAAGATTTAGAAATAAATTTCTTCGCTTAATTCCCTTTGTTATATCTTATTTATATTCTTGTCATTCCGACGAAGGAGGAATCCTCGTTCGTTAAATTCTTCTGGAGATTCCTCCTTCGTCGGAATGACAAAATTCCTTTTAGTTTCTAGCTATCAAACAACAAAATCACAACTCCAGTAATCACAATATTTGCAATCGCCAACGGAATCAACATTTGCCATCCCAATCGCATTAATTGATCATATCTAAATCTTGGAATCGTCCATCTTACCCACATAAAGAAGAAAATGAAGAAACAGATTTTGCCAAATAACACAAAAATCCCGATTACGTTTGCAATGTTCACGCCCCAGTTTTCAACAGCCCAAGCCATTCCTGGATAATTATAAGCACCAAGGTATAAAACGGCTAAAATCGTAGATGAGATAAACATACTCGCATATTCAGCGAACAAATAAAATCCCATTCTCATTGACGAATATTCTGTGTGGTAACCTCCAATTAATTCGGCCTCACATTCTGCCAAGTCAAAAGGCGTTCTGTTAGTTTCAGCGAAAGAACATACTAAAAAGATTACGAATCCTAAAGGCTGGTAGAAAATATTCCAGTTCATTCCTGATTGCTGTAACGAAATTTCGCGCAAGCTTAAAGTTCCTGTCATCATTAGTAAAGCAATGATTGAAAGTCCCATCGCAACTTCATAAGAAATCATCTGCGAAGCCGCACGCATTGCTGACATTAACGAAAATTTGTTGTTAGAAGCCCAGCCTCCAATCATAATTCCGTAAACACCAACAGACAAAACTCCGAATACATATAAAATTGCTACGTCAATATCCGTAGCTTGTAAAATAATATCTCTGCCAAATAAATGCAACTTGTCACCCCAAGGAATAACGGCACTTGTCATCAAGGCCACACTCATTGAAATCGCCGGACCAACTACAAATAAAAATTTATTTGGAGTATCTGGCAAGAATTCTTCTTTTGAGAATAATTTCAAACCATCGGCAAGCGGTTGCAAGATTCCACCTTTTCCAGCTCTATTCGGACCCACACGGTCTTGAAGCCAAGCGGCAACTTTTCGTTCTGCAAGCGTAGAATACATCGCCATCAACATTGTAATTGCAAAGATGATGACAATGAAAATCCCTTTTTCTATAATTATAGTGCTATCCATTTTGATTAAATATTACCTTCCTTAAATGCTTCTTGTTCTTCTCTTTTCAAAGGAATTGCCGGCATACTGATTTTTTTTCTGTCTTGGTCACGACCTTTCAAGATTCCTTTTTCGGTTTCAATAACTACCGTATCTAATTTTCTAGTGTAATTATTTTGGTTGATTACAGAATCTTTTTCGAATTTTCTTGGACCTTCAATAACCCAGTCTTTTGTGTCTTTATGGTCAAAACGGCATTCGTTGCAGATGAAATCTTCCACTTCGTGAAATTCATCTTTTCTTCCTGTAACTCTTTGGATTTCGTTACCAAACATCCAAACCGTAGTTTTTCCGCAACATCCTGGCGTCGTACATTCTCTGTGTGCGTTGTAAGGTTTGTTAAACCAAACTCTCTGTTTGAAACGGAAAGTCTTGTCAGTCAAAGCTCCAACAGGACAAACATCAATCATATTTCCAGAGAATTCATTGTCAATCGCTTTTGAAATACAAGTCGAAATGTTCGAGTGATCGCCTCTGTCCATAACTCCGTGAACGCGATTGTCAGTTAATTGGTCAGCAACCATCACACATCGGTAGCACAAAATGCAACGATTCATATGCAATTGAATATTCGGACCTATGTTTTCTGGCTCAAAAGTTCTTTTTTCTTCGATATAACGCGTTTGCGATTTTCCGTGCTTGAAGCTCAAGTTTTGCAAATCACATTCTCCAGCTTGGTCACAAACAGGGCAATCCAATGGGTGATTAATCAGCAAAAATTCCGTAACCGATTTTCTTGCTTCTGTAACACGTTCTGATTTGATGCTGTTCACTTCCATACCGTCCATAACTCCTGTCACGCAGGAAGCCATCAACTTTGGCATCGGAGTAGGGTTGGCGTCGCTTCCTTTAGAAACTTCTACCAAACAGGCACGGCATTTTCCGCCAGAACCTTTCAATTTTGAGTAATAGCACATCGTTGGCGGTACAGATTCCCCACCAATCATTCGAGCAGCTTGCAGGATTGTGGTCCCTGGTTCTACTTCTATACTTTGACCGTCTATTGTTACTTTCATATTTTTATGCTCTAAGCTTTAAGCTTTAGGCTGTAAGCTAAGTTTCAAGACTTATAGCTTACCGCTTATAGCTTACTGCCATTTTAAACTGTTTGCTTCGCTACCAAATGTTTTACCTTTTCAAAAGGTTCCGCCACATAATGGTCTCTGTTTTTAATCTTTTCAGGAAAACGAACGTGGTATTCAAATTCGTCTCTGAAATGGCGAATTGCTGCTGCAACTGGCCAAGCTGCCGCGTCACCTAACGGACAGATTGTATTTCCTTCAATTTTTCTCTGGATGTCCCAAAGCAAGTCGATATCTTCTTCACGGCCGTGACCGGTTTCAATTCTATGCAAAACTTTTTCAAGCCATCCTGTTCCTTCACGGCAAGGCGAACATTGGCCACAGCTTTCGTGGTGGTAAAATCTTGAGAAATTCCAAGTGTTTCTAACGATGCAAGAAGTGTCATTGTAAACGATAAATCCTCCAGAACCAAGCATCGAACCCGTTGCAAAACCTCCATCGCTTAAAGATTCGTATGACATCATTCGGTCATCGCCGTTGGCTGTCTTGTAAATTAAATGCGCTGGCAAAATTGGCACAGAAGAACCTCCTGGAACCAATGCTTTCAAAGGTCTGTCGTCTAACATTCCTCCTAAATACTCATCAGAATTGATAAATTCATAAACACTTATTCCTAATTCAATTTCATAAACTCCTGGATTTTTGATATGTCCCGAAGCAGAAATTAATTTAGTTCCTGTAGATTTTTCAGTTCCGAATTTTGCGTATTCAAGACCAGAATTATTTACGATATAAGGAACTGTAGCGATAGATTCCACGTTATTTACAACGGTAGGATTTGCCCATAATCCACTGATTGCTGGAAATGGCGGTTTGATACGAGGATTTCCTCTTTTTCCTTCCAAAGATTCAATTAAAGCAGTTTCTTCTCCGCAGATATAAGCTCCAGCTCCAACGTGAACGTGCAAATCTAAATCATAACCTGTTCCTAAAATATTTTTTCCTAACCATCCCGCAGCATAAGCTTCCTTGATAGCATTTTCTAGAATTTTAAAAACCCACATATATTCTCCACGAATATAAATGTAAGAAAGGTGTGCTTCCAAGGCGAAACTTGCGGTAATCATTCCTTCAATCAAAAGATGCGGAATATATTCCATCAAATAACGGTCTTTAAAAGTTCCTGGTTCAGACTCATCGGCGTTGCAAACCAAGTGTCTCGGATTTCCAGATTTCTTGTCGATGAAGCTCCATTTCATTCCCATTGGGAAACCAGCGCCACCACGACCTTTCAGTCCAGAATTCTTAACTTCAGTAACAACTTCGTCTGGAGTCATTGTTTTCAGGGCTTTTTCCACAGAAGCATAACCGCCTTCGCGACGATAGACTTCATAGGTTTTAATCCCTGGAACATTTATTTTGTCTAATAATATTTTCTTTGACATAATTTCTATTATTAGTGTAAGCTTACTTTACCGTTTTTGCAATCCTCAATCAGTTCGTCAATTTTTTCTTTCGTAAGATTTTCTTTGTAGAAATCTCCCAATTGAAGCATTGGCGCATAACCACAAGCACCAAGACATTCCACGCCTCTGACTTCGAACAGTCCGTCAGCAGTTGGTTCGCCTAAATTAACGCCTAACTTATCGCAAGTGTAATCCATTAAATTTTCAGCGCCACGAAGACAGCACGAAGACGTCTGGCAGAATTCAAACATAAATTTACCAATTGGCCTTCTGTTAAACATCGTGTAAAACGACACCACTTCATACACTTCGATAGGTTTGATTTCAAGGATTTCTGCCACTTTATCCATTAATTCGATGCTCAACCAATTGTCGTGAGCATCCTGAACATCGTGTAAAACCGGCAATAAAGCTGATTTTTTCTTGTCCGCTGGATAATGGCTCAAAAGCTCGTTGATGCGTTCCATCAAGGCTTCTGTCATGTTTATTTCTTGTTTGATATGCGAAACTTCCATATTCTGTTTACTTCTAATATATTTGAGATTTATGATTTATGATTTATGATTTTTAGCGTTGCTTCCAATCTGAAATCTAAAATCTGAAATCTTTTAAGCGTCTAATTCTCCTGCAATTACGTTCAAGCTTGACAATGTTGCAATCGCATCGGATAGCATTTGTCCTTTTACCATTTCGTTAAATGCTTGGTAATAAATGAAACAAGGTCTTCTGAAATGCAATCTAAAAGGTGTTCTTGAACCATCTGTAATTAAGTAAAAACCTAATTCTCCGTTGCCGCCTTCCACCGGATGATACACTTCTGTTACCGGAACCGGAATTTCTCCCATCACGATTTTGAAATGGTAAATCAAAGCTTCCATTGTGGTGTAAACATCTTCTTTTGGAGGCAAATAATAATCAGGAACATTAGCGTGGAAAGGACCTTCCGGCATTTTTGCCAACGCTTGTTTGATAATACTGATACTCTCCCAAACTTCTGCATTTCTTACGCAGAAACGGTCATACGTATCACCTGATTGCCCAACTGGAATTTTAAAATCAAAATCTTCGTAAGAACTATAAGGTTGCATTACTCGAATATCATAATCAATTCCAGAAGCTCTTAAATTTGGACCCGTAAATCCGTAGCTCATGGCGCGTTCTGCAGAAATAGGACCCACGTTTATCGTTCTGTCCATAAAGATTCTGTTGCGTAACAATAAGTTTTCAAATTCTTGCCAAACTGGAGGAAATTCTTCCAAGAAATCATTGATTTTTTTGAATGCAGCAGGACTCCATTCTCTTTCAAAACCTCCGATTCTTCCCATATTTGTAGTCAAACGAGCGCCACAAATTTCTTCGTAGATTTCATATATTTTTTCTCTGAATTGAAAAACGTATAAGAAACCTGTTAAAGCTCCAGTATCCACTCCAAGTACAGAATTACAGATAATGTGGTCGGCAATACGCGCCAACTCCATTACAATAACTCTTAAATATTGGACTCTTTTTGGAACTTCTATATTTAATGCTTTTTCCAAAGTCATCCACCAACCCATATTATTGATAGGCGACGAACAGTAATTCATTCTGTCTGTCAACGGCGTGATTTGGTAAAAAGGTCTGTTTTCTGCAATTTTTTCGAAAGCACGGTGAATGTAACCAACCGTTCCTTCGCCTTCCACGATGCGTTCTCCATCCATCAAAAGAATGTTCTGGAAAATTCCGTGCGTTGCCGGGTGCGTTGGCCCAAGATTCAGAATCGATAGCTCGCTTCCGTCTTCATTTTGCCTTTGCTTGATGATATCGGCATATCTTAATTCTGGTGGTAATAATAAGTCTGACATTTATAATGCGGAATTATTTATTTTTGTTTCTACTTCGTTTTTTAGGCTCGGAATATGATTTATCACGATACTCCAAATATTTTCGTCAGAAATATTGTCATAAGAATGAATAATTTGGTTTCTTAATCCAATAATTCTTTTGGCATTTTTTATTTCAAAATCAGGATTGCCTTTCAAGATTCTGTTTGTTGCTTCTCCGATGATTTCAAGATTTCTTTCAATTGCACGGCGAAGCAAAATATTTTTTTGATAATTTGAAAATGTTTTTTCTTCCTTTAAAAAGAAGTTATCCATTTCTTCAATTGCCAATTTTATGTCATAAAGCGATTTTAAAATCTTCTCATCCATAAATTAGTTGTTTTTCTCTGTCAACAATTTTTCGGAAAACAGGATTTTTTATGGCTTGATTTTCAACAAGGTCTATTTCTCTTTTAAATAGGTTTTCTAAGCTTTCTTTAAAATCCATATAGTTGTCAAAATAGTCTTTCAATTCAATTTTCGAAAACTGAATCAGCATATCTATGTCGCTATCTTTATTAAATTTTTTTGTCAAAATAGATCCAAACAAGTAAAGTTCTTTCACATTATATTTAATGCAAAGCTGTATTAATTTTTGCTTGTTATCTTCTATTAGTTTCATTTATTTAGCAATTATCAGTTGTTCTTCCGAAGAAACGGTCGTCTTTATCAGTTCTTCCGCCGTCTTCCAAAGGAAATTCTTTACGCATTGGGAAAGAAGTCATTTCATCCATATTTAAAATTCTTTTCAACTGCGGATGGCCGTTGAAAATAATTCCGTAGAAATCATACGTTTCTCTTTCTTGCCAGTTGGCACCAAGGAATAAACTTGTAACCGTATCAATTTCTGGATTTTCTCCGTTTAAAAAACATTTGATTCTGATGCGAACATTGTCCATCCAATTGTGCATATGGTAAACCACGGCAAATTGCCTGTCAATTTCATTATCAGGGTAATGGATACCGCAGACGTCAGTTAAGAAATTGAAACGTAATGTCTTGTCATCTCTCAAAAATTTCATCACTTCGATGATTGATTCAGAATCAACTTCGAATGTAAAAATATCGTGCTGTTGTTCAAAATTTGTTGCAATTAATTGGAAATTATCAACAAGCTTATTTTGTATATCAGAGGTTTCTAAAGCCATTTTTCGTATTAAGAAATGTTATAAGAAGCTAATAATTCTTGGTATTCAGGAGAACTTCTTCTTCTCACAGATTCAGATTTTACTAAATCTTGCAAACGCATCACACCATCAAGAATTTGTTCTGGTCTGGGCGGGCAACCCGGAACGTAAACATCCACAGGAATTACCTTGTCAATACCTTGCAAAACAGAATAAGTATCGAAAATTCCACCTGAAGAAGCGCAAGCTCCCACAGCGATAACCCATCTTGGTTCTGCCATTTGTTCATAAACTTGGCGTAAAATTGGCGCCATTTTTTTTGCGATTGTTCCCATAACCAAAAGCATGTCTGCTTGGCGCGGGGAAAAACTCATACGTTCTGAACCAAAACGTGCCACGTCATAATGGGATGCCATTGTGGCCATAAATTCAATACCGCAACAAGATGTCGCGAAAGGCAATGGCCAAAGTGAATTGGCGCGCGCTAAACCTACAACGTCAGATAACTTTGTTGCAAAAAAGCCTTCGCCTTGAACTCCTTCTGGAGCGTTTACTATATTTACTTTTGAATCACTCATTTTTCTAGATTTTAGATCTTAGATTTCAGATTTCAGAAAAATCGGAAGCTTAAATCTGTTTCATCATTTATTCATAAAGTTTGAAAATCTTAAAATCAAAATTCTCAAATCTCAAATTATTATTCCCACTCCAATCCTTTTTTCTTCATTACGTAGAAAAAGCCTACGACAAGAAGAGACATAAAGATTCCCATTTTTGCTAATCCCATCCAGCCCATTTCTCTGAAATTTACGGCCCAAGGATACATAAATATTACTTCAACATCGAATAATACGAACAGAATTGCAACCAAAAAATATTTTACAGAAAAAGGAATACGCGCATTACCGACAGATTCTATACCGCACTCAAAACTTTTGTCTTTGTTTTTTGATTTTCTTCTTGGCCCTAAAAAACTAGAACCGATGATGGTCATCACTACAAATCCAACAGCAAGCAAAAACTGCATCAATATTGGAAAATAACTAGCCTGATCTGTGTTCATAAATTAAGTTTATTTTATAAAATATCTACAAATATACGAGCCAATATTGATTTCGCACCCTAACGTTTTCAATACCTTATTATATTGTGCTTAATTTTAATTTAGAATGAATAAAAATAATAATTAATTAATTTTATTGATTTTATGAATATGTTATTTTTTTAATGCAAATATTTAGAATTGCTTATAATTAAACTTAAAAATTTTAATCAATTTATAACTATTGTTAAAATTAAGGCATAAAAAAACCGCTCCAATTGGAGCGGCTAGTTGTGAGGTAACTAAAAATAGTATGCTATATATTAGTCTTCAAGAACTGCAACTTGAGCAGCTACTTTACCTTTTCTTCCTTNCTTCTTCTTCGTAAGATACTCTGTCACCTTCGCGAAGTTCTTCCGCTCTGATTCCTGATGCATGAACGAAAATGTCTTTTCCTGTTTCTTCGTCTGTAATGAATCCGTAACCTTTAGACTCATTGAAAAATTTAACTGTACCTGTACGCATTGTAATTGTAATAATAATTTATAATAAGCAAATGTAATATTTAATACAATACGAAAGACACATTTGTGTTAAAAAAATGAAAAAAAAATATTATTTTCTTTTTAAGCTTCCATTTTATAAGCATCTGCAACGTTTTGATTTTCAAATTTTAAAGAGAATAAGTTGCTGTTTTACGCTTTTTTTATTTCAAAATCGAACGCCATTTTAATCCTAAATTTCTTAATTTTACAAAGCTTCATTTTGAAACATTACCAGTTTTACTAAAACGTTTTCTTTAAGATTATTCAAATGACCTGATGATTTTTTCTTCCTTTGAAGTTAACAATATTATGTTACTGGTTTTCCAATATTCGTTTTGAATATTATTCCCGGCTTCAAAAAGACCTTTTTTCTTAAAACGTAGTTTTCGGTCAAAATCAAATTCGCCTTCTTTGTAATCCATCATCACAAAATCATTTACAAATTCAAACGTATCATCAAAGCTCTTTTTTGTTTTTACATAAAAATTTATTCTGTTTTGGCTGTACGTCATCACATATTTATCTCCGTCGAGTTTAAAGTTTATCTTTTTTGCGAATTCGTTTATTTTCATTTTTACGATTAAAAAATTGTATAATTTGCTGTATTTCTGATGTTCAGGAGACTTTTTTAAATCAATTTCAAGAATCAGTTTGGTTTTTGCATCATACGTTATAGAACCGATGTAAAGATCCTTTTCAACTTCAGGCTTCGGGATTATTTTGATAATTTCTAATTCATTCCCCGCATTGTCTTTTTTTGTGCGCAACTCAAACTCATATTCTTTTGTGTTTGTTAACGTTTTTATGGCTTTAAAATCATAAGCATCTTCCATTGCCTCGGTAATATCATAAAATGCAATGGCTTCTTTTCGAGATTCAAAATCAGATTTGTCTTCCGTTTGGTTTAATTTGAACGTACGACTTTGTTTGATAAAAAGGTCAGAAGCGCCACTTTTTCTTTTTATATAATAATCCAAAAGTCCATCAGAAAACTTTACGATTTTGCCATTTAAGCTGATGAATTCTCGGCCATAAGTGTTGATAAGCAATGATTTTTCAAGTCTTTTCTTAGAAGTGTTTAATACATCAGAAAATATCTGGTCAACAGGTTTGCTAGTAACTACAATTTCATCTAAATCATACCCGGCCGGCTCCAGGAGAATATCGATTTCAGATTTCCCAGAAGCTAATTCATACGTTGAAACTTTGTAATTCAAATGGTTGAAAAGTAAAGTTTTTGCTTTTGCTGGAACTGTAATTCTAAATTTTCCTTCTTCGTTTGTGACCGTTCCCACATTGAAATTTTCAACCCCAATGGAAACCATCTCAATGGGCTGATTGTTTCCTGATTCGTGAATTGTTCCTGTAAAAGTTTTGCTTTGAGCTAATGATAAAAAGGGGAGGAGTAAAAAAAAGTGTAAAAGTTTTTTCATTTGGTGGTTTTAAGTTGGTTGAAGCCCAAATGTAGCTTTTTTTGGCATAAAAAAAGCCCCGAATTTCTTCGAGGCTTGATTTATAAAAAATTTTTTTATTTCAATCTAATGTGTAACTCTTCCAATTGCTTTTCATCAATAACAGACGGCGCGTCAATCATCACATCGCGACCTGAATTGTTTTTTGGGAAAGCGATGAAATCACGAATCGTTTCTTGTCCGCCTAAAATGGCAACCAATCGATCCAAACCAAAAGCCAAACCTCCGTGTGGTGGCGCTCCAAATTGAAACGCATCCATCAAGAAACCGAATTGTGCTTTTGCTTCTTCTTCGGTGAAACCTAAATATTTGAACATTAATTGTTGTGTAGCCTTGTCGTGAATTCTGATAGAACCACCACCAATTTCATTTCCGTTCAAAACCATGTCATAAGCGTTTGCACGAACTTTTGCTGGGTCGGTTTCTAATAAAGCCATGTCTTCTGGTTTTGGAGAAGTAAATGGATGGTGCATTGCGTGCCATCTTCCATTTTCCTCGTCTTGTTCCAAAAGCGGGAAATCAACCACCCAAAGCGGTGCGAAAACCTCTGGATTACGCAATCCCAAACGAGTCGCCAATTCCATACGCAAAGCGCTCAATTGTGCTCTGGTTTTATTGGCCGGACCAGAAAGAACCAAGATTAAATCGCCTGGTTTTGCTCCAGTAATTTCTGCCCATTTTTTTAAATCTTCTTGATCGTAGAATTTATCTACCGAAGATTTTATGCTTCCGTCTAATTCATATTTGGCATAAACCATTCCTGAAGCACCAACTTGAGGACGTCTTACCCAATCAATTAAATTGTCGATTTCTTTTCTTGTATAAGTTGCGCAACCTGGCGCTGCGATTCCAACAACCAATTCGGCACTATTGAAAACTGGGAATTCTTTATGCTGAGCAATTTCGTTCAACTCGCCAAATTCCATCCCGAAACGAATGTCTGGTTTGTCGTTTCCGTAAGTTTTCATGGCATAATCGTAAGTAATTCTTGGGAATTTCTCTACTTCAATGCCTTTTATAGTTGAAAGCAAATGACGCGTCAAGCCTTCAAAAACTTTCAAGATGTCTTCTTGTTCCACGAAAGCCATTTCGCAATCGATCTGTGTGAATTCTGGTTGTCTGTCAGCTCTCAAATCTTCATCACGGAAACATTTCACGATTTGGAAATATTTGTCCATTCCACCCACCATCAACAGTTGTTTGAACGTTTGTGGTGATTGAGGCAAGGCATAAAATTGTCCTTCGTTCATTCTTGATGGAACAACGAAATCCCTTGCACCTTCCGGAGTCGATTTGATTAAATAAGGCGTTTCCACTTCACAGAAATCCAAATCAGATAGATATTTGCGTACTTCCATCGCCACTTTATGACGGAAAAGCAAGCTGTTTTTTACCGGATTTCTTCGGATATCCAAGTAGCGGTATTTCATTCTGATGTCTTCGCCACCGTCTGTTTCGTCTTCGATTGTGAAAGGAGGTGTCAAAGCGGCGTTCAAAATATTTAATTCAGAAACTAAAATTTCAATTTCTCCTGTCAGGATGTTTTTGTTTTTGGCTTCACGCTCAATTACGGTTCCTTTAACTTGAATAACAAATTCTCTTCCAAGGGTTTTTGCTAATTCAAATACGGCTTTGTCGGTGCGACTTTCGTCGAAAATCAATTGCGTGATTCCATAACGGTCGCGCAAATCAACCCAATTCATGAATCCTTTGTCGCGTGATTTTTGAACCCAACCCGCAAGAGTAACTTCGGTATTAATATGTGAAGCGTTTAATTCTCCACAATTATGACTTCTATACATGATCAAAATTTTAGATGGCAAATTTAGTGATTAAACTTAATTATGGCTTATAAACTTTGAAATTTAAAAACAAGATTTTAAATAAAAAAAGCTGCCTTTTCAGACAGCTTTAATGTTTCTTCAAACAAAGATTACTTCATTGAGTTCGCTTGCTCTTGAGCAAGTGCAGTCGCAAAAGTTGACCATTTTTGAGCATCTTCTGGAGTCATTTTTGACATCGCAGCAGTTGTTTTTGTAGCCCATTCTGTTCCTTTAGCTTGAAGTGCAGTGATTTTTGCAGCGTCACCAGATTTTGCGGCAGCCATAGCTTCTGTAGAGTAAGCAGCATATTCATCAGCAAATTTCTGCATTTCAGGTGTACTGAATTTTGGAACTTCAACTGTTGCAGTTGTAGTTTCTGCTGGAGTTTCTGTTGCTGGAGTTTCCTCTGTTGCAGTTACTTCAGTTGCAGGAGTTTCTTCTGTTTTTACTTCTTCCTTTTTGCAAGATACCATTGCTGTCATACCAATAACTGATAATCCAAATAACACTTTTCTCATAATTATTAAACCTTTAAAATTATTAATTAAAACAAATATATGTTAAAAATAATGGTATAATTTAATAATTTAGGCTTTAGGGTACATTAATTTTAATGTAGTCGGAACGCCAATAAATACGGGTTTTCTAAATCTCCAATGTTAAGTTTTACTTTAATGTTACGAAATTGTTAAGCGAAAGTTTTTTTAATGTAAAGTATTTTTTATATTTGTTATTCAATTGTAAACAATTTAAAACTCTGAATATGAAAAAATTAATGCTTTTAGGAATTATGATGTTTTCAGGAGTTGTTTTTGCACAAGAAAAAGATCACAAATATGAAGTTGTAGATAATAATGTGAAAGCAACATATTTTTATGAAAATGGAGCAGTAAAACAAGAAGGTTTTTACAAAGATGGAAAAGTTCACGGAAAATGGGTGGCTTATGACGTCAATGGAAACAAACAATCTCTTGGTGAATATAATAACGGTGTGAAAACCGGAAAATGGTTTTTTTGGACAGATAATAATTTAAGTGAAGTTGATTATTCTGATAGCAGAGTGGCTTCAGTAAAAAGCTGGAAGCAAGATGCTCTTGCAAACAGAAATTAAATGTAATTGTCTTTCAAAAGAAAAATCCATTAGTTTTTTGCTAATGGATTTTTTTTGTGCCTTATTTTTTGCTTCTTTCTGAACTTCGGTCAGCGCCGATCTCTTTAAAAGAATTGATGATTTTTTGCATTGGGTCTTTATATTTGTCTTTGCTGGTTTCTAATGTCCAAGTGACGATTTGATAAAATCTTTCTTTTCCTTCTAAATAAGCGACTTCATAATAAACCGGAGTTCCTTCGATGTCGCCGGTCAATGAAAATGTTTTGGCTTTCAGGCCGTTAATTTGCAAATCTTTTGTGGGAGTGATGTCTACTTTTGCGATTTCGTCTTCAAGTCCGCCTTTTAAAATGTCGTGGTATCCGTTAAAATCTGCAGGAAAATCTGAAGTTGTTGATGCGATGTCAAAAAACTCTTGTTTTGGCTCGTCAATTACCACAACATAAAATTCTCTCAGCGCATTTTGATACTGCAATGAAGCGTCTTGATGTAAATCTCGTGCTTCAGAAAGATAATCTGGAAGCTCGATGGTAAATTTATTTTTTATTGTAACGGTTTCAACTTCTTTTGATTCTGAACAAGAAAACAGCGTGGTAAAAAGACAAAGTGCGAGTATTTTTTTCATATATAAGATTTTACTGCAATATAAAAAATAATCTCGTTTTTATACATACTGATTATTGACAAAGATTGGCGGGAAGTTTAAAAGAAGCCTAAAAGTTTGAAAATAGCCCTGATGGTGACTTTGTTTGAGCTCCCGCGCCAGCCTAAAAAGCTGGCGTGAAGCGAGTGGCACCAGCAGGAATTTCATTTAAAAAGAGGCGAGGAGTTTGGCTCATAAAAAAAATCCCGAATGAAATGAATCAATCGGGAAGTTTCAATCAAAGGGTTATTTTGATTTATGCTTAATTGTGTTTTGGGTTAAAACCGTCTTCGCTTAATTCTTTGTGCTCGTAATCGGCAACCATTTCTGCTTCATAATCAGTTTTTTCGCCTTTAGAGAATTTGGTTACGATTTTCTCCATGATTTCATAAATTACCGGAACTACGATTAATGTCAAGAATAATGAGGAAATTAATCCACCGATAATTACCCAAGCCAATCCGTTTTTCCATTCGGCTCCAGCTCCAGAAGCTAATGCGATTGGAAACATACCAAAAACCATCGCAATTGTTGTCATCAAAATTGGACGTAACCTTGCGTGATTTGCTTGGATTAATGCGGTTCTCACATTTTCTCCGGCAGCACGTCTTTGATTCGTGTAATCGACAAGCATAATTGCGTTTTTACAAACCAGACCGATCAACATAATTACCCCAAGAATGGTGAAAATATTCAAAGTGTTGTTTGTCAAAGCCAGTGCAAGCAAAGCTCCGATGAATGAAAGCGGAATCGCAAACAATACTACAAACGGGTGAATAAAACTGTCATATAACGAAACCATTACCAAATAAACCAAGATGATTGCGGCTAATAAGGCAACTCCCAATGTTCCAAAACCTTCGCTTTGGTTTTCTTGATCGCCACCCCAAATGTAATTTACACCAGTTGGTTTTTCTAACTTATCAATTTTTTCTTGCCATTTAGTTACAATTGTTCCAGAAGCGACACCCACATTTTGACCTTTTACAGTTACAGACGCTGATTTATCTCTTCTTTCCAATTCACTTGGTCCAGAACCTTCGGTTACTGTTGCAAATTGGTTCAACTTAATTTGTTGTCCGGCGTCATTGATGAAAATCAAATTGCTTACGTCAGTGATACTTTTTCTATCAAAAGCGTTGTATTTAATATTGATGTCGTATTCGTATTCTCCGGCTCTGAATCTTCCATCAGTGTTTCCGCTGAAGGCCGTTTGCATTGTCATCCCGACAGTTTGCAAGCTCAATCCTAACGAAGCCATTTTATCTCTGTCCACTTTTACGTTTACTTCTGGGTTTCCATCTTCTACAGATAATTCAATTTCTGTAGCTCCAGGAATGGTGCGTAGTTCTTTTTCGGCCGCGACCGCAAATTTCATAGCGCTTTCCACATTTGGACCTGTGACGATAAGGCCTAAAGTTGCATCTTCAGCAGTTCCTAAAATACCAACGGGAACCGTTTTGATTTTTGCTCCGACCAATAATTTTTCAAGTTTTCTTTTGGTTTTTGCAGCATAAACATTCGCTGGTTCATCACGTTTGTCTAATTCAACCATTTTTACGTTGATTTCAGACTTGTAAGCCGTGGCTTGTTGTGCGCCAAGACCTTCACTCGTTTGACCAACCGTTGTAATTTGGCTATGAACAAAAGCTTCTTTCTTCAAGAATTCTTCTGCTTTTTGCGTCATAAAGTTGGTTTGTTCTAACGAAGCATCTTTCGGCATTTCGATTTGAACTAAAAATTCCCCACTATCAGATGCTGCGAAGAATTCAAAACCTATGAAACCACCGCCCACTAATCCGAATGTTGATCCGAAAAAGATAACTAAAACTACTGCAATTGTTTTGATATAATGATCTAAACACCAAGTCAATAAATTAGAAACCCAGTTAATGAAACGTGTCAAATAGCTTTCAAAACCAAGGATGATTCTTCCGAAGATATTTTTTCCTTCAATGTGCTCTAATTTTCCAAATCGAGAGGATAACCAAGGAATAATGGTAAATGAAGCGACTAATGAAAGCAATGTTGAGATGATTACAGTAACGCAAAATTGCGTGATAATGTTGGAAACCAAACCGGTACTTAAAGCAATTGGTAAAAATACAACCACAATTACCAAGGTAATCGAAACTACAGTTCCGCCAATTTCTGCGGTTCCATCGTAAGCGGCACGAACTCGGTTTTTACCCATTTCCATGTGCCTGTAAATGTTTTCAAGAACCACAATCGCGTCATCCACAAGAATACCTACAACCAATGATAAACCTAATAAACTCATCAAGTTTAACGTATATCCTAATAAATAAATTCCGATAAATGTGGCAATCAATGACGCTGGAATCGAAACCATTACAATAAGTGCATTTCTAATACTATGCAAGAAAAACAACATTACAAAAGCCACCAAAACAACGGCAATCAGCAAATCGTGTACCACAGAATCTGCAGCTTCTAACGTGAAAATCGTACTGTCTTTTGCGATTTCAAGTTGCAAACCGTTGGCTTCATAATCGCCTTCAAGCTTTTTTATCGTCTTAACAACTTCTTCACTTACCGCAACGGCGTTGGCGTCAGATTGTTTAATTACTTGTAAAATAATTGCGCTTTTTTGGTCAACACGCGCTACTTTCTCTGTGATTTTCTGAGTATCTTGAACATCGGCAATATCACCCAGACGAACTTGGATTCCGTTTCTGTTTGCTACAATTAAGTTTCTTAATTCATTTACATCTTTGTATTTTCCTGCCAAACGAATCAAGATTTTTTGTTCACGAGTTTGGATATTTCCGGTAGGGAAATCTAAATTTGAAGACAAAATATTTTGTTGTACTTCTGGAATCGAAAGGTTGTAACCTTGCATTTTTACTGCATCAAGATTGACCTGAATCTCTCTTTCGTTACCACCAATGATGTTCACTTGGGCAACACCTTCCACACGAGAAAGTACCGGAGTCAATTTTTTATCAATCAAGTCGTAAAAAGCTGCTTCGTCCATTTTTCCGTTGGCACCAATCGTCATAATTGGCAAATCGCTCAAGGAGAATTTTGTTAATGAAGGCGTTTCGGCGTCATCTGGCAAGTCGCTGATGATGGCGTTAATTTTTCTTTGCGCATCGTTCATCGAAATATTTACATCGGCTGTCGAAGTCAATGTGATAGAAACGGTGGACAAACTTTCGTAAGATTTCGAGTCTATTTTTTTAATATTTTCTAAGGAAGCAATCGCATCTTCAATTTTTTTGGTCACTGTGTTTTCCACCTCACTCGGCGAAGCACCAGGATAAGTCGTGGCAATGGTGATTACGTTTGTCTCAAATTTCGGGATCAATTCATAACCCAAATTGCTGTAACTGAACAGTCCACCAAGAGTCAGAATTGTAAACAATACAATTACCAGCGAAGGACGTTTTATGGATATTTCTGCTAATTTCATTTTATTTATTTTTTATGTCTAAAGTTGTAAGGTCATAAAGTCATAAAGTTGCTCACTTTCGACCTCTGACTTTTGAACTTTCGACTTATTTGATGATTTCCACTTTGCTTCCTTCTTGCAAATTGATTTGTCCAGTCACAATAACTTGTTGTCCGTCATTTAACCCGTCTAAGATTTCCACTTTGTCGCCAAGAATTCTTCCGGCGGTAACTTTTTTCAATTTAGCGGTTCCGTTTTCAACGATGAAAATTTGGTTACTGCTCACACTTCCAACGAAAGCATTTCTAGGAACAATTTTCAAAGAGCTTTTTTGTTGTTTTGAAGCAAATTCTGCCGTTCCATACATACCTGCTTTCAAGTCATTTGCAGTGTTGTTTGCGATTTCAATTTCCACCGGAAAGTTTAAGCTTTCATCTGCTTTTGAAGCAATAAATGTGATTTTTCCAGAAAATTCTTTATCTGGATAAACGCTGGCTTTGATTTTTGTAATATCGCCAACTTTTAAGCTCGCTACTTGACTTTCGTTAACCGTAACTTTCAATTTTAGTTTAGAAACATTTACGATATCAAACAATTCTGTAGCTGGCATTCCTGCTAAAATGGAACCTGGCTCGATATATTTTTTATTAATAAAACCGCTAATTGGCGCTTTAATTCTTGTGTCGCCAACATTGATATTTGCTTGTGTCAATTGCGTTTTTGCATTGACCATCGCCAATCTTGCTTGGTCTAATTGCTGTTTTGTAACACCGCCCGTTTTAAAAGCATTTTCATATCTGTTGTAATCGGTAACGGCATTTTGGTAAGACGCTTTTGCATTGGAAGCTTCCACATTCACGACATCGCTTCTCACAATGGCAAGCACTTGACCCACTTTTACGTAGTCGCCTTCTTTAGCAAGAACTTGAATTACTTTTCCTGATTTTTCAGCAGAAAATTTTAATTCTTGAATTGGTTCAAAATTTCCGTTAGAAACGAAATCTAAAGAAACTTCTTGGGTTTTTACCGTGTCAATTTTTACAGAGACCGTAGCATTTTTCTCAGCAACAATCGCTGTTTTCTCTTCGTTTTCGGCTTTGTTGTTCATTAAGATAAAAGCAATAAGTCCGATTACTGCAATCCCGATTAATATATAAAGTAGTTTTTTCATTGTATGATTAGTTTGTAAGTGTTTTTAATTCTCCTTTTGCTTTAATTAATTGAATTTCAGCTAATTTATAATCTAAAAGTGCTGATGTATAATTATTTTGTGCTTCCACATTTGAGTTTTCAGCATCTAATAAATCAGTTAACGGAGCCAATCCGTTGTAATAGTTATTTTGAGTGTTATCTAAAACTTCCTGCGCCAATTTCACATTTTCTTTTTGAGAATTGATCGTAATTATGCTGTTGTTGATTTGAGTTTTAGCGTTTTCGTAAGCCAAATCAAGCGAAAGTTTTGTGTCAATCATATCTTCTTTCAGTTTTCTGATTTCCACATCGGCTTGACGAACTCTGGCTCTAGTTCCAAATCCAGTAAAAATCGGAACTTTTAGATTTAAACCGATAACGGAATAATCAGTCCAATAAACGCCGTCCGCAGGTTTTGCAAACAAAGGCATTTCAGGACCTTGACCCAAATAATTATAACTTCCAGAAATGGAAAGAGAAGGGTAATATTCAGCAATCACAGACTTCTTTTGGAAATTTAAAAGCTGTTCTTGTTTTTCTAAAGCCAAATATTCCGTTCTATTTGCAGTATTTGGAACTTCAGAAAGTGATTGTGGTGTTACTTCAAATTCTTCTTCCGGAATAATAATTTTTGTTTCAATTGGCATTCCGATATAAAATTTCAATGCGTTTTCTTGCAATTGCAAAGCATTGATTAACTGCTGACGTTGTGTATTTATGTTGTACAAATTCACGGTCATACGATCTAAATCAATTTTCTTGGCCAAACCATTGTCAAATTGGCCTTTAATAATGTCACGAACCTTTGAAGTATTCACGTAATTGCTGTCCACAACTGCCAATTTTTCTCTTTGAACAAAAACTTGATAGTAGTTATTTGCTACATTTTCAATAACTTGTTCTTCAGTCAATTGCTGGTTGATTTGATAAAATTCTCTAGTTGTTTTCGCTGCTTTTAATCCAGTAAAAACGGCTTGATCAAAGATCGTTTGTGTTAAGGAAACTCCCGCGCCCGATGTCCATTTTTGCCCTAAAGGAGCTAATAATGTTGTTCCTGGTTGCCCAAAGAAATCTCCTGGCAAAGCATTTAATTGCAAAATCGGATTGTAAGTAATATTTCCGTTTGCCGAAATTTGTGGCAACGCTCTCGAACGAACTTCCTCAATTTGGTAATTACTATTTTCTACATCAAGCTTGGCTTTTTTTGCGTCGGCCTTGTTTTGCAAAGCATAATTTATCGCATCTTTCAGCGTCAATGTTTGGACTTGCGCCGAAACATTTTGCGAAATGAAAAGCGATACCACAAAAAGTAAAGCGATCGCTCGAAGCTTGTTTAAGCTACATATGGTTTTCATTTGTTTAAATTTATAATTGATTATGATTGATTTTACTTGATAAATAAGGTGTCCATGATGATTTCTTTTCGGTCTGATAGAATTTTTTCATATTCTTCGTCAGTCAAATGCATCGTTTTTTGAAAAAGCGGACGCATCGCAATCGGAAAAGAAGTCATTGAAACCATGTTAAGAATAAACTGAATTGGATCTGTTTTTCTGATCAAACCTTCTTCCATTGCCACTTCAAATTCTTCGTAGAATTTTTTCAGCATTCGGTCCATTCCTTCTTCGTCCTTAAAATAACAGCCTTGGTTAAATTGGGTCACCAAATACATTTCCATGTAAGGATATTCTTTTGCGATTTCAAAGGTATCGTCGATAAATTCAGCGATTTTTGCTTTGAAAGGAAGCTCAGAAAAGATAATAGATTCTGTTCTTTCTTGTTCGCGAGCTTGAGCGTCTGTAAAAACCAAGTCGAATAATTTGTCTCTTGATCTAAAATAATAGTTGATCAAAGTTCTATTTACACCAGCTGCATCAGCAATTTCCTGAGTTGTTGCATTAAATTTTCCCTCTCCAAAGAATAATCTTTTGGCGGTATTTTTAATCAACTCTTCTGTTGCTTCGTCTTTTTTAGTTGTTGCCATTTTTGTTTAACTAAAATATTTAACAATTTTGTCAATACAAAGATATGTACAAAAGTGTTTAACAAAAATGTCAAATTTATTTTTAACGATTTTTTAACAGAAACCGTTTTCGTTTGAATTATTTGCAATGCTATTTGTTATAAGAGCGGATTACTGTAAATTAGCGCAAAATTATTTTTATGCATTCGATCAGCGATTATCAAGAAAACTTCCTAAATTATTTAGAAAGCCAGAAAATTTCTAGAGAGCCAAAAAGTCTTTACGAACCAATTCACTATATTTTGTCTTTAGGCGGAAAAAGAATTCGTCCGATTTTGACGCTGTTGACGGCTGAAATTTTTGATACTAATTATAAGGAAGCGCTTCCGGCGGCATTGGCTGTTGAGGTTTTTCATAATTTTTCGTTAGTTCACGATGATATTATGGACGACGCGCCATTGCGAAGAGGAAAAGAAACCGTTCACGAAAAATGGAACTTAAATACAGGAATTCTTTCTGGAGACGCCATGCTGATTTTGGCATATCAATATTTTGAAAAATACGAACCAAAAATATTTCAATCGCTTGCAAAATTATTCAGCAAAACCGCGCTTGAAGTTTGTGAAGGCCAGCAATGGGATGTTGATTTTGAAAATCGTGATGATGTTACGATTTCAGAATATTTAAAAATGATCGAATATAAAACGGCAGTTTTAGTTGCGGCAGCGATGAAAATGGGAGCGATAATTGCCGAAACCAATGAAGAAAATTGCAATGCGATTTATGATTTTGGGCTAAATCTAGGAATTGCTTTTCAACTGCAAGACGATTATTTAGACGCTTTTGGAAATCCAGAAACTTTTGGGAAACAAGTTGGCGGTGATATTATTGAAAATAAAAAGACTTATCTTTATTTAAAAGCTTTAGAATTTTCTACCAAAGAAAATGCGGAACAATTGATGAATTTATTTTCAATTCAACCAAGCGATAATACCGAAAAAATCAATTCAATTAAAGAAATTTTCAATGAGACAGGCGCTTCAGAAGCTACGCAAGTTGCTATCAAAGAATATACTTTAAAAGCTTTTGAGACTTTGGATAAAATGAAAATTGACGAAGATAAAAAGGCAATCTTGAGAATCTTTGGAGAAAATTTAATGAGCCGAAAGGTTTAAACTTTAAATAACCCTTCCAGAGTTTCAAACTCTGGAAGGGTTGAAATTACTATATGAATTTTATAGCTCCAATAAATACTGATAATTTACTTTCAGAAGCTGAAAAGGAAAATTTATATCTAAAACTGATTGAACAAATCAACAAAGATTTTAATTTGGCCAATGAACCAATTGATTTTCCGATGAGCACTTTGCCGGAAGAATTGAAAATCCAATTGCACGAAAAAATCTTTAGATTGATTCAATACAAATTTGCGGAATATTTGAATCTACTTTATATTATTGATGTTTCAGAAAATGAAATCAAAAAGTTAGACGGTTCTGATTTGGTAAATTTATCAGAAGATGTTGCTTTTTTGATTTTGAAGAGGGAATGGCAGAAAGTTTGGTTTCGAAATAAGTTTTAAGTCTACCAATTTTCGATTTGTTTTACTGAATCTTCCTGTTTAGTAAAATTTCCTTTTTTATAATCTAAATAAGATTCATCACGCTTTCGTTATATTCTTTCAGTGTTAATGGTTTTTCATCAACTATTATGCTACAATTTCTTCCGTAATTTTAAAAATAAACCCTCACAAAAGGCATAAAAGCATCGCTGTAAACATTTTTATCGCTGTCATGCAAAACATTATATCGCACGCCAATCGTCACATTATTAGTTCGATAACCTGCTCCTAAAAACAAAGCAGTATTCCAAAAATTATCATTTGGGAAACCTAAACCGTCGTCATAATCTACATTGACACGCAACTGTTCTAACTCGGCGGAAAGCTGAATTTGAGGAATTGGATTTCCTAAAACAATCAAACTTGGTCCATACATATACGATTCATAAAAATTCTTATCGCGAACATAGCTTCCTTGCAAAGCGATTCCGGCAGAAATGTATTGGTTGAAATCATATATCGCACTCGGAGCCAACGCAATATTGGTATAATTAGAACCAAAACCAATGCCCAAACCGCCTCCAAAATGAACTCTGCTCCAAAAATCAGTGTATTCATTTTCCTGCGCTTTTACGCTGTCAGAAAAAACAAATAAACTCACCACGAAAACGATTTTTGTTATATGGTTTAAAATCCTTACTTTCATACCCTAAATTTAAGTTAAGTTTAATACATAAAAGTATGAAAAAATTATTAGATTGTTCTAATTGTCGTACTTTTGCAAAAATATTTCTAACATATTAGGACATTCAATTATATTATGGATAGGTTTTCCTTTTTAAACGCGGCACATACTGAATTTTTTGCTCAATTATACGATCAATATCTTGAAAATCCGGATAGCGTAGAACCAAGTTGGAGAAGTTTTTTCCAAGGTTTTGACTTCGGGATGGAAACATATAACGAGGAATATCAGGCACCTGCACAACAATTGGCCAATTACGCATCTTCAAACTCTGTGGACGTAAGCCAAATTTCAGAGAAATTACAAAAAGAATTTAATGTCTTAAAGCTGATCGAAGCTTACCGAGCGCAAGGACACTTGTTTACCAAAACAAATCCGGTTCGTGAGCGAAGAATCTTTACGCCAAACTTGGATCTTGAAAATTTCGGACTTTCAAATGCTGATTTGAATACCGTTTTTGACGCTGCAAAAGCAATTAAAATTGCGCCTTGCACGTTGCAAGAAATCCTTGGTCACTTAGATAAAATCTACCGTGAGCACATTGGTGTTGAATATATGTACATCAGAAATCCAGAGGTAAGACAATGGATTCAAGACAAAATTGGTTACAACGATAACCAGCCGAAATTTTCTGCCGACGAAAAGAAAAACATCCTAAATAAATTGAACGAAGCGGTTTCTTTTGAGAACTTTCTTCATACAAAATATGTAGGCCAAAAACGTTTCTCTCTTGAAGGTGGCGAAACTTTGATTCCGGCTTTAGATGCTCTGATCGAAGCTGCAGCTGAAAAAGGAGTGGAGCAGTTTGTGATGGGAATGGCTCACCGTGGTCGTCTGAACGTTTTGGCAAATATCTTCGGAAAAAATACACAAGACATTTTCTCTGAATTTGACGGAAAAGATTATGACGATGATGCGCTTTTTGATGGTGACGTAAAATATCACTTGGGCTTGACTGCTGACAAAAAGACAAAATCAGGAAAAAATATTAATATCAATTTAGCGCCAAATCCTTCTCACTTAGAGACTGTTGGAGCTGTGATTGAAGGAATTGCGAGAGCAAAACAAGACCGCCATTTCCCAGATGATTTCTCAAAAGTATTGCCAATCGCACTTCACGGTGACGCTGCAATTGCTGGACAAGGAATCGTTTATGAAATCGTTCAAATGGCACATTTGGATGGATACAAAACGGGCGGAACAATCCATATTGTGATCAATAACCAAGTCGGATTTACGACAAATTACTTAGATGCACGTTCTTCTACGTATTGTACAGACGTTGCAAAAGTGACAAATTCTCCGGTTTTACACGTAAATGCGGACGATGCGGAAGCTGTTGTTCACGCAATGTTGTTCGCTTTAGACTACAGAATGCAATTCGGAAGCGATGTTTTCATCGACTTATTAGGATACAGAAAATATGGCCACAACGAAGGTGACGAACCACGTTTTACACAGCCAAAATTATACAAACTGATTGCCAAACATGAAAATCCAAGAGATCTTTATGCAGCAAAATTAATTGCTGATGGAATTATCGACGATAAATATGTGGGCAAATTAGAGAAAGAATACAAAGGAGTTTTGGATGAAAATCTGGAAGCTTCTCGTAAAAAAGACTTGACAATCATCACTCCGTTTATGCAAAACGAATGGGGCGGATATACTCAGGCTGATGAAACCGAAATGCTTCAAAAAGTAAATACGACTTTCTCAAAAGATATTTTGACAGACATCGCAAAAACAATTACAACATTGCCAAGCGATAAAAAGTTCATCAGCAAAATCCAAAAGCTGATCAACGACAGAAAAAATATGTTCTTCGAAACCGATAAGTTAGATTGGGCAATGGCTGAATTATTGGCTTATGGTTCGTTAATGACTGAAGGCTATGACGTTCGTATTTCTGGTCAAGATGTGGAACGAGGTACATTCTCGCACCGTCACGCCGTTGTGAAAGTAGAAGATTCTGAAGAAGAAGTTATCCTTCTGCAGCAATTGAACAACCAAAAAGGAAAATTCAATATCTTCAATTCACTTTTATCTGAATATGGAGTTGTTGGTTTTGACTACGGATATGCTTTGGCTAGTCCAAAAACATTGACTATCTGGGAAGCACAATTTGGAGATTTCTCTAACGGAGCCCAAATTATGTTAGACCAATATATTTCTGCAGCAGAAGACAAATGGAACAATCAAAACGGGTTGGTAATGTTATTGCCACACGGTTATGAAGGCCAAGGAGCAGAGCACTCTTCAGCAAGAATGGAAAGATATTTACAGCTTTGTGCGAACCACAATATGTTTGTGGCTGACTGTACAACGCCGGCAAACTTCTTCCACTTATTGAGAAGACAGATGAAAACCACGTTTAGAAAACCTTTGATTGTGTTTACACCAAAGAGTTTATTGCGTCATCCATCTGTAGTTTCTACGGTAGATGAGTTTGCAAATGGAGGTTTCCAAGAAGTTTTGGATGATCCAAATGTAGAAGCAAAAGACGTGAAAACATTGGTATTCTGTACGGGTAAATTCTATTATGATTTAGTAGCAGAAAGAGAAGCAAACGGAAGAAAAGACGTGGCATTCGTGAGAATCGAGCAACTTTTCCCATTGCCAGTAGAACAATTGAAAGCAATTATCGAGAAATATCCAAATGCTGACGATTATGTTTGGGCACAAGAAGAGCCTAAAAACATGGGAGCTTACAGCTATATGTTGATGAATTTTGATTTGGTAAAATTAAGAGTCGCTTCATTAAAAGCTTACAGCGCGCCAGCAGCAGGAAGTTATGCACGTTCTAAAAAACGTCATGCAGCAGCAATTGCGATGGTTTTTGACAAAAATCTTTTTAGTTAATTAGATTCTGTCAAGGCTAAAAACCGTAATTTTGAAATAAGAAAACAAAAAATAACACACCATAAAATTATATACAGATGATTTTAGAAATGAAAGTTCCTTCTCCAGGGGAATCAATCACCGAAGTTGAAATCGCAACTTGGTTAGTAAAAGACGGAGATTACGTAGAAAAAGATCAAGCGATTGCTGAAGTAGATTCAGACAAAGCAACTTTAGAATTGCCTGCAGAAGCTAGCGGTATTATTACGCTTAAAGCGGAAGAAGGTGACGCTGTAGCTGTTGGTCAAGTGGTTTGCCATATTGATACTGACGGAAAACCTTCAGGCGATGCTCCGGCAAAAGAAGAAAAGAAAGAAGAGAAAAAAGAAGAACCAAAAGCGGAAGCTAAAAAAGAAGAACCTAAAAAAGAAGAAGCAAAACCAGCTCCAGCAGCTGAAAAAAGCTATGCTTCAGGAACTCCTTCGCCAGCGGCAAGAAAAATTTTGGACGAAAAAAGTATAGATTCAGCATCAGTTTCAGGAACTGGAAAAGGTGGAAGAATCACAAAAGACGACGCTGTAAACGCTGTTCCATCAATGGGAACTCCAACAGGAGGAAACCGTGGATCAGAAAGAACAAAATTGTCAATGCTTCGCAGAAAAGTAGCTGAACGTTTAGTAGCTGCTAAAAACGAAACAGCAATGTTGACTACGTTTAACGAAGTGAACATGACGCCGATCAATAATCTTCGTAACGAATATAAAGATGCGTTCAAGGCAAAACATAACGGAATCGGTTTAGGATATATGTCTTTCTTTACAAAAGCGGTGACAAGAGCATTGCAATTGTATCCAGATGTAAACTCAATGATGGACGGAGATCACAAACTAGCATTTGATTTCGTTGACGTTTCAATCGCAGTTTCTGGACCAAAAGGTTTGATGGTTCCTGTTGTAAGAAATGCAGAAAACTTGACTTTCCGTGGAATTGAGGCTGAAATCAAAAGATTGGCTATCAAAGCACGTGACGGACAAATTACTGTTGACGACATGACGGGCGGAACATTCACAATCACAAACGGTGGTGTTTTCGGAAGCATGCTTTCAACGCCAATCATCAATCCTCCACAATCTGGAATCTTGGGAATGCACAATATCATCGAGCGTCCAATCGCTGTAAATGGTAAAGTGGAAATTCACCCAATGATGTATGTAGCTTTGTCTTACGACCACAGAATTATCGACGGACGTGAGTCAGTTGGCTTCTTGGTTGCAGTAAAAGAAGCGTTAGAAAATCCAGCAGAATTATTGATGGATAACAATCCTAAAAAAGCTTTGGAACTATAATATATCGCGAAAGCAATCTCTTATAAATAAAAAATCCCGTTCATTTGAACGGGATTTTTTTGTTTTAGATTTTATTTCAAATAAAAATGTTCTCCGTTATAATCGATAATTCCCTTTCCTTTCATCAAAATATCAGCACCGATGATTCCGTGGACAGGTTTCGCTTTATATTGTTCCAAGGCAAGATTGACGTGCTCCATATTAAAAATAACTAGCGAAAAATCATCTGTTTTCCATCGGCCTAATTGAAGCGTGTTGTTTGTTGAAACTTGCGTATCCATTCCCACGGCTCCAGCTCCGGCTGCTTTTGTGAGCGAATCTTCGGCCATTAATTTAAAATGTTCCACATCGCCAAAACCCACGCAACTGCTCGAAGCACCCGTGTCTAAAATAAAGTTGCCTTCAATTCCGTTTATTTTGGCTTTGATAACTAAATGATGTGTTTTTGAAACTTTTAATTTTATTTTTTTATAACCTTTGCTTTTCAAGGCGTCGAAAATTTTGTCCATTTTTGGTAAGTTGTAATCCAAAAATAGCCAATAAATGCCGAAGATTACATAACCGAAACCATAATATTTTACTAAAGATTGAGCATAAAAAAAGCGATGAGGTTGTCATCGCTTTTAAATTTGTTAAGTTCTATTTATGGTAAGGCGTTGATCGCGGCAACAACTTCTGCCATTGTTCCTGTTTGTAATTCAGAAGCATCAAATGAGTAACTTGCTCCGTTTGGCAAAGACGCAATAGTTTTTATGCCATAACTCCACAATCCATCTTCTTCTGTTACAAAAATAATGTAGCAGTTTAAACCTACCGGAAATTGTCCATAAAGATATCCAAGCGTATTTGGCTCACCACTAATTCCAATAAAAACGGATGAATTTTCATTGTTGTATCCCTGCGGAAGTAAAACCGAAATCTCTGTCATCGGTCCTGTGAAGTTCGCAAATTTATCACAATTGAACCAACCGAAACTTTCAATAAACGCGCTATAATAACTTTCGCCACCACCAGTTGGACCTTGGTTATTAGAAATCCAAAACTCTTGTTGCGCAACGGCCCAAACCAGTTCGCCTTGAGCATTAATCGTTCCTGTAAAAGGCGCCATGTCATAATCATCTCCGCCACTTAAAGATGTTGGGACTTGAATTTGATAGCCACAATTTGTCTCTAATTCCACGCCGTCTTGAAAAGCTTTTACCGAAAATTCACCGCCAGAAATAAGCAGTTTTCTTTCTCCACCCGCAACCGTTGCAGTTGTTGGTTTATTTGCAACTAACATACTTCCACGGTCAAAAATTTCGACGATCTCCATTGTAAATGCTCCGGTAACCGCATTTCCGTTTTTTCTCAAACAACTCGGATCAATGCTGATCATTACACCTTTTACCGTCACAAATGTGGTGTAACCGTCGCTCACATTTAGATTGAAATTTTGAGTCATATTTTCTAAAGCCGTTTCTTCCAAAGCATTAAATTCCGCGGGAGTTGGAGGAGGAACTTGCGCGACCGAATCTGGTAAATCAACTTCTGTAATACAACTTGATAATCCGATGATTGCAAAGAAAAGCAATCCTAATTTTGTAAAATTCGTTTTCATGATTTTGTTCAATTTAGTTAGTAAAATTAAATAGTTCGTCTTCTGATATCTATGTAACAACTGACTTTTGTAAAACCCTACCTTGAAGATTGATTTTTTTAATCTAAGTTAATTTTCTTCGTAATTTTATTATATTTGATTCCTAAAATATATTAATTATCGGATTTTAGTTATAAATAAACAGCGATGAAAATAAATTCCTTACAAATAGAAATTGACGGTATCGATAAAGAGATTCTTCGAGATTTAATGGATGATGCCAGAAAACCAATTCTTCAGATTGCAAATAAAATCGGAATTTCTGGTGCGGCAATTCACCAAAGATTGAGAAAATTGGAACAAACAGGAGTTATTTCGGGTTCAAAATTTGTGGTAAACCCAAAAGTTTTGGGTTACAGCACAATGGCTTTCGTCGGAATTTATTTAGACAAAGCCGCTCGAAATTTAGAAGCTGTAAAAGAATTGAGAAAAATTCCGGAAGTTTTAGAATGTCATTACACGACCGGAAATTGGTCGATTCTAATAAAAATTATCTGTCGAGACAATGAACATTTAATGCAATTGTTAAATACTAAAATTCAGGCGATTGAAGGTGTTTCCAGAACAGAAACTTTTATTTCATTGGATACTCAAATTGAAAGACAGATTCAGGTTTAAGAATTTTGAAACTTAAATTTGCCTAATTTTACAAAAAAATCGAAATGAAAACGGACGTCTTAATCTCAAACACGCTCTATGTAATTGGGATTATTCTCATCATTCTTCTTGTTGTCGGGATTTTGCTTTTGGTCTATAAATTGAACCAAGCCAAAACGCAAAAAAACGAGTTTGAAGAAAAATACAATTCATTGGAATTGAAGGTAAATGGTTTGAAATTAGAAACTTTAGAATCGAAATTAAACCCGCATCTTTTTAAAAATATTTTGAATTCTATTCAGTCGCACGCCTATCAAACCTATCACGCGCTTGATAAATTGGCAAACGTTTTGGATTACATTTTATACGAAAGTCAGAAAAAATTTGTCTCTCCAAGAGAAGAAATTGAATTTGCCTTAAACTTGATCGAAATCAATAAAATCAAGGTGAGTCCGCTTTTTGAGTTGAAAGTAAAGACCAAAATTAAGGAAGGTGAAATGCTTTATGAACAAGACATTTTGGCTCCGATGATTTCCATCGATTTAATAGAAAATGCCTTCAAACACGCCGATTTAAAAAGCCCAGACGCGTTTATTTCAATTGTTTTTGAGTTTAAGGAAAGCAGTTTTTATTTGACAGTTTCTAATAAAATCTCCGATCATAAAACGTTGAAAAAAGACAACAGCGGTTTGGGATCCAATACGTTAGAACAGCGATTGAAAATAATTTACAACAATAATTTCAAGCTCGATAAATTTATCGAAGACGATGTTTATATTGCTCACTTAAAAATTGACCTCCTTGAATACAAAGCTCAAATGCTTGCTTCTGGACGATGAATTGCCAGGACTGACGTACTTAAAAATGCTCTGCGAACAAATTCCAGAACTGGAAATCGTGAAGTCATTTGACAATCCCGAAAAATTGCTCGCAGAAATGAAAAACCTCGATTTTGATTTGGTCATAACCGATATCGAAATGCCGGGAATGGACGGTTTGAGCGTGGCCAATTTGCTGAAAGACAAAATGGTAATTTTTACAACGGCCTACAAAGAATACGCCGCAGAAGCCTTTGATATTGAAGCGATTGATTACATCACAAAGCCTGTGAAAAAAGATCGTTTGCAGAAAGCGGTTTCAAAAGCTTTGGAAAAAGTCAATAAAAAAACAACAAATAAAAAGTTTGTACAACTTAATACCGACAAAGGAAAAGCGCTTCTTTTTTTCGACCAAATCATTCATATCCAGCCTTCTGAAAGCGACAGTCGTGACAAAGAAGTTTTGATGAAAGACGGAAATTCCATTTTATTGAAGAATATTACGTTCGCAAAATTGATTGCCCAACTTCCAAAAGCAGATTTTTGTAGAATTAATAAAAAGGATATTTTGGCAATGTCTGCCGTGAAATTTTTTGCCCACGATGAAATTACCACCACAATTTTAGACAAATCTGGAAAAAATATGGTGTTGTTTTTAAGCGATATTTATCGGTCAGACTTCCTCTGCAAAATCAACCTTTAAGTTTCATTACAAAATTCTGCCGTCTCATTACAATTGCCAAAAACTATTTTACAAAATCAATTTGTAAAACCATTTCAATGTAGATATTTGCGCAAAATAACCACATCATGCGCAAACATAAAAACTCCATTTTCTACGTGGTTCTAATCGCTGTTTTTTCACTAGTCATTTACTGGTTTTTGAACGAAGGAAAACATTTGGAAGCGGGAAGAACTATCATAGAAAAAACCTCAGATAAAACAGATTGGGCCGAATTTCTTGATTCAATGCAACACAGTTTGCAACATCCGTTGGCGATTTTATTGGCCCAAATCTTGACCATTATTTTAGTCGCAAGATTCTTCGGATGGATTTGTAGAAAAATCGGACAGCCTTCTGTCGTAGGTGAAATCATCGCTGGAATCGTGCTCGGACCTTCATTATTAGGATTGTATTTTCCAGAATTTAAAGACACGCTTTTTCCCGTGGCTTCACTCGGAAACTTGCAATTCTTGAGCCAAATCGGATTGATTCTTTTCATGTTCGTCATCGGGATGGAATTGGATCTAAAAGTTCTTAGAAATAAAGCGCACGATGCCGTTGTAATCAGCCACGCCAGCATCATTTTTCCGTTCACGTTGGGAATTGGATTAGCCTATTTTATGTACGAAACTTTTGCTCCAGCAGGTGTTGAATTTTTATCATTTGCACTTTTTTGCGGAATCGCGATGAGCATCACGGCGTTTCCGGTTTTGGCAAGAATCGTTCAAGAACGTGGCATTCACAAGACAAAATTGGGAAGCATCGTGATAACTTGCGCAGCCGCAGACGACATCACCGCTTGGTGTATTTTGGCAGCAGTAATTGCGATTGTAAAAGCCGGATCGTTCGTCAGTTCGCTATATATTATTGCCTTGGCAGTAACTTACGTATTTCTGATGATTTGGATCGTGAAACCGTTCTTGAAAAGAGTAGGAGATTTATATTCTTCCAGAAAAGCATTGAGCAAACCTGTCGTTGCCATTTTCTTTTTGACCTTGATAATTTCTGCGTATGTGACTGAAGTTATCGGAATTCACGCTTTATTCGGAGCTTTTATGGCTGGAGTAATTATGCCAGAAAGTGCCAAATTCAGAAGTATTTTTATCGAAAAAGTGGAAGATATTGCATTAATCATATTGCTTCCGTTGTTCTTCGTTTTCACCGGATTAAGAACTGAAATCGGACTTTTAGATGATCCTTATTTATGGAAAATCACCGGATTAATTATTGCGGTTGCCGTGATCGGAAAGTTTTTGGGAAGTACTTTGGCTGCAAAATTCGTAGGTCAAAATTGGCGCGATTCTTTATACATCGGTGCTTTGATGAATACCAGAGGTTTGATGGAACTGATTGTTCTTAATATCGGATACGAGCTAGGAGTACTTTCTCCGATGATATTCACGATGATGGTAATTATGGCTTTGGTGACCACTTTTATGACCGGACCCGCATTAGATTTAATCAATTATATTTTTAAAACCGGAAATTCAATGATTCCAGAAAATATTTCGAACAAAGCAAAATACAAGATTTTACTATCTTTTGCCGTTCCGGAGAGAGGAATTGCATTACTGAAAGTAGCCAATAGTTTGGTCAAAAAACAGAACGGAAACGCAATGGTAACCACGATGCACCTGTCTTCAAGTAATGAATTACACGGATTTGAAGCGAATCATTACGAACAAGAAATTTTTAAGCCAATCATAAACGAAGCCGAAAATTTGGAACAAAAAATCGTCACGCTTTTCAAAGCTTCTGTGGACGTGGATTCTGATATTACAGAAATCGCGAATCAAGGCGAATTTGATTTGCTTTTGATTGGTTTGGGACAGTCAATTTTCGAAGGAACGCTACTCGGAAGGGTTTTGGGTTATACCACAAGAATCATAAATCCAGACCGTTTAATTGACAAATTATCAGGAAAAGAGGGCTTGTTTGAAAATTCTCCGTTTGACGAAAGAACGCGTCATATCGTCGCTTACAGCAAAATGCCAGTGGGAATTTTAGTTGATAAAAGTTTGGAAGAAATCGACCAGGTTTTTATGCCGCTGTTTTCTGCCGACGATAAATTTTTAATAGAATATGCTCAGAAATTAATTCACAATAACGGATCTCAAATTACGATTTTAGATACCGCCGGAGAAATAAAAAATAATTCTGAAATCAAGGAAAGTATTCGTTCAATTGAGCAGATTGCACCAAATCATATCACCATGTCAAACGAAAAAACGATGAAAAAAGAATTTTTGGAAAACCAAGATTTGATGATCATCAGTTTAGACAGTTGGAAAAAATTAGTTGATTCGCAAAGCGTTTGGTTAAATAACACGCCATCTGTGTTAATTATTAAGCCATAAGCTAGAAAAAGCAATACTTTTGCACTTGGATTATTTATAGATTTACGTTAATATTAATTCTAATAAACCTGCCTGACTTTCGAGTTCGGCAGGTTTTATATATTTAAAAAACATCGAAATGAATTGGATTTTAGTGATTATCGCCGGATTATTTGAAGTAGGTTTTGCATCTTGTTTAGGCAAAGCCAAAGAAACTTCGGGAACAGAATCCACACTCTGGATGGTGGGATTTTTTGTTTGTTTGACGATTAGCATGGCGCTACTTTATAAAGCAACACAAACGCTTCCAATCGGAACAGCTTATGCCGTTTGGACCGGAATTGGTGCTGTTGGAACTGTTTTAGTGGGAATTTTAATCTTCAAAGAACCAGCAACTTTTTGGAGAATCTTCTTCCTTTCAACTTTAATTGCATCAATAATCGGATTGAAATTTGTATCAAGCCATTAAATTCCTAAGTTCAGAATCACGGTTAATTTTATAGAAATATTATCTTCAAATTTCGGAAGCTGATTTGGTCCATATCTATAAAATCCAGACAATCCGATGAATTTGTAGATTTGATTTAACTCGATTCCAGATTCAAAATAACCATCTTTTAAGGTTTTATAATCGAGTCCAACGTGCTGTTCTGGTTTTTCCATATCACCCCAAGCCGCACGAGTAACTAACACTGCAGAAGGTTTGATATTCTTGAAAAGTGTCACTCTTTTGAAACCGTGTTTCAACTGAAACATTGCATATTTGCTAGAGAAAAACTCATTGAAATACATCGTCTCAAAACTGTTTTTTCCAGAAATGGTAATACGCTGAATCAGTTTTTCTTTCGTAAGGCTATTTGGCGAAGTATTGTACAAATGCGAAATCGGAACATCGCCTAAAGCATAACCGGCTTCCATCAAAAAAGAAGTTTTTTGCCCGTTCAGATATTTCTTTTCATATTCAGCACGAACATCTAATTTCGAAAACTGAAAGTCGTTTTCAAACACTTTTGGAAGCGCTTGTGTAAACTGAAATGTAAACTTCGGATACCTTTTTTCAATTTCTAATTTTCCTGTGGGAGTTTGCATATAATCGCTGAAAGGATTCCATTGCAAGGCAAACATCGCCGTGGTCATGTCATAATTATTGTACAATTTTCCATCAAGATTATACACATAATTGAATTTTGGTTCAATTCTGCTGTGCGTCAATTGCCAGATACTTTCTGTTTTTGGGATAATTTTTGTTTCAATATAACCGCGCCACGTTTTATGATTGTAAAACGTACTTAAGTTGATTGGTCGAGGATCATAAATCTTAAAAACGCGCTTGTCAATCGCAAAAGACGTGCTACCTATTTCTCGAACATCATCTGTATAACTTCCACCAATCCAAGTGTTTGAAAAAATACCTAGACGAACTGCGCCACCGATACTGTATTTTATTTCACCATCTTTTGTACCATAAGCCGTGTAAGCTTCTAACCTAAATTTATTCGAAAATTTTTCATTGGTAACACCGCCCAAACCTAATCGAAATCCTTCATAATTGTTATAACTCAAAAGATAGCGAAGGTCTAAATCTACTGGACCAATTGGAATGTATCCATTCAAAATTTTTCTGCCGAGACGCAATTTTTTCTCAAATTTTTCTTTTTCAGCAATACTGTCTAAGGCAAAATAAGTTCGTTCGCTCCTGAGGTCGAGCGTGTCAATTCTGTATTTATTCCAAAATGATTCTTCTTTGTTTATAGCGTCATTCTTTACTTCAAGAGAAACTGCCGCATGCCTGATTTTAATCGGAACATTATATTCTTGGTCGAAATTGTACGATTTTGAAAGTAAATAAGTAAAATCAGAAGCTTCTTTCTTGCGGTTTTTTGTTTCGTCAAAATCACCTTCAAATTTTATGGTTCCACCTAAAATTCTAATGTCATCATCATTTTTCCCTTTGACAATTTTGAATTCTTTTTGTGTTGGAAACCACATTTGTTGATCTTCCAAATATTTGAATTCGTGTGTGGCAGAAATGTCTAAAACTGCACGAATTCGCATAATTGCTCTGGCAACAGCAAAGTTTTCTTGATCAATATAAAGAACTCCTTCCAAACCAAAAGTCTTGCTTTTTTTCCTTGGCTTGAAATAAATCATATAAGCATTTCTGTTCTCGATTTTTACCGTATCAAGCAGTTTGAAGCGATAGTCAGAAAACGCATCTGGAGCAATCGGACTGTTATATTTGGTTTCAAAAAGCTCATATTTCAAGTCATAAACTGAAAATGACTGCAGGTTAAAAGCAATAATTTCATAAATCGGATTCTTTAATCCGGCCATTCTGGTTCCTAAAATTGTTTCCTTCAAACGATTGTTGCTGAACTGAAATTGTGATACTTTTTCGGTCTGAAACAAATGCTGTTTGTCAATTATTTTCTTGAAATTATAATCAGAAGAATCGATTTCTTTAAAAACTCGTCCCGAATATTTTTCAACAAAAACCGAATCAATTCGTCCATCAATCGAATCTGGATCTGCCGTTACAACCAACTTGTTATAAGTCTTAAATTGAAAACTGTTTAATTTTTTTTGCGGATCGTTATTTTTTTTGTTCTGAATTGCCTTTCGAATTATCTCATTTGCAGGATTTTCTGATGAAGCAACTAAAACTTCTTCTAAATTTTCAGCCTTTGGAGAGAGATATATTTCAAAATGCTTTTTAAAACCTTTCGAGATATTATTTTTTGAATTATAACCAATGTAAGAAACTGAAAACAAATGTACTTCTGCTTTTGTAAACAAGATAAATTTTCCGTCAACATCAGTAATCGTAGAATTATTTTCGGCAGCAATTGTAGCAAAAGGAAGTGGTTTTTTCGTGCTTTCGTCTCTCACGATTCCAGAAATCTGAAATTGCGCTTGCACAGCAACCGAGAAAAAAAGAATCAAAAAAGTGAGAAATCTCATCAAGGGAAATTTGAATATAAGACGATTAAAATCCAGATTTGTTACAGTTGCAAATGTAATCTACTTAAACAAAAAAAATCCACTGTTTAAGTGGATTTTAATATTTTTAATCTGAAAGATTAAACTTTCATAATTTCAGCTTCTTTATTAGCCAAAAGTTCGTCGATTTTTTTAATGTAAGCATTAGTCAAATTCTGAACTTCGTCTTCTGCGCTTTTGCAAATGTCTTCAGAAGTTCCTTCTTTTTCTAGTTTCTTAATATCAGAATTAGAGTCTTTACGAACATTCCTCACGCCAATTTTTGCATCCTCTGCTTCCGCTTTTGCTTGTTTAGCCAAATCACGACGGCGCTCTTCTGTTAACGGCGGTACGCTGATGATGATCATATCGCCATTGTTCATTGGGTTAAACCCGATATTTGCAACTTGAATTGCTTTTTCGATCGGCTGAATCATATTTTTCTCAAAAGGCTGAATCGTAATCGTTCTCGCATCTGGAACACTCACTTTTGAAACCTGAGACAAAGCCGTTTGTGAGCCATAATAATCCACAAAAACGCTTCCCAACATCGCAGGACTCGCTTTTCCAGCACGGATATTTAAAAATTCTTTTTCAAGGTGCGCAATGGAACCTTCCATAGATTCTTTTGTGCTGTCTAATATAAAATCAATTTCTTCAGTCATCTTTTAGATTTTTAGAGTATTAGATGGTTAGATTTTTAGACTGTCTGGCAATCTAAGAAGTCTAAGCAGTCTAAAAATTATACATTAACTACTGTTCCAATATTTTGTCCTTCGCAGATTTTTAGAAGGTTTCCTCTTTTGTTCATGTCAAAAACAACGATTGGCAATTCGTTTTCTTGGCTTAAAGTGAAAGCCGTTGTGTCCATTACGTTCAATCCTTTTTTCAAAACGTCTTCAAAAGAAATCGTGTCGAATTTAACCGCATCAGCATTTTTTTCTGGGTCAGAAGTATAAACTCCATCGACGCGAGTTCCTTTTAAAATCACATCAGCGTGCACTTCCACACCTCTTAAAACTGCTGCAGTATCTGTTGTAAAATACGGATTTCCAGTTCCGGCTCCAAAAATAACAATTCTTCCTTTTTCAAGGTGACGAACCGCTCTTCTTTTGATGTAAGGCTCTGCAATTGCTTCAATTTTCAAGGCTGTTTGCAAACGCGTCAGCATTCCTTTGTCTTCAAGAGCGCCTTGAAGTGCCATTCCGTTGATAACGGTTGCCAGCATTCCCATATAATCGCCTTGAACGCGATCCATTCCGTTGCTTGCTCCGGCAACACCGCGAAAAATATTTCCTCCTCCAATCACGATTGCAATTTCTACGCCTTTGTCGTGGATTTCTTTAATTTCTTCTGCATATTCAGCCAATCTTGCTGGATCGATACCATATTGTCTGTCGCCCATCAAGGCCTCTCCGCTTAATTTCAGAAGGATTCTTTTATATTTCATAGCTGTGTTTTAGTTTTTCTTTTGCGTAAATCGTTTGAGTAATTTACTAAAAGTTGTGCAAATATAGTCATTATCTGTTTTTTTGGAATAAGTTGCTGAAAAAAAAGTAAATCCGTTTTTTAGATTTAATTTTGTATTGTAAAATCAAAGTTATGAAAGATATAATTAAAAATAGTTTGGACAAAAGCTTGACTTATTTTGAATATAGAAAAGTGGTTACGGATTTACTTTCGGAAGGAAAATCAACAGGAAATTCCCAGTCAGAAGATTTGTTGCATTACAGCAATTTGAACGAAACCCGAATGAATCGTTTGGAGAAAACAATTGTTATAACTCCAGAAAATGTAGAACGATTAAAACTTTTAAAAAAAAAATATCTTTGGCTGGTAATTTCTGAAGGTTGGTGTGGCGACGCAGCGCAATTGCTTCCGATTATGCACAAAATGGAAGTTTTGTCGGATAATATTGATTTTAAAATCGTGCTTCGTGACGAAAATGAAGCATTGATGAATCAATTTTTAACCAATGGTGGAAAGTCAATTCCGAAGTTAATTATTCTGGATGCAGATACTTTAGAAGTTTTATCAGATTGGGGGCCAAGACCGAAAGAAGCTTTTGATCTGGTAAAAAACTACAAAGAAAAACATGGCATTTTAGACGAAACCATCAAAACTGAATTGCAAATGTGGTATCTGCACGACAAAGGTTTGAGTGCTCAAAATGAACTTTTGGAGATGATGCGTTTGATTGATATTCAAGAGTAATTTGAAAAAATTTCAACACAGATTTCTCAGATTTCCACAGACATAATTTTTGTAAATCTATGCAAGCTGTGTTCTATTTTAAAGTTCCCAAAATAAAAATTTTATCCGAAGTTGACATTCCACCAGGATTACAACCCGGTTTTCCTTCCGGAATTTCGCTTCCAATTGCTTTGTAATATTCAATCCAAGCTGGGAAAAAATCATTCGTTCCCGGTTCTTTATAAGTCATTGGAAATAACTGAAAGAACGGTTTTTTGTTATTTGCCTTTTTAAAAGCATCATAAATCAATTCGGAACAATAATATTTTTCATTGTCATAAACATAATCATCGTCATACGGAACTCCAATTTGTTCCAAAGAAAAAGAAATCGCTTCTGGAATTATTTTTTCATATTTCTTTTTGACTCTTCCGATGTACATTGGTTTTTTTGTGTTTTTCGAAAATTTTTCCAACGTATTTAATCGAACCGCAGAACCCGCCGCTTCGATAATATAAATCGTATCATTTTTTTTGTAAACCAATCCCATATGGCTGAAATCGTTTCCTTTGTAACCTTCAGTAACGGCTTCAATCGCATCACATAAAGGACCGCAATCCATATCTTGGAAAATAAAATCGCCTGTTTTTAAATCAGATGGATTTATTTGAGCGTTTGATAAATACGTAAAACCTAAAAGAAATAGAAGGATTACTTTTTTCATAATTATTCTTTTTTTTCAGAAATAGAATCCACAAAAGCTTCTAAATCATAACCGTCTTCCACTTTATAATCGCCAATTTTTGTTCTTCGCAAAGCCGAAAGATGCGCGCCAGAATTCAAGGCTTTTCCAAAATCAAAAGCCAATGAACGAATATAAGTTCCTTTGCTACAAACTACTCTGAAGTCGATTTCGGGCAAAGCAATTCTGGTAATTTCGAATTCGTGAATAACTGTTTTTCTTGTTGGAATTTCAATTTCCTCGCCCGCTCTCGCGTGTTCGTATAAGCGAATTCCGTCTTTTTTTAGAGCGGAAAATATCGGTGGACGCTGGTCAATTTCTCCCAAAAACTGTTTTACGGTTTCGCAAATTAATTCTTCCGTAATATGTTCAGTTGGAAAAGTTTCGTTGATTTCAGTTTCCAAATCATAAGATGGCGTTGTGCCTCCAACCGTGATTGTTCCTGTATATTCTTTGGCTTGGCCTTGTAATTCGGTAATTCTTTTGGTGAATTTTCCGGTACAAACCAAAAGCAATCCTGAAGCCAACGGATCTAAAGTTCCGGCATGACCGATTTTAAATTTCTTTGGAAGTCCTACTTTGTTAATTAAGGTGTATTTTAATTTATTAACCGCTTGAAAGGATGTCCAATTTAATGGCTTGTCAATTAATAAAACTTGTCCTTCTTGAAAATCTTGTACGGATAATTTCATTATTTAAAGTAAGTAAAATAAATTAATAGAGCGATTCCAATTATGATTCGGTACCAGCCCCAAAATTTAAATCCATATTTGGTCAGAAGATTGATGAACGTTTTCACCGCAATTAAAGCCACGACAAAAGCCACAATATTTCCAACTACGAATAAAGTAATATGATTTTGGTCCTGAAAAATCATCTCATAACCTTTCATTTCCGTTGGCGTTCCTTTTCCCCAAGTTTTTACAAAAATCGAATAAACCGTCACGGCTAACATCGTAGGAACAGCCAAGAAAAAAGAGAATTCAGCAGATGCTTTTCTGCTCAAACCTTGTGTCATTCCGCCAATTATGGACGCTGCAGAACGGCTTGTTCCGGGCATCATCGCCAAACATTGCCAAAAACCAATAATGACAGCTTTTTTTACTGAAATTTCTTTTTCATCAACAATAGTTGGATTTTTAAACCAATTATCTACAAACAACAAAACAATGCCGCCCAAAACCAAAACCGATGAAATGGCGATTTGATTTCCTAAAACGGCTTCAATTTTATCATCAAAAAGATACCCCAAAACTAACGCTGGAATCACAGCAAAAATTAATTTTAGATAGAAATTTAAGTTACTAAAGTCAAAGAATTTCTTCCAATAAAGTACAACAATTGATAAAATCGCACCAAATTGTATCGAAACCTGAAACATTTTTAAGAATTCACTTTCCTCCATATTTAAAAGTGAGGCAGTGAATCCCATGTGAGCAGTTGATGAAACCGGCAAATATTCTGTTAAACCTTCGACAATGGCGATTAAAATAGCTTGAATTAAATCCATGTAATAAAATTATTATTAGCGAATGAGCTAATTAGAAAATGCGCTAATTCGCTAATTTTTCTTTGGGTTTTTTAAAATCGCATAAATCGTGATTCCAAAACCAATCAAAACTGTCGTTGGCGCCAATTTAATTCTTCTGAAATCAAAAATCTTGTCGCTAAAAACCGCTGGATTATCCGTTCCACCGCCTGACATCAAGATAAATCCAAGCGTGATTACTGCAATTCCAATTAATAGAAATTTGTAATTAACCTTCTCAAAAAGGAATTCGTTTTTATTTGTATCTTTATTCATAATATTATGTCTTAAAGTCTAATAATCTAATTTGTCTAAGCAGTCTAATAAAGGTCGTCGGTTCTTAAATTCAAGAAACGTTGCGTTGCAAAGAAAGTGCTGAACCAAGTAATCAAAATTCCCACCAGCAGCACGCCAACCAAAACCATCGAAATCATGAATTGGTCTTCCAAAATGTTTAAATTCGGGAAATTGGTGTCCACGTAATACAAAACGCCCATCAAGGCAATAATCGCCAAAACAGAACCAATTACGCCTAATTTTATGCTTCTCCAAATAAATGGCTTTCTGATAAATGATTTCGTCGCGCCAACCATTTGCATTGTTTTGATGATAAAACGATTCGAGTAAATCGAAAGTCGCATCGAGCTATTAATCAATAAAACCGCTACCAGAGCCAAAAATCCGCTGGCAATTAAAATCCAAAAACTGATTTTTTGAATATTGTCATTAACCAAATTCACCAAAACTTTGTCATAAACGATATCAGAAACCATCGGGTTTTCCAAAATTTTTGTCTCAAATTGTTTGATGCTATCCGTCACGATATAATCGGCTTTCAAGTGAATATCAAAAGAGTTTTCCAAAGGATTTTCGCCCAAAAACGCCATAAAATCTTCACCGATAATATCGGTATGCTGCTTCGCCGCTTGTTCTTTCGTCACGTATTCATACGATTTCACGAACTTTGAAGTTTTGATTTCCGTGTCAAAAGCGTTGATAATACTGTCCGTTGCTTCATTTTTAAAATAAACCGACATTGCAATTTCTTCCTTGAAATCATCCGATAATTTCTTAGAATTGATTACAAATAACCCCAAAATTCCCAATAAAAAAAGTACCAAGAAAACACTCAATACCACAGAGAAATAGGAAGAAATAAGTCGTCGCTTTTGAAATTTTTCGAAAGAAGATGCCATAGATTTTAATTTAAGCCGTAAAAATAATAAAGAATTTCTTTAAACACAGTTTATAACGCTCAAAGTTTTGACTTTCGTACAATAAACGTAAATTTGCGACTTCGAATTGATTTTTTTTGTATGAAGTCATTGCGAGGGAATTCTTTTAAGATAAAAAAATAAATGAGCAACACAAGATTGACACACGAAGAAAAAAATATTTTAAAAAAATCAATAAGTTTTGAGTTCCGTTTAATAAGCATCTATTACAAAAGTTTCTTTAAAATAATTCTTTTTCTCTCATTAATGATGGTACTAAGTTCGTTTTTTATAAAACTTAATTTTACTTTTTTAAATGGACTTTACATTTTTTTAGGTGTGCTTTTTCTGTTATTTTTGATTACCTATGAAAATTTATGGAAAATAGCAAAAGTATATTTAGACATAAATAATGACAAAAAAATATCAACTAAGATTCTTGATTTTGAATTAATAACAAATGAAGAAGTTTCATTTATAAAAGATAATATGAATGGAAGTCTTTTTAAAATTAATGAAGATTTAATACCATTTATAAAAACAAATTTACCTTTAGAAATAAAAATGGCGACAATAAGCAAACAAATAATATTCCTATCACAAGAAGATGGTAAAAATATTATTTTGACTGCGGAAATTCTCAAAACATAAACGTTCAGCCCTAAAACCCTGAACCCAAAACCTTGAACTGAAAGAAAAATGAAATACAATCCTAACGAGATAGAAAAAAACTGGCAGAAATATTGGGCCGAGAACCAAACCTTTGCTGCAGAAAATAATTCAGACAAGCCAAAATATTATGTTTTGGATATGTTTCCTTATCCATCTGGAGCCGGCTTGCACGTTGGGCATCCACTAGGTTACATCGCTTCTGACATTTATGCACGATTCAAACGCCACCAAGGTTTCAACGTTTTGCATCCACAAGGATACGACAGTTTCGGACTTCCGGCTGAACAATATGCCATTCAAACCGGCCAGCATCCTGATAAAACGACTAAGGAGAATATCGCCCGTTACAGAGAACAATTAGATAAAATCGGTTTTTCTTTTGATTGGAGTAGAGAAGTTCGTACTTCAAACGCCGATTATTACAAATGGACGCAGTGGATTTTCATCCAACTGTTCAATTCTTGGTACGATAAAGATGCCAACGAAGCCCGTGATATCAAGACATTGGTGATGGATTTTGAAGAAAACGGAAACGCAAAAGTAAACGCGGTTTCTGACGATAATATTCCAACATTCTCTGCAGAAGACTGGAAATCCTACTCAAAAGAAGAACAAGAAAGAATTTTACTAAAATACAGATTAACATTCCTTGCCGAAACCGAAGTCAACTGGTGTCCGGCATTGGGAACTGTTTTGGCAAACGACGAAATCGTAAACGGTGTTTCAGAACGTGGAGGGCATCCTGTAATCCGCAAGAAAATGACACAATGGAGCATGCGAATTTCCGCTTATGCTGAACGTTTGCTTCAAGGTTTGGATACCATCGATTGGACAGAATCTCTGAAAGAAAACCAAAGAAACTGGATTGGAAAATCGGTTGGAGCTTCGGTTACTTTTAAAGTGAAAGATTCAGAATTTGAACGAAATGCGGTTGATTATATTTTAAGCGGAGACGAAACTAACGAACACGTTATTGAAGTTTTCACGACAAGACCTGACACGATTTTCGGAGTAACATTTATGACTTTGGCGCCAGAACATGATTTGGTTTCAAAAATCACAACTCCAGAGCAAAAACAAGCTGTCGATGCTTACGTAGAAGCCACTGCAAAACGTAGCGAGCGTGAAAGAATGGCCGATGTAAAAACGATTTCGGGCGTTTTCACAGGCGCTTATGCCGAACATCCTTTTACCAAAGAAGCTATTCCGGTTTGGATTGGCGATTATGTTTTGGCAGGTTACGGAACTGGAGCCGTGATGGCCGTTCCTTGTGGCGACGAACGCGATTATGCTTTCGCAAAACACTTTGATATTGAAATTAAAAATATTTTTGAGAACGTAGATATTTCAGAAGAAGCTTACGGTTCAAAAGACAATGTGGTGATTGATAATTCAGATTTCCTAAACGGATTGAATTACAAGGAAGCCACCAAAAAAGCCATCGAAGCTTTGGAAGAATTAAACCAAGGAAAAGGAAAAACAAATTACCGTTTGCGTGATGCCGTTTTCTCCCGCCAAAGATATTGGGGCGAGCCGTTTCCTGTTTATTATGTAAACGGATTGCCACAGATGATTGCAACCCAGCACCTGCCGATCCGCCTTCCGGAAGTGGAGAAATATTTGCCAACTGAAGATGGACAACCGCCTTTAGGAAACGCAACCGAGTGGGCTTGGGATAGTGTTCAGAATGAAGTTGTCAGTACTCAGTTGATTGACGATAAAACAATTTTTCCTTTAGAATTAAATACCATGCCAGGTTGGGCAGGAAGTTCGTGGTATTGGTTGCGTTATATGGATGCGCATAATAATGACGAATTTGTTTCTGACGAAGCACAAAACTATTGGCAGAATGTCGATTTATATATAGGAGGAAGCGAGCACGCCACAGGCCACTTGTTGTATTCCCGTTTCTGGAACAAATTTTTGAAGGACAGAGGTTTTGTCAATCAGGAAGAACCGTTCAAGAAATTGATCAATCAGGGAATGATTTTGGGGATGAGCTCCTATGTCAATGTTGTTAGTTTTAACTTAACTCAAGTTAAGACTACGGAAACAGAATACATTAAAGATAGTGAGCTTAATAAGCCTAAATTATTAATTGATTATGACTTTTATAAAAAGATTATTGATGTAAAAGACAAAATAGGATATGTAGATTATCAATTTTTTAGTAATCCAATCTGGGTTGAAGATGCTTTGGGTTTACAAGATAAAACAGATGATATTTTATATGATGTGGAAAGAAAAATAAAAAAGAATTTAACCTCTGATGATTTTTCTACATTATCGCAACTTAAAAATTTAGAAGATGTTTTTGTAAATGAACTACAAGAATTGAATCCTTCATATAAAAATCAATTAAGGAGATTTCTAATTTCTATCAATTATTATCAAGTAAGAATTGATAGTTCTTTAGTTAATCCAATAACAAATGAATTAGATTTTGAAAGATTTAAAAATCATAATATTTACAAAGATGAATTCAAGTTCGCAAGTCTTTATAATTTAAATGTAAAGAATAAGTATGTAGTCAAGAGAGAAGTAGAAAAGATGTCGAAATCATTTTTAAACGTAGTAACCCCAGACGACATCTGCGAAGAATACGGAGCCGATACCTTACGTTTATACGAAATGTTCCTAGGTCCGTTAGAGCAGGCAAAACCTTGGAATACTGCCGGAATCACAGGTGTTTTCGGGTTCTTGAAAAAACTATGGAGATTGTATTTTGACGAATCAGGTTTGATTGTAAACTCAAATCCTGCGACGCCAGAAGCCTTGAAAACATTGCACAAAACCATCAAAAAAGTGCAAGAAGATATCGAGAATTTCTCTTTTAACACTTCGGTGAGTTCTTTTATGATTGCCGTGAACGAATTGACTGCGCAAAACTGCCACGAACGTTCGATTTTAGAGCCGTTGGCCATTTTAATTTCTCCGTACGCGCCTCACATTGCTGAAGAATTGTGGGAAAAATTAGGACATTCTGGAAGTATTTCAACGGTTCCTTTCCCAAGATTTAATCCAGAATATTTGGTAGAAAGCAACAAAGAATATCCGGTTTCTTTTAATGGAAAAATGCGTTTCACAATGAACCTTCCATTAGATTTGACGGTGGCAGAAATTGAAGAAATCGTGATGAAAGATGAAAGAACCATCAAGCAACTGGACGGAGCCACGCCTAAAAAAGTGATTATCGTTCCTGGGAAAATCATCAACTTGGTTGGGTAAGACTCGGAAGTTTTTCTTTGCGGATCTTTGCGATTTCTTTTTCTTCTCTTTGCGTTTATTTCTCAACAACAGTTTTTTAACGCAAAGATTGTAAGGTTTCGCAAAGTTTCGCAAAGCTCAAATTTTTAAGAAAAATTTATCACTGACAAACTTTCATAATACTAAGAACCTCGCTAAATTGGCGAGGTTCTTGCTTTCTATACACAAAGAATTTTAAATCTTTCAATCATTAAATTTTAAATCAAAAATGATAGGATATTATATTTTACTCGGAGTTATCGCTTTAGTCAGTTGGGCGGTCAGTGCAAAACTGCAAAGCAAATTTGAGCATTATTCAAAAGTGCATCTTCGCAACGGAATGAGCGGTGCAGAAATTGCCGAAAAAATGCTCGCTGACCACGGAATTTCAGGCGTTCGCGTGATTTCAACTTCCGGGCGTTTGACAGACCATTATAATCCGTCAGATAAAACCGTGAACTTGAGCGAAGCCGTTTACAACCAAAGGAATGCCGCAGCTGCAGCCGTTGCCGCGCACGAAGTGGGTCACGCTGTGCAACACGCCCAAGCTTATCAATGGCTGACGATGCGTTCAAAAATGGTTCCGATGGTGAATGTTGCTGCGCCAATTTCGCAATGGCTGATTATTATCGGTTTGGTTTTGGGTGCCGCCGCAGGTATCGGAGCCGGATTTTATGTTGCCGTTGCCGGTCTTGCCTTGATGACCATCGCCACTATTTTTAGCGTGGTTACGTTGCCCGTTGAATATGACGCCAGCAACCGCGCTTTGGCTTGGCTAAAAAATAAAAATATGTTGAGCCAGCAAGAATATGCCGGAGCTGAAGATTCCCTGAAATGGGCTGCGCGAACCTATCTTGTTGCGGCTTTGGGTGCAGTTGCTTCCCTGATTTATTGGGCAATGCAGGTTTTTGGAGGACGAAGAGACTAAACTAAAAATAAATTTAAAAAGAGCCATATCCATAAGGATGTGGCTTTTTTTTTGAAGCGAGTCGGCAGTAATTTATAAGGAAAGGCAATTCCCGCTGTATTCCAGAACTTTTCATTTTTAAAGAAAAAATGAAAAGGTTCTTCCCTGCCATCGGGGCTATTTGAGAAAGTATTCGCTTACTTGTAAACTTCAGGGACAAACGTTGTCGATATACTTTGTCGTTAGCTAACCGATTTTCAAAACGGGTTAGGTATTTTTTGACGTATAAAATTTTTTAGCTTCTTTCCGATTTTCCTTTGAATCTTCCCATCTTTTTTTATCTTCGTTTTTAGTATCTTTGCGGGCTGTTGATTCCAGTTGGCGGACGGAAGTTAAAAGAAAACGAAAAGTTTTCAACTAGCCCTGATGGCCGACAATATCCTTTTGTTCTGGGGTTCAGAACAAAAGATATGGCGAGCCAGCAGGAAAATGATTTAAAAAAAGCCGATTGTTTGGCTCATAAAAAAAGAATAAATTCAAGAATATTTATATTAGTAAAAATGAAACACACAAAAGTTAAGGAGCTGTTGAATAGTGCTCAAACGATGCAGGAAGTTTATGTAAAAGGCTGGGTCAGAACGTTTAGAAATAATCAGTTTATTGCCTTGAATGACGGTTCGACTATCAATAATATTCAGTGTGTTGTGGATTTTGAAAATACGCCGGCAGATACTTTAAAGCGTATCACGACTGGTGCGGCGGTGGCTTTGAAAGGTGCATTGACGGAAAGCAAAGGTGCCGGACAAAAATATGAAATTCAGGTAACGAGCTTGGAGATTTTAGGCGATTCTGACCCAGAGAAATTCCCGATGCAACCCAAAAAACATTCGCTTGAATTCTTGCGTGAGAATGCGCATTTGCGTGTGAGAACGAATGCTTTTGGAGCGATTATGAGAGTTCGTTCGGTGTTGTCTTTTGCGGTGCACCAATATTTTCAAGAAAAAGGTTTTGTGTATGTGAATACGCCTGTAATTACTGGTGCTGACGCGGAAGGTGCGGGCGAAATGTTTCAGGTAACTTCTTTGCCTTTAGATAATTTGCCAAAAAACGAAGAAGGAAACATCGATTATAAAAAAGATTTCTTCGGAAAACATACAAATTTGACAGTTTCTGGTCAATTGGAAGGCGAGGCTTTTGCAATGGCTTTGGGTCAGATTTACACTTTTGGACCTACTTTTAGAGCGGAGAATTCAAACACTTCACGCCACTTGGCCGAATTTTGGATGATTGAGCCAGAAGTTGCATTCAATGATTTGCACGACAATATGGATTTAGCCGAAGATTTTATTCAATATGTAATTAAATATACGGTTGAAAAATGTGGCGACGATTTGAAGTTTTTGGAACAACGCCTTTTAGAAGAAGAAAAATCAAAACCGCAAGCGGAAAGAAGCGAATTGGCTTTGCTTGAGAAATTGAATTTTGTGTTGGAAAACAATTTTAAACGTGTTTCTTACACAGAAGCGATTGATATTTTGAAAAATTCAACTCCGAATAAAAAGAAAAAATTCAACTATATTATTGAAGAATGGGGCGCTGATTTGCAATCAGAACACGAACGTTATTTGGTGGAAAAACACTTCAAATCGCCAGTAATTGTTTATGATTATCCGGCAAATATCAAATCGTTTTACATGCGAATGAACGAAGACGGGAAAACGGTTGGAGCGATGGATATTCTTTTCCCGGGAATTGGAGAAATCGTTGGAGGTTCACAAAGAGAAGAGCGTTTAGACGTTTTGCTCGAAAAAATGAAAGTGATTGGCATCGATGAAGAAGAACTTTGGTGGTATTTAGATACGCGCCGTTTTGGTTCTGCGGTTCACAGCGGTTTCGGTCTTGGTTTTGAGAGATTGGTGCTGTTTGTAACGGGAATGACGAATATCAGAGACGTAATTCCTTTTCCAAGAACTCCGGGAAATGCGGAGTTTTAATAGTCAATACTTTATAAAAATCATCTCAAAAATGGCACAAGTTTATCTTAACATGTGCCATTTTTGTTTGAAAATGCTTAAATTTGAAATGTAAATTCCAAATAAATCCATAGAATGCTTAAGCAATTTTTACAACTTAAATTATCTCAGAAATTATCTCCGCAGCAAATCCAGCTGATGAAGTTAATTCAATTGCCTACGCAAGCTTTTGAACAGCGTTTAAAAGAAGAAATGGTCGAAAATCCTGCGCTGGAAACGGGGAAGGAAGAAGATGAATATGAAAAAGACGAATTCGAAAACGAAGAATATGACGATTATGATGAATTCGAAAACGACAGAATTGATGCCGAAGACATCAATATCGATGAATATTTAAGCAATGACGAAACGCCAGATTACAAACTTCAGGCGAATAACTATAGTGATGACGACGAAGACAGAAGCATGCCGTTCGCCGCACCGGTGAGTTTTCACCAAGATTTGATCAATCAATTGAACACGTTTATCTTGAACGATGAAGAGCGTGAAATTGCAGAATTTTTAGTTGGTAGCATTGATGATATGGGTTATATCAGAAGAAGCATTCCTGATATTGTGGACGATATGGCGTTCACGCAAGGAATTTATACAGATGAAAAAAACGTAGAAAAAATCTTGCACGTTATTCACGAATTAGAGCCTTCGGGAGTTGGCGCACGAGATTTGCAAGAATGTCTTTTGTTGCAATTAAAGCACAAAACTCCGACGGAAGCTGTGGAACTGGCGATTGATATTTTAGAACACCAATTCGAAGCTTTTACGAAGAAACATTACGATAAATTGCTTCAAAAATATGGCGTTTCTCAAGACCAATTGAAAAAAGCAATTGACGAAATTGAGAAATTAAACCCAAAACCAGGAGGCGCTTTTACCGGAAATAATAAAATGGTGGAGCACGTTGTCCCTGATTTTACCATAAGAATTGTCGAAGGAGAATTGGAGCTTTCCTTAAATGGAAGAAATGCACCAGAACTTCATATTTCGAAAGATTATCAAGAAATGATGCAGACTTACAAAGCATCTCGCGATAAATCTAACCAGCAAAAAGAAGCGGTTCAGTTCATCAAACAAAAGCTGGATTCAGCAAAATGGTTCATCGATGCGATCCGTCAGCGTCAAGAAACGTTGTTTGTGACGATGAACGCAATTATGCATTATCAGGAAGAATTTTTCTTAGATGGCGATGAAACCAAACTAAAACCGATGATTTTAAAAGACATCGCTGATATGGTTGGCTTGGACATTTCAACCGTTTCTCGTGTGGCAAACAGCAAATATGTGGAAACGCCATACGGTACAAAATTAATCAAGGAATTCTTTTCGGAAGCGATGAAAAATGACCAAGGCGAAGATGTTTCTACGCTTGAAATCAAGAAAATTTTGCAGAATGTAATCGAGGAAGAAGACAAGCAGAAACCGCTTCCGGATGACCAATTGGCTGATATTTTAAAAGAAAAAGGATATCCAATTGCCAGAAGAACGATTGCAAAATACAGAGAACAGTTAGATATTCCAGTGGCGAGAATGAGGAAGAAAATGTAATTTAGTTAGGAAATTTGAGAATGAGAGTAATTAGATAATTGTTTCAAAATGTGTAAATTATTGGCTTTTGCCTAATTACTTTTGGCTTAAAAATGAAAAAATTCCTCTCCATCTTTTCTTATATTTTTCATCCGATGTTTATCTCGGTGTATGCCGTTTTGCTGTATTTTTTCTTAACCGACCGATATCATACGTATCAGGAATTTTTCTTGATAATGATTCAAATTATCATCTTGACGATTTTAATCCCCATCTCAATGTTTTACTTTTTAATGACTTTGGGAAGGGCAAGTTCTTTTATGCTTTCTGAAATTCGGCAACGCAAAATTCCGCTGGTTATTAATATGATTTTACTCTATATTTTAATTACGCAGAGTATTCGTGAAGAATTTATACCCGAATTGTATTTCTTCTTTTTCGGAGCTTTGGCAAGCACGATTTTAACTTTTCTCTTGATTTTTACCAATTTAAAAGCCAGTATTCACATGGTGGGAATTAGTTCTTTGGCGGTTTTTGTAATTGGATTTAGCCTTCACACACAAGTCAATCACATTTATTTAGTGGCTTCGTTTTTGTTTTTGGTTGGAGTTGTCGCTACTTCCAGATTATCGATGAAAGCGCACGATGGAAAAGAATTAATTGCCGGATTTATCGCCGGAGTTTTGCCTCAAATCAGTCTTTTGTATTTTTGGCTATAAGATATAAAACATCAACCCGATGTTAATTGTATTCATATCAATTGATTTTCCGTCAATTTTCGCATCCGATTTTAAAAGTGAATTTAAGCCATAATAAGCGTGAAAATTCCAAGTATTGTATCCAAATGCAATGTAAGCGCCATATTGAAATTTGTTGAAATCCTTATTATTGAAGATTTTCACCGTTTCGTTTCCGTCCACATATTTTGATTTGTTCAAGAACAGATAACTGAATTTGACGCCAGTATAAATTCTCCAAAATCGGTGCGTCTGCATCGTTGAGGTTCTCCATCGAAATTCAATCGGAAGGTCCACAAAATGAAGCGCAAATTTATTTTTATCAAAATCAACTTCGTTTTCATCAATCACTTCATAATTTGGATTTCCGTCGACTTCTGTAATTTTTATATTTTGCCTAAAATCATTCATCGAATAACCAAGACCGACTGCAATGGCCACATTTCGTCTTTTATTCAAAGGCATATCTCTTAAAAAACCCAAGTGCAATCCCGAAGAAAATGAATTTTGGCTCACACCATCCGGATTATTTTGAAGCAAATTATAAGTCAACCCAATGTAAAATTGGTCTTCGCGATACAAAGAATCAATTACGGTAACGGTAATATTTGTGGAATCTCTTTTTCTCTTAGCTTCTTCAATTTCTCTTGCGTCTGCGGGTTTTTCCTCTCGCAAAGATTCCTTGATGCGCTCTTGTTCTTCTCGTTCTTGAGCCTCTTTAATCTGCTGATTTTCTTGCGCAAAAGCGGTAAAAAATGCAAAGAAGAATAGCAAGAAGAAATACTTTTTCATAAGATATATGTTTTTGGTTTTCCAATCAAAAGTAGCAGAAATCCAATGCGGTTTTATTTTTGAGGGAAATTACAAAAAAAGGAATTATTTTCGGCTGAATTGCTTAAAATTAAGTTTTGAGAAGAAGTTATTTTTTTGAAAATTTACTCACAATGTTTTACTAATTGCTTCTGATAATCAAAAATCAATCTCTAAATTTGATAGAAACAAAACACAAAATATTATGCAAATACAGTTCAACACAGACAAGACAATTGAAGGCCACGAGAGAATGCAGAACCATTTTTCAGCGGAAATTGAAGAAAAACTAAAACGTTTCGACGATAAAATTACGCGCCTTGAAATTCACATTGGTGATGAAAACAGCGACAAGTTTGGCTTAGACGACAAACGTTGCGTAATTGAAGCCAAATTAGCCGGATTAAATCCAATTGTGGTGACGCACAACGCAGATTCTGTTGAAAAAGCATTCAGCGGCGCTTCTGATAAAATCAAAAAAGTTTTGACAACGACTTATGACAAAATGAAAAGTCATTAATGGTTTTTAACCTAAATAAAAAAGGCTTCTGATAATTTTCAGAAGCCTTTTGTTTTTTGCAGAGAGGATGGGATTCGAACCCACGATATGTTGCCATATACACGCTTTCCAAGCGTGCGCCTTCAGCCACTCGGCCACCTCTCTATTTTATTGCGGTTGCAAATAACTGCAAAATTTATGAGGAAAGAAAATTTACTTAGAGATTTATCAAAAATTAAGAAAGCTCGCCACGAAGTGAAGTTTCAAAAATTGTTTTGAAAACATTTGGCGAAACTTTTTGTCCTAGTAAATACATCAGCTTGGTAATCGCAGATTCTGTCGTAATATCTTTTCCTGAAATCACGCCAATTTTTTTCATTGCAGAACTGGTTTCATATTTTCCCATGTCCACGCTTCCGGCAGAACATTGTGTTACGTTGATTATTATCAGTCCGTTTTTGATGGCTTTCTTGATTAGCGAAATAAACCAATCGTCTGTTGGAGCGTTACCGGCGCCATAAGTTTCCAATACAATTCCTTTCAAATTCGGAATATTTATGATGGCCGAAAGCACATTTTCGCTGATTCCCGGAAACATTTTTACAACGGCAACATTGTCATCAATTTCGGTATGAACTTTGAATTTCTTGGCTCCAGATTTTGGTAGAAGCAATTCGTTATTTACTTTTAAATGTACTCCAGATTCTGCCAAAGGCGCATAATTAGAAGAAACAAAAGCGTTGAAATGTTCTGCATTAATCTTTGTAGTACGGTTTCCGCGGTATAATTTGTATTCAAAATAAAGGCAGACTTCATTGATAACCGGCTTGTTTTTGTGTTGCAAAGAAGCAATTTGAATTGCTGTAATCAAGTTTTCTTTGGCGTCTGTTCTCAAATCTCCAATCGGCAATTGCGAACCCGTAAATACAACAGGCTTTGCTAGATTTTCCAACATAAAACTCATCGCTGACGCAGAATAAGACATGGTATCTGAACCGTGAAGCACCACAAATCCGTCGAAAGAAATGTAATTTTCTTCTATGATTTTGGCGATTTGAATCCATTTTTCAGGATTCATATTCGAAGAATCAATCGGATTGTCGAACGAAATAGTTTCGATTTCGCAGTCCAATTGTTTCAACTCTGGAATTCGCTGTAAAAGTTTGCTAAAATTGAACGCTTTCAAGGCTCCAGTTTCAAAATCCTTCATCATTCCGATGGTTCCACCGGTGTAAATCAAAAGTATTTTTGGCCTAGATTGCATTTTCGTATTTTGATTTATTCACCACCGGATTCGCGTACATCGCTAAAAAACCTTGCATCTCAATCGGATTATTTTCGTCGATTCTGATTTCAAGGCGTCTTTCGAAAAGCGATTTTTCTTTCTCGGTATATAAATGTGAATATTTTGTAGTGTTGTTTAAAATGTCATAAGCAATATAATTTGTCGGCCATAATTTATAGCTCGCCAAAATCGAATCGTCAATTATTTGTGCCAAAGCCTGAATTTGCTTGTTTGAATTGTCAAATTCTGAGGTAATCGCATCTAATTCAGTATCTAAAACGTCGCCGACGTGAATGTGAATTCGCTTTTTCTGACCCATAATTCCGCTTAAAAGCGTCATAAAGTCTTCGTTTTTATCTTTGATGTACACTTCGTCGTTTGCTTCCGCCATTAATTGTGGCATTTTCAAAGCATCCGTTGGGTCATATTCATAAGAAATTGAAACCGGGACAATTTTTAGTTTTTTGAAATATTCCATCAAATTTTCTTCGTCAGAAGCCATTGAAAGCATTTTCAAAACGCCTGGATGTGTAGCATCGTTTCCGTCTTTTGTGCGTCCTTCGCGTTGCGCAATCCAAACCGAACGGTTTTCTCTCAAAATTAATTGCCCAATATATTCCGACATTAATTTAGAGCTTTGCAACAATTCTCTTGGCGACAAACCGCGTTGAACTAAGAAATTTCTATTTAGTTTTGATAAAACGTGCAGAAAAGTTTTTTTGACCAAATTATCTCCGATAGCCGAAGCAGTCATCACCAAACCGTTTTCAAATAGACAGGTATTTAACAAAGAAGTGTCTAAAATAATATCACGGTGATTGGAAATAAAAAGATATGGAGTGTGTTTGTCAAGCTTTTCAAAACCCGAAGTCGTCAATCCTTCAGAGCTGTTTTCAAGCACTTTCATCACAGCTTTGTAGATGAAATTGCACTGAAAATCTCTTATAGAATGCGTTCTTTTTAATTGCTCAATCCAGACTTTATCTTCTAATTCTGGGAAGGTAAAACTCATCATCGCCTTCATCATCGGATGGTCGGCAACTTTACATAAAGCCTCGTTTACTTCTACATCATAAAACGGTCGGATAGTATCAAATTTGGACATTTACTGTATTTTTTTAACAATTCACAAATGAACAAAAATTTTATGAATTTTGCGTGATTTCTTTGTTAAATCCCGAAAATTGCTTTTGAGTTTTCCGTAGTAATTTTTGCAATTTCTTCCAAAGGCAAATTATAGATTATTGCCAGTTTTTCTGCAACTAATTTTGTGTAACTACTTTCGTTTCTTTTTCCTCGAAAAGGAACAGGAGCGAGGTAAGGCGAATCGGTTTCCAAGACGATGTGTTTGAGGTCAATTTCGTTTAAGAATTGGTCAATTTTTCCGTTTTTAAAGGTGGAAACACCGCCTATTCCGAGTTTTAAATTATAAGAAATGGCTTGAAGTGCTTGTTCGTAAGTTCCGGTGAAACAATGAAAAATCCCGAATAACTCGTCTGATTTTTCGGTTTCCAAAACTTCAAAAACCTCGTCAAATGCGTCGCGACAATGAATGTTTATCGGAAGCTTGTATTTTTTAGCTAATTGAATTTGTCTTTTGAAAGCTATTTTTTGCTGTTCTAAAAACGTCTTGTCCCAAAACAAATCAATCCCGATTTCACCAATGGCGTAGAATTTTCTTTTTTCTAATTGGGATTCCACAAAAGCCAATTCTTCTTGATAATTTTCTTTGACGTAAGTGGGATGCAAGCCCATCATCAAGAATACATTTTCTGGATATTGCTTTTCGATTTCATACATTTTTTCGGTGTAGGTAGAATCAATCGACGGGACGAAAATACGCTCAACGCCAGCTTCAAAAGCACGTTGCATCATTTCGTTTCTGTCTTGGGCAAATTCTTCGGAGTAAATATGGGAATGGGTGTCGGTGAAAATCATTTTAACTTTATTGAGAGGCAAAATTACGGAATTTTTTGTCGATTTGTCATCGCGAGGAACGAAGCAATCTCACAACTATTGTCGACAAAGATTTTGGAAATTAATTATGTGATTGCTTCGTTCCTCGCAATGACTGGACCTATGTTTTAGCTGGAAACATTTTTTGGATTGTAACCCATGTAAGGCACTTGTTTTTCGTGGAAAATCACGCCATATTCTTCTAGTTCTTTTAAAATTGGCAGATACACTTCGCGGTTTATTGGGAGCTGAACGCCGGGAGTTTTGATGTTTCCGTTGAGGATTTGCAGAGTTGCCATTGCCACGGGAAGTCCCACGGTTTTTGCCATCGCTGTATACGTTTGGTCGTCGCCAAGGCATACCATTTTTGAGTCAATCTGGTGTTGTTTTCCTGCGATTTCGTAGCCAAATTTGTGGTACATCACAATCATATCTTTGTCGTGTTCTTCTAAAGTCCACGAATCGGTCAATATTTTTTCTAAGATTTGAGCGGGAGTTGCGTTTTTCAAGCCTACCATTTTGGTTGGATTAAACAAATCTAGCTCTAAAAGTTTGTCCCATTTGATGTCATCTTGGTCAATTTTTAAGCTCAAACGCAATTTAATTTCGACAGAATCTGTTGGGTGATAGGGCAAAAATGAATTGGTAAACTCCCTGTAAGTCATCGTTTCAGAGTTTTCCATCGTGTAACTGTCATCCGTCATGCCAAGTTGCACGAACATATTCCACGCTTTTGAATAACCAACGCGACGAATTGTACCTCTATATAATGTAAGCACGTCGTCAAGGCCGTAAACGCTTCGGTATTTGAGAGAATCACGATTGGCATATCCTTCAAAACGGCCGTATCCTTCGACTTCCATAAACTCCGTTCTGCGGAATAATTTGTGATATGGAATGTATTTATAAGAGCCTTCTTGGATGAATTTTGCGGCGCCACCTTGGCCGGCAAGCACCACGTTTCTTGGGTTCCATGTGAATTTATAGTTCCAAAGATTGTTATCCGATTCTGGAGCTACCAATCCGCCACAAAAAGATTCAAAGAGGATGATTTTTCCGCCTTGGTCCCGAATTTCGTCGATGACTTTCATGGCGCTCATGTGGTCGATTCCTGGGTCAAGCCCAATTTCGTTCATGAAAATCAAATTGTTTTCTTTGGCCAATTGGTCCAAATTCTGCATTTCTTCACTTATATATGAAGCAGTAACCATATGTTTCTTGAACAAAATGCAGTCTTTTGCCACTTCGATGTGCATAAATGCGGGCAACATCGAAATCACGATATCCGCTTTTTGGATTTCGTTTCGTCGTTGCTCTTCATTATAGATGTCTAAAGCAATGGCGGTCGCATTTTTGTGATGTTTGGTTTTTCGTTGAGCCAATTCTAGCGATAAATCGCCGATGGTAAGGTGTAAATTTTCTTCTTCTGATTTATTTAAAAGGTACTGAATTAATGAAGATGCTGACCTTCCGGCACCAATTATTAGAATATGTCTCATAAAAACCTGAATTTTTTAATAATAACACAAAAGTAGCGATTTGTTATATTTAAAAAAATTTAAAGGCAATTGATTATCATAAAGTTTTTAAGTTGGCGTAAATTTGCAATTTAAATTTCATAGTAAAATGGACAGAAAAATAATTTCCACCGGAGCAGTTTTAGGTTTTATTGCAATTATTTTAGGAGCATTTGGAGCACACGCTTTGAAAAAAGTTTTGGACTTGGACCAATTGGCTTCGTTTGAAACTGGCGTAAAATACCAAATGTATCATGCGCTGTTTTTAATGTTCTTGGGAAGCTCAAATTTGGTATCTGAAAAGGCTAAAAAAAGCATCTATTTTTTGGTTTTATCTGGAGTCGTACTTTTTTCGGGTTCCATCTATCTTTTGGCTACAAAAAACATCTCAAACATCGATTTTGGCATTATCGGAATAGTAACTCCCATTGGAGGATTGCTAATGATTGTGGGCTGGGCGATACTTTTTTTGAATATAATGAAGAAAAAAGCATAAAGTTTTACCAAATAAATCAACTTTCAAAAATTATTTTTACTTTTGCCGAATAATTAAACACAACTCAATTATAATTCTATGGATAATTACGCCCAATTTACGAAATCGATTTCGTTAGAAAAATATGGAATCAAAAATGCAGAAGAAGTGATTTATAATCCTTCGTATGAAATGCTTTATGATGAAGAGTTAAATCCGGCTTTGGAAGGATTTGAAAAAGGCCAGTTGTCAGAGCTTGGAGCTGTCAATGTGATGACTGGAGATTTCACCGGGCGTTCTCCAAAAGACAAATATATTGTTGAAGACGAAATTACAAAAGATACGATTTGGTGGACTTCGCCAAAAGCGGTTAACGATAATAAACCCATTTCAAAAGAAACTTGGAGCGCGCTTAAAGAAACTACGCTTACCCAATTGTCAAACAAGAAATTGTATGTTGTAGATACTTTTTGTGGCGCCAATGAAAATACCCGATTGAAAGTACGTTTTATTATGGAAGTGGCTTGGCAGGCGCATTTTGTAAAAAATATGTTCATCCGTCCAACTGAAGAAGAATTGGAAAACTATGGAGAGCCTGATTTTGTGGTGATGAACGCTTCAAAAACAGAATTCTCAGATTATAAAGCGCACGATTTAAATTCTGAAGTGTATATCGCGTTTAACTTGACCGAAAAAATCCAAATCATTGGAGGAACTTGGTATGGTGGCGAAATGAAAAAAGGATTGTTTTCAATGATGAATTATTATTTGCCATTGCAAGGAATCGCTTCAATGCACTGTTCTGCTAACAAAGGAAAAGATGGCGATGTTGCCGTTTTCTTCGGGTTATCTGGAACAGGAAAAACAACTTTATCAACAGATCCAAAGCGCGAATTGATTGGTGATGACGAACACGGCTGGGATAACGACGGTGTTTTCAACTTTGAAGGCGGTTGTTATGCAAAAACCATTGACTTGAGCAAAGAAAACGAACCAGACATTTTTAATGCAATCAGAAGAGATGCGTTGTTAGAAAATGTAACGCTGGACGAAAACGGAAAAATTGATTTTAAAGACGGTTCTGTAACTCAAAATACTAGAGTTTCGTATCCAATTTACCATATCGACAATATTGTGAAGCCAGTTTCAAAAGCAGGCCACGCTTCAAAAGTGATTTTCCTTACGGCAGATGCTTTTGGTGTAATGCCTCCGGTTGCGAAATTGACTCCAGAGCAAACAAAATATCACTTTCTTTCAGGTTTTACGGCAAAATTAGCCGGAACAGAAAGAGGCGTTACCGAGCCTCAGCCAACGTTTTCAGCTTGTTTTGGAAAAGCATTTTTGTCTTTACATCCAACAAAATATGGCGAAGAATTGGTTAAGAAAATGGAACAAAATAACGCAACGGCTTATATCGTAAACACAGGCTGGAACGGAACAGGAAAAAGAATTTCTATCAAAAACACCAGAGCAATTATTGACAGAATCTTGGACGGTTCTTTAGAAAATGCAGAAACAACTATGTTACCGATTTTTAATTTTGCAATTCCAACAAGTTTAGAAGGTGTGGATTCTGAAATTTTAGACCCAAGAAAAACCTACGAAAATGAACTAGATTGGCAAACAAAAGCAAAAGATTTAGGAAAGCTTTTTGTTGCAAATTTTGAACAATATGCTACTAATGAAGAAGGCAAAAACTTAAGAAAAGCTGGACCGCAAGTGGTTTAATTTTTAATTCAAAGACAAAAAATCCGCTCATTGAGCGGATTTTTTTATATGAGCTAATTTATTTCTTCTTTGAAAAACTCGGATTAAATGAAAATCCTAAGCTAAAATATCCGGTTCCATCTTGTTTTGATGAATAAATATAGTCGTTTGTGTTTTCGCCTCTTTCAGAAATTCTTGAGTTGAAAACATTGGCAAAACCACCTCTGAAACTTGCAATAATTGACTTTCCAAAGCAATGCTCATAAGTCAATCCCGAGTTGATTTCTAAAACACGATAATCATATACTTTTGCAAAGCCGGGTTGGTTTACATAGGTATAAAATCCGTTAGCGTTTAATTCTGTACCTAAAGATAATCTTCCGTCTTTGAATAATTCTCTTTTGAACATCAAGCGCTGTGGCAAGATGAAATCGAATGTCCACGGCGAGTTTTCAAATTTATGTTCCATCATAAAAGTTGGCGCGGCAGGAACTGGCGATGTTGGATCGACTAAAACAATCAAACCAACGCCAATCGTCGTTCTCTCTGTCTTTTTCAAGATTAATGTAGCTCCAAAAAAACCTTTGATTCTTTCGGCATCTTTTTCGGTTCCGTCCACAATAACGCTGGAGTTGTAAATAAACGGCTTGTTGAATAATTTTGAAAAATAAGTAAAACTTAGCGCTCCAGAAAGGTAATGGAAATCATCTTTTCTGTCATAAAGCGGTGCTGTATTGTCAATTCTGGAAGCCACATCACTGGTTTCAAAAGATTCATAACGGTATCTCAAAGAGGTCGTGATGTTCCATTTTGGCTTCATGATTATCGGAAGATTGGCACTCACGCTCAAACGATTGTGGTTCTTGATTTCGCCTTCTTCAAACGGAGCGTCAAATATTTCTGAATCAAAATCTGTGGGCAAATATTGCTGGTATTGCACATCAAAAAGGCGTGTTGTCGGAAAACGGTTGGTAAACGCTTTGGTCGCATTTTCTTTGACAGTTGGTTCTTCTTGCGCATTTGCAACGAGGCAAACGAAAAACATTAAAAGCAAAAACTTTAATTTCATTGGTTGATGATAATTGGGTTAGTTTTATATTTTGTCGGGATTATTTTTCCCTAAATATTGTTCCAAAAACTTTTTTCGAAACACTTCACCGATGGGTATTTCGGTGGTTTTTATATAAATGGTATGGTTGTCAAATGAATCAATATAACTGCTGTTTACCAGATAAGATTTACTCACTCTGATAAAAATATTTTCGGGTAAATGCTGTGAAATGGTCTTTAAATTCATGGCTGTAATGACCTTTGAATCATTCACATAAATCACTACATAATCTTTCAAGCCTTCAACATAAACAATATCCTTGAACAAAATCTTATGAAATTTTCGATCAGATTTCACTAACATATAATCAGTATCAAGGCTTTCTAAAGTGCTTTTTCCCTCTTTATTGGCCAAAAGTTCTCCATAAGAAAATGCTTTTTTGACCGCTTTTTCTAATCTTTCCTTGATAATCGGCTTGACCAAATAATCAATCGCGTCAACTTCATAACTCTTTAAAGCATATTGCGAATAAGCTGTGGTGAAAACAATTAGCGTTTTTTCTGAAATGGTTTCGGCAAATTCCAAGCCGTTGATTCCGGGCATTTGAATGTCTAAGAAAATCAAGTCCACATCGTTCTCAGACATAAATTCTTTGGCTTTTTTGGCTCCGTTAAAACACCCGATGACGTTTAAATCAGCAATATCTTGAAGCAATAAAAGCATTCCTTCTCTTGCCAATGGCTCGTCGTCAACAATTATGCAATTCATATTGGTAAGGTTAAGGTTGCGGTATAATTTCTCTCGGTGTCTTCAATTTTCAGGCTAAAATCGTTGTCATATAAAAGCTCTAATCTTCGTTTCACATTGACCAAACCAAGACCGCCTTTGTGCGATTCATCAATGGGTTCGGCAGGTTTTGTATTGGAAGAAATAAAAATTAATTCCTTATCAAAAATCTGAAACAAAATTTTTACTTCAGATGGATGGTCTAGGTCAACACTATGTTTGATAGCGTTTTCGATAAAGGTGATAAACAAGTTGGGAGGTAAAACCAACTGCGAAACCATATCCTCATTGGTACCTTTATTCTCAATTTTCAAGTCATAAGAGAAATCATCTCGCCTGATTTTTTCAAGCTCAATAAAACCTTTCAAAAACTGGATTTCAGAAACCAGCAAAACAGAATCTTGGTTGTTGTCATACAATTGATAACGCAAGAAATCAGAAAGTTTTAAGATGGTCATCGATGCTTTTTCAGGATCTTTCTTGACCAAAACATTCACATTATTCAGCATATTAAAAAGAAAATGCGGATTAATTTGGTTCTTTAACTCCTTTAATTCTAGTTGCATCGAGTTTTTTTCAAGCTCATTAATGCGTTCTGTATCACGCGCCCATTGCTGAAATAATTTGATGGAAGTAGAGGAGAAAACAAGCATCGTCAAGATATTCACAGAGGCCACCATTTCATGAATAAAGCTTGAAAAAGCACGTCTTGGGATAATTCGGTAAGGCTCAAAATAATGTGTAGCAACCAACTTTAAAACCAGGAAACTGCAAATAATAGACAGCACCAGCATGGTTAGATAGGTTAAATATTTAGCCTTAAAAAGCAATCTGGGCACCAAGACATACATATTAAAATAGACCATTCCCATAAAATAAGAAATCGAAATCCACTTTTGAAGATAATGATAGTTGCCACTAAATTCTTTTATTTCGCCAGAATCATAGGCCAATGCCACAATATATAAAAGAATAGACAAATGCCTATATATCCTATATTTTGGATCAATTAAAAACTGAATGAAATTATTTTGTGAGCATACGTTTCTCAAGACGATTCTATTTTAAGTTGCGAAGTAAAGCCAAAAAGAATTACCGCAAAATTAATTTATACCAAACCCCAGTTTATTTATACAAAAGTAGAAACCAAAAGATTTGCTCTTTTAAATAACGGCTTTTGTATAAAATAAGTTTGTGTTCGTATAAAAAAATAAATATGCTTTTAAGTTGAAGCTACTTTTGATAAAAATTAAGTTATGAAAAGCATACAGCAAATTGAAGATTGGATTGAGGCGATTGAAAGTTCAAACATTTCAGCTAAAAAGCAAGAACAGCACATTGCTGACGTGGTCGATTTCTGGAAGTTTGCCACAACTTATGACAATCATATTTCTATCCTTGAAAAAGGGAAGGTGTTGCTTAATGAAAATGGTTTTGATGAAGAAATAACCATTGCCACTTCCAATCTTGTTTTAAGCCAAAAAAGAAATCCTTTTGAAAAAATTATAACCGAAGTAGAAGCAGCGCTGTTAAATTTTGGCGCAAAATATTCAGGCTTATACAGCATTCGCTTTCACAATTTGAATAGAAATTTTCAGGAAGAAGATTTGGCTTTGGTCAAGGATGAAATTCTTTCTGCGATCAAAGGCGAAATTGTTTTCTTCAAATACATCTACAAACTAAACAAAATTGAATCTACAGAGTTAAAGATTTATAAGAATGATTTAGGCGTTTTGCAATGCAATTCTGAAGATATTCAAAAGCAAATCTCAAAAACAAAACCAGAAAAAACAGAAGAAAAACAATGGCTAATTTTATTATTAGATACTGTTGACCACAATTGCAATTCATTTCTGTTTGAAAGCAATATTAAAGAAGCCGTTTTTAAATCGGGCTATGACAAAGTGTTTCTTTTTGATTTCTATAAATCAGAAATCATTTCTATAAACGTGTCTGATGGCCTCAAGAACCCCATCAGACACGTCAAGAGCCACATCGATGACGTTCAAAGGCCCATCAGCGTGGTTGCATAACCCCATCAGACACGTCGGCAACGCCATCAACGGGGTTCGGGACGCCATCGATGGGGTTACCCAACGCCATCAGACACGTCAGCGACGTCATCAACGGCGTCTCTGACGTGGTATCACACCTTTCATGCCTATTTTAGTCTTATAAAGAATCATCTGAAAAAATCTGTGCCGTCTGTCTTCAAATTAAACTTAAAAAAGGGGTAGGGTACCGTATTAAAACACCCTGGAGACGTATTAAAATACCCTCGTTACGTATTAAAATACGTCTGTTACTACTTTAAAGTGGTCGTTGACGTGTTTAAATACGTCTATTAACCCCTTTTAATAGGTTGACAAGGTACTTTTAATACGTATAATGCCTATTTTAATGGGTTGTCATACCCATTTTAATAGGTCAGCGAGGTATTAAAAGGGGTGAGGTAACCCATTAAAAGTAGCTTCGAACGTATTAAAACACGTTTTTAAAGGATCTAACCTGAGAAAATCTAAAAAATCTGAGTTCAAAAAAGCTTTAAACTAAATTCGGGACACCAATACTGATATCCCGAATCTTTTCAATGGAGTTTATTTCTAAAAAATCTATTTCTGATGCTTGTCAATTGCAGCCTGAATTATATTCCAGTCATAAAAATGAAACGTCATTCCGTTGCTCATCGCCACCAGCATTCCGTTTGGATATTTGGCACCTAAGTTTACATTCGTTACATCAGCTCCGTCACATTCAATTGTGGAAGTCGGGATTTCCGCCAAAAGGGTATGGTTGTTAGGATTTCCGTCAGCACCTTCTCTTGCATATACCATAAAACTGTTGGCTTGCTGATTTGAAATCAAGATATAACCGGTTTTAGCGCCGGTTTTGTAAATTGCAATTCCTTCGTTATCGGCCTTGAAATCTTTCTGTCCAAACAAAGCCAATTCGTTATCGTCTTTGGCTTCTGGGTCAGCCAGATATTTTTTCACGCCAAACTGCTCGTCGCAATAATAAACGTATCCCAATTCATTATCCACAGCAATCGCTTCAATTTCTTTCTTGCCACTAAAGCTCCCGAATTTGCGAACTACTTCACCTTTAACAGCTCCGTTTCCATTGTCAGAAAGCAAATATTGCCAAAGATACGTTCCGTCCGGACCTGTTTTTCTTCCTACGATAGCAAAAATAGCATTGTCTTTTTTTCTGGTATATAAAGAAATTCCCATCGGGTCGCGCAACGCTTCTCCGATAAAAACGTCAATTCCTCCGTTGTCAACTGGCGTCAAATCAGGCAATGAGAAAATTCTAAGCTTATTGGTTTCTCTTTCGGTCGTTACTGCAATATCGGTTTTCTTGCCGTTGATTGTAATTCCATACGCGATATCCACGTTGTTTGGTCGCTTTAAAACAATGGATTTCTTGATAATTTTTCCGTCTAAATCATAGGCATAAATCCCGCCATCAGTGTCTTTGTCTGTCCCAATAATGATGCTTTTTGTAGCATCTTTTGAATTGATCCAAATTGCGGGATCATCAGTATCGTGAGGCGTTGGCTGTGTAACGGCAGTCGGTTTCAAGGCATCCTCACGAACCGGAGCCAATTGGCTTGATTTGCAAGAAAGTAATGTGATTGTTACTAAGGAAAGCAGCGTTATCTTTTTCATATTAAAAGTCAAATTTTAGACCCAAATTAAAACGGGCTTGGTAGTATTCTAATTGTTTTGTTCTCGAAGAAATTCCTTGGTAATAACGCAAAGGCTGGTTCGTGATGTTGTTGGCTTCCGCGAAAATTCTAATGTTTTGCGTGATTTTATACGAAGCATTTAAGTCTAAGAAAAACTGCTTGTCATAATAACTGTCTTGGAACGCATCAGAACCCAATTCATCTAAATAATCTGAAGCAAAGTTAGCCGAAGCTCTTGCAGAAAACTTAGAGTTTTCCCAGAAAAGTGAGCCGTTTAACATGTGTGGTGCCGTTCCTGGAAGGCTCACGTCTTTTCTTTCGTTACCGTCTTCGTCAGCAATTCCTTTTGCTTTTGATTCTGTGAAAGTGTAATTTGCATAAATCCCAAAGCCTTTCAAGAATTTTCCTGGCAAGAAATCCAATTGTCTTTGAAACGCAACTTCAAAACCATAAACGTCCACGCTATTTCCGTTTCTTGATTGCAGGAATGTCCAGTTTTCATCCACCGGAATAGGGTTCGCCTGTGTTGGAAAATCATTAGCGAAATCTGTTGCAGTATATTGATTGTTGCTATACGTGTAAATAAAATCGTTTAAGTTTTTATAGAAAACTCCGGCAGAAACCAAACCAACGGACTTGAAATAATTCTCAGCCATCAAGTCAAAGTTATACGAATAAGTTGCATCTAAATCTGGATTTCCCGCCTGAATTTCAGAATCTGCTGCAATATTGTTTACATAAGGTGCCAAAGCATAATAATCAGGTCGCGCCAAAGCAGTTGTGAAAGCCACTCTCAAGATGAAATCTTCGTTGACATTATATTTGAAAGAAGCACTCGGAAGAATGTTGGTATAAGAGTTTGTGGTGTTGATTTCTCCTTCTAATTCTTCTTCGTCTAAAACTCTGTTTCCGGTATAATCAATGTTTGTATTTTCAATTCTGAAACCTAAAATCATCGAAAGCTTGTTGTTGAAATCTTGATCCCAACGCACATATCCTGCATAAATATTTTCTTTTGCTTTGTAATTTACCGCCAAATATTCAGAAGGATCTAATTCGCTTTCATACAAAGCTGAATTATTTAATTGTAAGCTTCCAAGGTAATTTGCTGAAGCAAAAGTTCCAGGAATATATTGGCTTCCCGGATTAAAACCGTTTCCGTTAAAATAGCTCGCGCCAACGTCAGCAAGGGTTACGCCGTTAAAAGGCTCATATGAATAGAAAATATTATTTCTAGATTTGTCTTTCAATCTCAAACGAAGTCCGGTTCTCAAACGACCTTTTTGTCCGTCAATTACAGAAAATGGAAAACGGATATTTACCTTCGCTCCAAATTCGCTTTCTTCGGTATTATCTCTATTTTCGGTCAAAGCAGATTGCTCAAAAAGTGCTAAATCTTCTCCTTGCGAAGTAATCAAAGGTTTTCTGTTCGTGCTTCCGTTTTGGAACAAATCCAAACCTTCCTGCTGAAATTCAATATATCGCTCATTCGGACGAAATTCTCTTGCCGTAGCATAATTCATCGACCAGTCTAAATCTAATTTTGAGCTTAAAAGGTGCTCGCCACGCAAAGCATAATTCTGAACTCTTTGGTCTTCCAATCGTCTGCTTTTGTTTCTGTCGCTATCGATTCCACCTTTTGTTTCACGAGTTACACGACCTGTAAAACCAGTAATTGCTTGTCCGTCATAAGTCGCTTCGATATCGTCATAAGTTGTTCTGAAACGATTTTCGCGGTCGTCTCTCCAGTTGTAAATTGCATTAGCAAAAATCGTATTGTTGTCATTGAATTTATAATCCACCGCGACAGCCGCACTTCTTCTAATTCGTTGCACATCATATTTTCTGATGTCAGCTTCTTCTACATACACATTCCCAAAATCATCCTGAACCCAAACGGCCTCGATATTATCAGAACCATAATCATTATTGTTGTAAGAACCGCTGACCACAACGCCCAATTTGTTATCCAAATAACGGTTTCCATAAACCAAACCAGCCGTGTAAATCGCCTTCTCACGAATTGGCGCATAACCACCGGCAACAGTTGCAGAAATTCGTTCCCCGTTTGGAGTCGCTCTTGTGATCAAATTTACCGAACCACCAATGGCATCACCGTCCATATCTGGCGTCAGCGTTTTGTTCACTTCAATAGTCGCAATCATATCAGACGGAATTAAATCCATCTGCACGTTTCTATTATCACCTTCAGCCGACGGAATTCTGTCGCCGTTTAAAGTCACCGAGTTTAAAGCAGGAGCAAGACCGCGGATGATAATATTTCGCGCTTCGCCTTGGTCATTTTGCATCGTGATTCCGGGAACGCGCTTCAAGGCGTCACCAATATTGGCATCAGGAAAACGCCCAACTTGGTCAGAAGAAATCACATTGGTAATATTTCGATTGTTTTTTTGCTGGTTCAAAGCACGCGCTTGACCTTTTAAACGCTCGCCAGAAATCACGACTTCGCTTAAAGTTTCAGAACCGCTGGTCATGGAAAGGTTGATTTTCACGTTCTTTCCTTCTTCAACAGTAACTTCCTGCGTAAGATTTTGGTAACCTATGTAAACCACCTCAATTTGGTACGTTCCCGCCGGAACATTTAAGAATTCAAAGTCACCAATCTGGTCCGAAATGGTGTAACGGTTACCCGAATTTAATTTGATTGTAGCGCCTGGCAACGAAATATTTCCGTCAGGATCTGTGATTTTTCCTGAGATTACGCTGTTCTTTTGAGCAAAAGAACTCGCGCAGAATCCAAGAATGAAAAGCAAGAGTAGTAATTTTTTCATCATCTATAGTTTGTGTGTTTAATGTGGTGCGAAACTAAAGATGCGATATAAATTGACTGTTAACGTTTCATTGGGAAATGTTTTTGTTGTGTGAAATTTTGATTTCTAATGTTATGAAATGGTAAGATTAAAATAAAATCCGTTTTAAGCTGGTAATTATAATCAAGATTCCCACCAGAATCATCATCGCCTTCGTCGGAATTTTATTCGCCATAAAAGCGCCAATCGGAGCTGCGATAACACCGCCAACAATTAACCCGAAGATAACCGACCAATGTGTGAAACCAATAGTTGCAATGAATGTGAATGAACTGGCAAGTGCCACAAAAAATTCGGCTAAATTTACCGAACCAATGGTGTACCGCGGTTTTTTTCCGTTGGCAATTAATGTAGAAGAAACAATCGGACCCCAACCGCCACCGCCAATAGAATCTAAGAAACCGCCCGCTGCAGCAAGTGGAAATAATCGTTTGACTTTGGAACGAGCACGTTTTTTCTGCAATGCTTTTCTAATGATAATTATTCCGAGAATCAACGTGTAAATTGAAACAATCGGCATGATATATTGGTTGTAATCTTCTAAACTTGTCAAGATATAAGCGCCCAAAATTGCTCCGATAACACCCGGAATCAATAAGTTTTTAAACAACTTTGAATTCACATTCCCAAATTTCAAGTGCATTAATCCCGAAACACCGCTCGTGAAAACTTCAGAAGCGTGAACGCTCGCGCTTGAAACCGCGGGAGATAATCCAAAGGATAATAAAAAGCTTGTTGCCGTAACTCCATAAGCCATTCCCAGCGCGCCGTCTATAAGTTGCGCTACAAAACCGGCTAGAATAAAAAGGAGAATGTTTTCGTCGAGATTATCGACAAGACTTGCGCCCAATCTTCCGATTTCTTCGGGAGAAATAAATCTTCCGAGAAAATAACCAGTTAATAATAATGCAGGAATACTGAAGCCATAAATCCAAAGACGGAGGTTGCTAATTTTTAGTCTTCCTGTTTTTTCTGCGTAGTTTTCAGTCAAAGAAAAGTCACTTTGCTGTGGATTTCCGGCCACATAAACCGGAATCTTTTTCTCCTTGGCAATGGTTTTTAAGGCCAAGTTTTCAGCATCGTCGCCAGTTGCCAAAATCAAGAAATCAGCATCGTCAAGGTCATTGATGGTAAAAGATTTGGCCCTAGTTTTTATATGCGGAAATTTCCCCAACATTTCTGAAAGCGATGGGGAAATTTTATCTGAGAGTAGTGTAATCGAGGCTTTTGGATACAATTTTAAAACCATTTCGGTTTTTTTTATTGCGGTATTTCCGCCACCAACAATTAAAAATCGAGCCACATCTGCCTTTAAAAAGACAGGAAAAAGTAGTTCACTCATTTGAATATTTTAGTTCCTAATTGAAGAAACTTTTAGGTAGAAAATAATTTAAAACAAACCTTCGATTGAAAGGTAACGTTCGCCGGTATCATAATTAAATGTCAGGATTACCGAATCGTCTGGCAACGTTTTTACTTTTTTTGCAACTGCGGCAAGAGAAGCTCCGGTAGAAATTCCGACCAAAATTCCTTCTTGTTTTGCAATGGCTCTGGCGTATTCAAAAGCTTCGTCTTTGCTTACTTGAATTACTTCGTCAATCAAATTTCCGTGGTAATTAGCAGGAACAAATCCAGCGCCAATTCCCTGAATTGGATGAGGTGAAGGCGAACCGCCACTTAAAACCGGAGACAATTCTGGTTCAACCGCAAAGACTTTTAAGTTTGGATATTTTTCTTTCAAAACTTCGGCTACACCTGTAATATGACCGCCGGTTCCCACGCCCGTAACCACATAATCCAATCCGTCAGGAAAATCAGCAAGGATCTCTTGAGCCGTTGTTTTTTTATGGACTTCAATATTTGCAGGATTTTCAAATTGTTTCGGCGACCACGCTTTCGGGTTTTCCGCAGTTAATTCTGCAGCTCTTTCAATCGCACCTTTCATACCTTTTTCACGAGGCGTCAATTCAAATTCAGCTCCGTAGATTTCCATCAACTTGCGACGTTCAACCGACATGGATTCTGGCATAACCAAAATAACTTTATAACCTTTTACGGCTCCGACCAAAGCCAAACCAATTCCGGTATTTCCAGAAGTCGGCTCAATGATAACGCTGTCTGGTTGCAACAATCCTTTGGCTTCGGCATCTTCAATCATTGCTAATGCGATACGATCTTTGATACTGTTTCCTGGATTATTTCGCTCTAATTTGAGCCAAACGTTTTTATTTTCTCCGTATAATTTATTGATTTTCACCACAGGCGTTTTTCCGATGGTTTCTAAAATGTTCTGTGCTTTCATAATTTTATAGTATTAATTAAGACTCATTTATATGCTAAAATTCAAAGCTTCAGGAAAAACCTGCTTGCTTTTTATGACGATTTCGCTCTTGTGAAAAACCAAAGATTCTGGCGGAATTGAATTGGTGATCCAAACATTTCCTCCAATGACAGCACCTTTTCCGATGGTTGTATTTCCTCCTAAAATCGTGGCGTTTGAATAAATAATTACGTCATCTTCAATCGTCGGGTGGCGTTTTTCGGCGGCTTTGTCTTTGCTTACGCTTAAAGCACCGAGCGTCACGCCTTGATATACTTTCACATCGTTTCCGATAATTGTGGTTTCGCCGATGACAACGCCGGTTCCGTGATCGATAAAAAATCGTTCCCCGATTTGTGCGCTGGGATGAATGTCGATTCCGGTTTTGCTATGCGCGAATTCAGAAATCAATCTTGATAAAATCAAGGCGTTTTGTTTCCATAATTCGTGCGAAATTCGGTAAACCGTAATTGCAAAAAATCCGGGATAAGCCAATAAAACTTCATTGCGTGACTTTGCCGCAGGATCAAATTCTAAGATTGCTTTTAAATCTTCAGAAAGCGATTTGTGAATCAGATTTATAGTTTCGAAGAAGTTTTCTGCAATTTCCAACGCTTTATTTGGAGCAAAAGATTCTTCTTCGAGCAAGGTTTTTAAAAGCTGTTGTAATTCGATTTCCTTATTTTCAAAAAACGTAAAATTTACATATTCTTTTTCACTGCAAAAAAGCCAGTTGGACAATTCGTTGATCCAATATTTGGCTTCCTTCCGATTTAAGAAAATCCGTTTTTGCAGAAAATTAGACTGATATAATGATTTGTTTTTTGACATAATTAAAAGGAATTAATTTTCTAAAAACATTAAAGCACCAACAGTATTGAAGCTCGTTTCATCAATGAGAATCGCGTTTCCGGTTTTGTCATTGTCCACAAAAGAATCAAAGAAAAGTGGTTGATTCGTGCGAATTGAAATCTGTGCGATATCGTTTAATTTGATGTCTTCGGCAGGCGTAAATTCCCAATCGTTGACATTCCATTTTTGGTTGATGGCTTGTACTTTCACGCGAACATTTCTGAAACGGTGCTGTAAAATATAGGTTTTGCCTAATTGCAACGGCGCATTATCCAACCAAGAAATCCATGTATTTATTTGGTTCGATTCCTTCGGAAGCTCATCAAATTTCACAACGGTATCGCCACGGCTGATGTCGATATTATCTTCAAAATGCAAAACCACATTTTCTCCAGCTTTTACTTCAGCAACTGATTCTAAGTTTTTTTCAATCTTCACAATCGAAGTTTCAATATTCGCAGGAAGGATTTTCACTTTGTCGCCCACATTGTATTTTCCGCTTAAAATCAATCCGGCATAACCTCTGTAATCGTGATTTTTCTCATCCTTTGGACGAATTACCCATTGCACTTGAAAACGCGATGCCAGATTGACGTTGCTTTTGGGTTCAATTTCTTCCAAAGTTTCCAAAAGTGCTTTCCCAGAATACCAAGGTGTTTGCGAAGATTTAGTCACAATATTATCTCCCGCCAAAGCACTTACCGGAATGTAAACAATTTCGTCAAAAAGCAATTCGGTGCTGATTTTGGCAAAATCATTTTTGATAGTTGTAAAAACTTCTTCAGAATAATTAACCAAATCAATTTTGTTCACGGCAATAATCGCTTTTTTGATTCCCATCAAAGAACCAATGCTGGCGTGTCTTTTGGTTTGAACGGTGATTCCTTTTCTGGCATCGACCAAAATAATGATCAGGTCAGAATTAGAAGCTCCGGTAATCATATTTCGGGTGTATTGCTCGTGGCCTGGCGCATCGGCAATAATGAATTTTCTTTTCTTCGTAGAAAAATATTTATAGGCTACGTCAATCGTGATTCCTTGTTCTCTTTCTGCACGCAAACCGTCTGTAATCAAGGATAAATCGATATCAACGCCTTCTTGTTTGGTCTGTTTTTGCAAGACGCCAAGTTGGTCAGTATGGATGCTGTCAGAATCGTAAAGCAATCTTCCGATCAAGGTACTTTTTCCGTCGTCAACATTTCCTGCGGTTATAAATCGTAATGTTTTCATATTCGTTTTCTTGGCTTTAAATTAAAAATATCCTTGTTTTTTGCGGTCTTCCATTGCGGCTTCAGAAAGCTGGTCGTCTAAACGTGTTTGACCTCTTTCGCTGATTCTTGTTTGGATAATATCTTCAATAATATCCTGAATTGTAGCCGCTTCGGAGGGAACTGCTGCGGTGCAAGTCATGTCGCCAACGGTTCTGTATCGCACTTTTTCAACCACAACAGTATCGGTTTCTAAAGGCTGAATAAATTGCGAAGTCGCCACCAATTTGTCTTGGTGAACGATGCATTCTCTTTCATGAGAGAAATATAAATTCGGCAATTCGATGTCGTATTTTTGGATGTAATTCCAAACGTCTAATTCAGTCCAATTGCTGATCGGGAAAACACGAACGTTGTGGCCTTGTTGCGTTTTTCCGTTTAAAATGTCCCATAATTCAGGACGTTGCAGTTTTGGATCCCATTGGCCAAAATCATCTCTGACAGAAAAAATTCTTTCTTTGGCACGCGCTTTTTCCTCATCACGACGCGCGCCTCCGATGCAAGCATCAAATTCATTTTCTTGGATAACATCCAAAAGCGTGTAAGTCTGCAACGAATTTCTTGACGGAAAACGACCTGCAGTTTCTTTTAAATTGTATTTTTTGATGCTGTCTTCCACCGAACCGACAATCAATTTTTCTCCTATTTTATTGGCCAAATAATCTCTGAAAGCAATCGCTTCCGGAAAATTATGTCCTGTATCAATATGTACTAAAGGAAACGGAAATTTCCCCGGACGAAATGCTTTTAATGCCAAATGCACCAAAACAATCGAGTCTTTTCCGCCTGAAAAAAGCAAGGCAGGCTTCTCAAATTGCGCGGCAGTTTCACGAAGAATGTAAATCGCTTCGTTTTCTAATTGGTCTAGATAGTCTTTTGAGTTATTCATTTACTGCTAAAAATTTTAAAATTATTTATGAAGACCGCATTCTTTTTTAGAATTGTCTTCCCACCACCATCTTCCGGCTCTGAAATTCTCACCCGGTTTTATGGCGCGAGTACAAGGCGCACAACCGATGCTGATAAAACCTTGATCGTGCAAAGTGTTGTATGGAACCGCATTTTTCTTCAAGTAATCCATCACATCTTCGGTTGTCCAATGCAAAAGCGGATTGTATTTGAAAAGCTGTTGCTGTTCGTCCCACTGAATGATTTCTAAGGAATTTCTATTCTCAGATTGCTCGGCTCTTAAACCGGTAATCCAGATTTTGGCACCTTTCAAACCTTGTTGCAACGGAACAACTTTTCTGATCGAACAGCATTCTTTTCGCAATTCAATTGATGTATAAAATGGATTGATTCCGTTATCATTTACAAATGCTTCAATCGCATCCGCATTTGGATAATAGCTTTTTATTTTGGCACCATATTGTAAAAGTGTTTTATCCCAAACAGCATACGTTTCTGGAAATAATCTTCCGGTATCTAAGGTAAATACTTCGATATTTTTTATTTTTTGTCCGAAAATAGCGTGCGAAATCACTTGATCTTCAATCCCAAAACTTGTCGAAAAAACCATTTTTTCGCCAAAATTCTCTGAAAGAAATTTCAAACTATCCTCAAGATTGAGTTGCGCTAAGTTTTCTAAAAATTGAATATTCATTCTTTTGTCAAATTAAAAAAAGCCTTTTGAAATATATCAAGAGGCTTTGGTAGAACTAATTATATGGCAATGCTATAATTGGACGACTTTCTCTTGACCACAAAAGCAGACAGCAGCAGGTTTCGTTTAAAAGCATTGAATTTGAAATCATTTGATATTATTTGTAAATAAAAAATCCCCAATTTCTTGAGGAGTCTTTGTTATACTTGAATCATTTTAAAATGGCAAAAGCTGACAAATCACTCCTCGATTTTCGAGCAGCAGATGCAAGCCATGTGCTTCATAATAAAGTGATTATTCATTATTTTAATGTGTAAAATTATAATAGTAAACTTAAAAAGTTTTTTCTACATCTCAAACTTTCTCACTTCTATTAACATCGAAATTGGAAATTGTTTTTTTTAGGTCTAAATTATTGAAGTATCAATTTTTTTAGGTAAAAATTTGTTGAAGAAAGTCAATAATTCGCAAGAATTGGCAAATGGAAATGTTAATAATGCTAAAAAAGAAAACCCTCAGATCAAATGAAATGAGGGTTTGAAGTTTTGTGGAGAATATCGGATTCGAACCGACCACCTCTTGCCTGCCAGGCAAGCGCTCTAGCCAAATGAGCTAATCCCCCAAGCGTTCAGCAAATAAAGTCAATTAAATCACAAAAACCAAATACCTTCGGCGGAAATTATTTTGCAAAACCGTAACTTTACGAAAAATATACTTTTTATGATTACAGATAGAGAAAACGGCTCACTTTATACTCAAATCCATAATAAAATTGCAACCGTTGAATTCGGGCATCCAGCGAGTAATTCTTTTCCGAGCGAGCTTTTGCAACGCTTGACAGACGAATTAAATGCTTTAAGCAAAAATAATGAGGTAAGCTTGATTATTTTGAAAAGCCAAGGCGAAGGCGCATTTTGTGCTGGCGCTTCTTTTGATGAATTATTGCAAGTTTCAGATTTGATTGAGGGAACAAAATTCTTTTCAGGTTTTGCAAACGTAATTAATGCGATGCGAAAATGTTCTAAATTAATCATAGGAAGAATCCACGGAAAAGCTGTTGGTGGTGGCGTTGGTTTGGCTTCCGCTTGCGATTATGCTTTTGGGACTGTTGATAGTTCTGTAAAATTATCAGAATTAGCGATTGGAATTGGGCCTTTTGTAATCGAGCCGGCGGTTTCTAGGAAAATTGGGAAAGGTGCTTTGGCAGAAATGACTTTGGCCGCGCACGAATGGAAAAATGCGTATTGGGCTCAAGAAAAAGGAATGTTTGCGAAAGTTTTTGAAACGATTCAAGATTTAGATAAAGAACTAGAAATTTTTACTTCGAAATTAGCATCATACAATCCGGAAGCATTGTCAGAAATGAAAAAAGTGCTTTGGGAAGGAACCGAAAAATGGGATTCCTTATTATATGAAAGAGCTTCGATTTCTGGGAAATTGGTTTTGTCAGATTTTACGAAAAATGCCTTAAACCAATTTAAAAAGTAACTAAATTTGCACCCAAATATAATAGAATGAGCAAAATCAGAATTACCAAGCAATTTAATTTCGAAACCGGGCACGCGCTTTACGGCTATGACGGAAAATGCAAAAATGTCCACGGACACAGTTATAAATTGTCGGTAACCGTTATCGGAACGCCAATTACGGACAGCTCAAACGTGAAATTTGGGATGGTGATTGACTTTTCAGATTTAAAGAAAATTGTGCGAGAAGAAATCGTGGATATTTTTGACCACGCGACAGTTTTTAATCAAAATACGCCACATATTGAATTGGCAAAAGAATTGCAAAGCCGTGATCATCACGTGATTTTGGTGGATTATCAGCCAACTAGTGAAAATATGGTGATCGATTTTGCAGCAAAAATAAAAAGCAGATTACCACAAAATATCGCTTTGCATTCGCTACGATTACAGGAAACTGAAACTTCTTTTGCAGAGTGGTTTCAAAGTGATAACTAAGGTGTAAGGTTTTGGGTAAAAGGTTCAGGAAATCAATTACGCAAAAAAATAAAACTTAGAAATTTAGCATTTTAGAAACTAAAAAAAATGAATCCAAAGAAACTTAATAAATACGACAAAGCTTACCTTCGAATTGCAAAAGAATGGAGCCGACTTTCTTATTGCAAAAGAAAACAAGTTGGCGCAATTATTGTAAAAGACAGAATGATAATTTCTGACGGATATAACGGAACGCCATCCGGATTTGAAAATTGCTGTGAAAGTGAAGACGGATTGACGCTTTGGTATGTGCTTCATGCAGAAGCAAATGCGATTTTAAAAGTTGCTGGATCGACACAATCTTGCGATAAAGCGACGTTATACATCACGCTCTCGCCTTGCAAAGAATGCAGTAAATTAATTCACCAATCTGGTATCAAAAGAGTGGTGTATCAAGACGGTTACAAGGACGAATCAGGAATACAATTTTTAAAAGAAGCAGGCGTTGAGGTAGTGCATATCTCAGAAACTGAAATGAATGAAAAATAACAAAATATATTTACCAATCGTTATTTTTGCTGCTCTGGCTATCGGAGTGGTTTTGGGCGGAATGCTTAATTTTCCGACCCAAGGCGTTGCTTTTTCTAAAACAAATCCGAAAAATAAATTAAACAAGTTACTTGATTTTATTGACCGCGAATATGTCGATAATGTCAACACCGATTCGATTGTAGATTTGACTGTCACCGGAATTTTAGAAAAACTAGATCCGCATTCGGTTTACATTGCCAAGAATGAATTTGAGCAGGTTTCTCAAAGCATGAAAGGTGATTTCGTGGGAATCGGGGTCAATTTTTATATGTACAATGATTCTGTTGCCGTCATAAAACCAGTAGAAGGCGGACCTTCTGAAAAAGCAGGAATCAAATCTGGAGACCGAATTTTGTTTGCAGATAGTTACAAACTTTTCGGAAAAAAAATTACTAATGATACTTTGTTTTCCAAATTAAAAGGAAGCGTTGGCTCAGAAGTAGAACTTACGATTTATCGAAAAAGTGAAAATAAAAAAATAAAAGTCAAAGTAAAACGAGACATCGTTCCGATAAAAAGCGTCGATGTTGCTGTAATGGTGAATCCAACGACCGGTTATATTAAGGTGAATCGTTTTGCAGAAACTACTTACGATGAATTCGAAGAAGGGTTGCTGAATTTGAAAAAACAAGGCGCCAAGTCGATGATCGTTGACGTTCGTGATAATGGCGGCGGTTATCTTGACAAAGCCATTGAAATTGCTGATGATTTTTTAAAAGATGATGCTTTAATCGTATTTACAAAAAATAAAAAAGGCAGAATCGACAGAACTTTTGCCACAAACGACGGAAGTTTTGAAAACGGAAAAGTATATATTTTAATCAATGAAAATAGTGCTTCGGCAAGTGAAATTTTAGCCGGAGCCATTCAAGATAACGACCGCGGATTAATCGTGGGAAGAAGATCTTTTGGAAAAGGTTTGGTACAAAGAGAAATGCCTTTAGGTGATGGTTCTGCCGTAAGATTGACGGTTGCAAGATATTACACGCCAACCGGAAGATCGATTCAAAAGTCCTACGAAAAAGGAAGCGAAGAATATTTCAAGGAATTTGAAAAACGTTTTGATTCGGGAGAATTATACAAATCAGATAGTATCAAAGTGGCTGACACTTTAAAATTCAGAACACCAAAAGGAAGGATTGTGTATGGCGGAGGCGGTATCGTTCCAGATATTTTTGTGCCTTTAGAAGTAGAACACGGCGAAGAAAGCATCGCTTATTTGATGCAATCTGGTTTGGTTGGTTATTTTGCCTTTGAACAATTGGACAAAAACCGAAATGATTTTAAAGGATTGACTTTTGATCAATTCCAAGAAAAAATGCAGAAAACCGATGTTTACTTTGATGCTTTCCAGAAATATTTGGTAAAGAATGCAGTCTTATTGAATTTGAAACATACCAGAAACCTTGTAAAACGTTACTTGACGGCTGAATTTGCAAGACAATTATATGGTGACGGCAAGTATTTTGAAATCGTATTGAAAGAGGATGCGATGATCAAAGCGGTTTTGGAGGCGAAATAAAATTTTTTAGCCACGAATTCACGAATAAAAAATAAATTCGTGAATTCGTGGCTAATTTTTTTTTGTAAGCTATCATTTATTTTCGAATACTATCGTGAACCTGAGAGTGTTTCCCTTCGTTCCATAAAGTTAAAATATCCGTGGCAACAGACGCGCCACTTCCTGCAGCGATTGACAATTGGCTTCTCCAGCCTGCCAAAGTTCCCGCTACATAAATGCCGCTGGAAACTAAATGATCTTCGTTCTGAAGTTGAATTCTATTCTTCTCAACAATTGCTTTTTTATGCGGAACCACATATTGCATCAATCCTTCAATTGCAAAAGTATTCGAAGCATTTATCGCCACAACAATCATTTTTGTCTGGTAAGAATCTTTGTTGGTTATAACCGTAAAATTTGGATATTGACCGTCAACTCGCAAAACTTTTTCGTTTGAAATCTGTTCAACTTGTGGATAAAGTGTAGTTAATTGCTCGATGCTTTCAGACATGATTTCCGAGCCTAATTTTCCAGCTGGAATCCCGTAAGCATTATTAAATAAGGCATCTTGAAGATTTGATGCTTTTTGGTGTGTAAAAATTCCGATTTTTTTGTCAGCTGCAAAAGCTTTGTTTCCGGCAGAACCTAAAACCAAGGCGCACGACATTCCTGAAACGCCTCCGCCGATTATTAAAACGTCAAACATAAGTGATTATCTGTCTTTAGTTTTCTCTTCGATCATTTTTGACATTCTAAAAATTAATAGAATAAAAATGGCGCAAAAAGAAGCAGCAATACCAATCAAACCCACAACGCTATCGCCTTCAAAAAGATGATCAAAGTCTAAAATTGTGATGTTAAATACGATTAATGCTAAGGCTAAAAATATTAATATGTAAGTAAAAATCTTCATTATAAGATGGGTGTCTATTTATGACTGTGAAATTAATAAAATCTATTTTAGATGAAAAGCCCTTTAACATTGGCGCCAAATAATTTAACAGCAATTGCTAATAATATGACTCCAAATATTTTTCGGATGACTCCGAGTCCGTTATCACCAAGAATTTTCTCAATTTTAGCGGAAGACTTTAGAACAGCGAAAACTACAATTATATTTATGATAATCGCCATAATAATATTTATTTTTTCATATTCTGCACGAAGCGAAAGAATTGTGGTCATTGTTCCGGCTCCAGCGATTAAAGGAAAAGCAATTGGCACGATCGAAGCTGTACTTGGATTGTCTTCTTTATATAAACGAATTCCTAGAATCATTTCCAGCGCCAGGAAAAACAAAACGAAAGAACCTGCAACAGCAAAAGAACTCGCGTTAATTCCGATTAATTTCAAGATTTCTTCTCCCACAAAAAGAAAAGCAATCATGATTACGCAAGCCACGATCGAAGCCTTTTCAGATTGAATGTGACCAATTTTTGAGCGCAAATCGACAATAATCGGAATACTTCCAACAATATCAATTACTGCGAACAAAACCATACTTACGGTAAAAATTTCTTTCCAATCAAATCCCATGACTTACTGCTTTTTTGAAGCTGCAAAAATATTTTATTTAAACAAGAAAATTGCTAATCATACGTTAATTTTTTATCATCATAATATACTGAAAATCTGATTATTGCGTTAATATATAAATTCTCAATTCTAAATTCTGAATTCTAAAATCCAAATCGTATCTTTGCAAAATGTTTCAATTAGGAAAAACCATTGTCTCTGAAGACATATTAGAAAAGGAATTTGTGTGCAATCTTTCGGCTTGCAAAGGCGCTTGTTGTGTTGATGGCGATGCCGGCGCACCATTAAATGAAGAGGAAACCAAGATTTTGGAAGCCATTTATCCAAAAGTGAAACCATTTCTTCGTAAGGAAGGAATTGCCGCAATCGAGGCACAAGGAACTTGGGTGACCGGAACCGACGGCGATTTAGAAACGCCATTAATTGATAATAAAGATTGTGCTTACGTCATCTTCGACGGAAAAACGGCACTTTGCGGTATCGAGCAAGCTTACAATCAAGGAATTATTGACTGGAAAAAACCGGTTTCGTGTCATTTGTATCCAATTCGAATTAAGGATTTCTCAGAATTTGCTGCGGTAAATTATGACAAATGGGATATTTGTGACGATGCCTGTTCTTTAGGCAAAGAATTGGAAGTTCCGGTGTATAAATTTGTCAAGGAAGCACTCGTTCGTCGCTTTGGTGAAGACTGGTATATGGAACTTGAAAAAGTGGCCCAAGAGTTAAAAAACCAATAAATTTCCTTTATTCTTTTTAAGGATTTCTTTATACAAAGATTCCTATATTTTACGGGCGATTACAACGTTTTCTATTTTGTAATTGTTTGTTTTTCAATATTTTATATTTTGTAAAAAAAGTCACGGTAAAATTTTCAGTTGTTCAAAACTATGCCCAATTGTGGATAAGTTTGGCTTTTTTAAACCGTAAGAAATGACAATCTTTGTATCTCTGAAATAACGAAAAATCGTTTTTTCCAACACAATAAAAGTCAACCGAATATGTCTGCAATAGAACCAATTTTACAAGAAAACAAAAACCGATTTGTCATTTTTCCAATCAAACACCATGATATTTGGGATTGGTACAAGAAAATGGAAGCTAGTTTTTGGACTGCTGAAGAAATCGACTTGCACCAGGATTTAAATGACTGGAATAACAAATTAAATAGTGACGAAAAATATTTCATCAAACACATTCTTGCTTTTTTTGCCGCTTCTGACGGAATTGTAAACGAGAATTTGGCTGAAAATTTCGTGAACGAAGTGCAATACGCGGAAGCGAAATTCTTTTACGGTTTCCAAATTATGATGGAGAATATCCACAGCGAAACCTATTCGTTGTTGATTGATACGTATGTTAAAGACGAAACTGAAAAAGACCAATTGTTCCGTGCTTTGGAAGTTTTTCCAGCGATCAAAAAGAAAGCAGACTGGGCTTTAAAATGGATTGATTCTGATTCTTTTGCAGAAAGATTAATCGCTTTTGCAGCAGTAGAAGGAATCTTTTTCTCTGGAGCTTTCTGTTCTATTTTCTGGTTGAAAAAACGCGGATTAATGCCAGGATTGACATTCTCAAACGAATTAATTTCTCGTGATGAAGGCGTTCACTGTGATTTTGCAGTGCATTTGCACAATCATCACTTGGTTAATAAAGTTCCGAAAGAAAGAATCAAAGAAATTTTGGTGGATGCTCTTGATATTGAAAGAGAATTTATCACAGAATCCTTGCCAGCAAGTTTGATCGGAATGAACGCGACTTTGATGGCGCAATATTTAGAATTTGTAACCGACAGATTATTAGTGGAATTAGGATGCGAAAGAGTTTATAATTCTTCAAATCCGTTTGATTTTATGGATATGATTTCGTTGCAAGGAAAAACAAATTTCTTTGAAAAACGTGTTTCAGAATACCAAAAAGCGGGTGTAATGAACAGCGGATCTCAAGGAGATAGCGATTCTCAGAAAATTAGCTTCGATGCTGATTTCTAAAAAGTTTCAAAGTTACTAAGTTTCGCTTTGCGTCTTTGCGCCTTTGCGAGAAGAATAAAAAAATGAAAGCGCGAAAGCGTAAATGACAACACTCAAAATTCGAAAAATATGTATGTAGTAAAAAGAGACGGCAATAGAGAGCCGGTAATGTTTGATAAAATTACGGATAGAGTAAGTAAGTTATGCTACGGATTAAACGATTTGGTTGATCCAGTAAAAGTGGCAATGCGTGTTATTGAAGGTCTTTATGACGGAGTTACAACTTCTGAATTAGACAATCTTGCGGCTGAAACTGCAGCTTCAATGACGATTTCGCATCCAGATTATGCACAATTGGCGGCGCGTATTGCGGTTTCTAATTTGCACAAAAACACCAAAAAATCGTTTTCAGAAACGATGAACGATATGTTTCATTATATCAATCCAAGAACTGGAACTGCAGCTCCGTTATTGGCTGATGACGTACATGAAATTATCCAAAAAAATGCTCAGGCACTTGATTCTGTAATTATTTACAACAGAGATTTTAACTACGATTACTTCGGATTTAAAACTTTAGAGCGTTCTTACTTGTTGAAAATCAACGGTAAAATCGTCGAAAGACCACAACATATGTTGATGCGTGTTTCTGTGGGAATTCATAAAGAAGATATTGCTTCTGCGATTGAAACGTATGAATTAATGTCTAAAAAATTCTTTACGCACGCAACGCCAACACTTTTTAACGCAGGAACTCCAAAGCCTCAGATGTCGTCTTGTTTCTTGTTGACAATGAAAGATGATAGTATTGACGGAATTTATGATACTTTAAAACAAACGGCAAAAATCTCGCAATCAGCGGGAGGAATTGGTCTTGCAATTCACAATGTGAGAGCGACAGGTTCGTATATCAGCGGTACAAACGGAACTTCAAACGGAATCGTTCCGATGTTGAGAGTGTATGATATGACGGCTCGTTATGTGGATCAAGGTGGTGGAAAACGTAAAGGAAGCTTTGCAATGTACATCGAGCCTTGGCATGCCGATATTTTTGATTTCCTTGATTTGAGAAAAAATCACGGTAAAGAAGAAATGAGAACTCGTGACTTGTTCCTTGGAATGTGGATTCCTGATTTGTTCATGAAACGCGTTCAAGAAGATACAACTTGGACCCTAATGTGTCCGAACGAATGTCCAGGATTGTCTGACGTTCACAGTGAAGAATTCGATAAATTGTACTTAGGATACGAAGCAGCTGGAAAAGGTAGAAAAACGGTAAAAGCAAGAGAAATTTGGGAGAAAATCTTAGAATCTCAAGTTGAAACTGGTCTTCCTTATATGTTGTACAAAGATGCGGCGAACAGAAAATCAAACCAAAAGAATTTAGGAACCATTCGTTCTTCAAATTTATGTACTGAAATCATCGAATTTACATCTCCGGATGAAGTCGCAGTTTGTAATTTGGCTTCTATTTCGTTGCCAATGTTCGTTGAAAACGGAAAATTTGGCCACCAAAAACTATTCGATGTTACAAAACGCGTGACATTGAACTTGAATAAAGTAATTGACAGAAATTATTATCCTGTTATTGAAGCTGAAAACTCAAATACGCGTCACAGGCCAGTTGGTCTTGGTGTGCAAGGTTTGGCTGATGCTTTCATCTTGTTGAGAATGCCTTTTACAAGTGACGAAGCAAAGAAATTGAATCAAGAAATTTTTGAAACGCTTTATTTCGCAGCGGTTACAGCTTCTATGGAATTGGCTAAAATCGAAGGTCCATATTCAACTTTCCAAGGTTCGCCGATTTCTCAAGGAGAATTCCAATACAACCTTTGGGGATTGAAAGATGAAGAACTTTCTGGAAGATGGGATTGGGCTTCATTAAGAACTGAAGTTGTGAAACACGGTGTGAGAAACTCACTTTTGGTGGCTCCAATGCCAACAGCTTCGACTTCTCAAATCCTTGGAAACAACGAAGCTTTTGAGCCTTACACTTCAAATATTTATACAAGAAGAACGCTTTCAGGAGAATTCATCGTTGTAAATAAACATTTATTAGAAGATTTAGTAGAACTTGGAATCTGGAATGACAGCTTGAAACAAGAAATCATGCGTCACAACGGATCGGTTCAAAACATCGATATCATTCCAGCTCATATCAAAGAATTGTACAAAACAGTTTGGGAAATGAGCATGAAAGACATCTTAGATATGTCACGCCAAAGAGGTTATTTCATTGACCAATCACAGTCTTTGAACTTGTTTATGGAAAATGCAAACTTCTCAAAATTAACGTCAATGCACTTTTATGCTTGGCAATCAGGATTGAAAACGGGAATGTATTATTTAAGAACAAAATCTGCGGTTGATGCCATTAAATTTACATTAAACAACGATAAAAAAGAGGAGCCAGTTTTGGTTGAATCTGAAGTTGTCGCATCAGCTCCAGCTAAAAAATTAGCGCCAAATGTTTCTACAGATGTAGAACCTATTGATGTTAATGAATTCAAAGCGATGTTGCAAAGAGCGCAATCTTCTGAACCGGATGATTGTGAAATGTGTGGATCTTAATTTTTAAGAAAATAATCAAATCAAAAGAGCTGTTAATTGACAGCTCTTTTTTGTTTTTAATTTGTAAATTTGTTTTCTAATGCTTGATGTTATGGATATTACAATAGAAAAACAAAACATACTTCAATGGTTGAAAGATCTTAAAGATGAAAAAATTATCGAAAAGATTTTGGATATAAAAGAAGAAACAGAAATTTCTGATTTTGAAAATCAATCAATTCAAAAAGGTTTAAAAGATATTGAAGACGGAAGATTTTCTTCTCATAATGAAGTTTTAGAACGCTTCAAGACAAAATTTGAAACCAAATGAATGTAGTTTGGACTGAAAATTCTGAATATACTTTAAATGAAATTATAGATTACATTGAAATAAAATTTGGACTTTTAGTAGCGCAAGATTATTACTCTGATGTGATTTCAGTTGTAAATTCTATCAGTTTGAAGCCTGAAATTTTTCCAATTTATCAATTAAAAAAAGAAATCAGAAAAGCGGTTATAAATAAGAAAACAATTCTGTATTATAAAACCATCGAAAACGAAATTTACCTTATTGCATTTTACGATACAAGAAAAGGAATTCACAAACTATAAACAGCTCTCATTTTGAGGGCTGTTTTTTTATAAACAACCGTATTTAGTAACTATCTTTGTATAAAATTTTTCACAATTGAGTGCATTATATTACAGAGATCGAGAAGATGTAAATTTAAAGGATGTGGTTTTTGAAGCTTCGGTTTCAGAGCAAATTGACCAATTCTTGAAGGAACATAAATTTTCTGAAATTCTGCATCAATATGAGCTTCCGGTGGCCAATAAAATGCTTCTGTTTGGAAAAACGGGTTGTGGTAAAACTATGACTGCCAAAGCGATTGCAAAGGAATTAGATAAAAGAATTTTTATCGTAAATCTGGCAACCGTTGTTTCTTCCAAATTAGGCGAAACGGCAAAAAATATCCACAGTATTTTTAAGGAAGCCAATTATGAAAACTCGGTTTTGTTCTTTGACGAATTTGATTCTTTGGGACAAATCAGGGATTATGATAACAAAGACAGCAGTGAAATGAAACGCGTTGTCAATGCGATTTTGCAATTGATCGACAACTTTCCGAAGAATTCGATTTTGATTGCGGCGACAAACCAAATTCAGATGATTGACGAAGCTTTGGTCAGAAGATTTGAACTGAAATTGGAATTCAATTCTCCCGATGAAAATTTATTGGAAGATTATTATAAAAAATTGCTCGAAAGATTTCCTAAAAAGTATCAAAACATAGAAAAGAAATTCGGAATTTCATTTTCAGAAGCAAAAGATTTTGTCTTCAAGCAAATCAAAAATAATATCATCAACGACGAAATAAGCAAGCTGGAAACAGCGACAAAAAATTAAATAAAAACAAAATGTCAAAAGAAAATCAAAAGGGAGTTTATACAGGAATTATCGAAAAAGATGAAAACGGAAATTATTTCTGCGGACCATATTTATTAGATTATCAGCAAGTTGAAGCTAGTTTTAAATTGGGCGACGAAGTAAATTTAAAAACTGTTATCGAGAATCCAAGCGATAAAACATACGAGAAATATCCAAAGAAATCGAAACTTTTCTTTCTTTCGAATAAAAAAGAATAGTTTTAATGCAAGAACAGAATTCTACAAAATTTGAATTAGATGATGAACTTTTCGCTTCTCACGGACAGCGTTTTGCAAATTATTTGATCGATTATATTTGCCAAGTGATCATGATGTTTGGCATTTTTATGATCATTGTAATCGTCGCAATTTCCAATGGAAATAAAGATATAGTTGCAGAAATTGAGTCGGTAAAAGATGTGGTCAAATATGCTTTTGTGTCGGCAATTATTCTAGTTTACTACAATTTTTTTGAGATACTTTTCGCTGTAACCATCGGAAAATTAATCACAAATACAGTCGTGGTTGATAGAAACGGAGAAAAACCAACTACTGATGAAATCTTGGTTAGATCTATTTGCAGGCTGATTCCGTTTGAAATTTTATCATTTTTAAGTCCTCCTGGAAAAGGCTGGCATGATTCAATTTCAAAAACATATGTTGTAAAAAGAAAAGTTTTAGAAGACCGAAAAAGACAATTCAATACTCAAAATAAATCCTAAATCAAAAATCTTAAATCATAAATTCCAATGATGAACTGGGAACAACTTTTATCGTTAAAAAGGCAAGGCGACAAAGGCAAAAGACTGCGAAAAGAGCAAGACGACACGCGACTTGGTTTTGAAGTTGACTATGACCGAATCATATTTTCGGCACCTTTTAGAAGCTTGCAAGATAAAACCCAAGTGATTCCGCTTTCAAAAACTGATTTTGTGCACACTAGATTGACGCACAGTTTGGAAGTTTCGGTTGTTGGACGTTCGATAGGAAGATTGGTAGGGAAAAAAATCATTGAAAAGTATCCGCATTTAAAGGAAGTTCACGGTTATCAGCCCAATGATTTCGGTGCAATTGTCGCCGCAGCTTCGTTGGCGCACGACATCGGAAATCCGCCTTTTGGTCATTCTGGAGAAAAAGCAATTGGAGAATATTTCAAGATTGGAAATGGTAAGCAATTTAAAGACCAGCTTTCTGAAAAAGAATGGCAAGATTTGATTGATTTCGAAGGAAATGCTAACGGTTTTTCACTTTTAACAGCAACCCGACCAGGAATTGAAGGCGGTTTGCGACTTTCGTATGCGACTCTCGGCGCTTTTATGAAATATCCGAAGGAATCGCTTCCAAAGAAACCTACGAAAAATATTGCCGATAAAAAATATGGTTTTTTCCAAACAGATAAAGATTTCTTCGAAGATGTAGCGAAAGAGTTAGGAATGATTCCCAATAAAACCGGAAACGATATTGGTTTTGAAAGACATCCGTTAGCTTATTTGGTTGAAGCAGCCGATGATATTTGCTACACAATTATTGACTTTGAAGACGGAATAAATCTTGGTTTGGTTTCGGAAGATTTTGCTTTAGAATATCTAATCAAGTTGGTAAAAGACAGCATTGACACACCAAAATTCAACGCCTTAACTACCAAAGAAGATCGTATCAGTTACTTGCGAGCCCTTGCTATCGGAAGCTTAATTAACGATGCGGTTAAAGTCTTTGTAGAAAATGAAGAATTGATTCTGCAAGGAAAATTTCCTTATGCATTGACGGAAAAAAGCAAATACACAGCTCAAATGAATGATATCATCGCTTTGAGTGTGAAAAATATCTACCAAAGCAGGGAGGTTATTGAAAAAGAAGTGGTTGGCTATCAAATCATCCAAACTTTATTAGATAAATTCATCACAGCTTTCAATAATAAATTCCTTGGAGAAGCTTCTAATTATGACAATTTGTTGCTGAAAATGCTTCCGGAAAAATTCTTAAATGAAAAGGAAAGTTTGTACCACAGATTGCTTCACATTTGCCATTACGTCTCGCTTTTAACAGACGGAAATGCTTTAGAATTGTTCAACACCATAAACGGAAGAAAGAAATTATAGCTTAAAAACTATAAATTAATCCAACGCCAAGCATTTGTTTTAGCTGAATTTTTGGACCAACGATAACTTGTTCGCCGTTGATTTCCTCCTTTGCTTTGATATCATCGTCATAAATCACGTGCGTATTGATGTTCGCACGAACGTATTTATTTACGATAAAATCAAGTTGCAGTTGCCAGTCAACATCAATGTTTCCGAAGTTATTGATGTAATCGCTGTACAATGTCAACTTATTTTCAAGCTTGATATTCTTTACAATTTCAGTTTTGTAACCGCTTGTGAACAAGAAACCGAGCTCTGTTCGGGAATTACTTCCGTCTCTTAATTTTTCGCCGGTTACCGGATCATAAACCGCTTTATCAACTCCAAAAGCGCCTTGGTCAGCCAATCTTTGTTCTAAAACCAAAGTATTTTTAAGCGTCAACGGAGAAATATAGAGTTGTAAATTTTTCTTTTTATTGTTAAATTCGGCACCGACCCCAAGAAAAGTATAAGCTGGAGCAAATGGTTTTGAAATCGCCAGTTCAGTATTTGGGTAAGCATAACCGCTCGTAAACTGTGTGTTAAAGTTAAATTTTGCAGTATGAAACCAGCTGGAAGTCGTGTCTTTTCTATAACCAAAGGTGGAATTAAACTGAAAAGCATCGTCCGTTTTTCGAAGTTCAACGCCATCTTGCTTGCTTATTCCATAACGAACGATTAATTCATTATTCCATTTTAGATTTCCGTTTTCATATTTTCTGGTAAAGGTTCCTTTGATAAGCCCAGAAATAGCGCTGTTTCCACCGGCATTCCAGTTTACAAAAGCAATTTCATTTAAATCAAAACCCACGATATTTTCCTTTTTCCACTTCGAAACTGGCATCGGGATAATGACGCTATCTGGTTTTTTTACATTAATTGTATCAACAGATTGAGCAAAAGAGTTGGCAGAAAATAAAAGGAATAACCCGAAAGTTATAGAAAATAATCTCATAGCAAGCATTTTAGATTTTGGTTTTGCAAAAGTCAGCAATTTCAATAGCTTTCAAAAATTATTTTCAAACTTTCTGCATCGATTTTGCTATAATTTTGCAATTCTTCAATAGTTCCATGTTCTATGAAGGCATCGGGAATTCCGAGTACTTTTATAGGAATTGAATAACCATTTGAAGAAGCAAACTCCAATATAGAACTGCCAAAACCGCCTTTTATTGTGCCATTTTCTAACGTTATGATATTTTCAAAATTGCTAAAAATTTCGTGAAGTAAGGTTTCATCCAAAGGTTTTACGAATGGAAAATCATAATGCGCAAAGTCGTGCGGATTGTTGATTTGTGCCAAAGCAGGAATCACGTTTGTACCAATAAATCCGTTGGAAAGTATGGCAATTCTGCTTCCTTTTTTCAATAATTTGGCCTTCCCGATTTCAATTTTTTCGAAAGGTTTTTTCCAATGCACAATTTCGCCACGACCACGCGGATAACGAATTGCAACTGGGTGATTTAAACCTAATTGTGCGGTGTACAAAATATTTCGCAAATCAATTTCATTCATCGGAGAATAAATAATCATATTTGGAATACATCGAAGGTATGCCAAATCAAAAACGCCGTGATGTGTCGCGCCATCTTCGCCAACCAAACCGGCTCGATCCAAACAAAAAATCACCGGAAGATTTTGCAAAGCTACATCGTGAATTACTTGATCATAAGCGCGTTGCAAAAAAGTTGAGTAAATATTGCAATACACAATCATTCCTTGAGTCGCCATTCCGGCAGATAGAGTCACCGCGTGTTGTTCTGCAATTCCCACGTCAAAAGCACGTTTTGGGAAAGCATCCATCATAAATTTTAAAGAGCTTCCGGATGGCATTGCAGGCGTAATTCCAACAATTTTTTCGTTTTTTTCGGCTAATTCTAAAAGCGTCAACCCAAAAACATCTTGAAATTTTGGAGGAAGATTTTCTTCCGATTTAACGATAATTTCTCCAGTTAATTTATCAAATTTCCCCGGAGCGTGATATTTTACTTGGTCTTTTTCAGCTTGTTCTAAACCTTTTCCTTTTGTGGTAATTATATGTAAGAACTTTGGGCCTTTTGTCTTTTTTAAACGTTGCAATTCTTTGATTACGGCAAAAATATCGTGGCCGTCAATTGGTCCAGAATAATCAAAATTCAAAGATTTTATCATATTATTCTGCCGTGGATTTTTGCCTTCTTTGACTGAAGTCAAATAATTTTTTAGAGCGCCAACGCTCGGATCAATTCCAATGGCGTTGTCGTTTAAAATCACCAATAAATTCGCGTCAGTAACGCCAGCGTGGTTCAATCCTTCAAAAGCCATTCCAGATGCGATTGAAGCATCGCCAACAACCGCAATATGATTTTTGTCAAAATTTCCATTCAAATTAGACGCAATCGCCATCCCCAAAGCCGCCGAAATGGCCGTGGAAGAATGGCCTACGCCAAAAGTATCAAACTCGCTTTCATCACGTTTTGGAAAACCAGAAATCCCACCTAATTGGCGATTTGTATCAAAATTATCTTTTCTTCCGGTTAAAATTTTATGACCGTAAGCTTGGTGTCCAACATCCCAAACCAGCAAATCTTCAGGTGTATTAAAAACATAATGCAACGCAATCGTCAACTCAATCACGCCAAGGCTTGCGCCAAGATGACCTTCTTTAACCGAAACAATATCAATGATAAAATCACGTAATTCTCGGGCAAGTTGAGGCAAATCCTTTTCAGGAATTTGTCGTAAATCTTTCGGAGAATTTATATTTTGAAGCAAATTTTCTGGCATAAAGCAAAGGTACGATTTGAAATCGTATTTTTACGACCTAGATATATTATGGAAAACATTTTCACAGACGAATATTTTATGAAAAAAGCGTTGCAGGAAGCACAATCCGCTTTTGACAAAGGCGAAATTCCTGTTGGAGCCATCATTGTCGTGGAAAATCGGGTGATTGCAAGAAGCCATAATTTGACCGAAGTGCTGAACGACGTGACGGCGCACGCAGAAATGCAATCGATCACCGCCGCCGCTAACTTCTTAGGCGGAAAATACCTTAAAAATTGCACGTTATATGTAACTTTGGAACCTTGCCAAATGTGTGCCGGCGCTTTATATTGGAGCCAAATCTCAAAAATTGTCTTTGGAGCCAGGGACGAACAGCGCGGTTTTATGACTTTAGGAACAAAATTACATCCAAAAACGGTTGTCGAGTTTGGTGTTTTGGAAGAAGAAGCCTCGAGTTTAATGAAGCGATTTTTTGTGGAGAAAAGGAAATAATTAAAACCTATATTTTACACTAAGAAGCAAATATCTTGGGACTAATTTTGTTTCTGAACGATAAGACGTGAAATTGCTAAGAGAAACGGTTTTAAAATTATCTTCATTATTAATATTATTGAAAATAAGTCGATAAGAAAATTTACATTCAATGGGATTATAATTTACAATGATGTTGCTAAAAGAGTAGGTGCTTCTGTCGATAAAATAGAATGAATTGTTGAATTCCGCCAGCAGCGTTTCTGAAATGGCGTAATTAAAATTTGCAAACGCTTCTTTAGTAATATTGCTGTTTTTTATTCCGTTAAATTTTGATTGACTATAATTATAAGCAAATCCGCCATCTAAATTAATGGGTAATTTAAAATAAGTTGTCGCTGAATATTTTACAATATTGCTATAACTTTTTGCATGCGAAAAAGCGTCTGAATTCACTTTAAACGGTGAATTATTCCAAGACTGAATGGTTTCTAATTTTGAGGCCACTTTCAATTTTCGGATATAATTTACAAAGCTGAAATTAAAATTATAGTTTTCACCGCCTTTAATCGGTACATAATTCATAAAATTAAATTCATTGGTAATTATACTTTCCGTTGTTAACGTGGAATGTGTTTTAATGTAAATAAGACTGGAATTAATCGAAAATCTTTTTTCATCGTTATACATGGCATAGTTGAAACTCGCAACTGAATTTTTCAAAGGTTTGTCAAATAACGTTCCTCTAGAAAAGCTTCTGTAATCTATCAATTGCAAATTTGAAGTAAGCTGATTGATTTCATACAGCGTGCTGTTTTCTTTGTAAGATACTGTGAAGTTTCCAAACCCAGTTTTTTTAATATTTATTGAAATTTCTGGATTTACAATGAAAGCATTGTTTCGAACATCTGTTTTGAACGAAATATTCTGAAAATTTACGCTTCCTGTAAAGTCTATTTTTTTCGAAAGATTATAACGAAAAGTGTTATCAAACGAAGATTTTGCTTGGTTTAATCTTGTGTTATTTTCATATTCAGAAAATGTGGTGCCATCTGCATCAAATGTGCTTTCAAATTGTTCTTTGTTGATTTCAAATTGCAAACTATTGGTAATATCAATTTTGCCAAATTTTGAAATCAACTTGCTTTGTGCGCCAGCGAAAAACACCTTGTTATCAGCAACTTGATTGATTACAGAAGAATTATTGATATTTAAAAAATCATTAAGAAATGGAGAGCTGATTTTAGTTTTTTCTTTGATATTGTCATTTCCAAAATAAATATAGTTGCTCAAAGCCTTGTATTCTGCCAGCTGGTAGGTGTGATTAAAATGATTGTAAAATGTGCTATTTCTGACCTTAGAATATTGATGCACATAATCATCGTTGAACAGAAGGTCGCTATTCGTTTTGTTTGGATTATTTTTTAGCACAAATAAATTGGTTATATAATTTTTATCATCGGCAAAATATTTTAGCTCCACTTCCGTCGATGCTAGAGTCTTGTGATTTTTGAAGTCATTATTTTCTGTGAAAGAAATGGGCTCGATGTCTAGATTATAGTTAGTTTCAGAAAAAGAATTTTGGGTTTGTTTGTCATCAGCAAGGTAAACCACGCCACGCAAGGACAGCTTAGCATTCACTTTTGTAGTAAAACTAAAAGAATTTAAAAAAGCGGTATTAAAAACATTCTGGGTTTTACTAAATAACGAAATCTCACTGCCGTTAATCTTATACAGTCGCTTTGCTGTATATTCATAGCGATCATTCCCAAAAATATCATTTTGAAATACATTTTCAGAAATCATTTCAGTCGCTTTTTCGCCTAAATTATTGTAATCACCCAGATAAAATAGTTTTATCTTTTTCTTGAGCAATCCAAGATTTAAGCTCTCTTTCCATCGATCTTCTGAAACAACACCTGTACCCAGAGAAATATTTCCAAACCAGATATTAGTTTTGTCTTCTTTTAACTTTAGATTTAAAGCTACCTTATCTGAATTATTCAATTTTTTCAAAATCGGATTATCTTCAAAAGCATCAATAATTTGAACAGCGTCTAAAACTTTTGCATCCAGATTTTTTGATAAAAGCTTGTAGTTTTTATCGAACATGTCTTCGCCTTCAATCAATAGTTTGTCGATTCTTTTTCCATGCGCCTTGATAGTTCCATCTTTTAAAACTTCAATTCCGGGTAGTTTTTTTAAAATGTCTTCAACAGTTTGTTCTGTTTTATTGCCAAAGCTAGCCACTTTTATGGTTGTGGTATCTTGGTCAATTCTTATTTTTTTTCCTGCTTCAATGACCACTTCGTCTAAAAATTCTGCTTTTTCTTCTAATGTGAAATTGACGGTCAAACTATTTTTTGAGGGAACTGTGAGCCTTTGTTGCTGAAAGCCTAAGTTGGAAACTTCCAATATAATTTCTTCGGTAGCTTTTTCTATTGATAATGAGTAATTTCCATTTTCATCAGAAAACCCATACCCCAAGCTATTTTCGTTGGTATCCATACATAAAACAGAAGCACCATCGATGCTTCTGTTTTGAGAATCTGTTATTTTTCCTGTTACTTTTATCTGTTGCGCAACTAATGAAAAGGAAAATAAAATGATGAGCAATGAAAATCTAAATTTCAATATGAAAACTTTTATTGATTTATATTTAACTTTTAAAAATTACTCACATTCTAAAAACATATCTGTTAATTTGGGCAGTAAGAACTGTACGCCAGGAAATTTTTTCGCGTTCAACTTATTATTATCGTCAGCTAAGTTAATTTCATTTTGTTGCGCTTTTTTGAACTCTTGGTATGATAACCATTTCAGCCCTTTTGGAATGGACATGTAATTTGCATTTTGCTTAGTTTTTGAGGGATACTCGGCGCTTTTAAAATACCAATATGCATTTTTATTAGAGTCGTACGCTTCTAATATCAATCCAGGCAATCCATGCAATTTCCATGGGCCGTAGGGTAAAGGAATATCACTGGTAAACCAAGCGGTGTATGTTCTTCCTCTAAAAGTGGTTGTCGCTTTTTTGCAATTAAATTTTCCAATTTTTTTTGTTTCTTTTTCTATTTTCCATGTTTGACTAGGCGCAACTTCTTTAATATAGATTTGCTTCCGATACAAAACATTTGACCACATCGTATTTTTTTTGATGTGATAAGCCACTTGGTCACCTTGGGGACTAACTTTCATTCCATTATATATTGTTCCTCCGCTATCGTCGTCATTGTTGTATGTTTTCTGCTCGTTAATCTTTTCAGCTTTTTCTAAACTATCTTTAGCGGTTACATAATAGGATTGCTCTTTGTTGAATACGAGGTAGGCATTACTGTCTGGACCTTTTCCATTACCAATTCCCTTTGCATCAATAAATCCATAATGAATGAGGCCTTTTTGCGAAAAACAGTTAGTAAGAAAGAAAAATGTGAAAAGACATAGTTGAAATTTTATCATATTTTTATTATTTAAACTCTATAAACATCAATTCTATATCAGGGTCACTTATTTTAAAACCTGGATATTTTTTAGCCATTATTTTGTTTTTCTCCATAGCTTTTTCAAGTATATCTTGTTGCTCTTTTTGAAACTCTGTATAATTTAGCCATTTATTGTCTTTGGGAATAGACATGTATTTAGCTTTTTCTTTTGTTTTTGAGGGATATTCTACGCTTTTAAAATACCAATAAAGATTTTTATCGGTGTCATAAGCTTCTAAAATCAAGCCAGGTAAGCCATGCAATTTCCATGGGCCGTAGGGTAAAGGAATATCACTGGTAAACCAAGCGGTGTAAATTCTTCCTCTAAAATTAGATGTTGCTTTTTTACAATTAAATTTTCCTATTTTTTTTATTTCTTTACTAATTTTCCAATTCATATCTGGAGCGACTTCTTTAGTGTATATTTGATTTCCAAGTAATACATTAGACCACATCGTATTTTTTTTAATATGATAAGCCACTTGATCTCCTTGCGGACTAACTTTATTCCCCATTATAGTCAAGCCTCCACTTTCTCCCTCATTTTTAAAAGTTTTAGTTTCGGTTTTTGACACTTTGCTTTCCAAACTATCTTTAGCTGTTACAAAATAGGATTGTTCTTTGTTGAATACAAGGTAAGCGTTGCTATCAGGACCTTTGGCATTCCCCATGCCTTTCGCATCTATAAAGCCATAATATACAAGACCGTTTTGAGCAAATAGATTTGTAGAAAATAATAATATAAATATGTATTTTATCATAATTGTAAGTGTATTGAAAAAGACTACACCCTCAGTATTATAACTGAATAAAGGTGTAGTAAGTTTGACTTAAGAACCGCAATAGATACTACCCCAGTCGTTAACGTCTTGCTGGTCGATACATCCACATTGAAAAGTAACATAATGTCCGTCAGCACATCTAACGGTATGTTCATTTGGATTAGTTTTTAATAGCTTCAATTTTATTCGTAAACGAACTCAAACTAAACTCCAACAACTGATAATAAAAGTAATTTTTTCATAATTTAAAAAATTTTAAGTTAAATAATTTCTCAAATCCTGCAGTATTTGATTTTCAAACTTAAACACTTTTTTTAAAACAATTTTACGGGTTTTTCTGTAAAAATCACATTAAGTTTGATTTTTTTAATATTTCAATTAATGTCTTGTTATTCTGACCTTCAATATTTAAAATTTGTTTAATCATTGCTGTTCTTTTCTCAATCGTACTTGTTGAAATCTGCAACTTTTCAGAAATCTCTTTGCTCGTATACCGTTCTGAAGTCATGAGCAGGATATTTCTATTAATCTCATCGTGGCAAAAAGCATGTTTAGAAACATTTTCAAGCACGCATTCGGCAGTTTTACTATAATATCTTTTCTTTGCAAGTACCATTTCAAATGTTTTGATGATTTCGTTAGCATCAGCATCGCTCTTTATTAAAAATGCTTCGGGTCTAATTTTTTCAATAACATCATAAATGTACAATGGCGAGGTGTGCATTGTCAAGATGATAATTTTAATCGCAGGAAATTTTTTTCTAAGAATTTTTGCTAAATGAAATCCATCTTCTATTTTCTCCTTTAGATAAGAAGGCATACTCAAATCAAGAAATATAATATCTGGGTTATATTGGTTAGACAGCGTATCATAAAAATCCTCAATTGTATTAAAACAAGAAACTTTAAAATTTTCACAATGAGTCATACAACTAATGCAATTGCTGTAAGAGTCAGTAATTGCAGGATGATCATCCAATAGTGAAATTCTTAACGGTATAATCATTTGGTTAGGCTTGTAATTTTTCAAATGTAAAATATTTTACATATAAAATAACATTTTACGAATAAATGTTTATAAATTTAAAAAATATATAAAATGTGTGTTTTAATTTAAAAAAACTTGATGTTTCTTAACGAAATTATTTTTATAAATTTTCTTACTAAAAATCTCAAAAATTAATCTTACATTTAATACAATAAAGAAAGAGCATATTTAGTTATGGTCAAAAGTCGCGGTCGATTCATTTTGAGTTCAAACGTGATTTAAATTCTTGGAACAAACCTTACGTTCAATTTTAATCAACCTTTTTTATGAAAACTCAAAAAGTGCTACTGTTGCTTTCAGTGTTTTTTTTCTTAAATGCCTGTAAAAAGTCTTCACCAGAAGATTTTGACTCTGATTTTACAAAATACAAAGACTACGTGACCAGCTTTTCATCCGGAATTATTTCGGCGGAGGCACCAATTCAAGTGGGGCTGGCTTTTACAAAAACCGAGTGGCAACCCAATCAAGAATTGGACAGCGATGTTTTTGACATTTCACCAAGCGTTGACGGAAAAGTTGTGGTTTTGCCAAACAATATTTTGGCTTTTCAGCCAAAGAAAAAATTGAAGCAAAACGAGCAATACCAAGTGACTTTGCATCTTGATGAGTTGATTGATGTACCCAAGGAATTGTCTGAATTCAAATTTACGGTGCAAACAATTGCCCAAGATTTTATTGTGGAAACGCAAGATTTGCAGTCGTATAACAAAGATTCTCAATTTTTGAACGTCTTGTTGAAAACCGCAGATAATATGGATTTGGCCACGGCAAAAAAACTCGTTTCTGCAGAACAAAACGGAAATCCTTTGCCAATAAAATTTAATGAAACAGCGACTTCTGCTAGTGAATTTTCTTTTGTTGTCGACAAGATTCAAAGGGGAAACCAAGACGGCGTGATTAAAATCAAATGGGACGGGGACGAAGCGGGTATTGATAAAAAAGGCGAAAAAGAATTCCAAATTCCCGGAAAGGATAATTTTAAAATTGTGGATGTAAAAATCGGAGATGAAAATAACCAGTCCGTTCATATTAATTTTTCTGATCCGGTAAAAAAAGATCAAAATTTTAACGGATTAGTCGCTCTTGAAACGGCTAATAATCTGAGATACGGAGTTGATGGAAATGTTTTAAAAGTTTTCTCTGATGTTGCTTTAGACGGAAAATTATTGCTTGAAGTCTTCCAAGGAATTGAAAATACAGACGGCTTCAAGATGAAAAAAGGCTATGCTGCAAAAATCACTTTTGAGCAAATTAAACCAGAAGTTCGTTTTGTAAAAAGCGGAACTATTTTGCCTAGTTCCAACAATTTAAAAGTAAATTTTGAAGCCGCAAACTTGAAAAAAGTCGATGTAAAAGTCTATCGCATTTTTGAAAATAATGTACTTCAGTTTTTGCAAGACAATAACTTAAACGGCAATTATGATTTAAGAAAAGTGGCGCTTCCAATTGCGAAGAAAACATTAGAATTGACTACAAATAAATTGGCAAATTATAAAAAATGGAATACGTATTCTATTGATTTATCTACGTTAATCAAGCCAGAACCAGGCGCGATTTATCGTGTGGAAATGACCATTAAAAAATCGTATTCGTTATACAAATGTGACGCTTCCGCGGAAGAAGAGCCCGAAGAAGTTGAAGAAGAAACCGATGACGAAATGTCTGAATATGATTCGTACGATTACGATTATTACGACTATGATTACAATTGGAACGAACGAGAAAATCCTTGCGACAGAAGTTTTTATTCCAATAAAAAAATTGCCACAAATATCTTGGCGACAGACCTAGGCGTGATTGCCAAACGCGGTGAAAATAATTCTTATTTCTTTGCCGTAAATAATATTGTGACCACAGAACCAGTTTCTGGAGCAACGGTTGATTTGTATAATTATCAAAAACAAAAACTGGGAACTTTCACAACTGACGGCGACGGAACCGTGCACACCACGTTGGACAAGCGCGCCTTTTTTGCGGTAATTAAAAAGGACAACAACACGACTTACGTCAAATTAGATGACGGAAGTTCGCAGTCTGTAAGCAGTTTCAACGTCGATGGCGAAGCTTTGCAAAAGGGGTTGAAAGGATTTATTTATGGGGAAAGAGGCGTTTGGCGACCTGGCGATACCGTTTATTTGTCGTTTCTTTTGAACGATAAATCGAGCCGTTTGCCAAACACACATCCGATAAAATTAAAATTAACCGATCCAAATGGCAAAGTCGTATATCAAAAAGTACAGCAATATTCGGCTTTAAATCATTATAGATTTGCGTTCAACACACAGCAAAATTCACCTACGGGAAATTATGAAGCAGTGATTTCTGTCGGAGGCGCGCGTTTCTATAAATCCATAAAAATTGAAACAATTAAGCCAAATCGCCTTCGAATCAAAAACGGTTTTGAAGGAAAAACGCTTTCTGCTTTCCACCAAAATAACGCAACAGTCAACGTTGCATGGCTTCATGGAGCAATTGCAAAAGATTTGAAACTGGAAATGCAGGCAAAATTCACGCAACAAAAAACCGAGTTTAAAAACTACAGCAAATATATTTTCGATGATCCGTCACGCAAATTTTCCACGGAAGAAGTAAATATTTATTCCGGAAAAATTGACGAAACAGGAAAAGCAAATGTCAGCATTCAGCCAAGATTGCAATCGCAAGCGCCGGGAAGGTTGAAAGCCGCGTTTATTACAAAAGTCTATGAAAACGGAGGCGATTTTAGTACCGATGTGATTACCGCAAGTTATTCTCCGTTCGAAACTTACGTCGGCGTAAAAGTTCCAGAGCCAAACAAATATGGAATGCTGGAAACCGATAAAAGCAATCCTTTTGACGTAATTACGGTAGATGAAAATGGTCGTCCAAAAGCAGTCAGAAATCTGGAAGTTCGTGTGTATAAAGTCGATTGGCGTTGGTGGTGGGATGCTTCCGATGATTTGTCAAATTACAGTTCTTCGACCACAAATACGCCTTTTTATTCCCAAACTTTAAACACAGATTCATCAGGAAAAGCACGTTTTCAATTCAAAGCGGATGAAGACGAATGGGGAAGATATTTGGTGCGAGTTACCGACCCAAATGGCGGACATTCTGCCGGAGAAACCGTGATGATTGACTGGCCAAGTTGGTCTGGAAAAACAAGGAATGCAACCGGAGCAGAAGCCAAAATGTTGGTATTTTCTTCCAATAAAGAAAAATACAATGTGGGCGAAAAAGCAATTATCTCGTTCCCATCAAGCGAAGGAAGTCGCGCGTTGATTTCTTTGGAAAATGGCTCTCAAGTGGTACAAACGCTTTGGGCAAAAACCAAAAACGGAGAAACGCAAGTTGAAATTCCGATTACTGAAAAAATGGCACCGAACGTGTACATACACATTACGTTGTTGCAACCGCACGCGTCCACGAAAAATGATTCGCCGATTCGTTTGTACGGAATCATTCCGATTGAAGTTGTCGATAAAAATACCGTTTTAGAACCACAAATTGCCATGCCGGCCGTTTTAAAACCAGAACAAAAAACTACGATAAAAGTCAGCGAGAAAAACGGAAAAGCAATGACTTATACCATTGCAATTGTAGATGAAGGTTTGTTGGATTTAACTCGATTTAAAACACCAAACGCGTGGAACAGTTTTTATGCAAGAGAAGCTTTGGGCGTGAAAACTTGGGATGTTTATGACGATGTAATCGGAGCTTATGGTGGAAAGGTAAACCAAATTTTCAGCATTGGTGGTGATGAAGATTTAGGCGGAGGCGCGGCCAAAAAAGCAAATCGTTTCAAGCCAGTCGTGATTTATCTCGGACCATTTTCTTTGGCAAAAGGCCAAACAAAAGCGCACAATATTACGATTCCAAAATATGTGGGTTCAGTAAGAACAATGGTTATCGCTGGAAATGCAGAAACAAGTGCTTACGGAAGTGTGGAAAAAGCAACTCCGGTTAGAAATCCGTTGATGATTTTGGCTTCGTTGCCACGAAAAGTATCTCCTGGCGAAAAAGTGACGTTGCCGGTGACGGTTTTTGCAATGGAAAAACATGTGAAAAATGTTTCGTTGCAATTGAAAACAAATAACGGTTTCAGAGTAATCGGAAGCTCAAAACAAGCAATGTCGTTTGCAAATCCTGATGAAAAAATAGCTTATTTTGACTTGGAAGTCGGCGAAGTTACTGGAATCGGAAAAGTTACCGTCGTCGCAACTTCTGGAAAAGAAAAGGCAAGTTTTGATGTGGAATTGGATATTATGAATCCAAATCCAGTGACGCAAGATTACAAGGAATTGATTTTAGAACCAAATAGTTCAGGAACAATTGATTGGAATGCCTTTGGCGTAGCCGGAACAAATAAAGCCAAGTTGGAAGTTTCCGCGTTTCCTTCGATGGATTTCAATAAGCGCCTTGATTATCTGATCCAATATCCACACGGATGTTTGGAACAGACGACTTCCAGCGTTTTCCCGCAATTGTATTTGGCAGATATTGCTGATATTGACGCAACTCGAAAAGCAAAAATCCAGAAAAATGTAACGGCTGGAATCCAGAAATTATCACAATTTCAAGTCGCAAATGGCGGTTTTGCATATTGGCAAGGTCAGCAAAATCCAGACGATTGGAGCACTTCTTACGTCGGACATTTCTTGATAGAAGCCGAGCGAAAAGGATATGCACTTCCGGCAAATGTGAAGAAACAATGGATTTCATACCAATCGAAAATGGCGAAACAATGGCGTTATTACGAAGCATATCATAATGATTTCCCACAAGCTTACCGACTTTACACGTTGGCGTTGGCCGGTTCTCCAGATTTGTCATCGATGAACAGATTGCGAGAAACTTCGGGAATTTCTAATGAAACCAAGTTGAGATTGGCCGCAACTTACGCCTTATCCGGACAAAAGAATGTAGGCTTGGCGTTGCTAAATCAAAGTACAATAGACGAAGAACAGCAATACGGTTATTACTATTATTATGGTTCAAGCGAAAGAAATCGTGCAATGGCTCTAGAAACTTTATTATTATTAGGAAGAAAAGGCGAAGCGTTCACAATGGCAAATAAATTGGCTAAAAATATGTCGTCAAATCAATGGATGTCAACGCAAACGACGGCTTATTGTTTGTATTCAATGTCGAAATTTGCCTTGCAAAATGGTACAAAAGGCATCGATGTAACATTCACAAGTAAAGGAAAATCAGAAGCGATAAAAACAGCCAAGACTTTTGCTGACAGAACCTTACAGGTTTCAAACAATGGAAATTCGGTAACGATTAAAAACAATAAAAACACTACATTATATGTGAAAGTAATTTCAAGTGGCATTTTGCCAATCGGTCAAGAACAAACCGAACAGCGCGGTCTGGCAACTGATATCGTGTTCCGAGACAGAAAAGGAAATACAATAAATGTAAGTTCACTTTCACAAGGAACTGAGTTTGTGGCCGAAGTTACCGTTGCCAATATGAAAGGCGAAAGTGTTGAAAATGTTGCTTTGACGCAAATCATTCCGTCGGGTTGGGAAATCGTCAACACGCGTTTCACAGATTACGGAAATTTTGCAGAAAATAAAGTAGATTACACCGATATTCGCGACGACAGAACCAACTTTTATTTTACGCTAAAATCCAATGAAACCAAGACGTTCAAAATACTTTTAAACGCATCTTACCTCGGGAAATATTACCTTCCGGGCGTTCAATGCGAAGCGATGTATGACAATTCTTATTTTGCGAGAACGCAAGGTCAGTGGATAAACGTGGTGAAATAAAAAGGATTTGAAGCGAATGGCTCGGGCTTTTTCAGCAATCCATTTTCCCGGTGTTCAGCACTATCTTTCTTTTTTAAAGAAAAAAAAGAAAGGATAGTCACTGACATCGGGGCTATTTGAGAAACTATTTGAACTTTTGTAAACTTTGCTGAAGACGATAAAAGCGTTTCTAAAACGCATCCAAAATAAAATTAAAAGCAATCCGAAGAAATCTATTTTTTTCGGATTGCTTTTAATTGCCTATTATTTTTGTCTGCCAAGAACGCTTTTCGAACAACCTTATTCCACAGTTATCGAAAGCGAAGAAGGCGAACTTCTTGGTGCAAAAATCGCTCGTGACGGACAATGGCGATTCCCGGCACAAGATTCTATTCCAGAGAAATTTAAAAAGTGCATCGTTTATTTTGAAGACGAACATTTTTATAAACATCCCGGATTCAATCCAATTGCGATGGTCAAGGCCATTAAACAAAATCACGATGCCGGAAAAGTGGTTCGTGGCGGAAGTACATTGACACAACAAGTTATCCGACTTTCACGTGATGGAAAAAACCGTAGTTATTTTGAAAAAATCATTGAATTGGTTTTGGCTACAAGATTGGAATTTCGGTATTCTAAAGAAAAAATCATCGAATTATATGCGGCGCACGCACCTTATGGTGGCAATGTTGTTGGTTTAGAAATGGCTTCGTGGCGTTATTTCGGAGTGCAACCACATCAATTGTCTTGGGCAGAAACAGCAACTTTGGCAGTTTTGCCAAATGCGCCAAGTTTAATTTATCCAGGAAAAAATCAGCAGAAATTATTGAACAAAAGAAACGGTTTGCTACGAAAATTATATGATGAAAATGTAATAGACAAGACGACTTATGAATTGGCAATCTTGGAAGATTTGCCTCAAAAACCGTATGATTTGCCACAAATTGCACCTCATTTATTGCAAAATGTTGCCAAGAAAAATGAAGGCGAAAGAATAAAAACTACAATTAAATTTGCCTTGCAAAATAGGGCAAATCAAATCGCAACGCAATATTACAACCAATATCGACAGTCAGAAATTCATAATCTTGCGATTATAATTGTGGATGTCGAAACCAGAAATATCATCAGTTATATTGGAAACTCTCCAACGGATGTGGCACATCAAAAAGACGTGGATATCATCACAGCGCCACGAAGTACGGGAAGTATTTTGAAACCATTTTTGTACGCGTCAATGTTGGACGCGGGCGAAATTCTGCCAAATACTTTGGTTGCGGATATTCCAACACAGATTGCGGGTTATACGCCAAAGAATTTCGATTTGACTTATGACGGCGCGGTTCCGGCTCATCGAGCGTTGTCGCGGTCGTTGAATATTCCGTCGGTTTTGATGCTGAAAGATTTTGGCGTTTATCGATTTTATGACCAATTGCGACAGTTTAAATTGCGTGATATTAACAAACATCCGAATCATTATGGACTTTCGCTGATTCTTGGCGGAGCGGAAAGCAATCTTTGGGATTTGACAAAAACGTATGCAGGTTTGACTTCTACGGTAAATTATTTTACGACGCATTCGGCAAAATATAGGACGAATGAATTTACAGAATTGAATTGGTCGCTTGACAAAAAGATGGATTTTGGAAAAGAATCGTACGATAAAAAAAATCTTGGTGCAGGTTCCATTTGGCTGACGTACAATGCAATGAAAGAAGTAAACCGTCCGGAAGGTGATGAAGCTTGGAAATTCTATGATTCATCCTTAGAAATTGCTTGGAAAACAGGAACCAGTTTTGGGAATCGTGACGGTTGGGCCATTGGAACAAATTCGAAATATGTTGTCGGCGTTTGGGTTGGAAATGCTTCAGGAGAAGGTCGTCCGTCGTTGACTGGCGTTGGAAGTGCGGCTCCAATTTTGTTTGATGTTTTTAATTTACTGCCTAGAAAAAAATGGTTTGCGACTCCGTTTGATGATTTGGAAGAAGCCGAAGTTTGCCAATTAAGCGGTCATATTGCGGGAGAAAATTGTCCGAAAATCAAACAATGGATTCCGTTGAAAAGTAAAATGACCACGGTTTGTCCGTATCACAAAATGGTTCACTTGGATAAATCAGAACAGTTTCAGGTAAATAGTAACTGCGAGTCTGTGGACAATATGATTACGAAATCGTGGTTTGTTCTGCCTCCGGTTATGGAATTGTATTATAAAAGCAAGCATATTGATTATCAATCTCTGCCTCCGTTTCGAGCCGATTGCTTGGGGAATTCCTCTTCTTCAATGGATTTTATTTATCCGAAGGAAAACGGGAAAGTATATCTCACAAAGAATTTTAATGGAGAAATTCAGCCTTTTGTTTTGAAAGTGGCGCATTCTGATTTGAAAGCAAAATTATTTTGGTATTTGAATGATAAATTTTTGGGAACAACGCAGACTTTTCATGAAATGCAGGTGGAAGCGAAGACTGGGAAATATTATATTACAGTGACCGATGAAAGCGGGAATGAGATTAGTCGAAGGATTGAGATTGTTCGCGAATAGTTTTTTTATTTTAACGCAAAGATTCGCAAAGATTTTTCGCAAAGTTTCACAAAGCTAAATGAAAAAACTCTGTGAATCTCTGTGATAACTTCGTGAATCTCCGCGAAATAAATCCATAAAAAAACCGCCAATCTCACGAATGGCGGTTTTTTATTAATCCTTAATTTCATTTCCATTTTTATCATAGAAATGATATTCTAAAAACGTGTAAGCGTCACGAGGTATGATTTTCACCCACTTTTTATACTCAAAAAACCATTTTGAGCGTAATGATGGAAAACCTTTAGTAAGGTATGCTGCCACAAAAGGATGTGCATTTAGCACTATTTTCTTATGGACTTTCAATATTCTTTCAATGTCAGAAGAAATCTTATCGACTATCAAAATTGGTGCTTCGATTTCCCCATTTTCATTGTTAGGGTCTTCTTCTCTGGTTTTGATATTTACTTCTGGTCTTACTCTTTGTCTTGTGATTTGGACTAATCCAAATTTACTCGGAGGTAAGATCTTGTGTTTGGCTTTATCGTCGCTCATTTCGTCTCTCAAAAATTCGTAAAGTGTTTTACGATTTTCTGGATTTGACATATCAATAAAATCGACAACTATGATGCCTCCCATATCGCGGAGACGAAGTTGTCTTGCCACTTCTGCAGCGGCGATCATGTTAACTTCCAGCGCGGTGTCTTCTTGATTTGTAGCTTTATTTGAACGGTTTCCGCTGTTCACGTCAATAACGTGCAAGGCTTCTGTGTGTTCAATAATCAAGTAAGCTCCTTTGCTCATCGATACTGTTTTACCGAATGAAGTTTTGATTTGTCTCTCTATGTTATATTTTTCGAAGATAGGCGTGTCGTTTGATTGATAAAACTTAACTATTGATTGCTTTGAAGGTGCAATTTCTTGCAGATAATCCTTCGTTTCGTTGTACAACTCTTCGTCATCTATATGAATTCCGGTGAAGGAATCATTAAATACGTCTCTTAAGATAGAAGAAGCTCTGTTGAGCTCTCCTAAAACTTTTGACGGATGATGAGCAGTTGGTAATTTTTTACACATTGCAGTCCATCTGCTGAGCAGATTCTGCAAATCTTTGTCTAGTTCGGCTACTTTTTTGCCTTCTGCTACTGTTCTCACAATAACACCGAATCCTTTTGGACGGATTGATTGCACTAATCGTTTAAGACGATCTTTTTCTTCTTTGGATTCTATTTTTTGTGATATAGAAACTCTGTCAGAAAAAGGAACGAGAACAATAAATCGACCGGCAAGAGATAGTTCTGAACTAATTCTTGGGCCTTTTGTCGATATAGGTTCTTTGACGACTTGTACTAAAATGGATTGATTTGCACTAATTACATCAGTGATAACGCCATCTTTGTCAATCTCTTTCTCGAAAGGAAAGCTTTTTAGGGAGAAATCTTTTATTTTACCTGCGCTTACAAGTTTGATGAATTTCAATTGGGAAGCTAAATTGGGGCCCAAATCGTGATAATGTAAAAAGGCATCTTTTTCAAAGCCTACATTTACAAAAGCAGCATTTAATCCCGCAACTGGTTTTCTGATTTTGGCAATAAAAATATCACCAACCTGAAAGTTGCTTTTTTCTTCTTCTTTGTGTAATTCAACTAGTTTTCCATCTTTCAATAAGGCAAAATCTACGGCTTCCGAACCTGACCTGATGATCAGTTCTTTATTCACACTGTAAATTTTTATCCAAGGTGGTTGTCTGTTCTTAGTTTTTGGTTGTTAGAAAAAATCTGCCAACTGCGAACTAGTAACCGCCAACTAAACAAGGATGGATTAAACAATAATTTAACAGGTATTGTACCCGGAGAATTTCAGGCAGCAGAAGCCAGTTTATAATAAACAGTAGCTGTTTTTTGTAATCTTACTTCTGCAATCTGATTTTCAATTTCAATGAACTTTTTGTAATTCTTTTAAAAAAGAAAAAAGTAGTCAGACTACTTTTTCTTCTTGTGACGGTTAGCTCTCGCTCTTTTTTTACGTTTGTGCGTCGCTACCTTATGTCTTTTTCTTTTTTTACCACTTGGCATAGTGTGAAATTTTAGTGATTAATAATTAGTTTACTTTTGTTTCAGTATTCGTTTTAACTCCTTCAACAAAAACCTTAGCTGGTTTAAATGCAGGAATATTGTGTGCAGGAATTTTTATTGTAGTGTTTTTTGAGATATTTCTACCTGTTTTTTCAGCTCTAGTTTTGATAATAAAACTACCAAAACCTCTTAGATAAACATTATCGCCTGTTTCCAAAGAGTTTTTTACTTCGTCCATAAAAGACTCAACTGTTGCTTGAACGTCTCCTTTTTCAAGACCTAATTTTTCTGAAATTTTCGCAACGATATCTGCTTTCGTCATTTTCTTTCGTATTTAAATTTATTGTGTAAAATTTTGAGGTTGCAAATATATGAATTAAAAAAACAATATTTCAACCATAAACGATTAAAATTTAATAACATAAACTTTTACTTTTGCTAACCAATTTTCCTCAATGAATTTTTCTAAAACTCTTATTAAGTGGTATTTACAAAACAAGCGCGATTTGCCTTGGCGAAACACTACCGATCCATACCAAATTTGGCTGTCAGAAATCATGCTGCAACAGACGCGAGTTGCGCAAGGTTTGCCTTATTTTTTGTCTTTTACGTCTTCATTCCCAACAGTTTTTGATTTGGCCAAAGCCGATGAAGAACAAGTATTAAAGTTGTGGCAAGGTCTCGGATATTATTCAAGAGCCAGAAATTTACACGGAACTGCAAAACACATCGCATCTGAATTGAACGGAATTTTCCCCGATAATTATAACGACTTATTAAAATTAAAAGGCGTGGGGGAATATACCGCGGCAGCAATTGCTTCTTTTTCTCATAACGAAGTGGTTCCGGTTGTGGACGGAAACGTGTTCAGAGTGCTGTCTAGATATTTTGATATTGAAACCGATATTGCTTCCAGCAGAGCTAAAAAAGAATTTACGGCTTTGGCCAAAGAATTAATTCCGAAGGATAATCCGGCGATTTTTAACCAAGCAATTATGGAATTCGGAGCGCTGCAATGCGTTCCAAAAAACCCGAATTGTGAAATCTGCGTTTTAAATTCAGGATGCCTTGCTTTGAAATATAATAAAGTGAACGAACTTCCGGTGAAATTAAAAAAGACAAAAGTCAGAAATCGCTACTTTAATTATATTATCTTTTCAGATGAAAATCAAGACCTTATTATAAGGAAGCGAATCGAAAAAGGAATTTGGCATAATTTATATGAGTTTCCGTTGATCGAAACCGAGTCTGAAGTAGATTTTAAAACCATTTCGAAATTAATTTTGGAAGAATATTCAGGAAAAAATATGATTCTCTCAATAAAGCCGTTAAATAAAAGTAAGATTTTACATAAATTATCGCATCAACACTTGTTTGTTGATTTTTATAAAGTGGAAGTACAAGGTGTTTTAGAAGGGGCAATCTCTTATGAATCAATGATTTCATATCCTTTTCCCATAGTAATTTACAATTTTATCGAAAAAGATTTACTATAATATTTCATATTTAATTGAAATTGCTATATTTGAGGGTTTACTAACTCCCCACGAAAAAATGAACGGAACATTAAATAAAGTGATTTTAATTGGGCACCTTGGCGACGAAGTTAAGATGCACTATTTTGAAGGCGGAAACTGCATCGGCAGATTTCCATTGGCTACAAACGAAATTTATATCAACAAGCAAACGAACGAAAAAATTGCGTCAACAGAATGGCACAATCTTGTGGTTCGTAATAAAGCTGCAGAAATCTGTGAAAAATACCTTTCAAAAGGTGATAAGATTTATGTTGAAGGAAGAATTAAATCTCGTCAATGGCAGACTGAAGAAGGTGTTACAAAATACACTACAGAAATTCAAGTTACTGAATTTACTTTCTTAACTACGAAGAAAGATATTGACGGTGGAAAGCAAGGATCTTCTGTGGATGTGAAAACAGCCAACTTTGATTCTAGCAATCAGGCTGACGATGATATGCAATATTAAAAATGTTTAGAAAAAGTATATCTTTTCTGGTTTCTGGATTTATTTTGGCTTCTGTGTTTAGTTGCAATAACGATACGGTGCCAAAACCTGCAAGCCATTTAAGGTTAGAATATCCAAAAGCAAGGTACGTTGGCTTTGAAAATAATTGTCCGTTTTCATTTGAAATGAATGACGATGCGATTATTTCGGATAAAGGAAATTGTAATTTTACAATCAGTTATCCAAAAATGAAAGCTACAATTTACTTGACTTACAAGCCTGTGAAAAATGATATTGATGCGCATTTGAGAGATGCACAGAAATTGACTTACGGCCACACGGTCAAAGCAGATGATATCACAGAACAGCCTTTTTTAAACAAAGACAATAAAGTTTATGGAATGTTTTACAAAGTGGGCGGAAACGCTGCTACCAACGCTTTGTTTTATGCTACTGACAGTACGCGACATTTTGTAACGGGTTCGGTTTATTTTTATGCCAAGCCTAATTTTGATTCTATAATGCCGGCGTCCAGTTACGTCAAAAATGATATGCAGGTGATAATGGAAACATTACGCTGGAAATAAAAAAAGAGAACCAATTGGTTCTCTTTTTTGTTTTTATGTCTTTAAGAAATTAAGCGCTTTTTGCTTTTTTCTCGTCAGAAGAACAAGATTTTTTTCCTGCGCAACAAGCCGGTTTAGCATCTTTAGATTTTTCATCTTTTGAAGCGTCTGCCTTTTTCTTTTTGTCTTTCTCTTTGTAAAGCATCGCTTTGTCGCCAGACGATTTTACGTTAGATACTTTATATGTTTGTCCGTCAGCTTGTGCTTCAACAACTGTTGCAAGCGTTTCTGGAGTTTGTTTTGCCGAATCATAAGAAACAGTTGCAGTCTTTTTATCGAAATCAACTTTTGCATCTTGAACACCTTCAAGACCGGCTAATTTTTTCTCGATGGTTTTTGCACAGCCAACTGCACAAGACATTCCTTCAATGTTGAAGCTTGCGGTTTGAAGATTTTCTGCAGTAACTTTTGTTGCGGTTGTATCAGCTGGAGTATCTGCCGGCTCGCCAACTTGCGGTCTTCCGTCATTGTTTTTGCAACTCACGAACATAAATCCTGAAAGCGCAAGAACTAATAATGATTTTGAAAAATTCATAGTGTTGTAATTTAAATTAACAATTCCTTTGAAATTAAAGGTTTACAAAAATACTAAAAAATTAAAGTAGAAATCCATTAAAATAGCAGAATTTTGGGCTTCAAAAATTTTCCTATGAAAGCGGTGCAATCCAAATGGTTTTTCTTAATTTTTTTATCCTTGATTTGGGGAAGTTCCTTTATTTTGATCAAAAGAGGTTTGGTGGGTTTAACGCCATTTCAACTAGGATCGCTCCGAATGATTTTTGCAGCGACTTTTTTATTGATCGTAGGCTTTAAAAGTTTGAAAAAAATCAAGCAACATCAATGGAAGTTTATTGCGCTGACGGCAATGATGGGAACTTTTTTTCCGGCGTATCTCTTTGCGATAGCGCAAACCCAAATTGACAGTTCGATTAGTGCTATTTTAAATTCATTAACGCCATTGGGGACATTGGTTCTGGGAGCTTTGTTTTTTGGGCTAAGTTTTCAAAGAAGACAAATTTTTGGAGTACTGATCGGTTTGGCCGGAAGCGTACTTTTGGTTTTAAGCGGTGCCGTAAATCATCCGGGACAAAATTATTGGTTTGCGACTTTGGCGATTGCCGGAGCGCTTTGTTACGCGGTAAACGTCAATTTGATTAAAAAATATCTTTCAGATTTGACTCCTTTAAGTATTACCGTTGGGAATTTTGCAGTTTTACTAATTCCTGCTTTTGTAGTTTTGTGCTGTTCCAATTTCTTTGAGGTGGCGCATCTTCCAAATGTAAAAACCTCAATGCTTTTTATCGGAATTTTGGCCGTCGCCGGAACTTGCGTTGCCAATGTTGTTTATTTCAAATTGATCCAAATTTCATCACCAATTTTTGCTTCGTCAGTAACTTATATGTTGCCTTTGGTGGCTTGTTTCTGGGGAATTTTGGATGGAGAAAGTTTGACTTTGGTTCAAGGTCTTGGTGCATTTATTGTTTTGGTTGGCGTTTATCTTTCAGCTAGAAAATAGTCGGCAGTATTTAGAAAGCAGTGTTTTGAGTTTTGGTTTCCGCAAATAAATCTTAAATCAAAAATATAAAAAAAGACCGCCATTTCTGACGGTCTTTTTTCATATAAATTTTTAATTAAATTTTGAAATCAGCATCAGTAACACCTTCGTTTACTTTTACGCTAGTCGCATTTAATTCAATTTCAATTCCAACATTTAAAGCAGTTTTGTGTGCTACTTTTACGCCTTTTACATCTTTGTAATCAGAGAAAGTTATCACTTGTGTCATTTGCTGACCTTGAACTTCTTCTGTTTCAGATTGACCAATTTTCAAGCCAGTTGCCACATCATAATAAAGTGTTTTTTTACCATCTTTAATCGCGTAAGCATCTTTTCCGTCGAAAGTTTCGATTCCTGATAAAGTTACACCAGATTTTGTAGCCAAATTTAATTCTGGAAACGGAGTTGCATAGAATTTAACTTCAGCCAATTTATCAGCATCATAGTCTGTTTTTTGGCCTTGCGCTGATTCATAGCCTTTAGTTCCGTCAAAAACATCTTTGCTTAAAGTCTGACCCATTCCGGTAACTTCATCTAATTTTTTACCAGCAGAAGTTGACTTTCTTACCATGGTAATGTCGATTCCTTGTACTTTTCCTGTCATTGTTGCAAAAAGAGATTTTACTGATTTCGCGTTTTTCTCGCCACCAATTGCTTTGATGTAAGAATCAAGAACAGTTTTTGCAGTAACTCCAGCCGGAACTTGTTTTTTAGCAATCGGTTTTTCAATTGAGTTTCCGAATTTATCGAAATAGAACATCGGAATACCTAATTTTTCTAATGAAGGCAAAACTTCGCTTCCTTTTCCGGTAACGATAACTCTTGTGTTGTCAGCTAAGAAATATTTGTTCGCTGCTCTTTGAATATCGTCAACAGTAACTGCATTGATATTTTTAATGTAGTTTTCATAAAAATCTGCAGGAAGACCTTGAGTTTGTGTTTGCAAAGCATAACCAGCAACTGTTCCTGGTTTTTGGATTTGCATTACAAAGTTTCCGATATAACCCGCTTTTACGTTTTTCAACATTTCGTCAGAAACTTTTTCAGTTCTGATTCTTTTTAATTCTTTGAAAAATTCTACAACGGCGCTGTCTGTAACTGAGTTTCTAACTTGCGTTGACGATTTGAATTTTCCAACATATTTGTTTCCGCGGATTCCTGAACGCGCTCCATAAGTCCATCCGTGCGCTTCTCTCAAGTTCATGTTCAAATAGCTGTTGAAATCTCCACCAATGATTTGATTTGCCAAAATGGTAGCAAAATAATCTTTGTCAGTCATTTTTAGATTTGAAATATTTACCAAAGAAATCTCTGATTGAACAGCATTCGGCATGTCAATAAAATTGATTTGCGTGTACTGAACATCTTTTGGAGCCGCATAAACAACTTCTGGTGCGGCAGCTTTTTTCCAAGAGCCAAAATATTTCTCAACTGCTTTTTTAACGTCTTTAAATTTAACGTCGCCAATTACAACCAAATACGCTTTTGCCGGAACAAAATAAGTATTATAGTTTTGAACCGCATCGTTTAAAGTCACTTTGTTGATCACTTCTTCAGAAAGATATTCTCCCGCAGGATGATTTTTTCCATAAACCAAAACGTTTTCAACTCTTGCTGCAACAGCCTGAACGCTTTTTTCAGAAGTTTTTAACCCTTCGATTAATTTCGCTTTTTCTTTGTCAAATTCTTCTTGTGTGAAAACCGAATTTAAAGCTCCGTCAGCCATTAATTCAAGGATTCTGTCAGCATATTTTGAAAGTCCAGAAGCATAAGCGCCTTCTGAATTGAATCCTATGTTTGCTCCAAGGAAATCAATTTCTTCGTTAAAAACATCTTTCGACATTTTTTTAGTACCGCTTCCGATCAAAGCGCTTGTCAATTCAGAAACACCTTTTTTGTCGCCTTCAGCATATGGCATATTGTCCATAGTAAGGTTGAACGAAACTCTTGGAAGCTTGTTGTTTTCAACAACCATAACTTTTAATCCGTTTTTCAATTCAAAGGTTTGCGGTTTCCCGATATTTATCACCGGAGCTGGTCCTGGTTTTGGCTGTGGTCTGTCTTGTGCTTGCATAATTACTGTTAAAAACAAGCTTGATAAAATAAATATAGTTTTTTTCATGATGTATATCTTAGTTTTGAGCTTTGTCTTTTGCTGGTACATAATCCAAAATCAATCTCTGATTTGGGTTTAAATATTTTTTTGCTGCGTCTCTAATTTCTTCACGAGTAATCGATTGATAAATCTCATTCTCTGTGTTAATTAAGTTTACGTCGCCATAAAGCAAATAATATGTAGCTAAGTTTTCAGCGATTCCTTCAACAGAAGCATTGCTGTTTACATATTGATTCTCAAACTTATTTTGTAATTTTTGGAAATCTTTTTCAGAGATTAATTCGGTTTGAAGTTTTGTAACTTCTTCGTCAATTTCTTTTGTAAGACCTTCTAAAGTTGTTGGAGCCATCGGCAAACCATAGATGAAATAAACGCCATAATCTTCTTGGCTATAATTAAAAGCGCCAATTTCTAAAGCCATTTTCTTTTGGTCAACGATTTTTTTGTACAACCTTGAGCTTTTTCCGTCACTTAAAATTGAAGAAATCATATCAAGAACTTTAGCGTCACGTGTTTTCATTGACGGAGTTCTGTAAGCAGTTACCAACATCGGAAGCTGAATGTTTGGATCTTCAAACGTCGCCTTGATTGGCTGTGTGATTGGATCTTCTGTGAAAACAGTTTTTGTAAGATCTGTTTTTCCTTTTGGAATTGATCCAAAATATTGTTTCACCCATTTAATAGTCTGTGCATAATCGATGTCTCCGGCAACCACAAGAACTGCGTTATTTGGAACATAGAATTTTTTATTAAATGCTTGAAATTCCTCTAAAGTCGCAGCGTCTAAATGTTCCATAGAACCAATTGGAGCCCAACGGTAAGGGTGTTTTTTAAACATATTTTGTTTAACTGCCGTGAAAAGATTTCCGTAAGGAGAATTGTCAACACGAAGTCTTTTTTCTTCTTTAACGACCTCATTTTGTGTATCAACACCAATTTGGTTGATCACCGGATGCATTAATCTTTCAGATTCCATCCAAAGACCTAATTCTAAGCTATTGGAAGGGAAAACTTCAAAATAATAAGTTCTGTCGTCAGAAGTATTTGCATTGTTCGTGCCTCCGTTTCCAGAAACAATTTTAAACCATTCGCCACGGCCAATGTTTTTTGTGCCTTCAAATAATAAGTGTTCGAAAAAGTGTGCAAAACCAGTTCTTTCTGGATTTTCGTCTTTTGCGCCCACATGATACATTACAGAAGTGATTACAACCGGAGCCGATTTGTCTTGATGCAAAATAACATGAAGACCATTATCAAGTGTATATTCTTCGAAAGCTACTTTTTGAGCTGAAGCAACACCACCAAGCATGAGAACTGAACCCAAAGCCATTAATGATTTTTTCATAAAGATTAATAATTTGTTGTTTGATTTATTGTATTTGTATGCGGAATATAAAATTTGTTACGCCAAATTTAGTTTTTTTAAATTTATTCCTTTATATTATGGTAAAAATTATAGGTAACTTATTGTGGATTTGAAAGATGTGAAAATAATTTTTGTGGATGAATTGCAGGTTTGGGAAATAGTTGTATATTTGCAACCTTAAAAATTAACTAAACATCATTGTTATGTACGCAATCGTAGAGATAGCAGGGCAACAATTTAAAGTAAGCAAAGACTTAAAGGTTTATGTTCACCGTTTGGCTGACAAAGAAGGAGATGCAATTTCTTTTGCAAAAGTTCTTTTGTTAGACGATAACGGAACAATCACTTTAGGCGCCCCGGCTGTAGAAGGTGCTTCTGTAGAAGCTAAAGTGTTACAACACTTAAAAGGAGACAAAGTAATTATCTTCAAAAAGAAAAGAAGAAAAGGTTACAAAAAGAGAAACGGACACCGTCAATATTTGACTCAAATCCAAATCTCTGGAATCACTGCTCCAGGTGCTAAGAAAGCTGCTGCTAAAAAAGAAGCTGCTCCTGCAACTGAAGAAGCTGAAGCTCCAAAGAAAAAAGCTGTAAAAGCTAAAAAAGAAGAAACTCAAGAATAATTAACATTTAAAACTAATACGTCATGGCTCACAAGAAAGGTGTCGGTAGTTCCAAGAATGGTAGAGAATCAGAATCGAAACGTTTAGGTGTTAAGATTTATGGTGGTCAAGCTGCAATCGCTGGGAACATCATCGTTAGACAAAGAGGTTCTAAACATAATCCAGGTGAAAACGTTTACATGGGTAAAGATCATACTTTACATGCAAGGGTTGATGGAGTTGTTAAGTTCCAGAAAAAAGGAGATAATAAATCTTTCGTTTCTATCCTTCCATTCGAAGCATAAGAATCAAGATTTTTTGATACTAAAAAAGCCCATTCAATTGAATGGGCTTTTTTTATATTCTATAAATTTTAAATAAAAAAAACGCACCGAAGTGCGTTTTAAAAATTACTTAGCTTTTGCTTTTTCAAGAGTGCTATTATAACCTTCTTTCAAATCAGCTTTAGCTTTTGCAGAAGATTCTTTGATGTTTTCTTTTGCTTCGGCAGCAGAGGCTTTAATATCCTCTTTTGCTTCAGCGGCTTCAGCACTAATTTTTTCTGAAGCATTGTTTACCCCAGTTTTTGTAGCTTCCCAAGCACTTTTTGCATTGTCAACCGCAGCTTGAGCTAATCTTTCAGCTTCTTTGTCGCCTTTTGCTTTTGCTTCAGCCAATTTAACTTCAGCTGCGTCTAAATCAGCTTTTGCTTTTTCGCTTAGTTCAAGGTCAATAGTGTTCTCTGTTGTAGTTGTTGTAACAGTTGTAGTTCCGTCAGTCGCTTCTGTCGTTACAGTTTCTTCTTTTTTACAAGATGTAGCCATAAGCATTCCGCATACTGCTACTGATAACATGATTTTTTTCATTTTGTTTTTGTGTTTTAAAATTGTTATAAATTTATAATAAAAATTGTGCCAAAGTTATTTTTTTAGGAAATAAAAAACCCTCGCTTTTCAGCAAGGGTTGTATTTTTATTGAGATTGCTTCGTTTCTCGCAATGACAATCTAGTATCTGTAATATTCAGGTTTAAACGGACCTTGAACTTCAACTCCGATGTAAGCTGCTTGGTCATCTCTCAATGTTTCCAATTCAACTCCCAATTTCGCCAAGTGTAAAGCAGCTACTTTTTCATCTAAATGTTTTGGTAACATATAAACTTCATTTTTATAAGCTGCGCTGTTTTTCCATAATTCGATTTGAGCCAAAGTCTGGTTTGTGAATGAATTACTCATTACAAAACTTGGGTGACCAGTTGCACATCCAAGGTTTACCAAACGACCTTCCGCCAAAATGATGATGTCATTTCCAGCAATTGTATATTTATCAACCTGAGGTTTGATTTCGATTTTTGAAGCTCCGTGGTTTTTGTTCAACCAAGCCATGTCAATTTCATTGTCAAAGTGGCCGATGTTACAAACAACAGTTTTATCTTTCATTTTCTCGAAGTGAGAACCAAGAACGATGTCTTTGTTTCCAGTTGTCGTGATGATGATATCTGCGTTAGCGATAACTGTGTCAAGTTTTTTCACTTCATAACCGTCCATTGCAGCTTGAAGCGCACAAATTGGGTCAATTTCAGTAACCGTCACAATAGATCCAGCACCTCTGAATGAAGCAGCAGTTCCTTTTCCAACGTCACCATATCCACAAACGATTACTCTTTTTCCAGCCAACATCAAGTCAGTTGCACGACGAACCGCATCAACAGCAGATTCTTTACAACCATATTTGTTGTCAAATTTCGATTTAGTAACCGAGTCATTTACGTTAATTGCAGGCATTGGCAAAGTTCCAGCTTTCATTCTTTCATAAAGTCTGTGAACACCAGTAGTCGTTTCTTCAGAAAGACCTTTGATTCCAGCAACTAATTCTGGGTAACGATCGATAACCATATTTGTCAAATCTCCACCATCATCAAGAATCATGTTTAACGGCTGACGATCTTCTCCAAAGAATAAAGTTTGCTCGATACACCAGTCAAAAGATTCTTCGTCAAGACCTTTCCAAGCATAAACTTGAATTCCAGCAGCAGCAATTGCAGCAGCAGCCTGATCTTGAGTTGAGAAAATATTACAAGAAGACCAAGTAACTTCAGCCCCAAGAGCAATTAAAGTCTCGATCAAAACCGCAGTTTGAATTGTCATGTGAAGACAACCTGCAATTCTAGCACCTTTCAATGGTTGCTCCTCTTTATATTCTGCACGAAGCGCCATCAAACCTGGCATTTCAGCTTCCGCCAATTCAATTTCTTTTCTTCCCCAAGCCGCAAGAGAAATATCTTTCACTTTAAAAGCTACAAAAGGTAATGTCGTTGTACTCATCTATTTGTATATATTTGTATTATCAAATTTTTTGCAAATTTACGGAATTACTTTCTATTAAAATAATCTGAAATTTTTATTTAAGGTTTGTTTAATAGTAGGCAATTGAGCAAATTATAACTTCAAATAAAAAGCTTAGTGAACTTTGCGAAAACTTTACACCTTTGCGTTTAAATAATTCCAGTTAAAAATGCCCTTATATAAAACCATCCAATATAATCCCACCACAAAAATCTTAATCTGGAAAATCACAGAAACCTTCGACACGCTTTTCTCTGAAGTAATTTTAAAAGAAAAAACGCTAATAAGGCTTCAAGGAATGAAATCAGAAACGCACCAAAGAGCATTTTTAAGCGTCAGAAAATTACTCCAAGAAACTGGCCACAACGATGTTCAACTTCATTATGATGAATTTGGGAAACCGCATCTTGACAATGAAAATCATATTTCAATTACGCACTCTTTTGATTTTTCTGCCATCATTTTAAGCGATAAAAACGTGGGAATCGATATCGAACAGCGAAGAGAAAAAATCATCAGAATTGCCGATAAATTTGTCGATGATTCAGAATTTTTATTCTTAAACAAAGAGAATTTAGAAGAATACGTTTCAAAATTAACGGTAATCTGGGGCATCAAAGAAGCTGTTTTCAAAATCAGAAACGAAAAAGGAATCAGCTTCAAAGATCACATTTTTGTTGCTCCATTTGAAATGACAGATTTAAAAGCAGAAGCACTTTTGACTTTCGAAAATCTCAATATCAAATTTGATATCAGCTTTGAAGAAATCGAAAATTACACGCTGGTTTATGCCTTTGAAAAGTAATTTTCGATGAAGCTGAATCATTATGACATTATTCAATTGCCAAATTATCTGATTTTCTTTCCGTAGCTTTGTGAAAACTTAGCGAAGCTCTACGGAAAAAATGCAAAACATTTACCACGAAATATTCCAAGCAAAAAAAGCAAATAAGAAACTGTTAGCCATTCTTTTAGATCCAGATAAAGTTGATTTGAAAAATATAAAAAGCTTGGTTTCTAAAATAAAGCAATCTCCAGCGACACACATTTTCATCGGAGGAAGTTTGGTTTTAAATAATTCAATCGACCAAATTATCTTAGAATTAAAAAAAGAAATAAGTCTTCCGGTCCTGCTTTTTCCTGGGAATCCTTCGCAAATTTCAAATGAAGCGCACGGAATTCTATTCTTAAGTTTACTTTCCGGAAGAAACCCAGATTTTTTAATTGAACATCAGGTAAAAGCAGCTCCGATTTTAAAAAAATCAAACTTAGAAATTATTTCTACGGGATATATTTTGATCGAAAGCGGGAATAAAACTGCCGTTGCTTCGGTTAGTAAAACGATTCCGTTGCCACGTCATAACGCTGAAATTGCTGTTGATACCGCTTTGGCCGGAGAATTTTTAGGCAATAAATTAATTTATCTCGAAGCAGGAAGCGGCGCGAAACTTCAGGTTCCGTTAGAAACCATTTCCTTGGTGGCAAAAAATATTTCAATTCCACTAATCGTCGGGGGTGGCATCACAAATTTTGACGGAATCCATGAAGCTTTTCTTGCCGGAGCCGATTTAGTCGTGATTGGAACCGCTTTTGAAAACAACCCAAATTTCTTCACTAATTTCAACTTATAACTGATGATTGATTTTTTTCTTGAAGCCTATAAAAATAAAACCGCTTTTGATATCACAATGGAAGCAATCGTTTTTGTTTTCGGAATCTTAAGCGTTTATTATGCGAAAAAGGAAAATATTCTAGTGTATCCAACCGGAATTATCGCCACAATAATCACGGTTTATCTGTTGTTTCAAGCAGGATATTTCGCTGATATGACATTGAATATTTATTTTTCAATTATGAGTATTTATGGCTGGATAAATTGGTCAAAAGTCAAAGGAAACGAACACGTTTATAAAATTTCAAGAACGAATGATAAACAAAAAATCATTGGAGTCTTGCTATTTTTTCTTACTATTGTGGTAACATACTTTGTATATCATTTATTTGGGCAAGAAATTTTACCAGAAAATTATATCGATATAATCACGTCAGGGATTTTCTTTACAGGAATGTGGTATATGGCGATGAAAAAAATCGAAAACTGGACGCTTTGGATCATCGGTGACATCATCGCCGTTCCGTTATACGCGTATCGAGGCCTCGGAATGTTATCATTGCAGTATGTATTTTTTACAATTTTGGCTATTTTGGCTTATATCGAATGGAGGAAAATCTTAAACAACAAGGAACTGATAAAATAAAAATAGCTTTGTATGGACCCGAATCTACAGGGAAAACTACCTTAGCAGAACAATTAGCACAACATTTTCAAGCTACTTGGATTCCAGAATTTGCTCGAGAATATCTTCAGAATAAATGGAATTCTTCGCAAAAAATCTGTGAGCCAGATGATTTGCTCCCGATTGCTTTGGGACAGATGAAACTGGAAAATGACGCTCTGAAAACCACAAAAAAATATCTTTTTGTAGATACTAATTTGATGTGTACCAAAGTTTTTTCTGAAATTTATTATGGTTTTTGTGATCCAATTTTAGATAAAGCCGCAAGAAAACACAAATACGATTTGTTTCTTTTGACCAATGTCGATGTACCGTTTGAAAAAGATGATCTTCGAGATAAGCCGAATGAGCGCGAGATGCTTTTGGAGAAATTTGAAAAAGCGTTGGTCGACAATAAAAAACCTTATATTTTATTGTCTGGAAATCAAGAGGAAAGACTTGAAAAAGCAACTTTTATAATTGAAGAATATACAAAGGCAAAAGAACTCGGTTTTTCGTCGTATGATTTTATTCAGATTTATAACCAAGGAATAAAAATTGACGTCGTAAAAAACTGCCTTGACATTTTTAAAAACGGAATTCCGAAGATAATTCTAGAGAAGTCGGCTTCACTTCACAACGGAATCAAACTGCTTTCCGAAAATGAAGCTACTTATTATTCAAATTTATTTGACTCTAAAAAAGAAAAACTGAAGCTTCAGAAATTTGTTCCGGCTTCTGGAGCGGCAAGTCGAATGTTTAAGTTTTTGAGTGAGTTTTTAAACGAATTTAAGCTCGGCGAAGAAACGATAAACGCTTATATAAACCGAACAAAATGTATTTCATTGCCAATTTTTTTGATCGGAAAAAATAAGTTTCCGTTTTATAAAGATTTAAAAGAATACACAAAATCAAAATATCCAGAATATAAAAATTGGGACAGCGATACCAAGTCATATCATTTGATCAAGTCGCTTCTGGGTAAAAATCATTTCGATTTTGCTTCCAAACCAAAAGCAGTTTTGCCGTTTCACGAGTATAAAACGCACATTGCAACGCCAATCGAAGAGCATTTAAAAGAAAGCGGATTTTATGCTTCTTCAAAAGGAATTTCAAATCTTCATTTTACGATTTCTGAAGAACATCAGCAGGAATTTAAAGAGATTATCAACGAAATTAAGCCAAAAATTGAAGAGGAAAGTAAATCAAAAGTCAATGTTGATTTCTCATACCAACACAAAACAACCGACACAATTGCTGTTGATTTATACAACGATCCTTTTAGAAGTGAAGACGAAAAACTATTTTTCAGACCGGGAGGTCATGGCGCATTGATTGAAAATTTAGACAACCTTTATGCGGATATTATCTTCATAAAAAATATCGACAACGTTATTCAAAATCATATAGAAATCGTTGCATTGTATAAAAAAGCGCTCGCCGGAATTCTGCTTGAAATGCAAGAAAATATTTTTAACTTTCTAAAAATGCTCGATTCAGAAAGTATTTCTAAAGAAGTTTTCGACGATATTTTAGAATTTTTAAAATCGAAATTGCAGATTTTAGTAACATCTGAATTTAAAAAATATACAAAAGAATATCGCGTTGAATATTTAAAGGAAATTTTAAACAGACCAATTCGCGTTTGTGGAATGGTGAAAAACGAAGGCGAACCCGGCGGAGGTCCTTTTTGGGTAAAAGAAATTGATGGAAAAAGATCGCTTCAAATCGTTGAAAGTTCTCAAATTGATTTAGAAAACCCAGCACAAAAGAAGATATTGGCGAGTTCCACACATTTTAATCCGGTAGATTTGGTTTGTGCTACGAAAAATTACAAAGGCGAAAAATTCGATTTAATTGAATTTATCGATCACAAAAGTGGTTTTATCGTCGAAAAAACTAAAAATGGAAAACCAATTAAAGCCTACGAACTTCCAGGATTATGGAACGGTGCAATGGCAAAATGGATCACCATTTTTGTTGAAGTGCCGTTGATCACTTTTAATCCGGTGAAGACCGTCAATGATTTATTAAAACCGCCACACCAGCCTCAATAATTTGGACCAAGGAAAAATCATATCAGAATTAAGTTTCAAAGCAGTCAGAAGCAGCGGCGCCGGCGGACAAAACGTAAACAAGGTTTCGTCAAAAGTCGTGCTGTCTTTTGATTTATTAAATTCAAAAGTATTGTCTGACGATGAAAAATTACTTTTGGAACAAAATTTAGAACCAAGATTAACCAACGACAAAATCTTGATTTTAAACTGCGATGAAGACCGAAGCCAATTAAAAAACAAAGAAATTGTTATCAAAAGGTTCTTGCAAATCATCAACCAAAACTTAATTGTTCCAAAGGAAAGAAAGGCCACAAAAGTTCCTAAATCAGTGATTAAGAAACGAATCCAAAACAAAAGGAATCTCTCAGAGAAAAAGCAGAATAGAAGAAAACCTGATTTTTAAATTAGTTACCCAGAAAAAACTGCCTACTAATTACTGAAAACTGAATACTTTCTCTATATTTGTCCTGTCTCAAAGGGGTGCTCTAAATAACGAGCTGAGATTATACCCAAAGAACCTGGGCGGGTAATGCTGCCAAGGGAAAAAACGACAACTTTTTTAGAGTGCACGCTTGAAAATTGTCGTAGAACATCAATTTTAATTTTAACAACAGAATAATTACCCCTTTTATTTCGTAAAATTTTTACGAATGAAACCTTTATTCAAACAATTTCCTCTTTGCCGAAAGAGTCCTGAACGATCGGGATTTTTTACTGCAAAAACCATTTTTACCATCACATTATTTTCTTCCGTTTCCCTTTTTGCCCAAGAAGAAAAAGTGCTTGACACCACAAAAGTTACCGCTTTAGATGAAGTTTTGGTGTCCGCCGTTCGTGTCACAGCGCAGACTCCAGTGACTTTTACCAACATTACCAAAAAAGATTTAGAATCCAGAAATTTAGGCCAAGACATTCCGGCGTTGCTGAATTATTTGCCATCGGTTGTCACGACTTCTGATGCTGGAAATGGCATCGGTTACTCGGCGATTTCGGTGCGTGGTTCAGATTCGCGACGCGTGAATATTACGCTGAACGGAATTCCGTACAATGATTCAGAATCGCAAGGAACGTTTTGGGTAAATATGCCAGATTTCACTTCTTCGGTTCAAAGTATGCAGTTACAGCGCGGTGTCGGGACGTCCACGAACGGTGCGGGAGCTTTTGGCGCCAGCTTAAATTTGCTTACGGATTCGTATGCTTTGGAATCTAACGGAGAAATTTCGAATTCCTTCGGAAGCTTTAATACTAGAAAACATACGGTAAAATTCAGCACAGGCTTGATGAATGACCATTTTGAATTAGCCGGAAGAGTTTCCAATATCAAATCTGACGGTTATATCGACAGAGCAGAATCTGACTTGAAATCTTACTTTTTCCAAGGAACTTATGTTGGGAAAACGACTTTAATCAAGGCTTTGGTTTTTGGTGGAAAAGAAAAAACGTACCAAGCTTGGAACGGACTTGAAGACCCAGAAAAACTGGCAAATGACAGAACTTACAACGTTTCGGGAGAATATTATGACGACGAAGGAAACCTGCGTTTTTATGACAATGAAACCGATAATTATGACCAAGACCATTATCAATTGCATTGGAATGAAAAATGGGGCGATAACTGGAGCACGAACTTAGCGTTTCATTACACAAGAGGTTTGGGTTACTATGAAAATTATAAGCAAGGAGAAGATTTGTCAGAATATGGAATTGCGCCTCAAATTATTGACGGAGAAGAAGTTACCGAAAGTGATTTAATCCGAAGAAAATGGCTGGACAATGATTTTTACGGAACCACTTTTTCTGCAAATTACAAAACAGATACTATCGATTTTATTCTTGGCGGAGGCTTAAATAAATATGAAGGAAAACACCGCGGAAACGTGCTTTGGACCAGAAGCGTGGTTCTTCCAGAATATGATTTAGAATATTATAATGATTTTTCAACCAAAACAGATGCTAACTTTTTTGCAAAAGCGAATGCGAGAATCAACGAACATTTCAGTCTCTTTGGAGATTTGCAATACCGAAATGTGACGTATAAAGCCAACGGAAATGAAACCGGTTTGGTGGATGATAATTTCAATTTTTTTAATCCAAAAGCAGGAATCACGTACATCGTGAATGAAACAAACGACATTTACTTCTCTTACGCACGAGCAAATCGCGAGCCAAACCGAAGCGATTATGAGGGCGGAAATCCAAAGCCTGAAAAGCTGAACGATTTTGAATTAGGTTGGAGATACAACACGCCAAAAACCAAATTGAACATCAACGGATATTTCATGCGTTACAAGGATCAGTTGGTTTTAACCGGAGCTTTGAACGATGTGGGCGCGCCGATTCGTCAAAATTCAGGAAATAGTTATCGATTAGGTTTGGAAATTGACGCGACACTTTTGGTTACAGAAAAATTAATTTTGCGTCCGAATGTAACTGTAAGTTCGAACAAAAACGAAGATTTTTATTTCCAAAGAGATGGCGTTTTGCAGAATTTAGGAAACACAGATATCGCTTTTTCACCAAATTTAATTTTTGGAAACGCAATCACTTTTCTTCCTATAAAAAATATGCAGGTTTCGCTTTTGACAAAATTTGTCGGCGACCAATATATGGGAAATATTGATTCAGAGGGTTCAAAATTAGAAAGTTACACGGTTAGCGATTTGAATGTTTCGTATGAAATCAAGACGAATTCTATTTTTAAATCAATAATTATTTCAGGTTTGGTGAACAATATTTTTGACTATAAATATGAATCAAACGGATATTTTTATACTTATGATGACGATTTCTCAAATCCCGGAAGCGTGAGCACAATTGAAGGCGCAGGCTATTATCCGCAAGCCGGAATCAATTTCTTGGCCGGATTGACCTTAAAATTTTAAAGTTAGTTTTTTAATTTCCCCGAAAGGCTTGGCAGAAGTACCACATTCTGTCAAGCTTTTTTATTTCTATTTTATTGTAATATCTTTAGGCAATCGATTTCCCAAAACTACAATTCATTTCAGATGAGACACAAATTCTTGCTTTCAATCGCATTATTGCCTTTATTTTCGATAGCTCAAAAAACACAAAACTTCAAATACATCCGGCCTTTGATTGGAACGGAAAGAATGGGACACACTTTTCCGGGAGCGACAGTTCCGTTTGGTTCGGTGCAATTGAGTCCGGATACTGATACAATTTCCTACGAATTAGACGGAAAATACAACGGAAAAGTCTATGAATATTGCGCCGGATATCAATATGAAGACAAGACTATAACCGGTTTTAGCCACACGCATTTCAGCGGAACCGGACATTCTGATTTGGGCGATTTCTTGATTATGCCAACAACTGGTGAATTATTTCTAAATCCGGGAACGGCAACAAATCACGCAAAAGGCTATCGTTCGGCATATTCGCACAAAAATGAAATTGCAGAAGCCAATTATTACAAAGTAAAACTAGACGATTACAATATCACGGCAGAATTGACGACTTCACAGCGCGTCGGCTTTCATCAATATACTTTTCCAAAATCTGAAAAATCGCATGTGATTTTAGATTTGATGGCCGGAATTTACAATCACAACGAAAAAAATGTGTGGACATTCGTGCGTGTTGAAAACGACACTTTAATTACCGGATACCGACAAACACAAGGCTGGGGAAGAACCAGAACGGTTTATTTTGCGATGTCAGTTTCTAAACCTTTCAAAAGTTATGGTTTCCAAAATAATGATGACAAAAATATTTACAAAGGTTTTTGGAGGAAATTTGACCAATCAAAAAACTTTCCAGAAATGGCGGGTAGAAAATTGAAAATGTACTTGGATTTTGATACCAATGAAAACGAAAAAGTAAAAATAAAATTTGCGCTTTCACCAGTAAGCACTTCTGGAGCTTTGGAAAATATGAAAGCAGAAATTCCGCATTGGGATTTTGAAAAGACTAAAAATGAAGGCCAAATGCTTTGGGAAAAAGAACTGCAGAAAATTGAAGTTGAAACGATTTCCGAAGAAGATAAAATCAATTTTTATACGTCGATGTACCACGCTTTCATCAACCCGACGGTTTATATGGATGTGGACGGAAGCTATAAAGGCTTGGACCAAAATGTGCACAAAGCAGACGGTTTTACCAATTATACCACATTTTCACTTTGGGATACGTACCGCGCGCTTCATCCGCTTTTCAATGTAATTCAGCCTAAAAGAAACGCCGATATGATAAAGTCGATGTTGGCACATTATGACCAAAGCGTTCACAAAGCGTTGCCGGTTTGGTCGCATTATGCCAATGAAAATTGGTGCATGATTGGTTATCACGCGGTTTCTTTGATTGCCGATGCTGTCGCGAAAAACAATGCTGATTTTGACACGAATAAAGCATTGGAAGCCATGATTTCTTCTTCCAATTTAGATTATTATGACGGTTTGGAATATTATAAAAAACTGGGATATGTTCCTGAAGATAAAAACGGAGCTTCGGTTTCAAAGACTTTGGAATACGCTTATGATGATTGGTGTATTGCCCAAATGGCGAAGAAATTCGGAAGAAATGACATTTATGAAACGTATTCAAAACGTGCTGAAAATTACAAAAATGTGTTTGATTCTACCGTAGGATTTATGCGTCCGAAGTTAAGTGACGGAAGTTTTAAGAAAGAATTTGACCCGATGGATACGCACGGACAAGGTTTTATCGAAGGAAATGCTTGGAATTATAGCTTGTATGTTCCGCATAATCCAGAAAGTTTAATCGAATTAAATGGAGGGAAAGAAAAGTTTTCAAAACATTTGGACGAATTGTTTTCCATGAATCTTCCTGATAAATATTTTGCAAATACCGAAGATATCACAAGAGACGGAATCATTGGCAATTACGTACACGGAAACGAACCTTCACACCACGTCGCTTATTTGTACAATTGGACCAACCAGCCTTGGAAAACACAAGAAAAAGTGCGAATGATTATCAAAAGAATGTATCATTCTGGACCAGACGGTTTGGGCGGAAACGATGATACGGGACAGATGAGCGCTTGGTATATTTTCACGAGTTTGGGCTTTTATCCGGTCGCGCCTGGTTCGCCAGATTACGCTCTTGGAAGTCCGTTGGTTAAAAAAGCAACGTTGCGTTTTGAAAACGGAAAATTACTAGAAATTGATGCCAAAAATCAAAGCGATAAAAATGTGTACGTCAAAAAAATAGAATTAAACGGAAAGGAAATCTCCAAATTTATCACGCATGAACAGCTGATGAACGGCGGAAAATTGACTTTTTACATGGACAAAAAACCTAGTAAATAATATGAAGAAATTACTTTTAACTGCAATTCTTATCTCCAACATCAGTTTTGCGCAAGAAGTTGGAAAAGTTACCGATTTTGTGGAATGGGTGAATCCGTTAATAGGCACGATGTCAAAGCCTGATATGTCAAACGGTAACACCTATCCAGCGATTGCGTTGCCTTGGGGAATGAACTTTTGGTCGCCTCAAACCGGGAAAATGGGCGACGGCTGGATGTATTCGTACACCGCTGAAAAAATGCGCGGGTTTAAACAAACGCACCAACCTTCGCCGTGGATGAATGATTATGGACAGTTTTCAATTATGCCAACCGTTGGTAAAGTCAAATTTAACGAAGACGAACGCGCGAGTTATTTTTCGCATAAATCTGAGATTGCAAAGTCACATTATTATAGCGTTTATCTAGCGGATTATGATATGAACACTGAAATTGCGCCAACCGAAAGAGCTTCTATTTTTAGATTTACGTTTAAAAAAACCGATAGCGCGAATGTGGTTATTGATGCTTTTGACAAAGGTTCTTTTGTGAAAATCATTCCAGAGGAAAATAAAATAATTGGGTATTCGACCAAAAATAGCGGAGGCGTTCCTGCGAATTTCAAGAATTATTTTGTGATTCAATTTGAAAAACCATTTGCGTCGAAAGCCACTTTTGCAAATCAAATCTTGCAAGTAAATCGCGATGAAATTCAGGATTTGCACGTTGGAGCAGTTGTTAGTTTTAAAATTGAAAAAGACGGCGAGCCAATTATTGCCAGAATAGCTTCGTCATTTATCAGTCCAGAGCAGGCAGAACTCAATTTGAAAGAAGTTATTGGAAAAGATTTTGAAACCGTAAAATCAGAAGCGAAGCAAAAATGGAACGAAACGTTAGGAAAAGTAAGCGTGGAAGGCGGAACAGTGGACCAAATGCGCACTTTTTATTCGTGTTTGTACCGAAGCGTTTTGTTTCCGAGAAGTTTTTATGAAATTAATGCCGAAGGAAATCCGGTTCATTACAGTCCTTATAACGGACAAGTTTTGCCAGGTTATATGTTTACGGATACTGGTTTTTGGGATACTTTCAGAAGTTTGTTTCCGTTTTTAAATTTGGTTTATCCCGAAATAAATGTCAAAATCCAAGAAGGTTTGGTTAATTCGTACAGAGAAGGCGGTTGGTTGCCAGAATGGGCGAGTCCGGGTTTTCGAAATATTATGGTGGGAAATAATTCGGCTTCTGTGGTTTCAGATGCTTATATTAAAGGCCTCCGCGGTTATGAAATTGAAACATTGTACCAAGCTTTGATTAAAGGAGCCAATAATTCTGGACCAATGACTGCTGTGGGTCGTGCCGGAGTTGATTATTACAAAACGCTTGGTTATGTGCCTTATGATGTGAAAATCAATGAAAATGCGGCGCGAACTTTAGAATATGCGTACGATGATTTTGCGATTTATCAATTGGGAAAAGCTTTGGGGAAACCCAAAAAAGAAACAGAAATTTACAGAAAGCGAAGTTTGAATTATAAAAATCTTTTTGACAAATCATCTGGGTTGATGCGTGGCAAAAATAAGGACGGAAAATTTCAATCTCCGTTTAATCCTTTTAAATGGGGCGATGCTTTTACTGAAGGAAACAGCTGGCATTACACTTGGTCAGTTTTTCATGATATGAAAGGTCTGATTGGATTGATGGGCGGAAAAGAGAATTTTGTCAAAAAATTAGACAGCGTTTTTAAATTGCCTCCGGTTTTTGATGATACGTATTATGGTGGTGTAATTCATGAAATCAGGGAAATGCAGATTGCAGGAATGGGCCAATATGCGCACGGAAACCAACCGATTCAGCACATGCCGTATCTTTATAATTATGCTGGCCAGCCGTGGAAAACACAATATTGGACTCGGGAAATTATGAACAGAATGTATCTTCCCACGCCAGATGGTTATTGCGGTGACGAAGATAATGGGCAAACTTCGGCGTGGTATGTTTTTTCAGCGCTTGGGTTTTATCCGGTGGCGCCGGCCACAAATCAATATGTTTTGGGAGCGCCTTTGTTTAAAAAAGCGACGGTTAATTTGAGCAACGGAAAAACATTAGAAATCAATGCGCCAGAGAATAATTCGGAGAATAAGTATGTTGAAAAAGCTACTTTAAATGGCAGGGAATTTTTTGAAAATTATCTAAATCACGAAGATTTGATGAAAGGAGCTACCTTGGAATTTGAAATGACAAATAAGCCGAATACCAGAAAAGGAACTAAGGAAAACGATGCTCCGTATTCACTTTCTGATAAAAACTAAAGGTAATTTGTCAAGTTGCGGAGCGTGAGGGATTGAAGCGGAAATCCTTTTTCTGGCTTTTTTGCCAGGAAAAGATTGAGAGTGAAAAGCCCGACCCAAAGAAAATGCGCTAGCTTTTTGTTTGGGTCACGCCCAAAAAATTAATTGTAAATGCGAACGACGTTTCCGTTAACTTCGGTGCGGTATTGCAAAAGTCCGTATTGCATTGTAACCGTTGGAAGGCCTGTAAATAAAGAGTATTCAACATCATCACACGGACAAGTTGCAATTGGTTCTGAAAATTCTAGTCGCGAACAGGTTGTTGGAATTTGATTTGGGCAAGTTGCTTCCCAAGCTAAAAATCCAGAACCGGTGTTAAAAAGTATAATTCCGTTGATTCCGGCGTTTCCTTGATTGATTAAAACGGCGTTTCCGGCATAATTTAAATCGCTGTACAACGGAAGGTTTAGGTTTACTTCGACGTTCACGCTATAACTTGGTAAAAATTGGTTTCTGATTCGAACATCGTCGTCTGAACAGCTCAATATTGCGATTATGGCAACGAATAGGGTTATAATCTTTTTCATTTTAAAAATTTCGAGGTTTAATTTGTAGAAACAAATTTAATTTAATTAACTTTGGTTTTATATACGAACAGCGTATAAATTTAAATTGAACTAAAAAATAGTATCTTTGTGGAAAGAAATCCCGTGGTCATGGGATTTTTTCTATTTATATAAACGATGAAATTATGAGTAACGTATCTTATTATACCGCAGAAGGATTAAAAAAGTTGAAAGAGGAATTGGATCACTTGAAAAATATCGATCGTCCAAAGGCTTCACAAGATATTGCAGAGGCGAGAGATAAAGGTGATTTGTCTGAAAATGCAGAATATGACGCGGCAAAAGAAGCGCAAGGTTTGTTAGAAATGAGAATTTCTAAAATGGAAGAAGTGTATGCCAATGCACGTTTAATTGATGAGTCGCAATTAGATTTGTCAAAAGCATTAGTTCTGTCAAAAGTGAAGATCAAAAACCAAACTAATGGTATGGAAATGACTTATACTTTGGTGGCGGAAAGTGAAGCGGATTTAAAATCAGGGAAAATTTCGGTGACTTCGCCAATTGGTAAAGGTTTGCTTGGAAAATCTGTGGGTGAAATTGCTGAAATCACGGTGCCAAATGGTGTTTTGAAATTTGAGGTTTTAGAAATAACAAGAGAGTAAAGTTTAACCGTTTAATCGTTTTTCGTTTAATCGATTAAACGGTTATCCAAATCAAAAAATTAACGATGGCTTCTATTTTTACAAAAATAATCAACGGAGAAATTCCTGCTTATAAAATTACTGAAGACGAAAATTACTTGGCATTTTTAGATGTAAATCCAAATGCGAAAGGCCATACGCTTTGTATTCCGAAACAAGAAATCGACAAGATTTTTGATATGGAAGAAGCGCAGTATTTAGGTTTGATGCAATTTTCGAGGAAAGTTTCAAAAGCTTTAGAAAAAGCGGTCCCTTGCAAAAGAGTGGGAATGGCGGTAATTGGTTTGGAAGTGCCGCATGCGCACGTACACTTGATTCCGTTGAATGAAATGGACGAGATGCGCTTTCAGAATAAAGTAAAATTGTCTAAGGAGGAATTTGAAGAATTAGCAGAAAATATTAAACGAAATTTATAAAAAAGGGGCTGATTTTTCAGCCCCTTTTTTTATTGTTTTTTAATTAAACTGATTATCAAGAGCAGTAACCATGCTCCTGCAACGGCGATGATAATTTGCCAAAGCAAACCACCTCCACCGATTCCAAATTTTCCAGCAAGCCATCCGCCAACAAATCCTCCGATAATTCCGACGATAATATTGCCGATAATTCCAAATCCTGCTCCTTTCCAAATTTGACCGGCTAGCCAGCCCGAAATCGCTCCAATTAACAAAAAGTACAAAAAATCCATAATTTATTTTATTTGGTTATAGTTATATAAATATATAACCAAATTATTTATAAATAATCATTTTTTATTAAAACTTACAATTATGCAGGTTCCTTTGTTTATTTCTGACGAATAAACCTTGATTTTTCCGTCATGATATTCTTCTACAATTCGTTTGGTTAATGACAATCCAAGTCCCCAACCGCGTTTTTTGGTGGTAAATCCAGGCTCGAAAATTCGTTTGAATTGATTCTTCGGAATTCCTTTTCCAGAATCTTTTACTTTTATTTTTACAAATTTAGCGTCTTCCTCAATCTCAATCGAAAGTTTTCCGCGTCCTTTCATGGCATCGATGGCGTTTTTGACTAGATTTTCAACGGTCCAGCTGTGTAAAATTGGGTTTACTAAAACTAAAATCGGGTGTTGAGGCGCTTTAAACGTAAAATCAATTTGTTTCGAAAACCTTGATTTTAAATAGTCGTAAGATTCTTCTGTTTCCTTAATAATATCGCGTTGTTCCAAAACAGGTTCTGAACCAATTTTTGAAAAACGATCGGCAATAGTTTGCAATCTGACAATGTCTTTTTCGATCTCGGTTACCGTGGTTTCATCGACGTCATCGGTTTTCATAATCTCAATCCAACCTAGTAATGACGAAAGTGGCGTGCCAATTTGATGCGCGGTTTCCTTTGCCATTCCTGCCCAAAGCTTGTTTTGAGTTGCCATTCTGCTGGCGCGATAAAAGTTAAAAATCAATAATCCGAAAAGTAGTAAAATCAAGAAAAGTGCAATTGGATAATATTTCAAGTTGTTTAAAAGTTGAGAGTTCCCAAAATAAATATATCGAAATTCGCCCGGTAAAAACTCAATCTTTATTGGAATATTTTCATTTTTGAAATGCTTAAAAAATTCTTGTGATTTTATTGAATCATTAGCAATTTCATCGGCAATATTCCGCATTCCCATAACTGTTCCATTTTGATCTGTCAAAACAATTGGTATTGTGGTATTTTTGTCCATTATCTGTCTTGGAAGCTCGATGTCATCGTTTTCCAAATCAGCCATATTGAGTGTTTTGAGCGAAGAAGCCCAGATTTCCATTTTTTGTCTTTCCTCTTTTTTGAAAATTTGAAAAAACGTATAAGTGTTCCAAAGGATTAATGTTACAATTATAAAAGAGATTACGATGATAATCCATCGGGTGACATTTCTTTTTTCAGAAAACTGCATAAACTTTATTTTGAGGTATAAATATAAGGAAAAGAAATAAGCTGAAAATTTGAAACTGTTTCTAATCGTTAAATACTAAATTCTTATTTCAATTTATTACTTTTGTTTAAACGCAAAAATCTATGATTAGTATCGAGCCGAAAGAAATTTCGACAGCAAAATTACAAGGTTATCTTCAAGGTTCTGTGGGTCCAAGGCCGATTGCTTTTGCCAGCACGGTTGATGAAAACGGAAACCCAAATTTGTCGCCTTTTAGTTTTTTTAATCTTTTTAGTGCTAATCCGCCGATTTTGGTCTTTTCGCCATCGCGACGCGTGCGTGATAATACGATTAAACATACGCTAATAAATGCTCGCGCAACCGGCGAAGTCGTGATTAATGTGGTGAGTTATGATATGGTGCAACAAACTTCGCTATCGAGTACAGAATATGCTGACGGCGTAAATGAATTTGTAAAATCAGGCTTCACAGCTATTCCTTCTGATTCGGTAAAACCATTTCGAGTGAAAGAATCTCCGGTGCAATTTGAGTGTAAAATTCAGCAGATTATCAGCCTTGGAACCGAAGGCGGTGCTGGCAACTTAATCATCTGCGAAGTAATTAAAATGCACATTGATGAAAGTGTTTTGGATGAAAACGGAGGCATTGACCAGCATAAAATTGATTTGGTTTCAAGACTTGGAGGAAATTGGTATTCTCGTTCCAACGAAGGATTGTTTGAAGTTGAAAAGCCCTTGACGACATTAGGGATTGGAGTTGATGCTATTCCGAAATTCGTTAGAGAAAGTAGTGTTTTTGACGGAAATGATTTGGGTAAATTAGGAAACGTAGAAGCATTGCCTACAACCGAAGAAGTTGCTATCTTTGTAAAAGAAAATTTTGCGGTCAAAGGCGTTTTGAGTTCTGATGACCAAGAAAAAGTGCATTTGAAAGCAAAAGAATATCTTGACAACAACGAAGTGATTTCTGCTTGGAAAATGCTTCTGTCAGAGTGGAAATAATGAAAGGGCTGTAGTGTTACAAGCCATATAAATAACGAAAATTAATTAAGAAAATTATGGAAGTTTCAGGTAAAGTAAAAGTGATTAACGCAGAACAGCAGGTTAGCGCGGCGTTCAAAAAAAGAGAATTGGTTGTTACTACAGAAGAGCAATATCCGCAACACATTATGATTGAGTTTACTCAAGATAAATGTGATTTGTTGAACAATTATAGAGTGGGTGAGCCTGTGAAAGTTTCTATCAATTTAAGAGGTAGAGAATGGACAAATCCACAAGGAGAAACAAAATATTTCAACAGTATTCAAGGTTGGAGAATAGAGAAATTGCAAGCTGACGCGCCACAAGGACAAGTTCCTCCAATGCCAGCAAAAGAAGCTTTCGAGCCAGCTCCAAGCTTTAAAGACGAAGAGCACGACGATTTGCCTTTCTAGTTTTTTGAAGAAATAAATTATAAACCGCAGGAATTATTCTTTGCGGTTTTTTTATGTTTAGTTCGGATATTTTAACGCAAAGAAGCAAAGTTTTTTCGCAAATTAAAATAAGCCATGTTTTGGTAATTTTGTAAAGCTCTGTGAGATAATTGAAATTTTATTGAAATGTATTTTATTAGAAAAGAATTATATTTTCCGCCAGTTGAAGAAGCGAATGACGATGGGATTTTGGCCGTTGGAGGTGACTTGTCTCCTGAACGGTTGTTGCTTGCTTATAAAAGCGGAATTTTTCCATGGTTTGAAGATGACGAGCCAATTTTATGGTGGGCGCCAGAATATAGAATGGTGGTTTTTCCGGAAGAATTTGTGGTGTCAAAAAGTATGCGAAATATCTTGAACCGAAATATTTTCAGAATTACTTTCAATCAAAATTTTCGAGAAGTCATTTCCAATTGCAGTTCCATTAAAAGAGATGGTCAGAAAGGAACTTGGATTACCAATGATATGATTGAAGCCTATTGCAAATTGCACGAAATGGGAATCGCAAAATCAGTTGAGGTTTGGCAAGACGATGTTTTGGTTGGAGGCTTGTACGGAATTGATTTAGGGCATATTTTCTGCGGAGAAAGTATGTTTTCAAAAGTGTCCAATGCGTCAAAAGTGGCTTTTTCTTTTTTGGTTACTAAATTGAAAACAGAAAACTACAAACTATTAGATTGTCAAGTTCACAATGATCATTTAGAAAGCTTGGGTGCGAGAGAAATTACTCGAGATGATTTTATGAATTTGATTTAAAATATTATAAATTTAATTTTAACCCTATATTTTGAATGGCATAATAGCGTATATTTGATTAAATATAAAACATAGCCGTATGAAAATAGGGGTTACAAAAGAAATTAAAAATAATGAAAGCAGAGTTGGTCTGACGCCTGCCGGAGTTTTTGAGCTTGTAAAAAATAAACATACTGTTTATGTGCAAACTTCTGCCGGCGAAGGAAGTGGTTTTTTTGACAGTCATTATCGTGATGCTGGAGCAATTTTGCTTGAGACGATGCATCAGGTTTATGCCTTGAGCGAAATGATTGTGAAAGTGAAGGAGCCGATTGCAGAAGAATATCCGTTGATTAAGGAAAACCAAATTATTTTCACTTATTTTCATTTTGCTTCAAGTAAAGAATTGACGGATGCGATGATTGCGTCCAAATCGATTTGCATTGCTTATGAAACCGTTGAAGACGAAGACGGAACTTTGCCTTTGTTGACGCCAATGTCTGAAGTGGCAGGAAGAATGGCAATTCAGCAAGGTGCAAAATATCTGGAAAAACCAATTAAAGGAAGAGGAATTCTTCTGGGTGGCGTTCCTGGTGTTCCCCCGGGAAAAGTGCTGATTCTTGGCGCTGGAGTTGTCGGGATTCAAGCGGCGAAAATGGCGGCTGGCCTTGGAGCTCACGTGACCATTTTAGATATCAATATGAAACGCCTTCGTTATGTGAATGACGTGATGCCAAGCCACGTTGTTACTGAATTATCTACAGAATATACGATCAGAAAGCATATTAAAACCCACGATCTTATAGTTGGCGGTGTTTTAATTCCTGGAGCGAAAGCGCCGAAATTAATTACCAGAGATATGTTGAAAGATATGAATCCGGGTACTGTTTTGGTTGACGTTGCCGTGGATCAAGGCGGCTGTTTTGAAACTACAAAGGCTACAACCCACGAAGATCCGACTTACATTATTGACGACGTTGTTCATTATTGCGTGGCAAATATGCCGGGCGCGGTTCCTTACACGTCAACATTGGCGTTGACGAATGTCACGCTTCCTTATGTTTTGAAAATAGCAAATCTAGGTTGGGAGAAAGCCTGTGAATTAAATGCCGATTTGAGAAAAGGATTGAATATTGTAAAAGGTGAAATAGTTTACGAAGGTATCAGAAAATAGTTGTATTATAATATTTTTCTTTCAAATATGGCGAAAATACAATACCCAATATTAATTAACACATGAATTAGACCTTTTTTGTATTAAATTTTCGTTATGGTAAATATTTTTTTGTACTATTGCTAACGAATGCTTTTTTAAGAAGCAATCAAAGTTTTTAATTCTCAATACCACTAAGGATGAAACAACTACTACATTCTATTCCTGCAATTATTGAAAACGAAACAAGAGTGTCTTGGCTCGTTTTTAAAGTTGTATTTGTTATGGCGCTCTTTGCAAGCATTGCATTGTTTGTGATTGAGTAATCGCTGTAAAGCTACCGATTAAAAAACCTTTAGAAATTTCTAAAGGTTTTTTTATTTGGTAGAAATAAAAAACCCAATCTTAAAAAAGATTGGGTTTTAATATGTCTAAAAAGCAGTTAGATTATCCTAAAGCAACTCTTTTGAAACCTGTGATTTCAACGTTGAATCCTTTTACATAATCACCCACTTTTTTGCTATCGTCTTTGATAAAGTTTTGATCTAACAAAGCTTTTTCTTGATCTAAAGTTGTGTTGTCAGAGATGAAACGTTGCACTTTTCCTGGAATGATTTTGTCCCAAATTTGTTCTGGTTTACCTTCTGCTTTCAATTCAGCTTTAGCATCTTCTTCAGCTTGTTTTAAAACTTCCTCAGTTAACTGAGAATATGAAATGTATTTAGGAACGTTTTTCAATGTTTTTCCTAAACGTTTTGCTTCTTCATTGTCTTTTTCGATTACTGCAATACGAGCGGCAAGTTCAGATTCTACGAAAGTAGGATCAAAATCTTTGTAAGATAAAGTATCAGCTCCCATAGAAGCAACTTGCATAGAAACATCTTTAGTTAGTGTTTCAGCGTTCTCGATTTTTGCAGAAATAGCCGTTAAAGCAGCAATTTTGTTTACGTGAACATAAGATCCAACGAAAGTACCTTCTAAAATTTCAAAACCACCGATTTCGATTTTCTCACCGATAACACCAGTTTGCTCGATTAACTTTTCAGCAACAGTAATTCCGTTGAAATCTGAAGCCAAGAATTCTTCTTTAGAAGAGAAATTGATTGCTTTTTCAACTAATTCTTTAGCTAAAGATACGAAAGCTTCATTTTTACCCACGAAATCTGTTTCGCAGTTTAAAGTGATGATAGCTCCTTTAGTGTTATCTGCATTGATAAAAGAAACAGCAGCTCCTTCAGCAGACTCACGGTCAGAACGGTTAGCAGCAACTTTTTGTCCTTTTTCTCTAAGAATCTGGATTGCTTTATCAAAATCTCCATCAGCTTCAACTAAAGCTTTTTTACAGTCCATCATTCCGGCACCTGTAGATTGTCTTAATTTATTTACGTCTGCAGCAGTAATTGTTGCCATAATATTTTTTGATTTAAAGATGAAAAGATTGAAAAATTTAAGGATTAAAAGTAGTATTAATTCTAAAATCAATAATTACCTAATCATTAAATCTCTCAATCTTTAAATTTATTTATTATTCTTCAGTTGCAGTTTCTACTGTTTCACTTGGAGCAGCAGCAACTTCACCAGCTGGTTGTTCATCTTTGTTATCAGAAGAATTTCTATCAGAAAGACCTTCGATAACTGCAGAAGTTACTAAAGATAAAATTTTCTCAATTGATTTTGAAGCATCATCATTTGCAGGGATTACATAATCAACCTCTCTTGGGTCAGAATTTGTATCCACCATTGCGAAAACTGGAATGTTTAATTTTTGAGCTTCTTTAATTGCGATGTGTTCAGCTTTAATATCTACTACGAACAATGCAGCAGGAAGTCTTGACATATCAGCGATTGAACCTAAGTTCTTCTCTAATTTTGCACGAAGACGATCAACTTGTAAACGTTCTTTTTTAGATAAAGTCATGAAAGTACCGTCTTTCTTCATTCTATCGATAGAAGCCATTTTCTTAACAGCTTTTCTGATAGTTACAAAGTTAGTCAACATTCCACCAGGCCATCTTTCAGTGATGTAAGGCATGTTTGCTGCAGCTGCTTTTTCAGCTACGATATCTTTTGCTTGTTTTTTGGTAGCAACGAATAAAATTTTTCTACCTGATGCAGCGATCTTTTTCATAGCTTCGTTAGCTTCTTCGATCTTAGCTGCAGTTTTATATAGATTGATAATGTGAATTCCATTACGCTCCATATAGATGTAAGGAGCCATGTTTGGATCCCATTTTCTAGTCATGTGTCCAAAGTGAACACCTGCTTCTAGTAATTCTTTAACTTCTACTTTGTTTGCCATTTTAATGTAATAGTTTACGTTCTGTTGAATTAGCAATGTTCCTTTTGGGCTTTAAGCAGTAAGCTTTAGGCTTTAGGCTTCATTTAGATGCTAAACTAATTTCCTGCCTCGACAGGAACAACAACATTGTTTTTAAATAATAAATGAACGATGTCTTGTTCACTATGAACAAGACGGTAATATTAACGTTTAGAGAATTGGAATCTCTTACGAGCTTTTTTCTGACCGAATTTCTTACGTTCAACCATTCTTGGATCTCTTGTTAATAAACCTTCTGGTTTTAAGATAGCTCTGTTGCCTTCGCCAACTTCGCACATTACTCTTGCAAGTGCCATTCTCACAGCTTCTGCTTGACCAGTTGAACCTCCTCCATAAACGTTTACTTTTACGTCAAAGTTTGATACATTCTCTGTCATTGTAAGAGGTTGTAAAACTTTGTACTGTAAAGTTGCAGTCGGGAAGTAAGTTGTAAATTCTTTTTTGTTTACTGTGATGTTTCCAGTTCCTTCTGTAACATAAACACGAGCAACAGCAGTTTTTCTTCTACCGATTTTGTGAATTGTAGCCATTACTTAAGATCGTTAAGGTTAACAGTTTTAGGTTTTTGAGCTTCTTGTTTGTGCTCAGTACCTACAACAACATTTAAATTTCTGAAAAGTTGTGCTCCTAATTTGTTTTTAGGTAACATCCCTTTTACAGCTTTTTCTACCAAAGATGCAGGGTTTTTCGCCTGTAATACTTTAGCAGTCAAAGTTCTTTGACCTCCTGGGTAACCTGTGTGACGCATGTAAATTTTGTCGTCCATTTTTGTACCTGTAAGGTTGATTTTTTCTGCGTTGATAACAATTACGTTATCTCCACAGTCCACGTGTGGTGTGTAACTTGGTTTGTACTTACCTCTTAAAATCATTGCGACTTTTGAAGCAAGACGTCCTAAGTTATGACCGTCAGCATCAACAACGATCCACTCTTTTGTAACAGTGGCTTTGCTTGCTGATTGTGTCTTGTAGCTTAATGCGTCCATAATAAATTTTTAATTAAACATTCCATTCCCAATAAAGGGAGTGCAAAAGTACAATAAATTATTTTAAATGCAAACACCTATAAAAGATTATTTTAAGTGTTGATTATCAGAAAGATTTTTTAAAAAAGAAGTGTGCGAATTTAAGCATAAATTTTCAGAAATTTAAATTTACGTCTTGCGCACATTTATAAACGAAAAAAATCACCTGAAAATACATTCAGATGATTTTTTTGAATTTCGTAATTTTAAAATTTACGAAACAATAAATAAACTTGCAATGTCAACAGATTGTTGTGTTGTCAATGGTTCGTCAAAAGATTCTGATCCTGCTAATCCTGGAATTGCTGGTCCCATTGAATTTGTTACAGTACTTGTGTTAAATCCGGCTTGCATCACATTTTCCTCACCGTTATATACTGCTTGAGTAGCGTCTGGCATTCCAGCGCCTCTTTGGTTTCCTACAATCCATCCTTTTAAACCGCGCAATCTTCTTACTTCAGATGCGTGTCTTGCTTCCACAGAGTGAATTTGCAATGCTGCAGTTAATAAATCTGGCGTAGAAATTAAATTTCCGGCTTGACCTTTATATGCTCTAACTCCAGTGTCTTCAAAAGCTTGCGCTAATGCTAAAAATTGTTGGTATGCAGCTGCTTGCCCGATTCCTGTTGCATTAAATGGGTCAAACGCACCGCCTACTGTAAAGTCAAAAGTTGGCTTTGGAATTGAATTAGCTCCTAATCCTGAGATTAAAAACTCTACGTGATCAGCTTCGTGTTGTGCAATTTGCATGAAAACTTTTTCATCTCTACCGCCTGTTGGAATTACACCTGATTCCAATCCCATTTGGTAGAATTCGTCTTCAAGATATTCTAGTGTTAAAGCAAGTTGCAATGCGCCAACTGGCGTGCTTGGTGTTGGAGCAACTTGTGCATAAGATTTACTTGACAAGCCAGCTAATCCAAAAGGAATTGATGCCAATGCCATATTTTTTCCGATGTTTCCGAATTGACCAAAACTATCTCTTCTTGAGCCGTTCGCATTCATCAAATTATCATTTGTGAAAGACTCTAAAAATTTTAATATGTTCATAATTTCTAAATTTTGAGGTTGGAGATTAAACTAAGAATTGTGCTGTGAATGGAGTTTCAAAAAATCCTCCTGCTGCAGCAATAATTTGTGCCGGAGTTTTTGCTTGATCAAGACCATTTGATGCGCTAACAACGTCATCACCTGCAAAATCTTTTGAATCAGGATTCAATAAACTTCTAATTGCTGATGCGTGTCTTGCTTCAACAGAAACAATTTTTCCAGCCAATAAAAGATAATCGCCACTTGTGATCAATCTTCCTGCTCCATTATATGCAGCAACTCCTGTGTCTTCAAGGGTTTTTGCAGTATTCAAAACTGATAATCTGTCGCCAAAGTTAACAGTCCCATAATCAAATTCTAAGGCAGGAAGCAATTGAGAAGAAGGATTTGGCAAAGCTCCAGATAAGGCAGCTTTAAAGAATTCTCTGTGAATTACTTCGTGTGCATACAAATCTGAAAGCACTTGTTGTTCTTCTGCATTGAAAATAGTTCCAAAAGTGTTTCCGTTTACAACTCTTGTGTAAAAATCGGCTTCCAATTGTTCTAATGCATACGCATAAGTTAATACTCCAAAATCACCTCCGCCCAAATCAAATACGCCATTTCTTACACCTGGCAATTGATTTGAAGCTGGTGGAGTTGTACCTCTATCATCGTCGTCACTACATCCGGTCAAGATTAAACCTGTTGCCGCCATTGTGAGCCCGCTGATCTTTAAAAAACTTCTTCGGTTGGTTCCCGAGGTAAGCTGTTCTTTTACAGTTACTACGTTTTTCATAATTTAACATTTAAAAGTTAATAATTAATATTGGTTCGATTGATTTAGCTCTGTGGTAGAGAGCATTATTTTAATAGGTACGTTAAAATTATGTTAGTGGTTTTAAGAAAAGTTTATATAATTCACATATTAACTTTTGCTTGGCAATTGTTGACGTTTTTTTAAAGTTAAAATTTTGTAAGATTATCAATTTAGTATTTGTAGTCAATAATTCTGTGAACTACAACGTTTTATAAGATGTTGCAAGGATTTTGGTTGCAGTGTTTTCGGGGATTCTCTGAAAATAAAAAAATACACTTTATAAAATCTTTGACATAAATTTTAAGAATATTTTACATTTTTTTACTTACTTTACAATTCCTTACACAATTAATGATGAAACCAAAAGCGACCTTAAAGCAAATTGCTAAAGAATTAAATGTATCTGTTTCAACAGTTTCTAAAGCGTTGAGCAACAGTCCTGAAATTAGCGAGCCCACAAAAATCAAAATTCAGGAATTTGCAAAGCTTAAAAATTACAAACCAAACAATGTTGCGATCAACTTAAAAAATCGAAGCACTAAAACGATTGGTGTAATTATTCCAAATATTTTGAATCCGTTTTTTGCCAAAGTTTTTTCTGGAATTGAGAAAATGGCGAACGAAAAAGGATATAATGTGATCACTTGCATTTCAAATGAATCTTTGAAAAAAGAAATTCACACGATGGATATGTTGAGCAATGGAACAATTGACGGTTTTATTCTTTCGATTTCTGAGGAAACTCAAAAAGAGCAGGAATTCAAACATTTTAAAGAAACTATTTCTGAAGGCGTGCCAATCGTGATGTTCGACAGAATTTCTGACGAAGTAAATTGCGACAAAGTAATTGTGGATGATTTTGATTCTTCGGTTAGTGCCGTGAATCATTTGATTAAATTGAAATGTAAAAACATCGCATTAGTTTCTTCAATCGATAATTTGAGCGTTGGGAAATTGCGCGCGCAAGGTTATGTGAAAGCGTTAAATGACAACGACTTACCCATAAATAAGGACTTGATTATCAGAACTGACAATCCAGATGAGTTTGATTTTAAAATGCAAGAGCTTTTAGACAAACATAAAATTGACGCTGTTTTTGCTTTAGACGAACATACTTCTACAATGGCAATGAAATTGGCAATCAAAAAAGGAATAAAAATCCCAGAAGATTTGCAAGTAATTGGCTTTGCTGACGGAGTTTGGTCAAGAAGAATGACGCCAAGCTTATCTACAATTAGCCAACACGGAGTTGAAATTGGGGAAGAAGCGGCAAGATTGCTGATCGAAAAATTAGAAAGCAAAGAAGAAGAATACACTTATACGACAACGGTTATCAAAACTGAATTGCGCCAAAGAGATTCTACTAAAAAATTATAAGTTTTTTAGCCACAAATTCACGAATTGATTATTACAAATTCGTGAATTCGTGGCTAATTTTTTTAGTTCTCTTTCGTAAGTTTAAATTCTTGTCCGCCTTGCAAAATTGTCATTGCATTTGGAGAAAAAACCAATTCTAATCCAGCCGGATCAAAATTGAATTTCGTTTCACTCAACGGATTTAAAGGAAAAGATTCCTGGCCAGTCGCTTGACAAATCAAAACGCCGTTTTCTTCGGTAATAGAAATTTTTAACGGAAAGTTTGCTGCGCCATAAGTTCCTTCGTATTTTTTCAAAATTGCAATGTCAACATTTGCCGACTGCAAATTTGGAAAACGATATGGCATCTTGTAATAAATACTCAAAACACCAATCATAATATCATTCATTCCATAAGCTTGCCCGTTATCAAGCAAAGCAATCGAGAATTTTTCCTTTGGATAATAACCTAAAGTCGAAGTGAAATCTTCAATGCCACCGGTGTGTCCAAAGAATTTTCGTTCTCCAAAAGGCATTGTCAAAATTCCTTTTCCATAACCTTTTTCAGTTGTTGTCATCGCCAGTAATGAAGGTTGGCTGATCAATTTCCCAGAATATAAAGCGTTTATGAACTTCGTCAAATCAGAAGCATTTGATAAAATAGCGCCCGCACCACCCGGAATCGACATGTCTTCTTTTTCAGCTTGTTCCCAAGTTTTTCCGTTCGAATGATAAGAAATCGCCTCGTTTTTTATTTCAGAAGCAAAACCTGTGTTTTTCAAGCCGGCTTTCTGGATAATTCTGGATTTAATATTTTCTGCGTAAGTTTTCTTGGTCAAATCTTCAATAATCCAACCTAATAAAACAAAATTTGAATTGCTATATTCGGCACTTTCGCCTGGTTCAAAAACCGGATTTCCGGCTTTGATTTTCTTCATTAGTTCTGCACGAGTTTTCGGAAGTTTTGCATATTCCTTATAATCGGCATCATTAGTAAAACTATAAATCCCGCTTGAATGTTCCAATAAATTTTCAATGGAAATATTTTCAGAATTTTTTATCGAAGGAAAAAACTTTGAAAGTTTGGTGTCAAGCGTCAATTTTTTTTCGTCCACCAATTGAAAAATCACCGCCGAAGTAAACATTTTGGTAATCGAACCAATCTTATATCGAGTCAAAGCATCGGCCTTGATTTTATTCTTGACATCTGCAAAACCATAGTTTTTTTCAAAAACAACTTTGTCACTTTCTTGAATGGCGATCGATCCCATAAACTTATTATTGGAAGCTAAATAAGTCAAAAGGCTGTCAATTTTTTCAAATTTAGTTTCGCTTTGCCCAAAAGAATTTAGGGAAAAAGCCACAAACAAAACTGCGATTATTTTTTTCATAAGAATTGGTTTATTAGTAAAACGGAAATCTTAGTTATTTATGATAAGCACTTTTTTCTGAAGGTCAATCGTGATTTTGTCGCCAAGCCAATTGATGCTTCCGATGGCTTCATAAATCAGTCCTTCAATGAAAGTAGCTTTAAAATCTTCCACCTTAATTTTATCGTTTGAAGCTGGATTGATTTTAGCCAATTTGGTAAAATAATAATTATTTCCTTCGGATGGTTTAAAATCGCTCGCTCTGTATTTTTTCTCCACTTTTGTAGAGTCAACATCCAGTTTTTCCATGTATCTTGAACTGAATCTGAAAACGTTGAAACCCGCGCCACTGTCTAAATTCATCTGCAACGTAAGCTTGTCATTTAGTGTAATATAAGTCGAAATGCCTAAAGTTTTTTCAGCGTCATCAGATATCTGAATTGGTAAAGAAGTTCCGGTTTTAACCAAAGCTTTCAACGATTTATCCGTTTCCAAAACCAAGACTTTATTTTTGTAATCAATAGTAAACGCAGTTTCTTTAAAAGGCAATAACGAAATTAATCCGTCCACAGGAAAATCCATATCGATTGTAGTGAACTTCTGTTTTTTCGAGCTAAAACTTCCAATTTCAAGTGTTTCTGAATCCCAAAGATCGCAATCGATTGCTTCGCCCGTTGCGCGATGGCCTGTGTAAAATCCATCGGTCTTTTTTAGATTTGTGACTTTATCAGCAAATTTTTTGGTCAATAAATTAAGTCCGGCGCCAGTATCAAAAATAAATTTTCCTTCGATATTGTTGACTTTTGCCGTAATTAAAATATGTCCGCCTCCTAACAATTCAAACGGAATGGTAATCGTTTTTGAGTTTTTATTTTGTCCAAATGAATTTATAGAAAGTGTAATTAACAGGAATAAAAATATTTTTTTCATAGAATTTGTTTACAAAGAAAAGTCTTAAATCAAAAATCAAAAAATTAATGCGCTTCTAGCCAATTTTCGCCAACTCCCATATCCACAATCAATGGCACACTCAAAGTAAACGCGCCTTCCATTTCTTCCTTAATCATCGGTTTTATTTTCTCTAATTCGCTATTGTGAACGTCAAAAACAAGCTCATCATGAACCTGAAGCAACATTTTACTTTTCCAATTTTCGGCAATTAATCTTTTGTGGATATTGATCATCGCAATTTTAATGATATCAGCAGCGCTTCCTTGAATTGGAGCGTTGACTGCATTTCGTTCAGCGCCACCGCGAACCATTGCATTTTGCGAATTAATATCTTTTAAATAACGTCTTCTTCCTAGGATCGTCTGCACATAACCATTTTCTCTTGCAAATTCCACTTGCTCCTGAATGTACGCTTTCAATCTTGGATACGTCACATAATAAGCGTCAATCAAATCTTTAGATTCCGCTCTTGAAAGTGAAGTCTGGTTGCTTAATCCAAAGGCAGAAACGCCATAAACAATTCCGAAATTCACTGTTTTTGCGTGACTTCTTTGCTCGCGAGTCACTTCTTCCAAAGGAATATTAAAAACCTGCGCCGCCGTTGAAGCGTGAATATCTTCACCGTTTTGAAACGATTTGATCATATTTTCTTCACCGCTCAAAGCAGCAATAATTCGAAGTTCAATTTGAGAATAATCGGCAGAAACTAACGTGTAATTTTCATCTCTTGCGATAAAAGCTTTCCTAATTTGACGACCTCTTTCTGTTCGAATCGGGATGTTTTGCAAGTTTGGATTGTTCGAACTCAACCGTCCTGTTGCCGCAACAGTTTGCATATAATCGGTGTGGACTCTTTGTGTTTTTCCACAAACTTGCAACGGAAGCGCGTCAACATACGTGTTTTTCAATTTCACCAACTGGCGCCAATCTAAAATATCCTGCACAAACGGACTCGTCAAAGCCAGATATGAAAGGACTTCCTCACCAGTCGCATATTGTCCGGTTTTGGTTTTCTTCTGTTTTGCACCGCCGATTTTTAATTTGTCAAAAAGTATTTCTCCTAATTGTTTCGGCGAAGCCAAATTGAATTTTTCGCCCGCATTTTCATAAATCTGATTTTCTAATTTTTGAATATCACTTTCTAAATCGGCAGAAAGCGATTGCAAAAACGGAACATCAAGATTGATTCCTTCCATTTCCATCGCAGCTAAAACAGGAACCAACGGCACTTCAATCTCTTCGAATAATTTCTTGGTATTTGTTCCGTCTAATTCTTTGTCGAAAAAATCTTTTAATTGCAACGTTACATCGGCATCTTCCACCGCATATTCTTTGACTTCTTCGACAGCAACATCGCGCATTGTCTTTTGATTCTTGCCTTTTTTTCCAATCAAATCTTCAATCGGTTTTGGAGAATATTGCAGATAAGTTTCCGATAAAATGTCCATATTGTGGCGCATATCTGGATTAATCAGATAATGCGCAATCATCGTATCAAAGATTTTTCCTTTGACTTCTACATTATAATTGGCTAAAACTTTTAAATCGTATTTTAAATTTTGTCCGATTTTCTCAATTTCTTCCGAATGAAAAAACGGAAGGAATTTGTCAACAATTACTTGTGCTTCCGCTTGATTTTCTGGAACCGGAACATAAAATCCTTTTCCTTTTTCCCAAGAAAATGAAAGTCCGACTAATTCTGCCGTCAACGGATCGATTCCGGTAGTTTCAGTATCAAAGCTGACACTTTTTTGTTTCAAAAGATTTTGCAACAGAAATTTTATCGCCATATCGCCTTCCACAGTTTGGTAGAAATGTTCTGTATCGGCCAATGTTTTGTAAAAACTTGTTCTGATTTCTTCGCCATTTTCTCCTTCGGATGGAATGGCAAAAAGATCAAACTGGTCGTCGCTTTTTGGCTGTGGCTTCTTATACAATCTCGCTTCTGCCGGATTATTTGTAACCGATGCGTTGTGATCTACTCTAAATAAATTGTCAAACTGTTCGGCCATTCTTCTGAATTCTAATTCTTGAAAAATAGCTTCGGTTTTTTCAATGTCTGGTCTTGTCAAAGCGTAATCTTCTTCATGGAAAGTCACGTTGCAATCGGTAATAATTGTCGCCAATTTCTTTGATAGAATTCCTTTTTCTTTATTCGCTTCGATGTTTTCTTTCATCTTTCCTTTTAGCTCGTGCGTGTTCGCCAAAAGGTTTTCCATCGAACCATATTCTTTCAAGAATTTTTTCGCCGTTTTCTCGCCAACGCCCGGCAATCCTGGAATGTTATCCACGGCATCGCCCATCATTCCAAGGAAATCAATCACTTGTTCTGGACGATCAATTTCAAATCTTTCCAAAACTTCTGGGATTCCCCAAATTTCGATTCCGTTGCCCATTCTCGCAGGCTTGTACATGAAAATATTTTCAGAAACCAACTGTGCAAAATCCTTATCTGGAGTTACCATAAAAACCTGGTAATTCTGTTTTTCAGCTTGTTTGGCAATGGTTCCAATCAAATCATCGGCTTCACAACCTGCAATTTCAATAATAGGAATGTGCATCGCCTTCAATAATTCTTGGATATAAGGAATCGCAATTTTGATCGCGTCAGGAGTTGCGTCGCGATTTGCTTTGTATTCAGTAAACATTTCTGTTCTGGCCTGACTTCCATCTTTGTCAAAAGCAACCGCCAAATGATCAGGTTTTTCTCTTTTAATTACGTCTAAAAGTGAGTTCATAAAACCCATGATAGCACCAGTATCCATTCCTTTTGAGTTGACTCTTGGGTTTTTTATGAATGCAAAATAACCACGGAAAATTAAGGCATAAGCATCGAGAAGAAAAAGGCGTTTTTGTGACATAATTTTTTATTTATAGCTTCCAAAAATACAAAACTTAGGCACTAAAAAAGAAAAACCGACGCTAAATAAATAACATCGGTTTTTCAAAAAAAAACAAAAAACTAACTAAAAAGAAAATGAAACAGATTTCAAGTTATTTCTTAATGATTTTTTGAACTGATTTTTGTCCGTTCTCAAAATCTAAGTGAAGAATGTAAATTCCAGAAGCAACATTCGACAGATCAACTTGTGTGCTCTTTTGAGTAGAAATTAATTGGCCAAGTTGATTAAAGACATTTATATTTTTAACTTCTAGATTGGTTTCAATTGTTGCAAAAGAAGCTGTTGGATTTGGATAAATTTTAAATGATTTTTCGATGAAATCACCAATTCCCAATGATGCGCTTTTCAAGCATCTAACCGACATTCCCAATTCACGATAAGATCCTGAATTTGCATTAATAATTGCGCTACTGTAATAAAGGTGTTTTGCATAACCAGTTGTGGTGGTTGTGGTATTGCTCCAATAATAACCTCGAACGCCAACAAAATTGAATGTTCCAGAAGAAGTTCTGCTACCGCCAACGGTTAGCTTTAAATTACTGTCGAATGCTTTTTGAACGCTGATAATTTGCTCGCTAGAAATTGCCGTTGCCCATTCTGTTTGTGTAGGTAAACTCCAACCATTTCCTAAAGCTTTACAAGGATCGCAACCATTTTGTGATGATGTTTCTGCAACAGTTGACGCTTCCCATTTATCTGTAATTGTTCCGGTTTTCCACCATTCAGCGCTTCCGGTTAAGAATTTTGAATTTCCGTCAGTCAAACCATTTGGATTATTTGGTTGAGGCGCGATTGAAGACGTCTGTGAATCGCGAAATTGGTGTCCGTCGTCCCATCTTCCCCATTGAAACATATCGCCGTAAGCATTTTCGTCAGTGGCAGAAGTAGCAACCGCATTGCTTCCTAAGTTTTGTTGTAACCAAACTTTTCCGTCGGCACCTCGAACTGTTACCAAAGTTTTTGTAGTTCCATTGTAAGTAAAAATCACGCAACCCAAATCACCAGGATTATTTCCGGGATCATTGCAAACTTGCGGAGACGCTGTGATTACAAGAGTATATTCTTCAGTTTGTCCTGCTCTTAAATCTGATGCGCAAGGGCCAGAAATAGAATTTGGAGCAGAAGGATCGCTTAAAGCGGCAACATTTGTGTTTTTTACAATTCTAAGTTTGGTATTGCCCGCAAGAGCTGTTGCTGGAATTGAAATTGTTGAGGTAATTGTAAAAGCATTTGCTGGATTTGCGGGAGCAATTCTTCCGGCATAAAAACTTTCGCCTTCGTCAGAAAAACTTCCGTTTTGATTAAAATCTATATAAACCATCACATCACTTGGAAAAGTGCTTGACGGACCTTTTATTGAAATTGGAAAACTGTCTCCAGCGTTAAATGAAGCCGATTGCGCAGTAAAATCTTCATAAACTGGCGTGGTTCCCGATGTAAAAGGGGAGGTGTTATTTATAGTTGCGAACTGCACATTGGTAATCATATTACTGTCAGCGCCATATTGAAATGTTGGCAGACAAGTTTGGGCATTTGCTTGAGAATTTGCGAGAAATAAGGCAAAAAAAGACAGCTTAAAATAATGTTTTTTCATAGTGGTAGAAATTTAAGCCGCAAAGTTATTTATTTAGATTAAATAAAAATAACGAAAATTAAAAATTGCCGAATATTCTTTTTTTGAAGATGTAAAATTTATATTATTAATATTTTTAACATACAATTTTCGATATGTTATAAATCGATGGTAAATTCTATTCATAAATCGATTGCGAAAATCAGCTTAGTTAAAATTTATCCAATTAATCAAAAACGGCGTTTATTATTTATTTACTTTGCTTAAATTCAAAAACAACTTATGCTTCGCTGGATATTTTTTATCGCTTTTGTCCTCCTCGTAGAACTTTATGCCTTTCAAGCCTTTAAAACCATAACAAGAGCCAAATGGATTTTAATTCCATATCAATTTATTTCTCTTGCCATCATCGTTTTCGTCATTTATTCTTTTACGCAATTTGATAAAACAGTTGGTCAAAATAGACAATCGTTAATTACTTTAGGATTGGTTTTAATTACTTTTTTGCCAAAATTAGTTGTAACGCTATTTTTATTTGGAGAGGATATTTACCGCGTTTTTTCTGGAGTTATCACAAATTTTACCGGAGACAATTCAACTGGATCGGGCGGATTTTTGCCAGACAGAAGAAAATTTGTCAGTCAAGTAGCGCTTGGTGCGGCTGCGATTCCGTTTCTTTCTTTATTGTATGGAATGACCGTTGGGAAATATAATTTTAAAGTGATGAAGCAATTTGTCTATTTTCCAGATCTTCCGGATAGTTTTGATGGAATGACAATTACCCAAATTTCTGATATTCACTCTGGAAGCTTTGATAATCCTGAGAAAATTCAATATGCGATTGACTTAATCAACGAGCAAAAATCTGATATTGTGCTTTTTACCGGAGATATTGTAAACACGCACGCCACAGAAATGCATCCGTGGATTGATACTTTTAAGAAAATTTACAATCCAAAATTCGGAAAATATTCTGTCTTAGGAAATCACGATTATGGCGAGTATGTGACTTGGCCTTCCGCGAAAGCGAAAAACGATAATTTTGAAGCAATAAAAGATTTGCATCGCCAAATTGATTTCAAATTGCTTTTAAACGAAAATATAAAAATCAATAACGGCCAAGAAGAAATTGCCTTGATCGGATTGGAAAATTGGGGACATAATTTCAAGCAAGCTGGAGATTTGGGAAAAGCTTCCGCAGGATTGACCGATTCTGATTTTAAAATTTTGATGAGCCACGATCCATCGCATTGGGAATATGAAGTGAAAAACCACAAAACAAAATACCATTTGACTTTAAGCGGACACACGCACGGACTGCAATTTGGAATTGAAATTCCGGGTCTATTTAAATGGAGTCCAGTACAATACGTTTATAAGCAATGGGCTGGATTGTATGAAAATCTAGGAAGATATGTTTATGTAAATCGCGGTTTTGGTTTTCACGCCTATCCGGGTAGAGTGGGGATTATGCCAGAGATTACAGTGCTTACGCTAAAAAAAGGTAAAAATGTAGCATAATTCAGTAAAAATGCTACATTTGTATTAGAAATTGTTGTAAATTAGAATTAAAAGTCAAAGTAAACTTTCAATTATATGTCAAAATTCGGAGAACTTATTAACACCGCAGTGCCTGTTTTAATTGACTTCTATACAGAATGGAATGAGCAATCTGTGTCAATGCATCCGGTGATCAGAGATGTCGCTGCTGCTTTGGGAGACCGAGCAAAAGTGATTAAAATTGATGTGGATAAAAATCAGGAATTGGCCGACGCGCTTCGTATCAAAGGACTTCCAACACTGATGATTTATAAGGAAGGCCAAATGATCTGGAGACAATCTGGTGAAATGGACGCCAATACAATCATTGGTTTGGTTCAAGAACACGTTTAGTCGATTCGTTCAAACACAAATCCTTTATTTTTTAAATATTCAATTGCTTTTGGCAACGCATATTCAAGGTTTTTAAAAGCCTTTAAGCTGTCGTGGCAGGCAATTATGCTTCCGGAAACTGTATTTTGGACTATATTTTCAAAGCATTGTTCTGGTGAAATTTCTTTGTCATAATCCACGCTCAAGACATCCCACATTATTATTTTGTAGCCCATTTTTCGCAGTATTTCTGATTGCGAAGGTTTTATCTTGCCATAAGGTGGACGAAAAATCTTTGACTTTAGATTTTTGATTTCCGAATTTGAAGTGATTGCGTTTTCACATTTCAGAGTGTTTTCAATATATTCTTCGGTAGAAAAATTCCAGCCTTTTAAATGATTAAACGTATGATTTCCGATGGAATGACCGTTTTGGATTATTTTCTGAAAGATTTCGGGATGCTTTTCGATATTATCTCCGATGCAAAAAAAAGTGGCTTTTACTTCGCATTTACTTAAAACTTCCAAAACCCATTCTGTCACTTCAGGGATTGGTCCGTCGTCAAAAGTCAAATAGATTTTATTATCTGAATTTTTTATATCCCAAATATATTTTGGAAAAATCCATTTTATAAATCGGTTGGTTTTCACCCACATTAAATCCATAATCCAAATCTTATTAAATTAAAATGTGCCAAAACTTTTGAGGAATTGGCACATTTTTATTCTCCATTATGAAGAAATTATTCTGCGTTTTTACGTTGAAATTGTTTGAACATCGCATTATAAGAATTGAATGTTTTCTTATTTTGCTCATAGAATTCAGCGTCTCCACGATCTTTCATCACATCTAGCAAGCTTCTGTATCTTTCAATATCAGTTACGATATCAATATAATGATCTTCTTGCGCGGCCATGCTATATGTTTTAAAATGCGTCAAGCTTTCTTGGTATTTCTTAGAAACTTTAGTCAAAATATCTCTCGCTTTTTGTTTTTCGCCAACTTCATAATAACCGCCAGCAAAAGGCTCTAAAAAAGTATAGAAACCAAATTCGTCTATCGGCATTTCTTTCATTGCAAGATCAATAATGTCTTTTGCCTTCTTAGTTTTTCCTTCGTTAATCAGAAGCTCCATTAAACGTGCCAAGTTGGTTCTATAAGTGATGCTATTTTTGCGAGTTTCGGTATCGTGGTAGATTTTTTTACTACCGCTATTTCCCCAATCCCATTTCATCACGATATCATACATTTTATCAGAATCAATCTGTCCCATGTCCATCGGGCTCGCCGCTTTTGCAAGAGGCGTTTTAATTGGAACCAATTTATAAACCATTCCGTCTAGTTGCAAGTAATCTTTCATCCAAAGATAATCATCGTCACCAAAGCTTCCTCCTGTGAAATAAATTGGGCGTTTCCAGTTGTTTTGAGCCACAATGTCAAGCATCATTACTCTGTTTTTATACAGCGCACCTTCTTTAATATCGATGTCAATATAAGGAACAATTGAATCGTAATACTTTGGAGAAACGCCTTTGTTTTTAATGATTTCTTCCTTGTTTACAGGAATTCTCAATTTGTTTGTTGGGAAGAAATGAATCTTCTGTCCATTCGGAATTTCATATAAAGTTCTTGGATCATCTAACGCTAAAAAGCTGATGAAATCTTTGATTGCCCAACGATTTTCTGTCTGCGGACGGTAAATTGAATAGTCTAATTTATCTCCTACATATTGATCGTGCGTGAAGCTAATTGGCAGTCCTTCAGATTCATATGCTTTTGCTTTCATTTGGTCAATATACCAATCGGTCATGAATAAGCTGGTATTCACGATTCTAATATCGGTTCTGACTTTTTCAATTTCTTGGGCATACCAAAGTGGGAACGTGTCATTATCGCCAATCGTAAATAAAATGGCGTTTGGCTCACACGATTCAAGATAGGCTTTTGCCATTGCAATTGCCGTATATTTATCAGAACGGTCGTGGTCATCCCAGTTTTGAGAAGCCATTAAAACCGGCGCTGCCAATAATGTTACCGCGATTACAACTGGTCCGGCGATCTTTGGACTCAAGTAATTTTTGATTCCGTCGTAAATGGCATAAACTCCAAAACCAATCCAGATTGCGAAAACATAAAAGGAACCAACCAAAGCATAATCTCTCTCGCGAGGTTCAAACGGTCTTTCGTTCAAGTAAATTTTCAAGGCTAGACCTGTGAATAAAAATAGTGCTAGCAACACATAAAATCCTTTTAAATCTTTATTTGCGTGGTAAACTAAACCAATAATTCCGAGAATAAACGGCAAGAAATAGTACAAGTTTCTTCCTTTGTTATTCAAGACATCTGAAGGAAGATTTTCTTGCGAACCCAAACGCGCTTCGTCAATAAAATTGATACCGCTCATCCAGTTTCCGTCTAGATTATCGTATTTTCCTTGGTTGTCGTTTTGTCTTCCGGTAAAATTCCACATTAAATATCTCCAATACATATATCCAAATTGGTATTCGAACATAAAAGAAATATTATCGCCGGTTGTTGGCTTATCGATGATCAGATAATCACCATAATTCTTCAAAAATTTGTGGTAACCGTCAGTGTCAATTTGTCCCGAAGCATACGCTTTTCTAAAATCAGACACGTTTTTCTCCATTTCTGCACGAAGTTGTGACGTGTAATGCGCCAATTCTTCTTCAGACAATTCATTTGGATTTACGCCATATCTTGGAAGTTCTTCTTCGTAAGAATAATTTGGATCTAATCTAAAATTTAAAACATGCGTAAAAGTCATGTAGTTTGCAGCGTGATCGGTACTCCACATTCTCGGAAGAAATGCTTTGTGGTTGTCATCAGTATTTTGTTCTGCATTTTTGAAATTGTTTACAATAACATATTTTCCTGTTTTGTAATCTCTTTCGTAGTTCGGCTTTTTGTCTAAGTAAGGATTTTCTTTGTCTAATCCTGCATAAGTATCAGAAAATTGCGGACCATAAAAAAGTGGATTGGCACCATATTGTTCTCTATTATAGTAAGCCAAAACCTCTCTTGCGTCAGAAGGTTTGTTTTCGTTAATAACCACATTGGCGTTGGCACGAATCGGAAGCATCATCCAAGTTGAGAAACCAATCAAGATGAAAAGAACGCATAATATCATCGTATTAAATTGCACATATCCTTTTTGTTTCGTGTATTTTAATCCGAAATAAAACGCAGCGATAAATAATAAAGCAACGAAAATTGTTCCTGAATCAAAAGGGAGTCCTAGTGAATTTACCATGAAAACCTCTGTTTTTCCGAAGAATCCCATAGTCAAAGGCAAAAGCAATTGGAATATAAATAGCAAAACAGAAACCACTACAATATTTGCAATGATGAAGTTTTTAACTGTAACTGTTTTGTAATGTTTGAAATAATATAAAAATCCGATAGAAGGAATGGTCAATAAAGCCATAAAGTGAACTCCGAAAGAAAGCCCAACAACCAATGAAATCAGTAATAACCAGCGGTTTCCTCTTGGCGTGTCCATATCTTGCTCCCAACGCAAGCCTAACCAAAATAAGACCGCAATCAGTAAACTTGCCATGGCATAAACTTCTGCTTCAACGGCATTGTACCAAAAACTATCTGAAAAAGTGTAAGCCAAAGAACCAACGAATGCGCTTCCTAAAATGGCGATAGAATTATTGTTATCGATCTCGGTAAATCTAGAAACTAGCTTTTTTAAGATCATTGTCATGGACCAAAACATAAAAAGAATGGTAAAGGCACTTGAAAAAACCGACATCATGTTCACCATCAAAGCGACTTTTGAAGCTTCGGTTGCAAACATTGCGAAGAAGGCTCCCATCATTTGATAAAGCGGTGCGCCAGGTGGGTGACCAACCTCCAATTTTGCAGCAGTTGAAATGTATTCACCGCAATCCCAGAAACTTAATGTGGGTTCAACAGTTAGGGAATAAGTCACCAATGCGATTGCAAAAACTGACCATCCTATAATTGTATTCCATTTTTTAAAGTTGAAAGATACCATAGAGAACTTATAATTTTATACTTGCAAAGAAAAAGCTTTTTTGCTTAACGGAAAGCCAAAAAAAAAAAATTCAAGAAAAATCGAAAAAAAATTTGCACAATATGTTTTTTGTACTAAATTTGCACTCGCAATAAAGAAATGCTGGCCTATGGTGTAATGGTAACACTACTGTTTTTGGTGCAGTCATTCAAGGTTCGAGTCCTTGTGGGCCAACAAAAAACCTCTCAGAAATGAGAGGTTTTTTTATGCAATTAATTGATCTTTTAGATTTTAAAAGTTACAACCGGGCGCTGAGCATGATTTACTAAATCTTCACTGATGCTTCCGTTGAAGAAATGTGAGATTCCTTTTCTTCCGTGAGTGCTCATCCCAATTAAATCAGCATTGATGCTTTTTGCGAAGTTTAAGATTCCTTTTTCCACATTTGTGTCGTTATAAATGTGAGTTGTGTAATCTGAAATATTGAAAGAAGCGATAAAATCTGCCATAATTTTTTTGGCGACTTCTGTAGATTTAAAATTATTTGGGGTGTTGATCATTACCAAATTCAGGTGTGCTTTAAATTTTGTTGCAAAATCAACCACTTTAGAAAATGAAGATTTAATCTCTTCGCTGAAGTCAGAAGCGAAAACAAATTTTGAAACACCAAAATCAGCATCTTCTTTTTTGATAACCAAAACAGGAATGTCAGAAGAGCGAACCACTTTTTCAGTATTTGAGCCAATGAACATTTCTTGGAAACCGCTGGCTCCGTGAGAACCCATTACAATTAAATCGACATTATTTTTGTGGGAAACGCTAACAATTCCTTCAAAAGCTTTCTCAAATTGAATGGCTTCAGAAACCGGAATTCCGTCTAAATAATCAACATCCATAAGGTCTTCAAGCTTTTCAATCGCCTTGTTTTTGAAAAACATAATTTCAGGAATGTCTTTTCCAGAACCAACAGCGTCGCTTGCTTGTCCAGGTAATTCTAACATGTGAAGAAGGATGATTTCGCCGTCATTTTCACGGGCAATTTTTGCTGCGACTTTTAACGCATATTCTGCATTTGCAGAAAAATCGGTAGGGACTAATATTTTTTTCATAGTTGTAAGGATAAGAATATTTTATAAAAATTTAAGCTCGTTTTTCTTACATTAAAGGTAAGAATAAAAATTAACACCGCACAATATACTGCAATCATTTTAGATATATAAAAAAATCACTATATTTGCACCGTTATTTATTAAAAACTAGATAATGAGGGGACTAATTGTCCCCTCTTTTTATAAAAATATGACATTTAAAGAAAAAGTTAGCGAGTTATTAAATGCAGGTCTTGAAGAGAAGCCTGAACTTTTTTTAATTGACCTGACAATTACAGACACTTTTAAAGTTATTATTACCTTAGATGGGGATAATGGCGTAAATTTGCAAGATTGCATCGACATTAGTCGTGCGATTGATGCTAATTTAGACAGAGAAGAACAAGATTATTCTCTAGAAGTGGCTTCTGGTGGAGTTTCTGCTCCGTTAAAATTAGTTAGACAATACAAAAAAAATATCGGCAGAACTTTGCAAGTAAAAACTGCGTCAGATACTATAACTGCAGAATTAGTTGATGCAAATGATGATTTTATCACATTGACTTGGACTGCAAGAGAACCAAAAGAAATAGGCAAAGGAAAAGTGACAGTGGAAAAAAGATTGGAACTTCCTTATGCCGATATAAAAGAAGCAATTGTTACAATAACATTTTAATTTAAAGAATAGGCATGGAGAATATTGCATTAATCGAGTCATTTTCAGAGTTTAAAGACGACAAGTTAATTGATCGTGTAACGCTTATGGCGATTTTGGAAGATGTGTTTAGAAATGCATTGAAAAAGAAATATGGTTCTGATGATAATTTCGATATCATTATCAATCCTGATAAAGGTGATATGGAGATTTGGAGAAGAAGAGTTATTGTTGCAGACGAAGATTTAGATTTCGAAAACGAAGAAATCACATTAACAGAAGCAAGAAGAATTGAACCAGATTTTGAGATTGGAGAAGAAGTTTCTGAAGAAGTAAAGTTGATAGATTTAGGAAGAAGAGCTATCTTAGCACTACGTCAGAACTTGATTTCTAAAATTCATGAACATGATAACACAAATCTTTACAAACAATTTAAAGATTTAATTGGCGATATTTATACAGCAGAAGTACACCACGTTCGTCCAAGAGCCGTAATTTTGGTGGATGATGAAGGAAATGAAATTGTGCTTCCAAAGGAAAAACAAATTCCTTCTGACTTTTTCAGAAAAGGAGATAACGTTCGCGGAATCATTGAAAATGTGGAATTGAAAGGAAATAAACCTCAAATTATTATGTCTAGAACTTCTGAGAAGTTTTTAGAAAAATTATTTGAACAAGAAATTCCTGAGGTTTTCGACGGATTGATTATGATTAAAGGTGTAGTCAGAATTCCGGGTGAAAAAGCAAAAGTGGCCGTTGATTCTTATGATGATAGAATTGACCCAGTTGGAGCTTGTGTTGGTATGAAAGGTTCAAGAATCCACGGAATTGTTCGTGAATTGGGTAACGAAAATATCGACGTAATTAATTATACGACAAACACGCAGTTGTTTATTACAAGAGCATTAAGCCCTGCAAAAGTTTCTTCAATCAAAATCAATGAAGAAACAAAAAGAGCAGATGTGTACTTGAAGTTAGAAGAAGTGTCGAAAGCTATTGGTAGAGGTGGCCACAATATCAAATTAGCGGGACTTTTGACAGGATACGAATTAGATGTTATCCGTGAAGGTAATATTGCAGAAGAAGAGGATGATGTTGAGTTGACTGAATTTTCTGATGAAATAGAAGCTTGGGTAATCGAAGAATTTGCAAAAATAGGTTTAGATACCGCAAGAAGCATCTTAAAACAGGATGTGAATGACTTAGTTAGAAGAACAGATCTTGAAGAAGAAACGATCCTTGATGTGATCAGAATCCTTAAAGACGAATTCGAAGACTAAGCTCAACCACAACAACACAACAAAAAAGGTAATAATAAAAAGGTTATATGTCTGAAGAGAGAGTAATAAGAATAAACAAGGTTTTAAGGGAATTGAACATTTCGTTAGATAGAGCCGTTGATTATCTAAAAGATAAGGGAATTGCTATTGATGCAAATCCAAACGCGAAAATATCTGAGAAAGAATTCGATATCTTGCAAAGTCAATTTGCTGGCGATAAGGGTAAAAAAGAAGCTTCCAAAGAGGTTGGGGAAGAAAAAAGAAAAGAGAAAGAAGCATTGCGTTTAGAAAGAGAAAAAGAAATCGAGGAAAAACGCAAGCAAGACGAAGAACGTCAACGTCAAGAAGTAATCAAAGCTAAGGCTACTCTAGCGGGGCCAAAGCAAGTTGGAAAAATCGATTTGGAGCCAAAATCTCCTGCGGTTGCACCAACTCCTAAAGCTGTTGAACCGACTCCGACTCCAGAAAAACCTGAAGAAAAACCAGTTGTTGAGCCTGTAAAGGAAACTCCAGTTGCAAAAGTGGAAGAACCAAAAGCAGAACAACCAAAACCTCAAGCTCCGGTTGTGAAACCAGAAGCGCCAAAGGTTGAAGTACCAAAAGCAGAAGCTCCAAAAGTGGAAGAAAAACCTGTGGTAGCTCCAGTTGCGAAACAAGAGGAAAAGAAAGAGGAGAAAAAAGAAACTACGGCTCTAGTTGCAAATGCTACAACTCCAGAAGGCGAACAGCCAGCTGAAGAAGCAATTACAACGCAGTACCAAAAATTATCAGGTACAACTTTTACTGGACAGACTATTGACTTGTCACAATTCAATAAGCCTAAAAAGAAAAAAGAAGAGCCAAAAATTGTTCCAAACAAACCAGGTGCTCCAGGTGCCGCAGGTGCGAACAATAACAATAATAAGAACAAGAGAAAAAGAATTCCAGGAAAACCAGGCGCTCCGGGTCAAGGTGGCGGTGTGGCAACTCCAGGAAATATCATTCGTCCAAACGCTCCAGGAGCTGGTGGAAACAATGCAAATAGAAGTGCTAGACCTGGTTTCGTAAAAGGAAACAGACCTGCAATCGTTGCAAAAGTGGAGCCTACGGAAGAAGAAGTTAAAAATCAAATTAGAGAGACTTTAGAAAAACTTCAAGGAAAAGGAAGCAAATCTAAAGCGGCTAAGTATAGAAGAGACAAAAGAGACACGCACCGTCAAAAATCTGATGATGAGCAAAGAGCCATTGAAGAAGGAAGCAAAACAATCAAAGTAACAGAATTCGTTACTGTTGGTGAAGTTGCAACCATGATGGATGTGCCGATTACTAAAGTGATTGGAACATGTATGTCACTTGGAATCATGGTTACCATGAACCAACGTCTTGATGCAGAGACATTGTCTATCGTTGCAGATGAATTCGGTTATGAAGTAGAATTTATTACTACAGATATCGAAGAAAATCAAGAAATCATCGAAGACAGAGAAGAAGATCTAGTGTCAAGAGCGCCGATTGTAACTGTAATGGGTCACGTCGATCACGGTAAAACATCGCTTTTGGATTACATCCGTAAAGAAAATGTTATCGCCGGTGAATCTGGAGGAATCACACAGCACATTGGAGCTTATGCAGTGACTTTAGATAATGGTCAAAAAATCACATTCTTAGATACACCAGGTCACGAGGCGTTTACCGCGATGCGTGCACGTGGAGCTCAAGTTACCGATATCGCAATTATTGTTGCGGCGGCAGATGATGATATCATGCCTCAAACAAAAGAAGCGATTTCTCACGCACAAGCAGCGAATGTTCCAATGATTTTCGCAATCAACAAGGTGGATAAGCCAGCAGCGAATCCTGAGAAAATTAAAGAACAATTAGCAGGTATGAACTTACTTGTGGAAGATTGGGGTGGAAAATACCAATCACATGATATTTCTGCAAAAGTGGGAACGGGTGTGAAAGATCTTCTAGAAAAAGTTTTATTAGAAGCTGAATTACTTGACTTAAAAGCAAACCCTACAAAACCAGCTGTTGGAACTGTAGTGGAAGCGCAATTAGATAAAGGTAGAGGTTATGTGACTACAATTTTAGTTCAAGCCGGTACTTTAAAAGTTGGAGATTATGTATTGGCAGGAAAAAATCATGGTAAAATTAAAGCCATGTATGACGAAAGAGGAAATGCGGTTAAAGAAGCAGGACCTTCAACTCCAATTTCGATCCTTGGATTGGACGGAGCGCCAACTGCTGGTGATAAATTCAACGTTTTTGAAGACGAAAGAGAAGCGAAACAAATTGCTGCAAAACGTACGCAATTAATTCGTGAGCAATCTGCAAGAACTAAGAAACACACGACTCTTGCTGAGCTTGGACGTAGAATTGCTCTTGGACAGTTTAAAGAATTGAACATCATTATTAAAGGTGACGTGGATGGTTCGGTTGAAGCATTGGCAGATTCATTCTCTAAATTATCAACTGAGGAAATCGAAATCAAGATTATCCATAAAGGTGTTGGAGCAATTACAGAAACTGACGTTAACTTGGCGTCTGCTTCTGATGCGATCATCATCGGATTTAACGTGAGACCTGCAGGAAATGCGAGAGCATTGGCTGATAAAGAAGAAATCGATATCCGTAATTACTCAATCATCTATGATGCAATTGACGACTTGAAAGATGCGATGGAAGGAATGCTTTCTCCAGAAATGAAGGAAGAAATTTCGGGAACTGCTGAAATTCGTGAGATTTTCAAAATTTCTAAAGTAGGTTCAATTGCAGGTTGTATGGTGATGGACGGAAAAATCATCCGTTCTTCAAGAATACGCCTAATCCGTGAGGGTGTTGTAATCCACACAGGAGAATTGGTTGCCTTGAAACGTTTCAAAGACGATGTCAAAGAAGTTTCAAAAGGATATGACTGTGGTATTCAAATTAAAGGATACAATGATATTGAGCAATATGATATCATCGAATCATTCCAAGAAGTTGCAGTGAAGAAAAAATTGAAATAATTTTCTATATTTATAAAAAAATCCCAATTGTTAAATTGGGATTTTTTTTGGTCTAAATTCAAATGTAAAAAGATGAAAAAAGTAATTGCAATTCTGTTATTTATAAGTTCGTTTTCCGGATTTTCTCAGTCGGAAATCAAGTATCATAAAATTTCCTTGGAAGATAAAAACGACACGCCAATTGGTCTTAATTTTTCAATTTCTAAAGTTTATGACGGAAGACAATTCAAAGAAAACATCGGAACAATTCAAAAAGGAGCTTTTAATAAAAAGGTTTTAGCAGATTTCGAAAAACCATTGGAGGAAGAAATTTTGAATTATTTATCCGTAATTCTTCCTGCTTCCAATAAAAATATTGCCATTCGAATTAATGATTTGTATGTTTCAGAAATTACAAAAGCTTTTTCAGAAACAGGTTTTGCTACAATTGTCTTGGATATAATCGAACAAAAAGACGGTGCTGATTTCATCGTTGGAACGTATTCTTACACGGCCGAAGGAAACGGAATGGATGTGACAAATAAGCACGATGATCGGCTAAAAGAAGCGCTTGTTCAGATTATGACACAATATAAAAATACGTCGCAAGACAAGAAAACGCAGATTGCTTTTGATCCAAATCAAATTATTACGAACAGAACTTTAGTTGAAAAGCCTAAAAAAGGAATTTATCTAACTTATGCGGATGTTTTAAACGAAAAGCCGTTTACCGAAGATTTTAATTTCAGCAATAAAAAGGAGCAATATTTTATAATGGATGCTTCCGGAAAAGACAAATCAAACTATTTTGGGTTTAGCGATGGGAATAATTTTTATATCAATGTTTCAAAATATGCAAACAATAAATTCTATGCAAAGACGGATATTGTTGGTAATAAATATTTTGTAGAAGATGTGGTTTATAATCCAAATAGTGTGATGGCGGCAAGCGCAATGTTTGGACTTGTTGGCGCTTTAGTAGCTTCTTCTGCAGGAAGTGGAAATGTTCCAATGCTGATCGATTGTTATTCTGGACAGCCAATTTTTTTATCTAATGCTGAAATCAAAACACTTCTTAAACCGAAGCCAGAACTTTATAAAGAATATAAGGATAGCAAGAAAACCAATGAAGATATCAAGAATGTTCTTCAGAAATACTATCAAGTAACATTAAAGAATTAAAAAATGCCTTCTGATTTAGAAGGCATTTTTGTTATTTGGTAGGCTTTATTACAAGCGCGTTCGGATATTTTTTTCTCAAATCATTTAAGTTTCTTTCGGCTTCAATTTTCGTCTTGAAATTACCAATCCATACTTTATATGTCGGCGTGTTGAAGACGATTGTACCGTCTAAATTTTTAAATTCACGCTTAAATTCGGTCAAAGTTTTCTTCGCAGTTTCGCTGTCGCCATTATAAACTTGAATTTTATAGCGTTCATTTACGGTTAAAGACGAGTTGATTTTTCGCTTTTCAGCAAGCAATTGTTCAAATTTTGGATCTTGAGTAACCTTAATATTTTTTTCTTGCGAATGTGCCGAAACTGTTAAAAATGCTATGAAAGAAGCAGTTAGAAGTGTTGATTTTGGACTTAAAATTCTCATAATGAAGTTAGTTTTATGCAAATATAATATTTAACATTTGATTGAAATTTAAAAAAATTATTTAGAATTAATATAAATTGATTATTAAGACTTCTTTAGGGTTTTGAGAATAGTTCTTAAGTCGTATTTTTGTGCAAAGTTTTAAATAACGTATGGAATTTTCTCAACAATTCTGTAAAAGAAAAAACCATACCAAATTTAGTCGATAATCATTTTTAAATATGAAAAAGGTGGGTAATCCTAATTCGATTTCACGAATACTACTGTTCAGTTTAGCGCTTATGCTAACATTTTCCGTTTCATCTTTTGCTCAAGAAACAGCTGCTGCTCCAGCTGCCGAGGCCTCAGCTCCTGCTGCGGGTGCTGGCGATGCTGCTGCAGGAAAAGCTCTTTTTAATGCGAACTGCGCTGCGTGTCACAAATTAGACGCAAAGATGACAGGGCCTGCATTAAGAGGCGTGACTGAAAGACATGATACAAAATGGTTGCATTCTTGGATTAAAGATAGCCAGGCTATGATTAAGTCAGGTGATGCTGCTGCTGTAAAAGTTTTTAATGAGAATAACAAGTCTATTATGACGTCGTTTCCTCAATTGTCTGATGCTGATATTGATAATATCTTAGCTTATACTTCTGAGCCAAAAGCTGAGCCAAAAGTTGCTACGACTACTGATGGAGGTGGTGGAGCTGTTGCTGAAGGAAGTGGGATTTCTAACAATGTTATTCTTGGTGCTTTGGCATTGGTGATGGTAATGTTGGTTGTGATGCTTTTCTTGGTAAACAAAGTATTAGGGAAAGTTGCAAGAGCTAACGGTATTGAGCCAGAATATAAAGAACCAGTGACTCCAATTTGGGTTGCGTTTGCTAGAAACCAATTTTTGGTTCTGGTAACTTCAATTGTATTGTTGTTGGCGAGTGGTTATTTTGTTTACGGGTACTTAATGCAAGTTGGTGTTGACCAAGGTTATCAGCCAATTCAGCCAATTCATTATTCTCACAAGATTCACGCTGGTGATAATGGTATTGATTGTAAATATTGTCACTCTTCAGCTAGATCAAGTAAAAATGCAGGTATCCCTTCGTTGAATGTTTGTATGAACTGTCACAAAAATATCTCAGAAGTTGCAGAAGAAACTGGAACTCCAGAACACAGCAAAGCATTTTATGACGGAGAAATCCAAAAGTTGTATGACGCAGTGGGTTGGGATAAAGCAGCTCAAAAATATACAGGAAAAACACAGCCGGTTAAATGGGTGAGAATTCATAATCTTCCAGACTTCGTTTACTTCAATCACTCTCAGCACGTAATTGTTGGTGGAATTGAATGTCAAACTTGTCACGGTCCAGTGGAAACATTGGAAATTATGGAACAACATTCTCCATTAACAATGGGATGGTGTATTGACTGTCACCGCAAGACGGATGTGAAAATGGAAGGTAATGCTTACTATGACAAAATTCACGCAGAACTTGCTAAAAAATATGGTAAAGACAAGCTGACTGCTGCAGAGATGGGTGGTTTAGAGTGTGGAAAATGCCACTATTAATCAAATTTATTAAGATAATTTATATATAATATACATGTCATCAAACAAAAAATACTGGAAAAGTGTTGAAGAACTAAACGATAATAGTTCTATTGTTGAGACGCTCAGAAATAACGAATTCTCGGAGCCAATTCCGGTGGAGGAGTTTTTAGGAGATAAAGAATCATTATCAGCATCATCAACATCACGTCGTGATTTCTTAAAATATGTTGGATTTAGTACAGCTGCTGCTTCTTTGGTAGCTTGCGAAGGTCCGGTTATTAAATCTATACCTTATGTAGTGCAGCCGGAAGAAATTATTCCTGGTGTTGCAGATTATTATGCTACTACAGTTGCTGATGGTTTTGATTTTGCAAATATCTTGATCAAAACACGTGAAGGTCGTCCAATTAAAGTTGAAAACAATACGCTTGACGGAGTTAAACTTAGTGCTAACGCAAGAGTTCATGCTTCTGTTCTTTCTTTATATGATAGCACTCGTTTAAAACAACCAAAAATTGCAAAAAAATCGGCTTCTTGGTCTGATGTTGATGCAAGAGTTAAGGCTAGTTTAAATGAAGCAAGAACTTCAGGAGGTCAAGTTGTTTTGCTTACAAATACAATGGCAAGTCCGTCTACTGATAAATTAATTGCTGAATTTATTGCTAAAAACCCATCTGCAAAACACGTTGTTTATGATGCGGTTTCTGAATCTAATGCTTTGGATGCTTTCCAAATGGTATATGGAGAAAGAGCTTTAGCGGATTATGATTTCTCAAAAGCAAATACAATCGTTTCTGTTGGTGCAGATTTCTTAGGAGATTGGCAAGGTGGCGGATTTGATGGTGGATATGCAAAAGGACGTGTTCCGAAAAACGGAGTAATGTCTAAGCATATTCAACTTGAAGCAAATATGTCTATGTCAGGTGCAAATGCTGACAAACGTATTCCTTTGACAGTTACAGACCAAAAACAAGCTTTGGTTAAAATATACAATATTATTACAGGTGCTTCTGTTGGAACTCAAAAAGTTGCCAGAGAAGAAGAAGTAATGAAAGCAGCACAGCAATTAAAAGCGGCTGGTTCAAAAGGAGTTTTGATTTCAGGTTTGGATGATTTGAACGCACAATTGTTGGTTTTTGCAATTAACAATGCATTACAATCTCAAGCTTTCAATCCTTCTGGAGCTAGATTGACTAGAAAAGGTGATGCTAAAGCAGTTGCTAAATTGGTAGCTGATATGAAAGCAGGAAGTGTTCATACATTAATTATGAGCGGTGTGAATCCAGTTTACACGCTTGCTGCTTCAAAAGATTTTGCTGAAGGATTGAAAAAAGTAAAATTGTCTGTTGCTTTTTCTTTGAAAGAAGATGAAACTGCAGTTCTTTCTTCAATCGCGGCACCAGCTCCACATTACTTGGAGTCTTGGGGAGATGTTACAATTTCTAAAGGAAACTTGAGCATCACGCAACCAACAATCCGTCCTTTATTTGATACAAGACAATTCCAGGAAGCTTTATTACTTTGGTCTGATAATTCAACTGCTTATTATGATTATTTAAAAGCAGCTGTAACTTCTTCAGTAAGTGGTGTTACTTGGAACAAATTAGTTCACGACGGAATCTTTTCAACTCCAGTAACTTCTGTTGCTTCTGGATCTGCTGATTATGCATCTGCAGCTTCAACTTTGGCGCAAGCTAAAAAAGCAGGAGATTTCGAATTGGTATTATATACTAAAACGGGAATGGGAGATGGTCAACAAGCAAACAACCCTTGGTTACAAGAATTCCCAGATCCGATCACTCGTGTGTCTTGGGATAACTATATGACAATTTCTAAAGCAGATGCTGCTAGATTAGATATTGAAAACTTTAATGTTGCAAACGGTGGTTTGAATGGTAGTTATGTAACTATCGAAGTGGGTGGAGTGAAATTGGAAAAAGTTCCGGTTATCATTCAGCCAGGTCAAGCTGTTGGAACAATTGGTGTAGCTCTTGGTTATGGACGTAAAGAGTCTATGAAAGAAGAGATGCAGGTTGGTGTTAATGCTTATGCATTATATGCTAACGCTAATGCAAACCAAACTGCAAAAATCACAAAAGAAAGTGGAGATCACGAATTTGCTTGTGTGCAGTTGCAAAGGACTTTAATGGGTAGAGGCGATATCATTAAAGAAACTACTTTGAATGTTTTCAACGAAGCTGAAGCTGAAGTTTGGAATCCTTCTCCAATGGTTTCTTTAGATCACAACCCAGTTAAGGCGAATACTGTTGACTTGTGGGATTCATTTGATCGTTCTGTTGGACACCACTTTAAATTATCAATTGATTTAAATTCATGTACGGGTTGTGGCGCTTGCGTTATCGCTTGTCATGCTGAAAATAACGTTCCTGTTGTTGGAAAATCTGAAGTAAGAAGAAGCCGTGATATGCACTGGTTGCGTATCGACAGATATTATTCTTCTGAAGATACTTTTGAAAAAGACAATGAGAAAAAAGAAGGATTTGAAGGGTTATTCGGTGACAAAGGCTCTTTAGGAGGTTTTGGAGAAATGGAAGATCCATCAGATAATCCACAAGTAGCATTCCAGCCGGTGATGTGTCAACACTGTAATCACGCACCATGTGAAACAGTTTGTCCTGTTGCTGCCACATCTCACGGTCGTCAAGGTCAAAACCATATGGCATATAACAGATGTGTTGGAACTCGTTACTGTGCAAACAACTGTCCTTATAAAGTACGTCGTTTCAACTGGTTCTTGTACAACAAAAACTCAGAATTTGATTACCACATGAATGACGATTTAGGTCGTATGGTATTGAATCCAGATGTTGTTGTTCGTTCAAGAGGAGTTATGGAAAAATGTTCTTTCTGTATTCAATCTACTCAAGCTGTTATTTTAAAAGCGAAGAGAGAAGGAAGACCAGTTAAGGAAGGTGAATTCAATGATACTTGTGCTTGCTCTGCAGCATGTACTTCAGGATCTATGGTATTTGGTGACGTAAATGAAAAAGAAAGTCCTATTGCTAAATTAGAACAAGATCCAAGAATGTATCATTTATTGGAGCACGTTGGAACAAAACCTAATGTATTCTATCACGTAAAAGTTAGAAATACCTAGAAATAAATAATTAATCAAGAAACAAGATAAAGGATTATGTCGTCTCACTACGAAGCACCCATTAGAAAACCTTTAGTTATAGGTGATAAAACTTATCACGATGTAACAGTAGATGTAGCTGCACCTGTTGAAGGTAGAGCGAACAAGCAATGGTGGATTGTATTTTCAATCGCATTAGCAGCTTTCCTTTGGGGAATAGGCTGTATTATATACACCGTCTCTACTGGTATTGGTACATGGGGATTAAATAAAACAGTTGGCTGGGCTTGGGATATCACGAACTTCGTTTGGTGGGTTGGTATCGGGCACGCCGGAACATTGATTTCAGCAGTACTTTTGTTATTCCGTCAGAAATGGAGAATGGCAATTAACCGTTCTGCAGAAGCAATGACCATTTTCTCGGTAGTTCAAGCAGGTTTGTTCCCAATTATTCACATGGGTCGTCCATGGTTAGCATACTGGGTATTGCCAATTCCGAATCAATTTGGTTCGTTATGGGTAAACTTTAACTCACCATTGCTTTGGGACGTATTTGCGATTTCAACGTATCTTTCTGTATCATTGGTTTTCTGGTGGACAGGTTTGCTTCCAGATTTCGCAATGCTTAGAGATAGAGCTGTAACGCCTTTCACAAAAAGAGTTTATTCAATCTTGAGCTTCGGTTGGAGCGGTAGAGCAAAAGACTGGCAACGTTTCGAAGAAGTATCTTTGGTTCTTGCAGGTTTGGCAACACCACTTGTACTTTCTGTACACACGATCGTATCTTTTGACTTTGCTACTTCTGTAATTCCAGGATGGCATACTACAATCTTCCCTCCATACTTCGTTGCTGGAGCGGTATTCTCAGGATTTGCGATGGTAAATACATTGCTTATCATTATGAGAAAAGTTTCAAACCTAGAAGCTTATATTACATTGCAACACATCGAATTGATGAATATCGTAATCATGATTACAGGTTCTATCGTAGGTGTGGCATATATCACAGAGTTATTCGTGGCTTGGTATTCAGGAGTTGAGTATGAACAATACGCTTTCTTGAACAGAGCAACAGGACCATACGCTTGGGCTTACTGGGCGATGATGACTTGTAACGTGTTCTCTCCGCAGTTCATGTGGTTCAAAAAATTAAGAACAAGTATCATGTTTTCTTTCGTTATCTCGATTGTAGTAAATATCGGTATGTGGTTTGAGCGTTTCGTAATTATCGTAACTTCATTACACAGAGATTACCTTCCGTCATCTTGGACAATGTTCTCACCAACATTTGTTGATATCGGAATCTACATCGGAACAATCGGTTTCTTCTTTGTATTATTCTTATTATATGCTAGATCTTTCCCAGTGATTGCTCAAGCAGAGGTAAAAACAATCTTGAAATCTTCTGGAGATAATTATAAAAAACATAGAGAAGAAAATAAACATTCACACCATGAGTAATAAAGTTATATACGCTATTTATAATGATGATGATGTGCTTATGGATGCCGTTAAGAAAACACGTGCTGCTCATCACCATATTGAAGAAGTTTTCACTCCATTTCCAGTTCACGGATTGGACAAAGCAATGGGAATCGCACCAACAAGATTAGCAATTTGTGCTTTTATTTATGGACTATGCGGTTTGTCTTTCGCAACGTGGATGATGAACAATATCATGATTTCTGACTGGCCACAAGATATCGGTGGAAAGCCAAGTTTTAGTTATATCGAAAATATGCCAGCATTCGTGCCTGTAATGTTTGAGATGACTGTATTCTTTGCAGCTCACTTAATGGTTCTTACTTTTTATATGAGAAGTAGATTATGGCCATTTAAATCAGCAGAAAATCCAGATGTAAGAACTACAGATGACCACTTTTTGATGGAAGTTGCGGTTCACGGTGATGAAAATGAGTTAGTTTCATTTTTTCAAAATACTGGAGCAGTAGAAGTTAAAGTAATAGAAAAGCATTAAGACTAGATATGAAAAGTTTATATAAAATAACACTTTTGGTAGGAATCGCGATAACGGCTGTGTCTTGTCACAACAAGAAAAAGCCTAACTATCAATATATGCCAAATATGTATGAGTCAGTAGGATATGAAACCTATTCTGAATCTAATGCTTTTGCAAATGGTAAAGAAGGACAGCTTCCTGCAAAAGGTTCTATTCCAAGAGGTTTTGAACCTTATGAATATGAAAATTCTACAGCAGGTTATGAATTAGCAAAAGCTAATTTAAAATCTCCTTTAGATTCAGTTGCAAAAAGCTCTGATAAAGGCGCGCAACTTTTCGGAATCTACTGTGCAATCTGCCATGGTGAAAAAGGTGACGGAAAAGGAAACTTGGTAAAAAGAGAGAAATTTCTTGGTGTACCAAGTTATGCTGATAGAGTTATCACTGAAGGAAGTGTTTTCCACGTTGAAACTTACGGATTAAACGCAATGGGTTCTCACGCTAACCAATTGACTCAACAAGAGCGTTGGATGGTTGCAGCTTATGTGATGAAACTTAAGAGTGAATTATAATTGTAGAACAAACTGATCTTAATAGATATGTACACATTTTCAAGCAAATTAAAAACTGTAGCGTTCGTCTTTATGATTTTAGGAATCTTAGGGATAGGTTATGGTTTTTTAACTGCACCAAAAAATACTGCTGAAGTAGAAGAAATCTTAAAGAAAGAATCTGAAGAACACGGCGGTCATCACGCAGCAGCTGGACATGATGCTCACGAAGCTCATCCTGCAAAAGAAGCGCACGCAACTGAAACGCATGAATCTCATGACGCAGTTGTTGCAACTGAAGCAAAACCAGAAGCAAGCATGGCTGATCCTGCAATTCATATTGATACAATTTCTACAACAAAAGATACAGCACATGCAGTAGTTGCGACTGAAGAGCACCATGATGATCACGCAGCTGTTGCTGTTCACGGTCATGATAAAGCAGAAGGTGGCCACGATGCACATGCAGAACACGAAGCTCACGTTAAACATGTGGAGCACGTTTATCACCAACTAACGAATAAACCTTGGGCAGCTGTTTATGTAGCAGCATTATTCTTCATGTTGATTTCATTGGGTGTTTTAGCATTTTATGCAATCCAACAAGTGGCACAAGCTGGATGGTCTCCAGTGTTGTTTAGAGTTATGCAAGGAATCACGGCTTATTTGCCTTGGGGTTCTGTAATTGTATTTATTCTTTTAGCTTTAGGAGCTTTCCATTTCCACCATTTATTTGTTTGGATGGATGCAGAATTGCTTGATCCAAAAAGCCCTAAATTTGATAAATTGATTTCTAATAAATCGGGATACTTAAACGAATATTTCTGGTTAATCAGAGCAGCAGTTTTCATCATCGGATGGAACCTTTACAGACACTTTTCAAGAAAGAACTGTTTGGCTCAAGACGAAGCAAGCGACAATGCTTTTTACAAAAAGAACTTTAAATTGTCTGCAGGATTCTTAGTATTCTTCATCGTTACCGAGTCTATTATGTCTTGGGATTGGATTATGTCTGTTGATCCACACTGGTTCAGTACATTGTTTGGATGGTACGTATTAATGAGTTTCCTTGTAAGCGCTGTTACAGTTATTGCATTGACTACTTTATACTTAAAATCTAAAGGATATTTAGAATATGTAAACACAAGTCATATCCACGATTTAGCTAAATTTATGTTTGGATTCAGTGTATTCTGGACATACTTATGGTTCTCTCAATTTATGTTGATCTGGTATGCAAACATCCCTGAGGAAGTTACTTACTTTATCACAAGAATTGAACAATACAACTTGCCTTTCTTCGGAATGGTTGTTATGAATTTTGTTTTCCCAATTTTGATTTTGATCAATACAGATTTCAAGCGTTTGACTTGGATCATAGTTATGGCTGGAGTTGTAATTTTAGCAGGACACTATATTGACTTTTATAATATGATTATGCCAGCAACTGTTGGTGACCGTTGGTTCATCGGATTTGCAGAAATTGGTTCTGTACTTTTCTTCCTTGGATTATTTATATTGGTAGTATTTACTGCTCTTACTAAATCTCCTTTATTGGCAAAAAGAAATCCGCTTATTGAGGAAAGTAAACATTTTCATTATTAATATTTAAAGAAAAAACAGATGACAAGTTTGTTGGTAATTATAGTTTTAGTTTTATTAGCTGTTGCAATTTGGCAATTAACTAAAATTTTCGATTTGACTCAAGTTGGCGCAAAACGTGATGATTCACAAGTTGCCAATGATAAGGATAATAATGTAAATGGATACTTGATGTTTGCCTTTTTGGTATTCATCTATCTAACGACGATTTACTGTGTAGTTGAATTTGGTCATTTCCCATTAATGAGCAACTCGGCTTCTGTTCACGGAGCAGATGTTGACAGCTTAATGTGGATTTCGATGATTTTGATTTTCGTTGTACAAACGATCACTCAAGCGTTATTGCACTATTTCTCTTTTAAATATAGAGGTAGAGAAGGACAAAAAGCATTATACTTTGCAGATAATGACAAATTAGAATTTATCTGGACAATTATCCCGGTAATCGTTTTGGCTGGTTTGATCCTTTACGGATTATACGCTTGGACAAACATTATGTTTGTTGACGAAGACGAAGATGTAATTGTTGTTGAATTATATGCAAAACAATTCTCTTGGGAAGCTAGATATTCTGGAGAAGACAATGTTCTTGGTAAAGCAAATGTTCGTTATATCGAAGGAATAAATACTTTAGGTGTTGACGTAACAGATCCAAACGCGCAAGACGATAAAGTTGTAAACGAATTACACTTGCCAAAAGGTAAAAAAGTAGTTTTTAAAATGCGTTCTCAAGACGTCTTGCACTCAGCTTACATGCCTCACTTTAGAGCTCAAATGAACTGTGTTCCAGGTATGGTTACTCAGTTTGCTTTTACTCCAAACAAGACTACAGCTGAAATGCGTCAAACTCCTGAAATCGTTGAAAAAGTATCTGTTATTAATGAAATTAGAGCTAAAAAGAGTGTAGAACTTACCAAAAAAGGTGAGCCAGGATTAGACCCTTATACTTTTGACTTCTTATTGCTTTGTAACAAAATCTGCGGACCTTCTCATTACAATATGCAAATGAAAATTGTAGTAGAAAGCGAAGCTGATTACAAAAAATGGTTAAGTGAAAAACCAACTTTGGTTTCTGCAGTAAAAGCTGAAAAAGAGCCAAAAGCTGAAACTGTTGGTCCAACTGCTCCAGTAGATTCTACAAAAGCATCAGTTGACACGACAAAAGTTGTAGCGGCTAATTAATAATAAGTATATCTTTTAAATAAAATTTAAATTATAATATATGTCAGATCACGGACACGATCAACACGATCACGATCACGAACACGAACACCACCACAAAGATACTTTCATCACGAAATATATCTTTAGTATCGATCATAAGATGATTGCCAAACAATACTTGATTACAGGTATTATCATGGGAATCATTGGAGTGGGAATGTCCCTGCTTTTCAGAATGCAATTGGCTTGGCCAGAAGAATCATTTGGAATTTTCAAATTTTTCTTAGGTGAGAAATTTGCTCCAGGTGGAGTTATGAAAAATGACGCTTACCTTGCACTTGTTACAATCCACGGAACCATCATGGTATTCTTTGTATTGACAGCAGGTTTGAGTGGAACTTTTAGTAACCTTTTGATTCCATTGCAAATTGGTGCTCGAGATATGGCATCTGGTTTTATGAACATGGTTTCATACTGGTTGTTCTTCCTTTCAAGCGTAATTATGATTTCGTCATTATTCGTTGAATCAGGTCCTGCATCTGCTGGATGGACGATTTATCCGCCTTTATCAGCATTGCCACAAGCAATTCCTGGTTCTGGAACAGGTATGACTTTATGGTTAGTGGCAATGGCAGTTTTCATCGCATCTTCATTAATGGGATCTTTGAACTATGTTGTTACAGTAATCAACTTGAGAACAAAAGGAATGTCAATGACAAGATTGCCACTTACAATTTGGGCTTTCTTTATCACTGCAGTAATTGGTATCGTTTCTTTCCCGGTTCTTTTGTCAGCAGCTTTGTTATTGATTATGGACAGAAGTTTCGGAACTTCTTTCTTCTTATCTGATATTTATATTGCCGGAGAAGTATTGCACTATCAAGGTGGTTCGCCAGTTTTATTTGAACACTTATTTTGGTTCTTAGGTCACCCTGAAGTTTATATCGTAATCTTGCCTGCAATGGGACTTGTTTCTGAAATTATGGCAACCAACTCTCGTAAGCCAATCTTTGGTTACAGAGCGATGATCACGTCAATTCTTGCAATTGCTTTCTTGTCAACAATCGTTTGGGGTCACCACATGTTTATCTCAGGAATGAATCCATTCTTAGGATCTGTGTTTACATTTACAACATTGTTGATCGCAATTCCTTCTGCGGTAAAAGCGTTCAACTGGATTACAACTCTTTGGAAAGGTAACTTACAAATGAATCCTGCAATGTTGTTCTCTATCGGATTTGTTTCTACTTTCATCACTGGAGGTTTAACAGGAATCATCCTTGGAGACAGCACACTTGATATCAACGTTCACGATACATATTTTGTTGTAGCTCACTTCCACTTGGTAATGGGTATCTCAGCACTTTACGGAATGTTTGCTGGAGTTTACCACTGGTTCCCAAGAATGTTCGGAAGAATGTTGAATAAAAATTTAGGTTATATTCACTTTTGGGTAACTGCAGTTTGTGCTTACGGAGTTTTCTTCCCAATGCACTTCATCGGTATGGCAGGTCTTCCAAGACGTTATTATACAAACACGGCATTCCCATTATTTGATGACTTACAAAACGTAAACGTTTTAATTACAGTTTTCGCTTTAGTTGGTGGTGCTTTCCAAATCGTATTCATCTGGAACTTCTTCCACAGTATTTTCTACGGAAAAAGATCGGTAATGAATCCTTGGAAATCTACAACTCTTGAATGGACAGCTCCAGTGGAACACATCCACGGAAACTGGCCAGGAGAACTTCCAGAAGTACACAGATGGCCTTATGATTACAGCAAGCCAGGTTTCGAGGAAGATTTCATCCCACAAACTGTTCCTTTTAGAGAAGGAGAAGAAGAACTTCATCACTAAGATTATATAAAAAAACCGCTTCTGATTTCAGAAGCGGTTTTTTATTTTAAAACTATTAAAAAACTTCACATTCGAAGTTTTTTAGTTTGCAGAAGCATCTCTTAAAGCCTTAACTCTATCGTGATCAGCTCTCAAAGTTGTCTGTTGTTGAGAAACCAATTGGGTGTGCTCTCCAGATAATTCATTACCTTTTTCAAGTACTGATTCATAAGTTTCTAAAGCTTTGTCTTCACCAAATTCGCAAGAATCCAAAATCGCGTGACGATCATTTCCTGTCAAGGCCGCTTTTACATCCATCCAAGCTCTGAAGAATTTTCCAGTAACTCTTGTTCCTTCTTCTGGCTTTCCGCCAAGTCTTGTAACTTCAGAACTCAATTCAGAAACATTTTTGTGACTTGTAGCAGCCAACTCTCCAAATAAAGATTTTAAATCGGTGTCTTTTGCTTCTTTTGAAGCCGTTTCATATCCTTCGATGCGGTCGTTATTAATCTCAATTAACTTGTTTAAAGCATCAATGTTTTTTGAATTTTCCATGTCTAATTTGTTTTTATAATTTACTATTATAAATTTCCGAATTAAAAAAGGAAAAGGTATTACAAGATTTTGGCACAAGGTTACAAGTTTAGCAACATTGCATCTGATAGCGTCAATTATTTGAAAATATAATGAAACATCGATTCGTCTTCAGTGATTCTTTTGAAGTTTAATTTTTCTAATGTTTTATAAGAACCTTCATTTTCAACCAAACATTTTGCCGTAATTGTATTTACATTTTCCTGAGAAATCGCCCAATCACACAAAGCTTTTGCTGCTTCAAAAGCATAACCTTTTTGTCGTTCGCTTGCAATGATTCCATAGCCCAAGTCAATTTCACCAGCTTGGTTGGGAATTCCTTTGAACCCAACATCACCGATAATTTTCATTTCCTGTTTTGTAATTATCACCCAAGATTCAAATCCAGTTGGACCATTTGACAATTCGATATTTGCAACAATCTTCGGAATGGTGTCCAAAGTTTCTTGATCAGGATAACCTTCGCCAGCATTCAATCCGTTATTTTGAAGCGCAACAAAATTTTTATCATTGACCAAATGGCACAATTGTTTTGTAAACGGAATAAGAAGTAATCGTTCCGTTTCTATTTTTTCAATATTCATACGTTTTAAGATTTAACGATTATCCCAATCGCTTTTTCTAATTTTTTTCTTTCCCCAAGCAACCACTTTTACGCCTTCAGAATAATTAACTAAGTCAGGTTTTCTTCCTATTAATTTCTCTAATCTTGGATAATGCAACTCAATATTTTCAACAATGGCTTCTCTGATTGGCCATTCTTGATGGTGGATTTCATATTCGTTGATGAAGTTTTTGGTGTCTTGAAACAAAGCATATCGTTCGGTTAACCAAAGGTCGATTTCAGTTTTTTGTACGGCTTGACCGATTTTAAATTTGATGTCTAATTTATCTCCAAATTCAGAATTTGAAGAACGGTAATATTCCATTTCACGTTTAATACTCGAAAATCGGTAAGGAAGTTCCGAAATCAATTTAGCCACTTTGCAAGACAGATCTTTCCCCCCTTCCATACTCAAAAAATAAACGCCGGTTTTGCTTTTCGTTTTCACGTAAGTCCGAACATTTATTTCAAAGAAATTAGAAATAGGAGCAAATGCAGGCAAAAACCTTGGACGAATTTCTTCCATTGCAAAAGCCACAACCGAAACCCAAGGCTTTCCTTCGAATAAATCAATCTCCAATTCCTTCGGAACATGTTTTTTCAATTCTTCCAAATCAACTTCCCAATGCAGAAAAATTGCATCATTCCATTCTTGGTAAAATCGCCAACGATCTTTCGGAATTTCCCAAGGGCGATGCGAACTTTGTTCTAAAATCTTCCGAATCATAGCAAATTAAATTTGTTCTTTTGGTTTTGATAAATAATAAACAGGAATTCCAGCCAACATAATTAAAACGCCCCAACCGCAGGTTTCAAATCGTGTAATCAATAAAGCAACACACAATGCCGAAGCGGAAAGAATATAAACGAAAGGTAAAAATGGATAACCAAATGCTTTATAAGGTCTTTCTGCGTCTGGCATTTTTCTTCGTAGGATAAAAATTCCGTAGATAGTTAAGATATAAAAAATGATTACGATGATCATTACAAAGTCTAATAAAGCGCCATATTTCCCAGTTAAGCACAACGCCGATGCCCAAATGCATTGTGCCCACAAAGCCCAAGCTGGAACGCTAGCCGAATTTAAAATAGCTGCTTTTTTAAAGAATAATCCATCTTTTGCCATCGTATAATAAACCCTTGCTCCAGCCATGATCAATCCGTTATTGCAAGCAAAAGTGGAAATCATAATCATAATGGCGATGATCAAAGTGCCGATATTTCCGAAGATATAATTGGCAGCAACAACGGCCACACGATCTGATTTTGCCGTAGCAATTTCCTCAAACGGAACTACGGCCAAATACATCAAATTCGCCAAAATATAAATTACGGTCACGATAAAAGTTCCAAGAAATAAACTCAAGCCCACATTTCGCTTTGGATTTTTAATTTCTCCGGCGATAAAAGTCACGCCATTCCATGCATCACTTGAAAATAAAGAGCCGACCATTGCTGCAGAAATTCCGGTAATTAACGCCGAACCGCTTATAGGAAACCAAGAATTTGTTTTTGTATTAAAGGATTGCGTATTCCAAGCATCGGCCCAATTTGCGTCCCAAATTTCTGCTTTGGCACCCAAAATAAATCCGAAGACAATCAATCCAAGAAGCGACATAATTTTGATAATTGTCATTACGGTTTGAAGCATTTTGCTGTTCTTTACGCCACGACTATTAATATATGTCAATAAAATAATTGTAATAATAGAAACAATTTGAGCTGCATTTAGTTTGAAATAACCCAAATCAAAAAGGATATTTTCATCACTCAAAGGTTCGTATAGATAAGCGGCGAATTTTGAAAAGGCAACTCCAACAGCTGCAATTGTTCCGGTTTGGATGACCGCGAAGAAACTCCATCCATATAAAAAAGCAATTAATTTGTTATAAGCTTCTTTCAAATAAACATATTGACCGCCCGCTTTTGGGAACATCGCACTTAATTCTCCATAACTTACAGCTGCAATTACGGTAATCAGTCCAGAAATTATCCAGATCAAAGTAAGCCAACCCGCAGAACCAACTTGCCTTGCAATATCAGCACTGACGATAAAAATTCCCGAACCAATCATCGACCCAACGACAAGCATCGTTCCGTCTAATAATCCAAGTTCTCTTTTTAAATTATTGTCTTCGTCGTGGTTTTCCATAAAAATCAGTTTGGTTGAGTTGTGGTTAATTTCTGTTAAAGATATTAAAAAATCTGAATTTTGATGCAACTTGATTTTTGAGTATCTTTCCACAACAAATCTAAAATTACTGCTATGAGTGATAAATATGCTGACCTTGAATTGGTCAAAAACGAAGACAAAAAAAGATTCGAGATGGAAGTGGAAAATCACAAAGCTTTCGTAGAATATATTTTGACAAACGACAACGTAATGTTTTTAACCCACACCGAAGTTCCAAAAGCGTTAGAAGGAAAAGGTGTCGGCGGAAGCATTGTCGAAAAATCTTTAAAATACATCAAAGAAAACCAATATACTTTAGCGCCACTTTGCCCATTTGTTGCTTCATATCTAAGAAAACATCCAGAATGGAAAACGCTTTTGGCAAAAGGTTATAATGTAGATTAAAAATATAGTTTGAAATTTGACAGACTATTATTGCTTTTGACTTTACGACTTTTAAACTTTCGACTTACTTTCTCTATCTTTGCCACATGAATGAAAATTTAGACCCAACAAACCAAAACTACAATCACGAAGAACTCGATTTAGAAAAAAAATTGAGGCCGCTGTCTTTTGATGATTTCACTGGACAAGACCAAGTTTTGGAGAATTTGCAAGTATTTGTGCAGGCCGCCAACCAAAGAAACGAAGCCTTGGATCACACGCTTTTCCACGGACCTCCGGGTTTGGGAAAAACGACGCTTGCCAATATTTTAGCAAATGAATTGGGTGTTGGAATAAAAATTACGTCGGGGCCGGTTTTAGATAAGCCTGGAGATTTGGCGGGTTTGCTGACCAATCTTGAAGAACGTGATGTTTTGTTTATTGATGAAATTCACCGCTTGAGCCCGATTGTGGAAGAATATTTATATTCTGCGATGGAAGATTTTAAGATTGATATTATGATTGAATCGGGACCGAATGCCAGAACCGTTCAGTTGAATCTGAATCCGTTTACATTGGTCGGAGCCACAACTCGTTCCGGATTATTGACAGCTCCAATGCGAGCCCGTTTCGGAATCCAAAGCCGATTACAATATTATACTACAGAACTTTTGACATCAATTGTTGAAAGAAGTTCTGCCATTTTAAAAATGCCCATAACAATGGAAGCGGCGATTGAAATCGCTGGAAGAAGTCGCGGAACTCCTAGGATTGCAAATGCGTTATTAAGAAGAGTTCGTGATTTTGCCCAAATAAAAGGAAACGGAAGCATCGATATTGAAATCGCGCGTTTTTCATTGAAAGCATTGCACGTCGATGCGCACGGTTTAGACGAAATGGACAATAAAATTTTAACCACAATCATCGATAAATTCAAAGGTGGCCCAGTCGGATTGTCAACTTTGGCAACCGCAGTTTCTGAAAGTGGCGAGACGATTGAAGAAGTGTATGAGCCATTTTTGATTCAAGAAGGTTTCATTATGCGAACGCCAAGAGGTAGAGAAGTGACTGAAAAGGCTTATAAACATCTGGGAAAAGTGAGGATGAATGTTCAAGGAGGACTTTTTTAGAATTTAAGATTTTTGCAGAGATTCCTCCTTCGTCGGGAAGACAAAGTTGACGGTTAAAATATTTTTAGAAAAGACAAGAATCTGCGTAAATCAGTAAAATCCGTGTCATCCGCGTTCCCAATTATAGAAAATCCAAGATGATTTCCAACAAAGAGAAATACACAAAATTCATTAAATCCGAAGCCGCTCGCCTCGGATTTTTGTCTTGTGGCATATCTCAAGCCGGATTTTTAGAACAAGAAGCGCCTCGTTTAGAAGCTTGGTTGAAAAATAACGCACACGGCCAAATGTCTTACATGGAAAACCATTTCGACAAAAGACTAGACCCAACATTATTGGTAGATGATTCAAAATCCGTGATTTCTTTGCTTTTAAATTATTATCCCGAAGAAACGCAAACGCAAATCAACGGCGAAGACACTTATAAAATCTCAAAATACGCTTACGGACAAGATTATCATTTTGTCATCAAAGAAAAATTAAAAGAACTGCTTTTTTCAATTCAAGAGAATATCGGTGAAGTTTCTGGGCGTGCTTTTGTGGATTCTGCTCCAGTTTTAGACAAGGCTTGGGCTTCGAAAAGTGGCCTTGGTTGGATTGGTAAAAACAGCAATTTATTGAGCAAGCAAGTTGGTTCTTTTTTCTTTATTGCCGAATTAATTGTCGATCTAGATTTGGAATATGACAACTCCGTGACTGACCATTGCGGTTCGTGTACCAAATGTATCGACGCTTGCCCGACCGAAGCTATTGTTTCGCCATATGTTGTGGACGGAAGCAAATGTATTTCGTATTTTACGATAGAATTAAAAGAAAATATTCCGTCAGAAATGAAGGGAAAGTTTGATAATTGGGCTTTCGGGTGCGATGTCTGTCAAGATGTTTGTCCGTGGAATCGCTTCTCAAAACCGCACAAAGAACCGCTTTTTAATCCGCATCCAGAATTGCTTTCGATGACGAAAAAAGATTGGGAAGAAATTACCGAAGATACTTTTAAAGCCGTTTTTAAAAATTCTGCTGTAAAGCGAACAAAATTTGCTGGGATAAAGAGAAATATCGACTTCTTAAAAATTCCAAAAGAAAGTTAAACTCCTTTATTTTTTTTCATTTTATTTCCCCGAACTATTTTAATTATGACTTAAAATGACGAATAGTTTTAAATTTACGTTCGTTTCATTTTTGCGGTTAAATTAGTAAGTTTTGTTTATTAATTTATTTTATTGAATTTTTTGAATAAATATTTTTTATATAGAATAAATTGTTAAATATATTAGATATATTTGTTATATATTAAACTTAAACTTATCAATTATGTCAAAAAATTTAGTAGAATCAATTTCTGAATACATTACGCCAGACTTAGTTTCAAAAGCAAGTGCCTTGTTAGGAGAATCCCAAACCGGTATTTCCAAAACAATTTCTGTTGCAATTCCAACATTTTTGGCGGGACTTGTGAAAAAGTCAGAACATCCAAACGGAACTGACACAATTATGAATATGGTTTCTCAATCAAGCAGCCAATCTGTATTTTCTGATTTGCCGTCTTATTTAACAAAGGGAGAAGATAAGAGTTCATTGTTCTTAAGCCAGATTTTTGGTAACAAGCTGTCGTCAATTACTGACTTTCTTTCTAACATTGGAGGAGTAAAAGGTTCATCAGTAACTGCCTTGTTGGGTATGATTGGTCCCATGATTATGGCTCATTTTGGAAAATCAGGAACTTCTGCATCTGGCTTGACAAATCTGTTGTCTTCTGAAAAAAGCAGTATTTTGGCAGCATTGCCAAGCGGTTTAGGCTCAATGTTTCACTTTGGAAATTCTGTAAAAGAATTTAAAACTGAACATATCGAAAAAAAGTCAAGCGGGTTGCCAAAATGGCTGTTGCCATTATTGTTAATTCTTGCCGCGTTGGTTGCCCTGTACTTTTTTACAAAGCGTTGCGATAAAGCACCGGACGCAAGCACAACAGTCGTGGATACATTAAACACAAAAGTAAGTACAGCGATTGAAAAGGTAGATACCACAGTTGCCGGTACCGGTTCTGCAATAAGCGACCTGGCAGCAAAATTAGGGGCGTTTTTTAAATTTAAATTGCCAAATGGGGTTGAATTAAACGTTCCTCAAAATGGAGTGGAAAGCCAGATCATCACGTGGATGAATGACGAAACAAAAGTAGTTGATAAAAAGACCTGGTTCAATTTTGATAGATTGCTTTTTGATACAGGAAAATCTACTTTAACCGCCGATTCTCAAGAGCAGTTAAAAAATGTTGCTGAAATAATGAAAGCATATCCCGCAATGGAAATAAAATTAGGAGGTTATACTGATAACACCGGTGATGCAGCCACAAATTTGAAACTTTCTGACGGAAGAGCAAAATCAGTAATGGCCGAATTGGTAAAACTGGGAGTTGATTCTAAAAGAGTTGCCGCTGAAGGATATGGAGACCAGTTTCCTGTAGCTGATAACGCAACCGAAGAGGGAAGAGCGCAAAACAGAAGAATTGGGATTAGAATCACGAAAAAGAGTTAAATCATTTTAGTTTTATTAGGTTAACAATTAATCTTTATTAGCAAAAAGGTCTCAATCATGAGGCCTTTTTTGCTTTTAGAACTAATACTAATTTACTAAAAGGTAAAGCTCAGTAATGTCAAAAGTCGCACGCATGCATTCTGACGGCATTGAAATATAAAGATTAAAGCGGGTTTAAATCAGTATGCTGATTTTTAAAGAGTCTTAAATTTTAGATAATAAAATACAAAAGCACATTTAAATAAACTAGCTAAAAAGAATGGACATAAAAGTTTCTCAATTTCATCCATACCTTTACCTTTGCAAGTCGGAATAAATCTAGAAAAATGAACAAGTACAGCAAAAGAAGAGAAGCACTTTTATACCACGCAAAACCATCACCGGGAAAAATTGAGGTGGTTCCAACAAAAGCTTATGCAACGCAAAGAGATTTGTCATTGGCTTATTCGCCGGGTGTTGCAGAGCCTTGCCTTGAAATTGTAAAAGATGTAAACAACGTTTATAAATATACGGCAAAAGGTAATTTGGTAGCCGTAATTTCAAACGGAACCGCGGTTTTAGGTCTAGGCGATATCGGTCCAGAAGCATCAAAACCAGTGATGGAAGGAAAGGCTTTATTGTTCAAAATTTTTGCTGACATCGATGTTTTTGACATTGAAGTAGATACAAAAGACATTGAAAAGTTCATCGAAACCGTAAAAAATATCGCGCCAACTTTTGGTGGAATTAACTTGGAAGATATCAAAGCGCCAGAATCTTTTGAAATTGAAAGACGATTGGTGGAAGAACTGAATATCCCAGTGATGCACGATGACCAACATGGAACTGCAATTATTTCTTCGGCGGCTTTATTGAACGCTTTAGAATTAGCTGACAAAAAAATTGAAGACGTAAAAATCGTAATTTCTGGAGCAGGTTCAGCGGCTTTGGCTTGCGCGAATTTGTATGTTTTGTTAGGAATTAATCCAGATAATGTGATCATGTTTGACAAAGACGGCGTTCTTTCTGATGATAGAAATGACTTGTCTGATGTGCAAAGAAGATATTCAAAAGGACCAAAAAATATTACTTTAGGCGAAGCTTTGGTTGGCGCTGACGTTTTCCTCGGACTTTCTGCAGGAAATATTATGACGCCAGAAATGCTTCTGGAAATGGCAAATGACCCGATTGTTTTTGCCATGGCAAACCCGATTCCTGAGATTGATTATAATGTTGCAATCGCAACTCGAAAAGATATCATTATGGCGACTGGCCGTTCTGACCATCCTAACCAAGTAAATAACGTTCTTGGTTTTCCATATATTTTCCGTGGTGCGTTAGACGTTCGTGCTACAAAAATCAACGAAGCGATGAAAATGGCGGCGGTTCGTGCTTTGGCAGCATTAGCAAAAGCATCAGTTCCAGAGCAGGTAAATATTGCTTATGGCGAAACCAAGTTGATTTTTGGTAGAGATTATATTATTCCAAAACCGTTTGATCCAAGATTAATTGCGGTTGTAGCTCCAGCGGTTGCAAAAGCGGCAATGGAATCAGGAGTTGCGCTTCATCCAATTCACGATTGGGACAAATATGAAGAAGAACTTTTGGAAAGATTAGGTTCTGATAATAAAATGGTTCGTCTTTTGGCAAACCGTGCAAAATCAGACCCAAAACGTGTGGTTTTTGCAGAAGCAGACCATTTAGATGTTTTGAAAGCAGCTCAAATTGTTTGGGAAGAAAAAATTGGAACTCCTATTTTGTTGGGAGACAAAGAAATTATCCAAGAACTAAAAGATGAGTTGGGTTTTGATGCTGACGTAACTATTATCGACCCAAAAACTTCAGAAGAAGACGAAAGAAGATTGCGTTATGCAAATTCTTTTTGGGAATCACGAAGAAGAAAAGGAACGAGTTTGCTTGATGCCCAAAAATGGATGCGAGAGAGAAATTATTTCGCTGCAATGATGGTAAATGAAGGCGAAGCAGATGCTTTGGTTACAGGTTATTCTCGCAGTTATCCTTCGGTTGTGAAACCAATGATGCAGTTAGTGGATATGGCCCCGGGCGTTTCTAGAATTGCGACTACCAATATGATGATGACCAAAAGAGGTCCGATTTTTTTGTCAGATACAGCGATAAATCCAAATCCTTCTGCGGATGATTTGGCTAAAATTGCTCTGATGACCGCAAAAACAGTTCGTTTATTTGGAATGGAACCTGTGATTGCAATGGTTTCGTTTTCAAATTTTGGTTCGTCTCAAGACAAAAGTGCCCAAAAAGTGGCAGAAGCCGTGGCTTACCTTCACAAATATTATCCAGACTTGGTTGTTGATGGAGAAATTCAAGCGGATTTTGCCTTGAATTCTGAAATGCTTCAGAAGAAATTCCCGTTTTCAAAATTAGCTGGAAAAAAGGTAAATACGTTGATTTTTCCAAATTTGGAAGCAGCAAATATCAATTACAAAATGCTGAAAGAATTAGATAAATCAGTTTCCATCGGACCAATTATGATGGGAATGGATAAACCGGTTCACATTTTTCAATTAGGAGCAAGCGTGGAAGAAATGGTCAATATGGCCGCTGTTGCAGTTGTTGACGCTCAAGAAAAAGAGAAGAAAAACAAGGCGATAAAAGTTAATTTTTAACATATTTTTTTGCTTCATAACCGATTAGCTATTTTCAATAAAACTTTTTCCCTACATTTGGGAATTATTTAACGATTGATGATAGCACATTTACAAGGGAAATTGGTGGAAAAAAATCCAACCGAAGTAGTCATAGACTGCAATGGCGTGGGATATCAAGTCAATATTTCTCTACATACTTACTCTTTGATACCAGATGCTGAAAATGTAAAGCTTTTCACGTATTTGCAAATTAAAGAAGATGCCCACACTTTATTTGGCTTTGCCGAGAAATCAGAGAGAGAAATTTTTAAAATGCTTCTCTCTGTTTCTGGCATTGGCGCTAGTATTGCCAGAACAATGCTTTCTTCAATTGAGCCAAAACAAATCATACAAGCGCTTGCTTCGGGAGATGTAGCTACCATACAATCCATCAAAGGAATCGGAAGCAAAACAGCGCAACGCGCAATCCTTGATTTAAAGGATAAAGTGTTAAAAGTGTATGATTTAGACGAAGTTTCTATTTCGCAAGGCAATACAAACAAGGACGAAGCGTTATCTGCTTTGGAAGTTCTTGGATTTAACAGAAAATTGGCGGAAAAATCCGTTGAAAAAATTGTTAAAGAAAATCCTTCTGCATCGATCGAGAACATTATCAAACAAGCCTTAAAAAACTTATAAATACTTGAAAACAAACTATACTAAAGGCATTACAAGTAGCTTTAAAATTAGCTTATGGCTGATTTCGTTATTTTTTAGTGTAACTCTACAAGCCCAAGAGGAAGAAGATCAAGATTCAATTCCAAAAGGATATTCTTCTGGAAAAATTGAACTTAAAAATCCTGTTTCAATTTTAGAAGCGTACACTTATGATCCAATTTTAGATCGATATGTTTATACAAATACCGTTAATGGTTTTAATGTAAATTATCCGGTAATCTTAACTCCGACAGAATATGAAGAGTTAATTTTGCGTGAGTCGATGCGTGCTTATTTCAAGCAAAAATCAGATGCGATTGACGGTAAAAAAACAGGAACCGAGGCAAATAAAAAAGATCTGCTCCCAAGATATTATGTGAATTCAAGCTTTTTTGAAACCATTTTTGGAGGAAATACAATCGACGTAAAACCGACAGGTTCCGTTGAAATGGATTTGGGAGTTCGATATACGAAACAAGACAATCCGTCGCTTTCGCCTAGAAATAGAACAACAACCACGTTTGATTTTGACCAAAGAATCAGTATGAGTTTAATGGGAAAAGTGGGAACTCGATTAGCAGTAAATGCGAATTATGATACCGAATCTACTTTTGCTTTCCAAAATTTAATCAAATTAGAATACACTCCGACGGAAGACGATATCATCCAAAAAATTGAAGTCGGAAACGTAAGTTTACCTTTAAACAGCTCCCTTATTCGCGGAGCTCAAAGTCTTTTTGGTGTAAAAGCACAATTGCAGTTTGGGAAAACAACCGTTACCGGAATTTTCTCTGAACAAAAATCTCAAACCAGAACAGTGACTGCTGAAGGTGGTGGAACTGTTCAGAATTTCGAGATATTTGCCTTAGATTACGACGCCGACAGGCACTTTTTCTTGTCACAATATTTTAGAAATAAATATGACGAGTCGTTAAGAAATTATCCTTTAATTGACAGTCGCGTTCAGATTACTAGAATTGAGGTTTGGGTGACGAATCGTCAAAATCGCGTTAGTACAACAGATAACAACTTAAGAAATATCATTGCGCTTCAAGATTTAGGGGAGTCACAATTGCCAGGTTTGCCTGATAGTGAAGTGGTTTCTTTGACACCATCAACGAATTTGTTTACGGCGCCGGCAAATACTCCTTCAAAAAACTCGAACAACAGATTTGACCCAGCACGAATTGGAACAACAGGAATTTTAAATAATTCAATTCGTGAAATTGCAACGGCAAGTGCTGGTTTTTCTGGAGTAACTGTGAGCGAAGGAACAGATTATTCTAAACTTGAAAATGCTAGAAAATTATCGGCAAATGAATTTACATTTCATCCTCAATTAGGATATATTTCGTTAGCTCAAAAATTAACAAACGACGAGGTTTTGGCGGTAGCTTATCAATATACAATTGGAAGCGATGTATATCAAGTGGGAGAATTTGGTACTGACGGAGTTGATGCAACGCAAGTAAGCAACGGAATTCCAACAACGCAAAGTTTGATTTTGAAAATGCTGAAAAGCAACTTGACAAACGTGAACAAGCCAGTTTGGAATTTGATGATGAAAAACATCTATTCACTTCCTGGAGCTTATCAATTGGAGCAAGAGGATTTCAAGCTGAATATCATGTACACTGATCCATCGCCGTTGAATTATATTACGCCGGTGGCTGGAAATCCTTTGCCAGCAGATGTAGACCAAACGCCTTTATTGCGTGTTTTTAACGTAGATAGATTGAATTACACAAACGATCCGCAAGCCAATGGTGATGGTTTCTTTGACTTTATTCCGGGTTTAACTGTTGATCAGCAAAACGGACGTGTTATTTTCACGACTGTAGAGCCATTTGGTAAACATTTGTTCAATAAATTAAACACTACAGGTTCTGGAGCAGATTATGAGCAACCGTTGACGTATAATGCCAACCAAACAAAATATGTTTACACAAGCATGTATGCGAGTACGCAGGCGGCGGCGTTGCAAGACAGTGATAAAAATAAATTTCAATTAAAAGGAAAATTCAAATCTACATCTGGTGATGGAATCGCCATCGGTGCTTTTAACGTGCCTCAAGGTTCGGTAACTGTAACTTCCGGCGGACGTGTTTTGGTTGAAGGTGTTGATTATACGGTAAATTATCAAAGAGGAATGGTTCAAATCTTAGATGCTTCGTTACAAGCTTCGGGTACGCCAATCGAAATTTCCTTGGAAAATAATGCCGTTTTTGGTCAACAAACAAGACGTTTCTTCGGAGTTAATGTCGAACATAAATTCAATGATAAATTTGTTGTTGGAGCCACTTTGTTGAAAATGTCTGAAAGACCGTTTACACAAAAATCAAATTATGGGCAAGAGTCGGTAAACAATACCATCTTTGGAATGAATACAAACTATTCTACTGAGGTTCCGTTTTTGACTAGATTGGTAAATAAACTTCCAAATATTGATACTGATGTTCCCTCAAATATTTCATTCAGAGGAGAAATTGCTTACTTAAAACCAGATACGCCAAAAGCAGATAAATTTGACGGAGAATCTACCATTTATGTTGATGATTTTGAAGGTTCACAAACGACAATTGACATGCGTTCTCCTTTTTCTTGGAGCTTGTCAAGTGTGCCAGCATGGAACGCGACGAGTGATTTTGCAGACTTTGGAGCTTCTTTAAACACTATAAATTATGGATTCAAAAGAGCAAAATTGGCTTGGTATTCAATTGATCCAACTTTTTATGTGCAGCGTCCGAGTGGAGTTTCTGTTGATGACTTAAAATTATACAGCACTAGAAGAATTTATAGCCGAGAATTGTACCCAGAAACTGATATTGCAGTTGGTCAACAAACGGTTATCAATACGTTAGATTTGACATATTTCCCTCAAGAAAGAGGACCTTACAATTTTAATCCGGCCGCTTCGTCAACAAATACTTTTACGCCAACGGAAGCTACAACTAATTTTGGAGGAATTATGCGTGCTATAAATTCTACAAACTTTGAGCAATCGAACGTGGAATACATTCAAGTTTGGGTTTTGGATCCTTATGATAATGTGCAACAAAATGGAGGTGTTTCTCAGCAAAATGTTGGTAAATTGGTATTCAACTTAGGAGAAATTTCTGAAGATGTTTTAAAAGACGGAAGAAAACAATATGAAAATGGTTTGCCAGGAGCGGGTTCTACACAACAAACGTATTCTACAATTTGGGGTAAAATTCCAATTTCACAATCGCTGATTTACGCTTTTGATACAGAAACAGGAAATAGAGCCTTTCAAGATGTTGGTTTAGATGGTTTAAATGACGCTGAAGAAGCATCAATGTTTCCGGCTTTTGCAGGAAATGCCGATCCAGCAGCAGATAATTACCAATACTTTTTAAGCGCAAACGGTGATGTGATTCAACGCTATAAAAATTATAATGGTGTTCAAGGAAATTCACCGGTTGAACTTGGTGATACCAATAGAGGTTCAACCACCTTGCCTGATACTGAAGATATCAACCGTGATAATACCATGAATGAAATCAATGCTTATTATGAATATAGTATTGATATCTTGCCAGATATGTCGCCAGAAAACAGTCCTTATGTGACAGACGTAAGAACTCCTACAGCAGATCTTCCGGGTGGAGGAACAACCAATGCAAGATGGATTCAATTAAAAATTCCGGTGGCGCAACCAACAAATACTGTGGGGACTATTTCAGATTTCCGATCAATTCGTTTCATGAGAATGTTTATGACTGGATTTAATGAACAAGTTACATTGCGTTTCGGTGCTTTAGATTTAGTTCGTGGAGAATGGAGGCGTTATGTGAAAACCTTAGATCCGTTAGAACAAACAGATGTTGTTAATGATCAAGATGACACTCAATTAGATGTTTTGGCGGTTAATATTCAAGAAAACGGAGACAGAAGTCCGATAAAATACATGACGCCTCCGGGAGTTGTGAGAGAACAATTGTATAATAGCAATACAATTATCAACCAAAATGAGCAATCACTTTCGTTAAGAATTTCAAAAGCTAATACGGCGCTTCCTGGTTTAGGAGGTTTGGAGCCTGGAGATTCTCGCGGGGTTTTTAAAAATGTAAGTGTTGATATGAGACAGTTTAAGAAACTTAAAATGTTCTTACACGCAGAAGCTTTACCAGAACCAACCGAAGTGCAATCGCTTCAGGATGACCAAATGGTAGCTTTCATCAGATTTGGTAATGACTTTACTCAAAACTTCTATCAAGTTGAGATTCCGCTGAAAGTGACGCGTCAAAGCCGATCTTTAAGTGCAGAGGAAATTTGGCCAGAAGCGAATGAAATCGATTTGTCTCTTGCGTTGCTTACAAAGTTGAAAATACTAGCGATGAGCGCTTCAAGCGGGTTGGTTGAAGATGCTCTTGGAATAAAATATATAGACGATTTTGAACTTGATGGCTCATTGGCAGGAAGAATAAATCCACTTCGATTGGGGATCAAAGGAAATCCAAATTTTGGTTTAGTTAGAACACTGATGGTTGGTTTGAAAAACCGCAGTGGCGATGATATTCGTGGTGAAGTTTGGTTTAATGAGCTTCGTCTTGCTGAAATGGACAATAAAGGAGGTATGGCTGCAATTGCAAGTTTCGACGGAAATTTAGCAGATTTTGCAACGCTTTCTGCAACAGGAAGAATTAGCACAATCGGATTTGGATCACTTGAACAAGGGCCAAATGAAAGAAGTAGAGAAGATATTCAGCAATATGATATCGTTACAAATCTTAATCTTGGAAAACTGCTTCCTAAAAAATGGGGCGTAAATCTACCATTCAATTATGGAATTGGGGAAGAAACGATCACGCCACAATATGATCCATTTAACCAAGATATCAAGTTAGACGAGTTGATTGACAATACTAGCGATGCAGCAGAAAGGGAGAACCTGAAAAGCAGAGCAATTGATTATACAAAAAGAACAAGTATTAATTTTATCGGAGTTAAAAAAGAACGCGCTGCCGAGCAAAAACAGCACTTTTATGACCCAGAAAATTTAACATTGTCTTACTCTTATAATGAAATTGAGCATCACGATTATGAGGTGAAAGACATGCGTGATCAGCAAGTTAGAACTTCGGTTGATTATAACTTTGCATTTCAGCCAAAAACATTGGAACCTTTCAAGAAAACGGCTTTCATGAAAAAAAGTTCATACTGGAAAATGTTGAGTGATTTTAACTTGAATTATTTGCCTTCGACTGTGTCATTCAGCTCAAATATTATTCGTCAATATAACAGACAAGAATATAGAGATGTTGATATTCAAGGAATTGGTTTGAGTCCGCTTTACAGAAGAAATTACATGTTCAATTACCAGTATGGATTCAATTATAATTTGACAAAAGCATTAAAAGTCAACTACACGGCTTCAACAAATAATATTGTGAGAAACTATTTAGATGAAAATAATATTCCGATGGATGATTTCACAATTTGGGATGATTATTGGAATATAGGTGAAGCAAATCAGCAAATACAGCAACTTGTTGTGAACTATGATTTGCCTATAAATAAAATTCCGGCACTTGCCTTTGTGAAAGCAACTTATTCTTATACAGGAGATTATAATTGGCAACGTTCAACAGACGCATTGTCAGTGATTTCAACTGAAGAAGGAACTTTTAATCTTGGAAACACGATTCAAAATGCAGGTTCTCATCGTTTGAACACCGCATTAAATATGGATTTATTTTATAAGTACATCGGATTAACCAAAAAACCAAAAACTGTCGCAAGATTAGGAACTGTTGCTCCGCCAAAACCAGGTGAAAAGGTGGCGACTCAAACCAAGCCAAAAACAGGAGACGGAAATGTTTTCTTAGACGGATTGATCGGAGTTGCAACAAGTATAAAAAATGTTCAGATTAATTATACGCAGAATGAAGGAACAGTTCTTCCCGGTTTTATTCCCGGAGTTGGTTTCTTAGGGACAACAAAACCATCACTAGGATTCGTTTTAGGAAGTCAGTCAGATATCAGATATGAGGCGGCGAAAAATGGATGGTTGACAAATTATCAAGATTTCAATCAAAATTATACGCAGGTTTCTTCAAAGGTTTTGAACATGACAGCAAGAGTTGACTTGTTCCAAGGATTTAATATTGATGTAACTGCAGATCGATCGCTGACCGAAAATTTCTCTGAGCAATATGATGTTTCAGAAGATGGATTGTATAATTCAAGATCTCCTTATAACTATGGTAATTTCTCGATTTCTACAATAATGCTAAAAACTTCTTTCAGCAAAAGTGATGAAATTTCGTCTGCTGCTTTTGATGATTTTAGAAGCAATAGAATTGTTGTCGCAAATCGTTTGGCGACGAGCTATTATGGAACACCTGATTTTCCAAAAACGGCTGACGGTTATCCTGTTGGTTTTGGTAAAGCAAGCCAATCTGTGCTGTTGCCGTCGTTCTTGGCAGCTTATACTGGCGGTGATGCTGGTGGCGTTTCATTGGGTGCATTCAGAAATATTCCAATTCCAAACTGGACTGTGACTTACACTGGTTTGATGCAATATAAGTTCTTTAAAGATAGATTTAAACGTCTTTCGATCAGACATGCTTATCGCGCATCTTACACTGTTAATTCATTCCGTTCAAATTTTGAATACGATCAAAATCGTGATGCCGTAGATGCGAGTGGCAACTTGTTAAGCAAAACAATTATTTCAAATGTAAACCTTGTGGAGCAATTTAATCCGCTGGTTCGATTGGATTTTGAATTGAAAAGTTCTTTCAAAGTTTTAGCCGAAATGAAAAAAGACAGATCGCTTTCGATGAGTTTTGACAATAATTTATTGACAGAAGTAAAAGGTTTAGAATATACTTTAGGTCTTGGATATCGATTTAAAGATGTTGTGATCACGTCAAGATTGGCAGACAATCCAACAAATACAATCAGAAGCGATATCAATTTAAAAGCTGATTTTACGATGAGAAATTCGAATACAATTGTAAGATATTTGGATTATGACAATAATCAATTGGCTGGCGGACAAGATATTTGGTCTTTAAAATTGACTGCTGATTACGCCTTCAGCAAAAACCTGACAGCGATTTTCTATTATGATCATTCATTCTCAAAAGCTGTGATTTCAACTTCATTCCCTTTGACGAATATCCGCTCTGGTTTCACATTGCGATATAACTTTGGAAATTAATTTGGAAAACACTTTAAAAATATAGAAGTTAATAATACATTTGCCCAAAAACAACAAACAATGAACATACCAGCAAATTTAAAGTACACAAAAGACCACGAGTGGGTTAGCTTAGAAGGAGATATCGCAACTGTAGGAATTACAGATTTTGCACAAAAAGAATTAGGAGACATCGTTTATGTGGAAGTGGAAACGCTTGACCAAACTTTAGAAAAAGATGAGGTTTTCGGTACGGTTGAAGCAGTAAAAACGGTTTCAGATTTATTTTTGCCATTAGCTGGAGAAATCGTTGAATTCAATGAATCTCTTGAAACAACTCCAGAAAAAGTAAATTCTGATCCTTATGGAGACGGATGGATGGTGAAAGTAAAAGTGGCTGACGTTGCTGATTTCGATTCATTATTAGATAGCGAAGCTTACAAAAACTTAATTGGAGCGTAATAAAAAAATAGTTCTTTTTCTTGCGTTAGCGCTTTTCTGGACGATTGCCATTACGGTAGCTTGTTTGGTAGATATGTCTGATGTTCCCGCTGCAAACGTTGAGAATATTGACAAAGTGGCGCATTTAGGATTTTACGCAATATTTTCGATTTTATGGTTTTTATACCTTGAAAATAAAATTGAAAGCACGCCAAAACTTTTTTTGATTGTATTTATGCTCTCCGTAATTTTTGGAGTTTTCATAGAGTTTTGCCAGTCAACATTTACCGATAATCGGCAGGCTGATGTAAAAGACGCTGTTGCAAACACAATTGGCGCAACAATCGGATTGTTGTTAATGGCGATTTATACAAAAAAGTTTAAAAAATAATTTACAAAAACATCCCGCTTCGGTGGGATTTTTTTATTTTTATCAAATGGATATCAAGCAATATTTAGATTCAACATATCTCAAGACGCCAGAACAGGCTGGTTTGAGCGATTCAGAAAATGAAAAAGTAGTCAGCGGTTTTGTTCAAGAAGCCATCGACGAGAATTTTAAATTGATAATGATTCGCCCAAATATGGTTTCTTTGGCCAAAGAAATGATTTCAAAAGCCAATTCAAAAGTTTTGGTCGGAACCGTAATTGGTTTTCCAGAAGGAAATTATTCGTTGGAAAATAAATTGCAAGAAGCAAAAAAAGCGATTGAAGACGGAGCCGATGAACTCGATTTTGTTTGTAATTACGAAGCGTTCAAAAAAGGCCAAATTGATTTGGTCAAAGAAGAAATTCTGCAAGGAACAAAACTTGGGCTTGCCCATCACAAAATTGTCAAATGGATTATTGAAGTTGCGGCTTTAAACAGCCAACAAATTATGCACCTTTCTTGCTTGGTAAAAAATGTGGTGATTTCAAATTTTTCTGAAGATACTATTCCTTCGGTTTTTGTAAAATCGTCAACCGGATTTTTTAAAACGGAAGATAATTTACCAAACGGAGCGACAGTTCCTGCGGTAATTATGATGTTAGAAAACGCATCGCCACTTCCTGTGAAAGCGGCAGGCGGTGTTAGAACTTATGAAAAAGCGCAAGAAATGATTCGTCTTGGCGTAAAAAGAATTGGAACTTCGTCTGCAAAAGCAATTGCAAATGGAGAAATTTCAAAAAGTGATTATTAAAATTCCTTGTATATTTTGTCAATGAAAAATTTTCTGACGGTTGCATTTTTGCTTTTAAGCGTTTTTACTTTTCAAGCCCAAAACACAATTGGCGACAGAGAACAGTTTCCTGTTTTTCTGGTTTGTGAAGGAATGCAGTCTAAAAATCTCGAAGCTTGTTTTTATAACCAACTTCAAGATTTTGTTTTCAATAATTTTAAAGTTCCTCAAGAAATTACGGCAAAAAACTATCAAGGAAACGTCATCGTTCTTTTTGAAGTTGATACTGCAGGTGTTTTTAAAGTGCAATATGTGGATGCGATTGAAACTTCTTTGATTGAAGAAAGCAAACGTGTTTTTGAATCGCTTGAAAAGGTGAAACCGGCCACTTACAACGGAAGTCCTACTTATGCAAAATATACCATTAAAATCGCAATTCCTCTGGTAAAGCCAGATGCGATAAATGCCAATCCTGTTGCTGAAAAAACGAATTCAGTTTTTCGTGATAGAAAAAAAGAGCTTATTGAATTTGATAGTATTGTTTATCAAAAATTCAATAATCCGCAGTTGAAAAGTCATTTGAATATTCCGTTTTCGCATAATTTATACTCAACTTTTGATCGCGCTTTAAATCAAGTTGGAGCTAATAATCATACGGCTTCAAAGCCTTATTCTTATGCTGAAGTTTCAAAATATTATGATTTGGAAGAAGCGAATAAGTTGTTGATGAAAGACAAAAAATCGTATGCTGGAAGAAAACTTTGGAATGAAAATTTTGTTCAGATTCAAGGCGAAGGATATTGGTTTACGGTAAATCCGATTTTTGATTTGAGAGTAGGAAAAAGTAGCGATGCAGATGCAAGCACTTTTGTAAATACGAGAGGAATTCAAGTACAAGGCGAAATCGGAAAAGAGCTAAGTTTTACAACAACTATTTTTGAAAGTCAAGGAAGATTTGCTGGTTATTACAATGATTATATCGAAACTTTAGCGCCTTCTGGAGGAAATCCAGCGGTGATTCCGGGTGTGGGAATTTCAAAAAGGTTTAAGGAAGATGCTTATGATTTTCCTTTGGCGGAAGCAAATATAACTTATACTCCAAGCCGATTTATCAATTTGCAATTGGGTTATGGCAGAAATTTTATTGGAGATGGCTATCGTTCATTGCTTGAAGGTGATGGTGCAAGTCCGTATCCTTTTTTTAAAATCAATACCAATTTTTGGAAAATAAAATACACAAATACCTATATGTGGCTAAAAGATGTGCGTCCGGATGTGACTGTTGACGGCACATACGCTACAAAATTCATGGCAAATCACTATTTGAGTTATAATGTAACAAAAAGATGGAATGTTGGTTTGTTTGAGTCTGTCGTTTGGTCGAATCAGAATGAGCGAGGTTTTGACGCGAGTTTCATAAACCCGATTATTTTTTACCGCGCTGTTGAATTTTCGTCTTCTTCAAAATCGGGAAATGCCGTTTTAGGACTGACTACAAAATATAAATTCTCGAATCAAGTTCAAGGTTATGGACAACTTTTAATCGATGAATTTTCGGTTGGAGATATGACTGGCGGAGAAAATAGCTGGAAAAATAAATTAGGATATCAACTTGGCGCAAAATATTTCGACGCTTTTAACATTGACAATCTTTTGCTTCAAATTGAATACAATCACGTTCGCCCGTATGTGTATTCGCACAGCAATCCGTTGACGAATTATGCGCATTCCAACCAAAGCATGGGACATCAATGGGGTGGAAATTTCAGAGAATTCATTGCCATTGCAAGATATTTCAAAGGAAGATGGTTTGCCGACGGAAAACTGACGTATGGTCAGCGTGGATTGGATTTCGATACGCCAGAGAATTCGTTCAATTATGGCGGAAATATTTACAAAGATTACGACATCGACAGACCTTATGATACAGGAGTTTCGATTGCACAAGGAAATAAAACCACGATTTTAATTGCTGATTTGCAAGCGGGTTATTTGATTAATCCGGCTACAAATTTGAAATTATTTGGAAGTTTGATTTATAGAAATTTTGACCCAACCGTAGAAACCGCTCGTGATTTTAAACAAAGCACCACTTGGTTTTCACTCGGATTTAGAGCGGATATCTTTAATTGGTATATGGATTTCTAGCAAAAAAATCACATAGTTGTCAAATCAACTGTTTTTTGTGAATACTTTTTTGTGAATTTCTTTATGAACGAGTATCTTTGCGCCAGATTTCAAAATCCAAATGAAAGCAGTATTGAGCACTACAACAAATAACTTCTCCTTAAAATCTCTTTATACCGATTTTACAGAAATCACCAAAGCAAGATTGGCGGTTAGCGTTGTGTTTTCTTCAATCGCGGGATATCTTCTTGGTTTTGATAGCGAAAATCCGTTTCAGTGGAGCGTTTTGATAATGCTTTGCATCGGCGGTTATTGTATGGTTGGCGCCTCAAATGCGTTTAATCAAATCATCGAAAAAGACTTAGACGTTTTAATGGACAGAACTAAAAACCGTCCAGTTCCTTCAGGAAGAATGTCTGTGAATACCGCATTTATTATTGCTTGCGCCTTGACAATTCTTGGACTTGCAATTTTGTATAGCATCAACCCAAAAACAGCGATGTTTGGTGCAATTTCTATTTTTCTTTACACAAGTATTTATACGCCATTAAAGACAAAAACGCCGTTATCGGTTTTTGTTGGAGCATTTCCGGGAGCCATTCCTTTTATGTTAGGATGGGTCGCGGCGACGAATAATTTTGGAATTGAAGCTGGAACTTTATTCATGATTCAGTTTTTCTGGCAGTTTCCACATTTTTGGGCAATCGGTTGGTTTTTATACGAAGATTACGAAAAAGCAGGTTTCTTTATGTTGCCTACGGGTAAAAAGGACAAAGCAACAGCAACACAGATTTTGCTATATACCATTTGGTTAATCGTGGCTTCTTTGTTGCCGTCATTAGGATTTACAGGAAAATTATTCATCACACCTTACGCAGCAGTTGCAGTTTTCTTATTAGGAATCTGGATGCTATATTACGGAATGAAATTATACAAATCAAGAGAAGCAAAGGCAGCGCGAACATTAATGCTGGTGAGTGTTTCTTATATTACTTTACTACAAATTATTTACATCGCAGATAAATTTTTACGATAATGGCAACAATGACAGTTCAGGAGCACAAAGAAAGAACAGCACGTTCTTATAAATTGATTCTTTGGTTTGCAATGATCAGTATGATTATGATGTTTGCAGGTTTGACGAGTGCTTATGTTATCAGTGCTTCTCGACCAGATTGGCTTAAAGATTTCACCTTACCAAATGCTTTTTGGGCAAGTACAGGAGTGATGTTGTTGAGCAGTTTGACTTTTCATTTGGCTAAAAAAGCAATTCAAAAAGATAATAGAAGCGCAGTAACATCTCTTTTATTAGTTACTTTGGCGCTTGGTTTATTATTCGTATTTTTACAATATCAAGGCTTTTATCAGTTGATCGATGCAGGCTTGTATCCAACGGGACCAACGAGTACTGTAACAAGTTCATTCATCTTTGTGGTAGTGCTTTTGCACTTCGTTCACTTGTTTGGAGGCTTGGTATCGCTTTTAATTATAATTTATAATCATTTTAAACAAAAATACAATTCAAGTCAAACCCTTGGAATAGAGCTTGGTGCAATGTTTTGGCACTTTCTTGATTTCTTATGGCTATATTTGTTTTTGTTTTTATATTTCTTTAAATAAGAAAAAAACGTAAATTTGGGAACTTTTTAACTAACAACTTTTATGGGAGCGACTGTTACTACTGCGAATAGTGAAGGCAAAACTTGGGCCGGAGGCAATGAGCCAATGGGAATTAATTATGGCAAAATGATGATGTGGTTTTTCATCGTCTCTGATGCCTTGACATTCTCTGGTTTTCTTGCTGCTTATGGCTTTTCAAGATATAAATTTATTGAAACTTGGCCTTTAGCTGACGAGGTTTTTAACCACTTTCCATTTATGCACGGAGTTGATGCTCCGATGTATTATGTGGCATTAATGACATTTATTTTGATTTTCTCTTCTGTAACTATGGTTTTGGCTGTTGACGCCGGACACCATTTGAAAAAACAGAAAGTAGCAATTTATATGTTCTTGACAATTATCGGTGGAGGAATTTTCTTGGGTTCTCAAGCTTGGGAATGGAAAAATTTCATCAAAGGTGAATATGGTGCTGTGGAAACAAAAGGAGGAAGTATTCTTCAATTTGTAGATGCAACAACTGGAAAAAGAGTAAAACTTGCTGATTTTGCTTCACACACACCTGAAGAAAGACAACAATTGACAAGGGATAAAGGAATGTGGTTTCAAAGCGAAAGCACGTTGCCAACATATTCTGTAAATCAAGTTGTGGAAGGATTTAAAGCAAATCCAAATTTAGTGGTAAGAACAGAAACGATTTATCACGCAAACGAAGCTACGCTTAAAGATACAAAATTACACCCAGAATTAAACAAATCTACGCACAAGCACAAAACAGTTCTGACAAGAGAAGAATCTCTAAAAAGAATGAGCGAAGTGCATTATGTTGTAGAAGGAGCAAACTTGGTTAGAAACGAATACGGTCAAAAATTATTCGCTAACTTCTTTTTCTTCATCACTGGATTCCACGGTTTCCACGTATTCTCTGGAGTATTGATCAATATTTTAATTTTCTTGAACGTTGTTCTTGGAACTTACGAAAAAAGAAGAAGCTACGAAATGGTTGAGAAAGTGGGTCTTTACTGGCACTTTGTCGATTTAGTTTGGGTATTTGTATTCACATTCTTCTATTTAGTTTAATCGAAAAGACTTATTATTATGGCACACGAACACGTTTCTAATACAGGCAGGATCTGGAAAGTTTTTGGATTTTTATCTGCAATCACGATTATTGAAGTTGCATTTGGTATTTACAAACCAGCAATCTTACACGATACATTATTTCTTCAAATGAATTTGCTGAACTGGCTTTTCATTATATTGACAATTTACAAAGCTTATTTGATCGTTTGGGCGTTTATGCACTTAGAAGGTGAAAAAAGTAACTTAAGATGGAGCATTGTTGCCCCGTTAGTTTTTCTAATTATCTATTTAGTGTTCATCTTACTAGTTGAAGGTAATTATATTTTTGATGTGTTTAAAAGTTCTCAAATAAAATGGAATTTTTAACAGCATATTAAATCACAAAAAAAGACGGTATTACACCGTCTTTTTTTATTTTTGCACTGCAATAATTACTGCAATCCAATGAAAAAATATTCCATACTTTTTGCGCTGTTCATTCTTCCAATTGTCGCTTATCTTTTCTTTGCTTCCGGAATCAACAGCTTTGCAAAACTTCCCACGATTACTGAAAAAATTCCGGATATTTCTGATTGGAAAACTGCCGACGGAAAGACGGTTTCTTTAAATGATAAAATTACAATTCTTGGCTTTACAGGAAGTAATATTATTTATAACGAAGGAAATTTTTTCAACCTAAATCAGAAGATTTACAATAAAAATAAAGACTTCAAGGATTTTCAATTTATAATGGTTTCTCCAAAAGGTTCAGAATCTCAAGTGGCAGAATTGGTTGAGAAACTGAAACCGCTCGCTGACGGAAAAGATATGTCAAAATGGATTTTTGTTTTTGCTTCTCCAGAAGAAATTACAAATTATTATGGCAAACTAAATCTTGTTGGCGGATTAGACAGAGATTTTGGAACTGCAAATGTTTATATAGTTGACAAAGCAAGAAGTCTCCGTGGTAGAAAAGGAAAAAACCTGAAAGGAGAGAATGAGTATAAAGAAGGTTACAACACGATTTCTGCGGCCGATTTACACAATGAAATGAGTGATGACGTAAAAGTTATTCTATACGAATATCGCGCGGCGCTGAAAAAGAATAATAACGATTCAAGAATGAAAAGAAAAATTTAAGTGATGAAAAACAAATCATACATCGGGATTTCATTTATAATTTTAGTTTTCGGAATTATTTTTGTTCCTAAAATCATAGATAGATTGAAGGAAGGAAAAGTCACGGTAAACGACCGAATGAGTGTTCCTCAGAAAGAAAAATCAGAAACATTGCTGACCATCGGAAACGCTCCCGAATTTTCTTTAACAGATCAAAACGGAAAAATAATTACCAATAAAGATTACCTCGGAAAAGTTTATGTTGTAGAGTTTTTCTTCTCAACGTGTCCATCGATTTGTCCGATAATGAACCAAAATATGCTTTTGATTGAAGAAGAATTTGGTAAAAATAAAAACTTCGGAATTGCTTCTTTTACGATAAATCCAACAACCGATACGCCAGAAGTTTTGAAAGAACACGCAAAACAATTGGGAGTAACATCACCGAATTGGCATTTTTTGACCGGAGATCAAAAGTATATTTATGATTTGGCCAACAAAGGTTTTAACATTTACGCAGGCGAAAGTGCTAAAGAAGGCGACGCTGGTTTTGAACATTCCGGATATTTTGCTTTGGTTGATAAAACAGGAAAAATCAGAAGCCGAAAAGATAAAAATGGCAATCCGATGATTTTTTACACCGGATTAAATTATAATGACAAAGACGGTTTTGAAGACGATTTACAAGGAAAATACAAACCCGGAATTTTTATGATTAAGGAAGATATCGCAATTTTATTAGAAGAATAATATGGAAAGCAATTTGAATGCTGTTGAGCTGAAATATAGAAAATGGATTATTGTTTTATCGGTTGCAATTCCTGTGGTTGTGGCGATTTTGTTCGGAGTAAAACTGAAAGATTTTGGATTTGATGTAGAACCTTTGTCATTTTTACCTCCAATTTATGCTACGATTAACGGAATTACGGCTGTTCTTTTGGTGACCGCAGTTTGGGCCATCAAAAACGGAAAACAAAAACTTCACGAAAACCTGATGAAATCAGCAATCGGGTGTTCTGTTGCATTTTTAGGAATGTATGTTGCCTATCACATGACCGCTGACAGCACGTCATTTGGAGGCGAAGGAATAATCAAATATGTATATTTTTTCATTTTAATCACGCACATTTTACTGTCGATTATCATCATTCCATTCGTTTTAATTACTTACGTTCGTGCACTGGCGCAACGTTTTGACAAACATAGAAAATTAGCCAGAATCACGTATCCAATGTGGTTGTATGTGGCCGTGACCGGAGTAATTGTTTACCTAATGATTTCACCATATTATGTACATTAAAAAAGAGGCAAGAGGCAAGAGGCAAGGGGCAAGAGTTTGGGAAAAAGAAATAATATTTCTTATTTCTTCTTTTTTCTTCTCAATAAGTTCAAACGCACAATGCGCAATGTGTCGTGCGGTTTTAGAAACCGAAGAAGGTGGCGTGAAAGCCGAAGCCGTGAACGACGGAATTTTATACTTAATGGTATTTCCGTATATATTAGTCGGAATTTTGGGCTACGTAATTTATAGAATGAAGACCAAAAAAAAGCCTGAAAATTAATTCAGGCTTTTTTTTTAATTATTTTAATCCGTCGATGCTGACATCTACTTTTCCATCGACCGTTATAAAAGCGATAATTGCTTTATTAGTCAACTGTATTTTCTTGAATTGAATATCATCCACGCTTCCGTTTACAAAAACGCCAGGCATCGGAGAATAATTCTTTAAATACGTCATCATATTCTTTTTTCCTTCGTCTAAGTTGGGTTGAATCGAATAACGGCAAGCTTCCTGCATTTTCTTCAAAACAACGCCCGAAGCAAGCCAATTTGCAGTTTTAATCAATCGGCTTTTGGTGTCTAAAACATAGTCTAATTGGTCGAAAAATATCTCTTTTGTGGCATCATTATATTGTGGAAAACCCGAAAGATAGATAGTTCCGTTCAAGCTTCCTAATAAGTCTAAAGCAATAATCATCTTGTTGTTTTTCTGCCAAATTGCTACGTTTTGAACTTTAACTTTTTTACTTCCAGAACCAAATTCTTGTCCCTGAAAATTCTTCGTCATAATTCTTGAGGCATCTTGATAAGTCGAAACCGCCGCGATATTTGCAGAAATTTTGTCTGGCATTTTTGAAACTGGTTTCAAGGCGATTTTGTCTCTGTCTAATTTATTTTTCGGCTGTTGGCCAACCACGGTTTCCATATTACATTTTAATCCCATGTCAAGCGAAATAACTTCTTTTTGCAGTTTAGCTTCGGTCGAATACAATTCTATCGGAACAATTCGCAACCAAGAATCATAGGTTTCGCTCATTTGAAAAGGCGTGCAGATTTTCTCCAAAGCATCCAAAACATTTGGTTTGAAATCCATTGATTTTTTAATCGCTTCGTCAAGATTGTTCTCGATTTTTGATTTAAAAAGACGAACCGCAGGATTTATCAAATACGTAATCGCAACACTTTTTCCGGCAATATTTATCGTCGGACTTTCGTTCCATTCTAATGATTGCAGCATGGTGTCGGTATTCATTTTCCAATTGGTCAGGCCAACATTGCTTAACAAAGTTACGACTCCGTTCATGTTAATTTCGCGAGTGTCATATAATTTGATGCCCATTTTATTGATTCCGTAGCGATAATTTACGGTAATTTTCAACGGAAGAACGGTCTTAATTTTACCTTTTTCATTGGAGATTTTTATAGCGCCTAATTTCCAGACTTTCATCGTGATATCGTCGTCTTCGATATCGTTGTCTTCATAAATCAATCCGTTTAAAAGTTTGTTTGTTTGAGTTTCAATATCTTTTAATTTGATTTTTATCGGAAGACTGATGAACGATGTTGAGTTTTCATAAACAATTGGTGAAGCGTCGTCTGGCTCCGGTTTCAGTGCTGCAATTTGATTAGTTGTAGAGCAACCGAAGAGGACAAAAAGCGAAAATATCGGGATCAATTTCGCAATAAATTTGGTCATAGCTTTTAATGATTTAATTTTGAAGTAAATGTAATTTTATTTTTTAATATCTTTCTAAAAAAAAATCTGTAACAGAATCTCCTTTTTACCGTCTAATTATTTTTAGAAAGCCACCAAAAAAGGCTAAATTTGCATTGATAACCAAAACATTTTTGTCAGTAATTATTTATGAAAAAGAAAACCATCAGTAAAATACTCTGTCTTGCCGTCTTCTTTTTAGGCATTTCATCAAATGCCCAAGTCAAAAAATGGACTTTGGAAGAATGTGTTCTTTATGCATTAGAAAACAATATTTCTATCAAGCAGTCGCAACTTGACTTGAAAACTTCTGACGTTGAAAAGTTGGAAGCGGTTGGAAATTTTCTGCCGACAGTTTCCACAAATGCAAATTACAGCATTAATACAGGTGCCAACATTAACCCTGCAACTAACCAATTTAACAACGAAACGTTTAAGTCATTTTCTGCGCAAGCAAATGGTGGCGTAACGCTATTCAACGGTTTTTTAAACTGGAGAACGTACCAAAGGTCAAAGCTAAATAGAATCGCGAATACGTATCGTCTTGATAAAATGAAAGACGATATCATGCTTTCTGTGGCCAATAATTTCCTTGAAATTCTTTCGCTTAAAGAGCAATTGCGAGTTTTGCAAAACCAGAATAAGATTACGAAGGAAAATTTAGACCGAACCAAAGCATTGATTGACGCCGGAAGTTTGCCTGCCGGAGATATTTATGAATTGAGAGCCACTGATGCCGGTCAAGAACAACAAATTATTAATGCACAAAATAATTTACTGATTTCAAAAGTGGCGCTTTGCCAAATGCTTTTGCTTGAAGATTACATAAATTTTGATGTTGCTGAGCAAGAATTTAATGCAGAACTTTCTTCGGTTTTGGATGAAAATCCGCATACTATTTTTGAAAAAGCAAAACAAACCGTGAACGATATCAAAGTTGCGGCGCAAGATGTGGAAGTAGCTAAAAAAGATGTTCAAATCTCGAAATCGGCTTATATGCCAACATTGTCTGGATTTTTAGGTTACAATGCAAGATGGTCAGAAAGTACACCGCTTTCGTTTCAAGACCAAATTTATTTGTTTGATGGAACAGCAATCGGATTACAATTAACGGTTCCGATATTAAATGGATTTTCTACTCGCGGTCGCGTGCAACGAAGCAAAATTTCTCAAGAAAGATCACAATATCTTTTAAAACAAGCGGAATTAGATTTGGAAACCAATGTTTATAAAGCTTATAATGATGTCGTAAATTCTAAAAAATTATACGAAGCAGCACAGAAAACTTCTGAAGCGAGAAAGTTTGCTTATCAATTTTCTAAAGAAAGATTTGACGTCGGTTTGCAAAACTCATTTGATTTTAGCCAATCATCAATAGCTTACGAAAATGCGCAATCAGAAGAAGTTAGAGCAAAATACGACTACATCTTCAAAACAAAAATATTAGAATTTTATTTCGGAATGCCAATTATCCAAAAACAATAGTTTATGAAAAAGAAGACCATAATTTTATTAGTAGTTGCAATTGCAATCATCGTTCTTTTACTTGTCCTGACAAAATCGGGTGTTTTTGGGAATAAAAATGTAGGCAAAGAAGTGGAAATAGCTAGCGTAGATCAAGTTACGGTAGTTGAAACCGTTTCGGCAACCGGAAAAATTCAGCCAGAAATTGAGGTGAAAATATCTTCAGAAGTTTCTGGAGAAATCATTGAATTGCCAATTAAAGAAGGTCAAGTTGTAAAAAAAGGAGATCTTTTGGTTAGAATAAATCCAGATTTATATACGTCGGGATTGAACAGATCTGTGGCAAGTTTATCAGGTTCAAAAGCTGGTTTAAGCCAAGCGGATGCTCAGTTTGCAGAAGCAAAAGCAAATTATGATAGAAACAAAACGTTGTTTGATAAAGGAATTATTTCAAGATCAGATTGGGACAAAGCCATTTCAACTTATGCGGTTGCTCAAGCTACGAAACAATCGGCTTATTATAATGTTCAAAGTGCTGCGGCCACGGTAAATGAAGCAAAAGACAACTTGGGAAGAACAACAATTTATGCTCCGGCAGACGGAACAATTTCTTCTTTGGGAGTGGAACTTGGCGAAAGAGTTTTGGGTACGCAACAAATGACCGGAACCGAATTGCTTCGTGTGGCGAACTTAAATAATATGGAAGTGGAAGTCGATGTTAATGAAAATGATATCGTGAAAATTTCTGTAGGAGATTCGGCTAGAGTGGAAGTGGACGCTTATTTGAAAAAGGAATTTAGAGGAACCGTTACAAGTATTTCAAATTCTGCAAGCGCCGATTTGACTGCTGATCAAGTGACAAACTTTAAAGTAAAAGTTAGAATTTTAAAAGAATCGTACGCTGATTTGACCGAAGGAAAGCCAGAAAGTTATTCGCCGTTCAGACCAGGAATGACGGCAACTGTCGATATTATTACTAAGAGAAAAGAAAATATTGTTGCCGTGCCAATTAGCGCGGTCGTGGTAAAATCAGATACTTCTGCAACGGCAAAACCTGTTGCTGTAACTCCAGAAGGACAAACTCCAGCTCCAAAATCAGACAAGAAATTTGAATGTGTTTTTGTGAAAGAAGGTGATAAAGCAAAAATTAGAGTTGTAAAAACCGGAATTCAAGACGATACAAACATCGAGATTTCGTCTGGATTGAAGAAAGGCGACGTGGTAATCGTTGGCCCTTATGCGACTGTCACAAAGGATTTAATTTCAGGGGATGTGGTTTTTGTAAAACCCGAAGAAGGTAAAAAAGAAGTCAAGCCCAAAAAGTAATGGCATACATTTTAAACATTGAAACGGCCACAAAAAACTGTTCGGTAAGCATTGCAAAAGACGGTGAAACAGTAATTTGCAAAGAAATTGCCGAACAAGGATATTCGCACGCTGAAAAATTGCACGTTTTTATTTCAGAAGTTTTAAAAGAAGCAAAAATTGATTTTTCAGACTTGACGGCAATTGCTGTAAGTCAAGGTCCGGGTTCTTACACCGGACTGCGAATTGGAGTTTCTGCTGCAAAAGGGCTTTGTTACGCGATAAATATTCCGTTGATTGCTGTTGATACTTTGGAGATTTTAGCTTCCGCGATTTCTGTTGAAAACGGTGTGATTATTCCGATGATTGATGCCAGAAGAATGGAAGTTTATAGCGCTATTTTTTCTTCGGATAAATCAAAAATCAGAGATACAAAAGCAGAAATTATTGACGAAGAATCGTTTTCGGAAATAACGGAAACCATTCATTTTGTTGGTGATGGCGCTTTAAAATGCCAAGAGATTTTAAGTTCAGATAAATTCGTTTATCACCCAGAAATAATCTTTCCTTCGGCAAAACAAATGAGCGCTTTGTCATTTGAAAAGCACAAAAAAAACGACACCGTGGATGTCGCTTATTTTGAACCTTTTTACTTGAAAGATTTTTTAGTTTTGACCAAGAAACAATCTTAAGTATTCACTTTTGCAAAAGGAGTGACTTCAAGTTTTTCAAGTTCTCTAAGGCTAAATTCCAACACATCAGAACTCATTTCTCCAAAATTTTCATTCTTTGACCAAGGTCTTAAAACTAAATTTATTCCGGTGTCTGTCAAATCATTTACGATCAAAGCTGGCGCCGGAGTTCTAAGCACTTTTGGATGATTTTTCATCACTTCCATTAATTTTTCTTTCGCTAATTTTATATCGGTATCATAATTAATTTTGACTATGATGTCGGCACGTCTTGTATTATTTTGTGAAAAATTTTTAATCTTATTGTTAGACAAAATTCCGTTTGGAATGTAAACAATTTGATTTGAAGCGGTTATTAATTTTGTTGTAAATATTTGAATTTCAAGTACTTTTGCGACTTCTGCTTGAGCTTCTATCGTATCGCCTACTTTAAACGGTTTGAATAAAATGATCAAAACGCCTCCGGCAAAGTTTGAAAGTGATCCTTGCAATGACAAACCAATCGCCAAACCTGCAGCTCCTAAAATTGCAACAAACGAAGAAGTTTCTACGCCCAACTGCGAAATAAAAATCACGAAAAGCAAAACTCGCAAAACCCAAATCAGGATATTTGCAAGAAAAGTGGTTAAAGTTGGCTCAAGATTTCTCTTGGTCATGATGTTTTGCGCCAGCTTATTTAAAAGCGAGATCAACCACAATCCAATAAATAGTATGAGGAAAGCAGAAATTAATCTTGGCGAATAATCGACGATTCCGTTGATAAAACGGTCAGTGTACGACGAAATTTTTTCAGTATCGAGTTGCATTTTTAACAATTTAATTTTTGGCAAAACTATTAAATTCCGTTCAAAAGAATCTTAAGAAATTAATAAATAGTAATAAACTTATGAATTGAAAATTTGGATTTAATTCAATTTTTCGAAAATAGATTCCAGATTATTTTCTGGTAAATCACATGTTTTATTTTGGCATAAATAATAATTGTTCTGATTTTCAATAAATCTATTTTTCAAGAAAGGGAGCGAACTTTCTCGTGAAGTTCCTGCAATCAGAACGTTCGGAATATATTGTTTTTGAAATTTTAGCGCATCTTCTAACGCATTTTCACTGCAAATAGCGAGTTCGCGATTCTCCTCGGAAAAGTTCAAAAATAACTGCAACCAATTTGCAAAAGCCGACGGATAATCAACGTTTGGTAAAATTTTGTCAAGCATTTTGCTCGAAACTTCTTCGTAATAAGAATTCTTGAAATAAATTGACAGCTTAAATAAATTGTTCGCCATCACAGAGTTTGAAGCGGAAATGACATTGTCTTCAATCTCAAAATGGTTCGTAATTAATTTTTCGTCTAAGTTGGATGTAAAACTGAAAAATTCTTGGTTGGAATCAAAAAAATGGTCGAAGCAATAATCAGCCAATTGTTTTGCATCGGTCAAATATTTTTCTTGCAAAGTGACTTCGTACAACGAAATAAAAGCTTCAATTACAAAACAATAATCTTCCAAATAACCGTTGATCGAACTTTTTCCATCTTTATAATTGTGCAAAAGATTTCCTTCTGGAGTCCAAAGTTTTTCAGTTATAAACGATGCGTTTTTTAAAGCAATTTCGAGATAATCTTCATCACCTAAAGCTTTGTATGCATCTATAAAACCTTTTAACATCAAGGCATTCCAAGAAGTTAAGCATTTGTCGTCTAACCTTGGCTTGCTTCGATTTTCTCTTTTATTATAAAGAATTTGTTCCCAAGATTTTTTCTTGTTTATTAAATCAGAAAGGTCAATGTTGTTCGCAAAAGCGATTTCTTCCAACGTTTTATTTTGGATCAAAACATATTTTTGTTCTTCTTCCCAGAAACCAAAATCGTTGATATTAAAAACTTCGCTGAAAAACGGAAAATCTTCTGTAATTAGTTGTTCAAGTTCTTCTGTTTTCCAACTATAAAATGCGCCTTCCTCCAAATGATTTTCGGTGTTTAAACTGTCGGCGTCCAAAGCAGAATAAAATCCTCCGACTTCATTTGTCAATTCTTTTGAAATAAAATTTAATGTTTTTTCGATAACTTCTTTGTGCAGCGGATTTTTGGTCAATTTGTAAGCATCCGCGTAAAGCGAAACCAATTGTCCGTTGTCATACAGCATTTTTTCAAAGTGAGGAACGTGCCATTTCATGTCAACCGAATAGCGAGAAAATCCGCCGTCAACCGTGTCGAAAAGTCCGCCATAAGCCATTTTAGTTAACGTCAAGCTTACAAATTCGAGTAAGTCTTTATCGTTATTTTGATGGGCGAAACGCAGTAAGAATGCGTAATTATTTGGCATCATGAATTTTGGAGCTCTGGTATAACCGCCAAATTCATGGTCAAAACTTTTTTTCCATTTTGAAAGTAAACGCTCTAATGTTTCAAAATCAAAACCAGAAGCTTCGGTATTTTCCGGAATTAAACTAATTGCGTCTAGGCCATTTTTTAATTTTTCGGCATAATCTATCATTTTTTCAGGATCGTTTTCATACAAATTTTTAAGTTGCTGTAAAGTTTCCATCCATTCTATTTTTCGAAAATAAGTGCCTCCCCAAACTGGTCTTCCATCAGGCAAACAAACCACATTCATCGGCCAGCCACCGCGACCCGTCATGATTTGAATGGCTTTCATGTAAACGGCATCAATATCTGGGCGCTCTTCGCGATCGACTTTTATATTGATAAAACTTTGATTCATAACTTTTGCGGCGTCAATATCTTCAAAAGTTTCATGTTCCATCACGTGGCACCAATGGCAGGCCGAATATCCAACACTCACAATAATAAGTTGATTTTTTTCTTTAGCCGAAGCCAATGATTCTGGATTCCAAGCTTTCCAATGCACCGGATTATTGGCATGCTGTAACAAATATGGACTCGATTCTTTATGTAATTCGTTCATATAAAACTGTTTAAAAATAAAAAGCGCTCCAGATGGGAACGCTTAAAATTACTAATTTTTGAGGAGAATGATTAGCCGTTTAACGCTTCGACTTTAATATCGTTATCATTCAGCATATCTTTTAGCATGTTTTCAATACCGCTTTTTAAAGTGAAAGTCGAAGAAGGACAGCCACTGCAAGCGCCTTGAAGTACCACTTTCACACGTTTTTCGGTTTCATCATACGAATCAAAAAGAATGTTTCCGCCATCAGCCGCAACTGCTGGTTTCACATATTCTTCTAAAATATTGATGATTTGTTGTGACGTTACATCTAAATTATCGAAATTTTCAATCTTTTGTTTATCTGTTTTTGGATTTGAAGCCGCAATATTTTCGTCAATTACCGTACCGCCATTTTCGATAAAACCTTTGATAAAAGTTCGCAATTCATAAGTAATGTCTTGCCATTCGCTCACCGAATATTTGGTTACCGAAATGTAATTTTCATCAATGAAAACTTCCTTAACATAAGGAAATTTAAAAAGTTCTTGTGCCAATGGGGAAGAAGAAGCCTCATCGATATTTTTATATTCCATGGCCACTTTTGTCATCATTTTGCTTCCCACAAATTTTTGAACAGAAGGGTTCGGAGTACTTTCTGCATAAACAGTAATTGGTTGTTTTGCATTCGCCGGTTTTTCTTCTACGGTTAAAATCTTGCCACCGTTGTTTACAAAGTTTTCGATTTCTTCGGCAACAGCATCTTTAACATCATCCCATTCCACGATATTATAGCGTTGAATGGCAATGAAATTTCCCGAAATGTAAATTGATTTTACAAATGGAAGATAAAAAAGTTTTTGTGCCAATGGCGAATCTTTTGCGTCATCAATATTTTTGAATTCAAAATTTTGATGTTGGGTTATGAATTCAGGCAATTCAAACTTTAATATAGTGGGATCTTGCGTATCTCTTATTGTAACATTAATCATATATTTTGTATTTTTTTGCAAATTTAACAAAGTAGTAATCTACGAAATATTATATTTGGGAATTTAAAGAATAAATTAACAGTTCCTTCGTTATTAGTTAACATATAAATTGGTATCGCGAGCTAAGGAAACTGCCTGTAAAATTAAGGATTTTTTGTAAAAGTGTCTATATGAAAAGAGCATTACTTGGTTTATTTTTATTGATAGCAACTTCGATGTTTGCTCAAGCGGACTTAATGGTAGTAAATACCGACAACTCCGGAACTTATACTGCGGGTGTGCCAAAGGTGTACACGGTGACAGTAACCAATAACGGACCACAAGCCGCAACAAATGTTGTTGTGTCAGACGTGCTTCCGGCGGGAATAACGCCGAGCACAGTTACTTGGACCGGTACAGGAGGTTTGACGGGAACGGGCAACTTAAATGCTGTGATTCCAACAATGGCCAATGGAGCTGTGCTGACCTTTACAGTTACAATTCCTGTGCCAAGTAATTATAATCAACAGTCAAATTTGGTTTACCAAGCGACTGCGGTTAGCGATACGGCGGATCCAACACCGGCATGTACGGCTTGTATCGATACAGACACGCCTGCGCCGTCGGCTAATATTAGTGCAATAAAAACAAATGGTCAGACGCAATATCGAAATGACGAGCCAACAACTTATACAATTACAGTTACAAATGCTGGTCCGAGCGACGCTTTGAATGTTGTTGTAAATGATCCATTGCCTACGGGGATTACAACAGCAACTTGGACAAATTCTTTAGGCGCTTCTGGAACTGGATCGATTAACGAAAATATTGGAACTTTAACCAATGGTCAGTCTGTTACTTTTACTTTAACAATTAACGTCCCGGTGGGATATAGTACATCAATTACGGCAGCTACAAATCTAGTAAACATAGTTTCGATGACAAGTGATACGCCAGATCCGGTGCCAGCTTGCCCGACTTGTACAGATACGGATACGCCAAAACCTAGGTTTATTTCGGTAAATACTACTCAATATACGGTTTCACAACTTGTGACAGACGTACTTGTTGACTCAGAATGCGCATTGATAACTAATATAACTTCAAGTACAGGTTCTGGAACAAATAATGGAATTGGATATTTTCACCGAGAAAACAGTAATTTCCCAATAAAAGATGGTTTGATTTTAAGTACGGGTAGAGCTATGAATGCGCCTGGCCCAAACTCTAGTAATCAAGGGGTTGGTAACTGGCCTGGCGACACTCAATTGTTTAATTATATCACTGGCTTAGGAATTGATCCAGGTTTGACAGACTATAATGATGCCACGATAATTGAGTTTGACTTTACACCATTAACGGATAATATGAGTTTTAATTTCTTGTTTGCTTCCGAAGAGTATGGTACATTTCAATGTGATTATTCAGATGCATTTGCATTCTTTTTAACTAATACACAGACTAACATAACTACTAATTTAGCATTAATTCCAAACACAAATATACCGGTTTCGGTAGTTACAATTAGAGATGACGAGCATAATGATGGATGTCTTTCTGCAAATGCTCAATATTTTGGACAATTTAATGGCGGTCCTGGCGCCGCAACATCGCCAACAAATTTTGAAGGGCAAACGGTTGTAATGAACGCCTCTTCTCAAGTTACTCCATACACTGTTTATCATATTAAATTGGTAATAGCCGATAGAAACGATAATAGTTATGATTCTGCAGTTTTCCTCGAAGCAGGAAGTTTTAATATTGGCCAAGCTGATATTGGAGACGATTTGACAGTTGTGACAGGTCAGGCTATTTGTTATGGAGATACGACCGTTTTAGATTCTGGACTAGATCCAGCTGTTTATGAATTTGAATGGTACAATGGTACCGATTTAATCACAACACAAACTGGCCCAACTTTAGTTGTTTCAGAACCTGGAAATTATAGTTTGATAGCTTCAAATATTGGAACAGATTGTGAAATGCGTGATTCAATTGTAATTGAGTACAATCCGCCACTTCCAATTCTTCCTGCCGAAAATCTTACACAATGTCAGCCAATTTTCGATTTAACCCAAAATGAGGCTGTAATTTTGGCAAACGTTCCGGCTGCAGAGCAAGGTAATTATGTCTTTTATTATTATGCATCACAAGCTGATTTTGATAATTTCATGATTATAGGAAATCCGCAAGCATATACAGGTACAAATGGACAAACGATAATTGTTAAAGTAGAAGACGTAAACTCTTCCACACAATGTAACGGAATTCTTCAATTTGATTTATTCGTAGAAAGTTGTACCCCGCCTCAGCCTGCAAATATGGCTGTTTGCGATGAACTGCCAAACGATGGTCAATCAGTTTTTGATTTAACTGTCAATGACGAAACGGTTTTAGACGGAGAGCCAGCGTCTGAAAATACAGTTACATATCATTTAAATCAGCAAGATGCAGAGGCAGGAACTCCATTTATAGCATCAGCAAATACTTTCTTGGGTTCTAATAATCAAATTATCTATGTAAGAGTTCAGAATAACGACAATCCGTTAGATTTTGGTATCACAAGTTTCAGCTTGATTGTAAATCCAACTCCTGAAGTAGAACCGCAAAGCGACGTTGTTGTTTGTGACGAGTACATCCTTCCTGCGTTAACAGTAGGTAATTATTTTACAGGACAAAATGGATCTGGAACGCAATTGCCTGTAGGAACAGCAATTAATTCCACACAAACCATTTATGTTTATGCGCAAAGCAATACTGTTCCAAATTGTACTAATGAAGACAGCTTTTTAGTTGAAGTAAATATTACTCCTGTTGTAGACACTCCTGCCGCAGTAGTTGCTTGTAACGAATTTATTCTTCCTGCTTTAAATGTTGGAAATTATTTTACAGGAACTAATGGAACTGGAACTCCGCTTTTTGCAGGAGACGTTATTAACACGACGCAACTTATATACATATACGCAGAAACAGGAACAATTCCAAATTGTTCAGACGAAAGCAGTTTTAATGTTTCTATTTTTGAATCTCCCGATGCAGTCACGCCTACCGCGCTGGAAGTCTGCGACGACAACAATGACGGCTTTGCGGCTTTCAACCTTTCGCTTAAAACGGGGGAAATAACAGGAGGCGACACGACACTTGTTGTTACCT